>NZ_QHHZ01000007.1:0-474051 GCF_003947315.1 Nonomuraea sp. WAC 01424
GCCCCGAACCACCACCCAGGAGATCACTCGGATCAAGTCTCAGGCGCATACTAAGAAGCGAAAGATCAGCTAGGAGTGTCAAGCATCATCCGATGCCAAAGCGTCAAGCATCAAGTGAGACCAGACATCGTCGATCATGCCTTGTCCTGTTCCGGTTGACGCTTGACACCTGAGCTTCGGTTGATGCTTTACACCCCTTCGGCTGACCTGCGTTTCTGGGTGATCGGTGGCGATCATCTGGGAGGTCGGGTTGGCGCTGGTGGAGTTGAGCGTCATGGAGCATCGGTATCGCGCTGTGCTGGAAGTAGAGGCGGGCTGTCCGGTGGTCGAGGTCGCCGAACGGCATGGAGTGTCGTGGCAGTCGGTGCATGCGTGGCTGCGCCGGTATCGGGACGGTGGGCTGGCTGATCGGTCGCATCGGCCGGTGTCGTGTCCGCATCGGACGGCGGCTTCGGTGGAGGCGCTGGTGTGCGAGCTGCGCCGGTCGCATCCGCGGTGGGGGCCGCAGCGGCTGGCTTACGAGCTGGAGCGGCGGGATGTGGTGCCGGTGCCGTCGCTGGTGACCCTGTATCGGATTCTGGTGCGGAACGGGCTGGTCGTGCCCGGGGCGCGACGGCGGCCTCGGTCGTCGTATGTGCGTTGGCAGCGTGAGCGGCCGATGGAGTTATGGCAGCTGGACATCATGGGCGGGGTGATGCTGATCGATGGCCGGGAGCTGAAGCTGATCTCCGGCATCGACGATCATTCCCGGTTCGTGGTGATCGCGCAGTTGGTGACGCGGGCCTCGGCGCGGGCGGTGTGCCGGGCTTTCGCGCAGGCGCTGCGGACGTTCGGGGTGCCGGAGGAGGTGCTCACGGACAACGGCAAGCAGTTCACCGGCAGGTTCACTCAGCCGCGGCCGAGTGAGGTGCTGTTCGAGCGGATCTGCCGGGAGAACGGGATCACCGCGCGCACGACCAAGCCACGCTCACCGACCACGACGGGCAAGGTCGAGCGTTGGCATCGGACCGTGCGGGAGGAGTTCCTGGCCGCCCATGGACCGTTCGACAGTTTGGAGCAGGCGCAGTTGGCGCTGGATGCCTGGGTGGCCGATTACAACACGGTGCGGCCGCATCAGGCGCTGGACATGGCAGTCCCGGCCGGTCTGTTCACCGGCCCGGTGCAGGGCAAGGGCTCCACCGGCGTGGAGCCGCCGTTGCACCTGCCGCCCGGTCTGGAGGCGTTGCCGGCTGCGGGATCGGCAGCCGGTCGCGTCGGCACGGCAGGCGAGGCGGCAGGGCGCGGCGGGCTGGTCGTTGGGGCGGTGCCGGTGGCGGTGGAGTTCGAGCGGAGGGTGCCGCCGAGCGGGAATCTGGGCGCGTGTGGGCGTCAGATCTGGCTGGGTCGGGCGCGGGCGGGGCAGCAGGTGTCCATCTGGGCCAGCAGCACCACCATGCACGTCTTCTGCGGCGAGGAGCTGCTCAAGACCTACCCGGTCACGCTTACCAGCGGCGACCTGGGCCGGTTGATGGCCGGTGGTGGCCGGGCGGGTCGTGCGTTGCCGGCCAACGCGCTGCCTGCGGGCCGTTGCCGGCTGATGCGGTGGTCGAGGTCGACCGGCAGGTGAACAACGCCGGTTGCGTCGGCCTGGCGGGCAAGCTGCTCAGTGTCGGTCTGCCGCTGGCCGGCCGACCTTGCGGATCGACGCGCAGACCGTCCAGGTGATCGCCGATGGGGTGCTGGTGCGCACCAAACCGTCACCGCTGGCCCCGGCGCAGCGCGGACGCCTGCATGGCGTTCGGTTGGCCGGCGCGTCGCCGGTCGCGCCGGATGGGTTCCCGCGGGCGGAGCGGGTGGTGGCCAGCAACGGCAGCTTGAAGGTGGCCGGCTGCAAGGTGCAGGTCGGACAGGTGCACCGGGGCAAGGTCGTCACCGTGGTCCTGGAGGAGACGCAGTTGCGGGTGCTGCTCGAGGGCGAGCTGCTGTCGGTCCACCCGCGCACCATCGTCAAGGAGGTCAACCGGCTGCGAGCCAGCGGCCATATCGACTACGAGATCTAGGCACGGTGTGAAGCATCAACCGATGCCAAACCGTCAAGCATCAACTGAAGGTTGACACTGGCGATCATGCTTGTGACTCGCGACTCTGCCGCGGCACCCTTCGCGATCGACGCCCGTGCCGCTCGTCTCGGCTCTCATCCGATGTACGGGCCGGCTGCCTCGAGGTAGTGGTTGATGCGCATGCGCATTGACCGATCCATCTGGTAGCTCTCGATGTCCTCGCGTGCTACCCATTGGACCTCGCGGGACTCTGAGCTCGGGGTCGGTTCACCGCTGATGGGGCGTGCTGTGAGCACGATGGAGAACTCTTGCCGCGCTTCCCCGTTGCTGGTGTAGAAGATGACGTGCTTGGGGTCGCTGTACGTGCCGACGATCCCGGTGATCTCGCAGGTGATCCCCGTTTCTTCCAGAGTCTCCCGGATGGCCGCAGCGGGGATGGACTCGCCGAGGTCGATGGCGCCGCCGGGCAAGGCCCAGTTGTCGTTGTCGCTGCGGCGGATCAACAGGAGGGCGCCGGCCTCGTTGGTGACGGCCACGTTGACCGAGGGGACGAGGCTGTTCGGCGGCGGCGCGTCTGGGTCGTTGTAGTAGTCGATGCGGCGGCTCACGTGTCGGGAGAGTACTCCGACATGGCCGTGATGCTCAGCTCTTCGCGGGATCACCTTCGCCGGGTGGACTGACAAAGCTGCCCAGGTTCGGCACGGTGTAGATCAGGCCCTCTTCGCGCAGTTGGCGGATCGCCTTGCGGATGGTGTCGCGGGCTACGCCGAACTCCTGGACGAGCCGGACTTCCGAGACGAGGTACTTTGGCGGGTATTCGCCGTTGCTGATGCGCCCGCGGAGGACTTCGGCGACCTGCTGCCAGCGGGGACGGTCCGGCTCGAATTCGATCACAAGCCCAAGGGTAGAAAAGGGACAATCGTAGAACCTCACGCCGCCTGAATCGCGTCAAGACCGTTGACTCCTCTTGAGGAGAGCAGGATGTGATCAGCATGGACGTACGCTCGGTGTTATGACGCGCCATGTCGAAGTTCACGTGACCACTGACAGTCGTGAAGAGGCCGAGCACATCGTCGACGTGGCGGTTGCGAGCCGTGTGGCGGCTGGCGCTCAGATCAGTGGTCCGATCGTCTCTACCTACTGGTGGCAGGGCGAGATCCAGCGGAACAACGAGTACTTGATCCTCATGAAGACCACTACGGACCGACTTGATGACCTCGTCGTGGTTGTGAGGGAAGCCCACTCCTACGAGACGCCGGAGATCGTAGCCGTCCCAATCGAGGGCGGCCTCGCTGACTACCTCAACTGGATCACAGAGGAGACGACTGTGTCCCGGAAGGGCGAGTAGCGGCGTACTCGGTGCGGAACTCCCTCGCGACCTGAGTCCGTGAGGGCTTGAGTTCCGTGGCGACGTTGTCGAGACGTTCCCAACCGAGCGGGAAGCCCATCGCAGTTGTGGCGTCGAGGGCGGAGCGTGCGCAGATGACAGCCTCGGTGACGTCTCCGAGGCGGTACTGCGCGAGTGCCATCTCGGCCTTGACGACGCACAACTTCTTGATCTCGGTCGTCGGTCCGAGATGGAGGGCGATCTCTTCCATGGCGGCGATGGAGTCGTCCTGACGCCTGAGGCGCGAGTAGACGGTTAGGGCCATGGAGGCGAAGCGTCCCGGGTCAAGGAAGCATGTCCATGGACGCGCGTTGAAGTCGGCACCCGCATAGACATCCGCCGCTTCTCGGATCGAGGACAGCGCGGTGCAATGGTCCCCCAGGAGCGCTGTCTCCTCGGCTAGGCGAGCCAGTAGCCATGCCCGCGTTGCGGGATCACCGTCGCCGAGCCTGTCGAGACCTGATCGAATGAGCTGAGTACTCCGAGCTCTGTTCCCGGTCACCATGTAGGAGCGGTATCCGTCCATGCACGCGGCGATGGCGTGATCGCTTGCCTGCTTCGCGGCGAGGTTGGCGAGCTGGGTGTACGAGGCCGTCATTCGCGCGTCTCCCTGTTCCCAGGCGAACCACGCGGCCAGGATGGCGCCTTCGCCGGCCACCACCATCAACCGGTGTCGGCGATCGTCCGCTAGATGGCTTTCCAGCAGGGTGCTGACTTCGTTCAAATGGGTGACCAGCGCTGGGTAGAGGGACTTGCCGGGGATATGCTCTTCGAGCCGGTGGAAGCCCCTGGTCCGGTCTTCGACGTGAGTAATTGTCGGATCGTCTGGCCGGTGGTCTCCGGTGATGGCTCGCATAAGGCGTTGGGCGGGATCGAGCGCCGCACCCGCTGTGGCGGTCGCGGCCAGGCTCAGGACGGTTCGTCGGTCCACGCGGTGGTTGAGCCTCCCTACTGTCCAGGCCAGAGCCAGGTGGTCGGTGGACGGCTCCGCTTGCGCTTCGGCCGTCGGTTCCGGATTCCGTGCCCATACACGTCGGTAGAGCTCGGCGTACAGCGTGCCCGGCTGATGTGTTCCGGCTTCATGAAAGCGGATCTCCCGGATGATCGAGCTTCTACTCGGCAACGTGTGGCGTGTTTCGGGGCCAGCCGCAAGTTCAAGTTGTCGTGCCAATTCGTTTTGTGTCCAGGCTCGGCGGACTCGCTTCGTTCGGATGTCCCGCGCCCCGTCGAGCCTGACATCATTTTCGCTCATTTGAACTCACTTATGCGCCGGTACTGCCGGGGGACCTCCTGAAACCTCCTCCAGTCTCTTCCTGACAAGCCCTGTCACGCAGGTGTTCGCTGTCAGTAGCCAGTTCGCTACTCGAATCGAAGCCGAGGGCGCACTCGTGGAGCCCATCGAGTGGGTGACTTGACCACTGATGTGGAGTCGAGCCCCTATGGGGCCGATCGCGTCTACCTGGATGCGATGTCACCGACGACAGGAGAAACAACCCGAATGATCGAAAAAATGCACCCGCCGAAACGGTGGGAATGGATGCGCGGGACCGATCGGATGGTGTGGCAGTGCGTGTTCCCCGGTGAACATGATCAGGTGGGTCAGGTCCGGCGCATGGTAGAGGCGCTGTTCGCCGGAACAGGGCGCGAGGACGATGCCGGGCTCATCGTGTCCGAACTCGCGACGAACGCTCTGCTACACACCCGGTCCGGCCACGTCGGAGGCTGGTTCGGGGTGGAGGTGTACCTTCCGGAAAACGGCCCCATGGCCTACCTCGGGGTCTGTGACCTCGGCGGAGCAGGACGACCCCGGGTTGATCGTCAACTGGCTAATGGGGAGCTGACCATAGGCGGCTTCGGGCTCGCGATCGTCAGGGATCTCGTCGTGAAGCTCTCTCAGATCGGGAGCCCGGCGACCGGGCACACGGTCTGGGTGCACCTTGACCTCAAGACCAGGGACGCCGAGTGCGCGGAAGCCGCAGCGGGATGAGTGGTCGGCCTGCTGCTATCAGGCCGACCTCCAACGTACGGAGAAGTCTCCACACGAAGAGAGGTGACATGGATTTCGAGACCGTCCTCAAAGAGCTCTACCCGTGGTACGAGGATGACGTGCGGGCGAAACTGTTCGCGCTGATGTGCGACGTGGCCTTCGTCTACGCAAGTACCGACGAGAACGGCGACTTCGACCTCAGCCTCGACTGTGCTCTCGACGCCGTCGCCGAAAACGTCCAGGAAATGCGGGCTGAGTACCGCCTCAACCCGTTGTCTCTTCTCCTGCCCGCCGTCGGTGGACCGGAGGGCGATGCCAACACCGACAGTGCGATGGTGACATCTGAACTCTCAGCGGTGTGATCGGCGGTGCCCATCCGGCCTGCGGATGGGCACCGCTGTGCTGTCATCCCACGCGCAGCGGTTCGGGGTTGTCAACGTCGGCGGCAATCAGGTGAGCGTGGAGGAAGGCGCTGATGGCCTCGTACGCCTTGAGTTCGTTGGCGCGGTTGGTGAAGCCGTGACCCTCGTCGGGATAGATGTCGTAGCGGACTTCGACACCGCGTTCGCGTAGGCGGGTGACGATCTGGTCGGATTCATCCTGTGGGACGCGTGGGTCGTGGGCACCCTGGATGACGAACAGGGGAGCGGTGATGCCGTCGGCGTGGGTGACCGGGCTGCGCTCCAGAAGCTGTTCGGCGCACGTCTCGGGGTCGCCGAGGACGGTGGCGACGAACGTCTTCCAGGTGGGCGGTGACGCCTTCGCCAAGGTGACGAGGTTACTGGGGCCGCAGATGGAGACACCGGCGGCCCATGAGTAGGGAAGACGGGCCAGGCAGGAGAGGGCAGCGAAGCCGCCGTACGAAGCGCCCATCGCGGCGAGGCGGTTGGTGTCGGGCCAACCGAGGGTCTGAAGGAAGAGGATGCCTTGGTTCAGGTCATCGAGATCGATGCCGCCCCAGTCGCGGTAGATGAGCTTTTGATGGGCGGTGCCATAGCCGGTGGATCCGGCGAAGTTGGGAGCCAGGATGGCGATTCCCTGGTGGAGGAGATGCTGGTAGAGGCCGGAGCGGGCGTAGATCGGGCGTTCCTGGGCCTCGGGACCGCCGTGGATGGACAGCAGGACTGGGTGAGGCCCCGGGCCGTCCGGACGGTAGAGCAGGGCGTGGACATCGCGCCCATCGCCGGCTGGGTAAGTGATCAGTTCGGGAACGATGGGGTCGATCACGCGTAGGGCCGCGGGGCGGGTGTCAGTGAGGTAGCGGAAGTCGTGGCGGACCAGGTCCAGGACCGCTAGCTCCGCCGGCCTCGCAGCGGAGTCGATCAGGACGACCGCGAGAGAGGCGTCCGGTGCCAGCGACAGTGCGGAGATGACGCCGGGCGGGATCTCTGGGAGAGGCAGAGGAGAGCCATTGCGCTCGGCGTGCAGCCGGGAGCGGCCGGCCTCGTTGACGGACCAGATACGAACTCCTGCGGCGACGTCGAGCGCTTCCACGTCCCAGCTTGGGTCGGCGATCGCGTGAAGAGACTTGGCCTCAAGGTCGTAGAAGGCGGCGGCGGTGAACTCACTCCAGTGATCGGTGAGCAGATGGAAGCCGCTGGAATCCGCCGCCCAGGCACCGGGTTCGAAGACGCCCTCGCCGAGGGCGGATGTTACGCAGCCCGGCTCGGCGTTCAAATCGTTCAGGTCGGTGAGGTAGACCGCGATGTCGGTGTTGGAACGGAAACCGGTCGACAGGAGCCAGCGGCCGTCGGGGGAGAGGCTGACGGCTTCGAACGCGACGCCTTCGGGGGGCGTGAAGCGGCGGAGCTTGCCGGCCACCAGATCGTGGACGATGAGGTCTTGGTCTGCCGGGTTGCGATCGTTGGCGGTGTAGGCCAGGAAGCGGCCGGTCGGGTCGAATGGCGATTCGGCCAAGATGCGTTGGCAGTCCGGCCCGGAGCTGATCTCGGTCGGTTCTCCACCCTCTAGGGGGACGAGGTAGAGGCGGAACTGCTCGTCCCCGTTCTCATCAGCGCTGAAGACCAACTTGTCACCCGAGGGCGTCCAGGCGAACTGCCGTACCGTTCGGCCGTCGAAGCCTGCCACGCGGCGCGGTTCGCCACCCGTGACGGGCGTCACCCACAGGTCGTAGTGCCCAGAGGCGTGGCTGGAGTAGGCAACCAGCTGGCCGTCAGGGGACAGCGCAAGAGTGCGTTGGAATCGCTGCTGGGGGACGAAGTCCAGGTATCCGGGCAATGTGACAGGCCTCTCGAGTCAGTCGATCCATCCGCGGCGTGCTGCCGCGGCTCCTGCGGCGAAGCGGGTCTCCACACCCAGCTCATCGCGAATGGCGGTCCAGTGTCTGCGCATGGTGTTGACGCTGATGTCCATCCGCCGGGCGATCGCCTCGTCGGACAGTCCTTGGGTGAGCAGTTGCAGCACCTGCGCCTGTGCCGGCGTGAGTGGCCTAGGGGCCTTCGTGCTGCCGAACGGGATCGCCTTCTCCCAGAGCAGTTCGAAATACTCCCGGAGGGCCGCGACGATGACCGGGGAGCGAACGAGCAATGCCCCGCCCATCCCCGTGGGTGTGAGCGGAAGGAGTGCGACCGCTTCGTCCGCGAGCTTCATCTTCATGCCGATGCGAGGCAGCAGCCGCGCTTGCTCACCGGCGGCCACTGCGGCCTCGATCGTCTTCGCGCCGATCGGATGCTCCGCACAGCGGGTCTCGTAGATGGCACGGCACTGCACCTGGCCCTCGAACACGGGTAGCGGCGCATAGCCGGTGGTGTCCTCGACGGGCGCCTCCAGAACGTAATTGTCCAGAGTGAGCCAGTCGTGCCGAGCCGCGTTGATGAGCGCGTACGACAGGCGGCTGATCTCGTCCCGATCGGTGACGATCTGTACGAGCCTGTCCATGCCAGAGCTCGAAGAGGACGCGGCGGCCGTCTGATGGAACTCGCCCAGTCGCTTGTGCCCGGCCAGAAGCCGTTCCTGATCACTGACGAGCCGGCGTGAGAGTTCCGACAGAACGCCCTGCAGTGCGAGTTCGGGCGGCGCGGGCACGAGACGCGGTGGCAGCAGTGGACCGTCCGGCCGCAGATGTGCCATCCCGCGGGCGGTCAGCTCCGCCACCTGCTCATTGCTCCCAAGCAAGGACGCAGCGTCGCTCTCCCGGCAGCCGTCCTCCGCGAGCAGCTTGGAGTACGACGCGAAGATCTCGTCCGGAACGACACCCGCCAGTAGGCGCTGTGCGTTGATCTGATTCTGCCCGTCCACTGACACCCCCAGACAGAGGGTAGTGGGTTCGCTGCTTAACGTGATGACGCTTCGAGGGCCGTGTCGAGGGTGAGTGGTTCCACGCGATGGTGGGTTTTCATCGCCGCGTTCAGTGGCCCCAGAGCCCCGCTGCGCAAGGCGTTCCTGTGACTCTGGACGACCTGCCCCTGGTCAATAGACGCCGTGAGAAGTTTCAGGGTCTCTGCTCCGATGTTGCGCACGATCTGATCAGTGCGAATGCTCAAGAGCGGCAAGGGAGGCAGCATGCGGCGGCAGTTCGTTAGAGAGGCGGCGAAGGCACTGGTCGGGCGATCGAGGGCGATACGTAGCCTGGCCGGGCTCCTGGTGACGTTCAGCCCATTCGGCTCGCGCAACCGAACAGCGCGCCAACCGGCCGGCGTCCGCCTTGATGCAAGGGCGGTTTCCATCCCTGCGGGACCTACCGGCGGCATGAGCCCGGGCCAGGGCGCCCAGTCGATTCCGCCCGCTACGACTCCCGTGGTGGAACAGGCCGCCATGACCAGGTCAACGGCCGTTCTGCACAATGCGACAGTTGACCGGCGGGGTCTGATCCGCCTTGTAGGCCAGTGCGTCATCGAAGGGGGTAACCGTACGGCGGGAGGTTGGGGCGCCGACACCTGGGCCCTCCTCGGTCTGCTCGCTGAGCACCGCTCCTCTCTGCTCACCAAGGCCGCTGCCGGTAACAAGCTCTGGCCCGAAGCAGAGTCCCCGAATGACCGGTTCGCCGGCCTTCTCAAGGCGACGCGCGCCAAGATGTGCGAGGCGCTCGGCATGCCCGGCAACTACGGGCGGATCGTCATCCAGTTCATCGGTGGCACCGGATATCGGATCAACCCGGACCTCTACACCTGCGACGTCTGGCAGATCCGTGACCTTCTCGCCGCCGAGGCTCGGGCTAAGGGTTCGGAGAAGACCGCCGCGCTGATCGCCGCCACCGACCTCTACACCGGCCGGTACCTCCCTGACGTGCCGCATGGTTGGGCGCGGAACGCGGCGGACGCTCTGAGCCGTGCCGTTGTCCAAGCTCTCGCCCAACTCGCCGACTTGGAGGAGCAGCCCGAAGTCGAGATTGGTTATCTCGAACGCGCCACTGAACTCGACGGCACTGCCGAACATCTGTACCGCAGGCGAATGGAGGTCTACGCCCGCGTCGGCAGGCCCCAAGCCATTCATTACTGCTATGACGAGCTGCGCGAGCAGCTGCGCGCCCGAGGCAGAAAGCCGTCCTCTCAAACAGAGCAGCTCTACAGCAGGGTTACTGACTTCACTTGAGAAATCGAACCGCTGCAGGGCTTCTGGTCCACGACTTGACGACGGTCGCTGAGGTGATTCCTTATATAGGCCGTGCGTAGACGCGCACGGCCTACTCTCTGCAGAGTCGAAAGGGGTGCGCTCATCATGCGTTTATTACGGGTTGAGTCGGCGGGATCGCGGAGGTAAGTAACCCAGCCGGCTCTGGCGCCCTCGCTGCACAGCGTCATTGATGGACGCAGGCATCGGAGGGAGGACTCGCGGCCGCGTACTTGCCGCAGTACGCGGCTGCGAGGCCGTTTCCCGGAGTGGCTGCGGTGCACTTCGGCTGAGCCAAGTGGCGTCGACCTCCGCGAAGAGTGGGACCAACCGGCTGCTATCCGGCTGGTCCCACGCCCTCAGACTACGGGCAAGCCCACCATGAGAAGGCTAGCTTCCGGAGGAGGGGGGCCGTCGTTGCGCGAACTTTGCGCTCAGTCGCTCGGGCCCGCTGGTCGGTGTGCCGATCGCCCTACCGTTCGGCCTGCCGCCTTGACCGGCACCCCTGCCTTGGTGCGTGGACGCAGGCGAATGGGGCCGCACGGGCTACCGATGGCTCGCCCGACTCGCCTTACGAGTAGAGAACTCGCCATGGAGCGAACTCGGTGGATCTGATGCTACTTATTCAATCCGGATAATCTCCTGCCGCTCCAATCGCAACATCTGGTCTGGGTGATTCATGTCCGGCCTTGCGGGCTGCCCATTGTGCTGTGTGGTTGAGCTGCAGGAATCGTTAGCGGCCCGTCGCCTAATTGGGTGAACGTGAGTGCACTGTTTTTACTGACGCGCCGCCGATTCGGCTTGCCTTGCGTTCTGGGTCGAGAAATAGTCGTCATGTACGAACGAATTTGACCCCAGGAAATTACGGGGTCACAGTCCAGAGCGAGGGAGAAATAAATGGCGACGAACCCAGGGATCGAGGCGACCGGCACCTCGGCCGAATTTCGTCCTGAAGGCACGGCGGCCAAGGTATGGGCGGCCCTGACCGCCACCCCCACCGCATCCGTCATGATGATCGCCGATGCTGCCGGCGTCTCGCGACCGACCGCGACCAAAGCCCTCTCGGCGTTCGCCGAGGCTGGCCGCGCAATTCGCACCCCAGGTGGGCGTTCCGAGGAAGGCCGTGCCCTACCGGACACATGGGCTCCAGTCATCACCGACGACGTGCGTGATCAGGATGGCATCACCCATCCGATACCCGACATGGCTGCCGACGCCGAGGCCCCGGCAGGTCCAGGTACCACCGACGCAGCCACTCAAGACTCTTCGACCACCGCCATTTCCCTCCCGGATGCCATGCGCATCCTTGAACAGGAGGCCGATCGGCGCGCGGCTGCTGAGGCCGAGTTGGCACGCGCTCAGGCCGAAGAGGAAGCCCGTCGGCAGCAGGCTGCCGAGACCTTGGCCAAGGCCCGCCTGATTGAAGATAGGCGCCGCGCCCTGACCGACCTCCTCAATGCCGTCACCACCACCTACGCAGCCCTCTTGACCGACGACGAGGCGGCGTTCACCACCGGTCTGGAGGCCATCTACAGCGGTGCCGCAGACGTACGAAAGGTCGCCCGCACTGCCCAGGCCAAGGCCAGCGCTGGATGGGGTTCCTCACGGGATGGTGACCGCAGTGCATCCCGGCCACTGCGTCCGGACGTCGCCGCCCACCTGATGAAACACCCCAGCCTGGCGTTCACGGCCAACGAGATCGCGAAGGTGCTCAGCCGTTCCTCGGGGGCGGTCGCGAACGCCCTGGACACCCTCGCCCGCAACGGTGAAGCGGAACTCGTCAGCGAGCGTCCCAATCGCTTCCGTGCGGCCAAGCCTCAAAACGCCTAGTCAGCGGTCCCAGTGGCCCTGACATGAGAGGAGAAACCATGTCCGATGAGATGTTCACCCTCCTGGGGTGGGCATGGGATGTAGACCTCGCCACCCGCCTGGCCCGACGCCACCCAGTACGCCCGGCTGCTATCCGGACGTTGACCGGCGTCAAGGACCTCATCCGCATCGACCCGAACCACGCAACGACGGTGGACCTGACCAAACCCATCCTGGTCGTCCCGCTGCCATGCGCAATGCCTCCGGGCAACCGCCTGGTGATCGACGGCTGGCATCGGATACACCGTGCTCTCGACCTGGGAATGGAGAAGTTGCCCGCGATCCTCCTGGACCCGGCCGACGAACGCACGTGCCGCCTACGCGGCGGCGACATCTGAGGCGCTTGCACGAATGCGGGCGGGGCGGCCATGGTCGCCCCGCCCGCTCGCTCGTCACCTCCAGGGGGCTGCCCGGCACCTCGGCGGCAGTTTGGCTGCCGTTGCGATTCAGCCGACCGGACGGGCGTAGCCGACGAGGTCCCGTCGGATGGTGTAGCGGCTAATGCGGATACGTGTGCCGGTGCGGGGCGCCTCGATCATGCGGTCTGAGTCCAGGACGAGGCCGACATGCCCGGGACGGTTGGGGCCTCCGTCGGAGCCCTGGAAGAACACCAGATCTCCGGGTTGCTGGCGACCAGGGGGAATATGGGGGACGGCGTGCCACTGTTCCACGGTGGTACGAGGCAGGGTGGTTCCGGCCTGGTGCCAGGCATAACGGGCGAGGCCAGAGCAGTCGAAGCCTCTCACCTTCGCGCCTTGCCCAATCCCCAGCGTGGGGCCAGCAAGTCCGCCGCCTCCGTAGGAGTAGGGAGTGCCGAGCCAGTGGGAGGCGGCCGCTGTCGCTGCCGAGCCGCGTCCCGTCCCACTAAGTTGCACTGGCGCGCAGGCAGGGGCGGCGTAAGACTCGGCGATGCGCAAGACCTTGGTGACGTAGGCGGAGTCGTGGTTGTAGCGCAAGAGGGCCTGGTTGAGGTGGGCTGGGGCGCCACCGTGGCGAAGGAAACTGGCTGCGGCAGGGATGGCGTCGGCGGGGTCGTAGATGTCTTTGATGCCATCCGCGTTGCCGTCCACACCGAAGGACTGCCAGGTAGCTGGCATGAACTGCATGGGTCCCGCTGCTCCGGCGTGGTTGCTACCGGTGGTGACGCCAGGTGCGGGACCTCGGCCGTGGTCCGATTCGGCCTTGCCGACGGCAGCCAAGACGGACCAAGGGACGCCGTAGCGAGCGGCGGACTGCTGGTAGAGATCGAGATAGAGGGGCGGGATGTTGGTGGGTGCGGAGGTACCGCAGGGAGCGCTCGGAACGTCGTAGCCCGGTAGCAGGGTCATGATGGCGCTGAGGAGGACGGCGATCAGGACGAGCGCCCCGATCGCCGTGGCCATGACGATCGGCATCATGCAGGGACGCGGTTGGGACCAGCGGTGCCCCACGCGCCCCGTAGGGCGATCAAGCGGTGGCGGGGACCGGTTGATCCCGCTGGTAGCCATACGGGCCCTGCCGGGCCGTCCACGGCCGTTGGCCGCGTGTGTACGGCTGTGGCGACGGGCACGTCGGGGGCGCTCAGGAGCCGACGGAAGTTCGCTTCACGGGTGGGGTTCGGGAGCCAGAAGAGCACGGGTGTCGTGATGCCGGTTGCTTCGGTCAGAGCGGCGTACCCGTCGAGTTTGGCCAGGACGCGGGACAGTGGCTCAGTGCCGGTGTCATGTTCGAGGAAGAAGTCGATTGTGTCCGGCTGGCCGGTTGAAGCGGGCTCGGTCCAGCGGCCGAAGGCGTCGGGGCGGGCGAGATCGCCCCAGAGGGCGGTGCACCGGCGTTCGGGCCACCATTCGGCGACTTCGGATTCGTCAGCTCGGCGACGGGCCGTGGCGTGCAGTTGGGCGAAGAACTCGTTCACGCCTATCTGGTGAGTCAGCCGGGACGAGAAGGCGATCGCGCCGGCCGAATCGGGGCGGTAGCGGAGCTCAGCGGGAGTGATGCCGCGCTGGGCGGCCAGGTGGTGGGCGCCGGTGGTGCCGAGTATCCAGTGCCAGGGGCGGCTTCCGGTCGGGGCCCAGGGGCGGAAGCGGTCCAGGGCACGTAGTTCATAGAGGTCCAAGAGGCGGTGGCGGGCGCGGTGGATGCTGGGGAAGAAGATGGCGGTGAGTTGGTCGGTGGTGAGAACGCGGTGTTCCCAGACGGCGTCGAGGATCTCGGCGTCTCGTGGGGTGAGGCGTTCGGCGAGGTCGGCGACGAGGGCCTGACTGACGCGGGTGCGCTGGTGCCGGGAAGGCTGTAGCCGGCGAGGTGAGTTCGGTCGGGTCATTTAGTGCCCTCCTCGTGGGTTCGGCGTGGGTCGGTCGAGATACGGAGCTTCGGTTTGCTCGCAGCGGTGGTCTCGGGACGGGCGAATGCGGCCCGGGAGGCGGCCCGGACGGCTTCCTGACGGCCGGGGATGAGGTCGGGGAGGGGACGGGTGCGGAAGGTGAAGGCTGGCGACGGGCCTCCTTTGCCGGTGATGACTCGTCCGGCGGCTTGGTACGCGCCCAGGTGGGACAGGTCGTGTGCGGTGAGTACTGGACCGACGTGGCGAGCCAGATCGTGGGCGTCTTCCGGAGAGGCGGTGAAGTAGACCTTGTTGCGCGCGTCGGCGGAGACGGCTTCGCGGAGGTCTCTGGGGAGCTGGGACAGGTGCTGGTGGGCGAGCGTCAGGGAGAAGCGGTACGCGCGTGCCTCGGCCAGGAGGTCGCTCACGGAGATGGGCATGTTGAGGAAGTTCTGGGCCTCGTCGATGTAGGCGGCGGCATCTCGGCGTTCGTGCTCCGGCAGGCGGACCCGGGGAGTGATGGCCTGCCAGGTGTGCGCGAGGAGGAGCGAGCCGAAGAGGCGCGCGGCGTCCTCGCCAAGGACGCCCTTGGGTAGTCGGGCAAGGACCAAGCCGCCGGTGTCCAAGGTGCGGGCCAGGTCAAACGTGGAGGTTCCGCCGGACAGGGCGTCGCGGACGAACGGGCGCAGGAGGACGGCCCGGAGTTTGTTCATGACAGGGCTGATCACCGAGGCGCGGGCGGCGGGTGACAGCTCGTCGTACGCGGACCAGAAGCCTCGTAGCAGTTCGTCGTCGAGCTGACCGACGATCCGGGCGCGGAACGGGGTGTCAGTGAGGAGTTTGGGGACGTCGGTCAGTGTCGCGCGGTTGCGTTGTGTCCGTACGAGAGTGAGACAGGCCGAGCGCATGAGGTCGTCCAGACGTGGACCCCAGGACGAGGCGAAACAGCGATGAAAGATCGTGACGATCGAGTCGACGGCAAACGCCGGGTCCGGTCCGGCGAGGACATTGAAGCAGGGCGGATTGCCAGGTTCAGCGGGGTCGAAGAGGACCGTCCGTTTGATGGCGCGTTCAGGTAGGCGATCGAGTACGTCGTCGATCAGGTCACCTTTGGGATCGATGACGAGGACGCCTCGGCCGGCGTGGGCGTCAGAGAGGATGAGGTTGGCCAGGAAGGTGGACTTGCCGACACCGGTTTGTCCGAGGACATGTAGGTGCTGGCGCGCCGAGGCCACGGTGACCCCCACAGGGCGCGGGTGGCCAGTTTCGGCATCACCCAGGACGCGGACGTCCTGGCCGTACGTGGGGACGTCGGGTGCGGGCGGGATGGGCCGGGCTCCGGCTCGGGCGATGCCGGGGGCGGCCTGGTCGTAGGGCAGGTGGGCGAGCGCGGCCAGCTCGTCGACGCCCAGGAGGTAGCCGGAGTTCATGCGGCGGTTGGACATGCGGCCGGGAAAGTCCAGGCCGCGTAGGCGACGCAAATACTGGTGGCCGGAGGCGTAGAGCGCGAAGGTGGCGGCGATCTCGTGGGCGCGACCGCGGAGGCGGTTCCGGGCCTCGCGTCGATCACTTGTGACCGCATAGGAGACCTGGACGGCGAAGCGCGGCTGATTCGCCTTGGCGAGGATGACGCGGATCTCCTCGGCACGCTCGGGGAATATCCGAGACAGCTCACCAGGCCGGGCACGGTTGAGGCCGCCGGGTGTGATGAGGTCGAACAAGTCGGTGCGGAGGCTGCTCGACCTGCCGTTCCTCAGTGCGGAAGCGGCGCGGTGTGCGGCTGATAGCCGCCGTCCTGTCACTGGGCGGACTAGAACTTGGACGGCGGCATGCTCACCTTGACGTAGCCCCGACAAAGCCCCGAGGAGCGCGCGCAGCGGATCATTGCCATGCGCGGTCGTGAGCGGATAGTGGTCGGGCCGAGCCAGAACCATTCGGCCCCGGGCCGTCGTGGCACCGCGCGGGGTGGGAGGGGCAGCCGGACGGGTGGTCGCAGTCGCGCCAGGCCAGGCCGACCGGACCGCCTTCTCCACCAGTCCAGGCGGTACGAGTCCCGGCACCCACAGCTGCACCCGAACGCTGGCAGCATCGGCCACGTACTCCCAGGCCAGATGAGGCTGGCCGAACAGGAGGCGCTTCCAGCGCGGTGCGGTCAGCCCCATCACCTGTGACCACCAGGCAGCCGCGCTGCCGGACTCGACCTGCGGTGGTACCGCGATCTCGACCGACCGAGCGTTACGGGCGAAGCGCACGTTGCGCCACCGCCAGAGGATGGCTTCGGCCGTGCTCAGAGCGACGGCACCACCGATCACGGTTCCCCAGAGCTCTGGATGAAGGGTCATTCGGCTGGGTCCGTGGTGGCGAGGGCATGCTCAGACGCGCTTGCGACAGCGACGAAGGCGGCACGATCTCCAACGCCTCCGCAGACCAAGCCCTCTCCCTGGCCGGCCGACAGCAGGAAGAGCCGTTCCCCTTCGGTGAGGTCGAAGGCGGCGGTGATCTCGTCGATGGCCTGCGGAGCTTGCCGCAGCAAGACCTGCGTACTTGCGTTGGAAACCACGGCCTTGCCGAGATCGGAGCCGAGTAGATCGGCGGCGTCCTGAGTGACGACGGCGAGGCCGGTCCAGTGCTTGCGGGCGGACTTGGCGAGCCGGTAGAGGAACCTCGCGCCTTCGTTCTCGCGCATGAGCGTCCATGCCTCGTCGACCACGACCAGGCGGCGGCGCCGGTCGGCGGGGTTGGACACGCGCCGCCAGATCGCGTCGAGCGCCAGGAGCATCCCAACCGGCCGGGTTTCCTCGGGCAAGTCCCGCAAGGAGAACACGATCAAGTGGCCGTCCGGGCGAGTTGTGGTCGGACCGGCGAACAAGCTCCGATAGGAACCGGACACGTACGGGGCAAGTCTCGCGGCCAGCTGGGACGCCTCCGGAGCGTCAGTGGCATCCAGCATCGTCACCAGGTCGGCGAGCAGCGGTGCAGGACGCTTCCACGTGCGCTGGTCTGAGGTGATGCCATGTGCCGCGTACGTGGCGATTACCGCCTTGTCCAGTACGGCCTTTGTCGTGGCAGTGAGCGGTTCGCCCAGCATGGTCGCCACAAGGGTTTGGAAGAACATCGCCCGCCGGTCGAGCGCATCGCCTTCTGCAGAGGCAGGCAGGTCGAAGGGGTTGAAGCACACACCTGGTGTGCCAAGACCGAGGACGGTTCCTCCGACGGCGTCCGACAGGCGGCGGTATTCGTCCTCCGGATCGACGACACAGACCTCGACCTGATGGAACAGCAGCCGCAGAACCTCCAGCTTGGTGAAGTACGACTTGCCCGCCCCAGACCGGGCGATCGTCACGGAGTTGTAGTTGTCGTGCGCGAACCGATCCCACAGCACGACTCCAGAGGAGTAGATATTGAGCCCGAACAGCACCGGCGTCTCGCCGAGCCGGGGCCGCAGATCCGGCGAGGCGAACGGGAAGGCCGCCGCGAGCGCTGAGGTGTCGAAGGTTCGGCGCGTCTTGAGCGTGTCGGTGCCGAGTGGAAGCGTGGCGGTCCATCCCTGCATGGCCCGGAACGTCGTCTGGTGTGCGTCGAGCAGCAGTGAGGCCGCCAACGCCTTGACGTGCTGGACCTCCGCATCCAACTCGTCGGCATCCGCGGCGTGAACAGTGAGGTAGAGACCGACACGGAACAGGCGGCCGTGCCCCCTGGCGAGGGACGCGGCCAGCTCAGCGGCGTCGTCGGCAGCGGCCTCGGCTGCGAAGTCCGGCGTCCGGGCGCCTGCGGAGGCGGACTCCAGGCGGGCGAGCTGTCGGCGTAGACGCTGGGCGGCGATCAGCGGAGGGACCGGCTCGATGTGCAGGGACACGTCGAGATGACCTGGATACCCAGTCAGCGGTTCGAGCCAGCCTGCGCCAACTTCTCGCGGGTACCCCGCGATTGCGAACGACGCGCACACCCCGTCCGAGAACTCGACCGAGCGGGCGTTGACCTTCAACGATGATGGGCCGGGCAATGCGGCGGCAGTGCGGGCCAGCTCAGCGGTGTCGCCGGCGAGTCGGGTGATCCTCATCAAGTCTCATCTCCAAGGGTGATCAGCTCATCCGGTCGGGCGATGCCGACCGGTTCCGGACGACGAGGCGACAGCGACCGTACGAGCAGGTCACGGGCGTCTTCGGCACCCACGACCGAGGCATGTACGCCGAGGCCGAGCAGAGAGCGCACGGCCTCCTCGGCACGACGCGTCACGATCGCCGCCGAGCTGCCCCGCCGAGCCGTACGCCGGGACTTTCGCACCCACCCGGAGGGCTGTTCGCCGTCCTGGTGGCGAACGACGATCAGGACATCGCGAGTCAGTAGATCTCGGGTGGTGCTCAGTTCGGTGAGGAACTCGGCGTGCTGGCGGGCTGCCTGTTCAAGCGCGGGATCGGCCAGACGCCCGGCCGTGTGAATGACCATGTCGGCGAGATCGGATAGGTCAACCGGACGCGCCTGCAGGAGGATCTGCACGGGCGCATCCAGCGAGTTCAGCCACCCGGCGAACACCCCGACCAGCGCCGCCTGCTCCTCAGCCGTCCGCAGCCCAAACGCCACGGTCCCGGCTCGGACGACAGCCGCGGTCCCGCCTTCGGCCAGCTCCATGACCCCGTCCTCGCGGATCGCCCGGACCGGGAGCCGCAGCCCACCGGGCAGCCGGCCTCGGACTCGGCACCAGGCCGGAGGCGGGAGGACGCCTTCCTCCGTTGTGACCAGCTTGCGATCCCGCCGCAGGTAAGCGAAGGCGTGAAGGACGAGCCGGTCGAGGCTGAGCCCGTCCCGCCTGCCGAGTGCCAGTGCACACCCGCAGGCGACCACCGGCAGGACGATCGCGACGAGCACCGGGACGGGCAGCCGGTCACCAGCCACGAGGTACACCCAGGCCGCCAGCACACCCGTCCCGGCGAGGATCGCGACTTGTCGAACGGTGAGATTCGCGAAGAGTTTGTCCGGCATTTCCACATCGGTGGGGATCTTCGCGACCAGCCGTTCCTTACTTGTGTGGCGCACAGCGTGCCGCCTTTCGCTGCAGACGAGGCGCTTGGAGCCGCAATACGACTTGTGACAGGCGCTGAGGTGAACGACGAGGTGTCGGTGATGCGGACGGCGCAGTACCATTCGGCGGCCGGTCGCGTCGAACGATGGGTTGGTAACGCCGTCGCGGCTGCCCGGGGTCGTTGGGCATGGGATTCCCGGCTCCCCCATCCGGCCCGTAGGGACGCGCGGGGCGGTCGACAGGGGATGAACGATGGACCCGCGCGTTCCCGCCGCCAGCCCGGCCACCGGCGGCCGTCCCCGGCGGACGACGCGGATGACGTGGCATCCCCGGACGTGGCCCGCCAGCGTTCGGCCCCCGCCTATTGGGACCACCGCCTGGACCTCCACCAGGAGGACCACTGGGCCCGCCGCCTCCGCCTCCGCTGGGTGGGGTGGGCGGTTTTGGCGGCTTGGGACGACGCGCTGCGCGGGCGGCGGCGAACCCCTTACCGAGCAGCATGTTGAGCCCGCGATAGACGATCAGGGACTTCACCAGCCGTGAGAGTGCCCGGGGCTTGCTCGCCTGCCAGATGGTCCGCGCGACCCACCCGGGGATTTTGAGCAGGACGAACAGCAGGCATATGGCCATGAGCAGGTCTGTCATGTCCGCCGTGCTCGGGATCCAGAACGAGTCGTCGTCAGCGGGGTTGGCTGAGAACAACATTTGCAGCGCCGTGACGAGCACAAGCGACTGGCACATTTGAATCGCCAGCAGCCCGGCAAACGCCCGCCACCACAGCCGAGCGATCCCCTCGGTCATCGGCAGCGCATGCAGGATCAGAGCAATGGGCGCCGCCACGATCACAACCATCGTGAGTGCGAGCCGGACGATGTAGGTGAACAGCACACCGACCGCCAGAACGACCACTACGAGTGCCACGATCGCGAAGAACACGCCCTTGAGGACGATCCCTGTAAGGACCGCCTTCTTGATCGCGTCGAACACCAGCTCCGGATCGATTCGGCCGGCTCCGTCGGCCAGAAATGCCTGGCTCAGCCCGTTTGCGAGAGTGATCGCGTACTTGATGGCGATCAGGCTCAGGTTCGCGGCCAGAAACGCCCACACGAGCCGGGGCAGTAGTTGCCGTGCCGAGATCCCGCCAGGCAGTGCCTGTCCGACCATGAGCATCACGCCTGCGACCGTCACGAGCAGTACGAAGCACGTGTTCGCAATCGTCCGCGACACCTCCCACAGCTGCTTGGCCCGCGCCATCTCGGGGGAGTCCAGCTCCGGTGTCGCCAACACTGTCGACCCGAGCATCTCGAAGACCGGCTGGGTCGCAGATTCCACGAGATGCGTGAACCATTCGTCCACCGCCTGCCGGGTCTTGCACGCCACATCGATGAAGCCGCAGTCCGGTGCCGGCGAGGTCTCGGCAGAAGGCGACGGCGCCGGGCCGGGAGTGGAGTAAGGCGTCGAAGTCGGTCCGGGCGTAGAAGGCGCGGCAACCGCAGGTCCACTGAGCAGCGCGGAGACGAGCACCGCACCGATGGCCGGCAGAGCGAACAGCCCGAACACTCTGAGGCGAGTGAGGGCCGCCACGTCAGGCTCCCACGATCCGCTGAAGGATCTCCACCAGGACCGGTGCGAGCATCGCCACCCCGAACCCGAGCGCTCCGTAGCGGAGCGTCTTCTTGGCGGCCTCGACTTCCGCGGGGTCACCGCCGGCCAGGATGTACCGGACTCCGCCGATGGTGAAGAACAACGTGGCCAGGCCGACCAGCAGCCCGATCACCACGTTGCGCAGGTTGGTGATGACCTGGTCGAGCGAGGCGGAGGCCAGCCTGGTCATCGCCTCGGCGACGCCAGGCACGGTCAGCGCGGCCACCACGCAACCGGCGGTCCAGAGCGCTGAAGCGGCAGTACGCCGGGCCCAGCTCGTACCTGCTGGAACACGGACAACGAACAACGGACAAGGCCGAAACGGCTTCATGGCATGGCTCCCGCGACGAGAGGTCCTGAGCTGGCAGCCAGCCGTGATCACAAGCCCGGACCGGGCCGGGATGGGTGTCCTCCTTCTAAGGACGAGGGACGATGAACTCGATGGGAACGGGTAACCGCCCCCCGAGAGCCCACCCTGAGCCGTGATCACGGCTGACATAGATGAACCACCGGATCAGCGCACGGGATTGGAGGGCAGCCCCTCACAGCTGACCGAGACTTGACCCTCCTCGATCGCCCGCGCCAACCGTGCCTCGGCAGCCCGCCGCCGCTTGTAGAGCCGATCCGCAGGTAGTCCCATCCGCCCCGCGTACGCCCGCAGCGCTTGGCCCTCCAAGCGAGTTGCGTTGATCAGCTTCGCCTCGTCTGCGGTGATCACATGGCATCGGACGGCCTCGGCGAGCACCATGAACGGCTCGGCATCCAGGGCCACTGGCTCCGGTACGTCGGCGCAGATCTCGTTGGAGGTGAGCTCACGCGCCCGAGCCTGAAGCGCGCCCTTCCTTGCCCACATCAGCAGCCGAGGCAGGATGTTCGGCTGGTCGAGATCGATCCGACGGAGCTGCGCGACGAAGGTCGTCACCATCTCCGAGACGATGTCGTCGACCGTATGCATGGGGCAGCCGCGCGTGGTGCGTGAAGCGAGATTCTTCAGCCCTGGCATAGCCATCGCCACGCAGGCGATCACCCATGCCGGCCCATCGCATCTTGCGCGGCGTACCAAATGCGCCCAGACGGCGTCCTTCAGTTCGTCTTCGGCCTCTGGCAGGAGCAGCAGCCCCTTCAGCTCATCCAGATCGATCGGGCGCTGAGGCGCACCATGCCCGATGATGTCGCCATCTACAGAGAGTGGGCTCGGACCGTTGATCAGAAGCGTGAACGTCCTGTGTACCGTGCTCAGGGCGTTCTCGTTCATGGTCTTGCAGGTTGTGGTGTCCCGAAAGTCGATGGCCATGGGTTCTCCCCGCACGTTGTGCTGGATTGGTCGATCCAGATCTCGACCATCGAATGGGGGAACCTCGGGACACCAAAGGCAGAGGCGCGGACATCATGAACTAGCGAAGAGACTCCCACAAGCCGTCTGACCTGCGGCGATATCCAGACTCCGAAGCTGTGCTCCAGCTTTACGCCAAGTCCGCCGGCCTGTAGCTGATGTGCTGGCGAGCCCTTCTTGCAGTGAGCTGTTCAAGCTCTGCCCAAGCCAGCGCTTGGAGCACGATCAACGGCTTCGGGCTCGCGATCACCGTGTTGAGACTCTGCAGACGCTTGATTCCTTGGCGAATCGGATTGCTCACCTTGGAGACAGCAATAGGCCTGCAGTGTGCCGATTACTGTTGAAGTAGCCCAGGACAGGGGTCTTCTATGTACTCACAACGCATCGGTTTGCGCGCCTAGCGTGCCGCTCGCTCGTCGCTCTAGGCGCGAACGAGATCGCCTAAAGGACCGTTTGCGATAGAGGATGCCTTGATCACGATCACGCCTGCATGGCAACAAGTAGCTATATGTGCGCTTCTCGTCATACCACTCCTCGTCGTCATCCTTCTGATGGCCCCAGCCCTACTGGTTCTGCCATTCAATGCCGGAGGCCGGGTCTTCCTACTTGACCTGATTGAACGATCACATAACTGGGTGCAGCAAGTAGGGCGACGTCGGTGAGTAGCCCTGAGTGCCACTTGGCACACCAGCCGTAGCAGGGGGACGGCGCCAGAGCTGGCGCCGTCCCCCTGCAAGCAGCAGGCCTGGGTGACTCTGCATCCCGCGCTCTTCACGCGTGTGCGCTCGCCCCTTGGCGGCCAGGGGGTTGTGCAGCGCTCGATGGGTGGCTACGGCCTGCAGTAGCGGATGCGCTGGAGGCCCCACAAATGACGTCGGGGCACGTAAGGGGCGACAAGACCCGCGCTTCATGCGGACCTGAAATGGACACAAGCGATTCCAATCAGAGCCGATTAACTGGTGTTTCAGTACATGGGAACGGGTCGCCGTCAAGGGTCACTGTAGATGAGCAAGAACGAAGGGCCGCGGTCGAGGAGCCCACGTGCTGGCGAGAGGCGGCTGGTGCCGCTCTCGGTGTGGCTGTGTTCTGACACCACGCCTGACACGGCTAAGGCCAAGGACAGTCCGTGTGGTGCTACCGAAGCAGTATGCGGCCGGCATCACCAGGCCGTGGGGCGAGAACTGGCGCGGCATCTGATCGGCGTCTGCACCCATCCGGGTGGAGTCGTCGCGGAGGTCTTCACGGCGAGCGAGACCGTGCTCGTGGCGGCAGCGGAGATGGGGCGGATGGGGATCGGCTGTGTTCCGCGTCTTCCGGTCGCTCAGCATCTTGTCGGCCGTCTCAGGCAGGAACTCGCGGCGGATCAGCGGGCGGCGGTGAGACTGCGTCCGTATGGGCCGCATGAAATTCGGGAGGCGCTGCTCGGTGTCGAGGGGCAGGTCCAACTGCTGATCGCTGCTCTCCCGCCTTATCCGGACGTCGCATGGGCAGCCGGCTCGGCGTCGGCCGCGTGTCCTTCATGTAGGGCGGAGCAGTCGAGCCTTGCGATGCCGCAGCTTGGGCGGTTCCTGGAGAATGCGCGGCATGTTCTCGCGCCAGGCGGTCACTTGGCGGTGATCACGGCGGCGAGACATGAGCGGGGCAGGCTGGTGGATTCGGCGCCGGGGATCATCCGGCGGGCTGATGCGGCCGGGCTGGCCTACGTACAGCACGTTATCGCCGTACGTGTGCCCATTGAGGGCGACGCGCTGGTTGTTCAGGCTGGGCCGGCGGAGCTGGCGCAGCTTCGCCGGGCTCAGTCCGCGGAGCTGCCGCCGGTGGTGTCGGTGCATGCGGATGTCTGCCTGTTCACTCGTCCCATCGGAGGCGCTCGATGAGCGAGGGCGTGCTGCCGTCGGTGCTCGCTACGGGGCAGCTTCAGTCGCGAGTGCAGCGGCGCGACCGGTATGTCCCAGAGTCGATGAGACATCCGGGCAAGATGCTCCCGTCGATCGCCTCACACGTCATCTCCGCATTTACCGAGCCAGGGGACCTGGTGGTGGATCCGATGTGCGGGATCGGAACCACGTTGGTGGAGGCAGTGCATCTGGGGCGACATGCGGCAGGGATGGAGTACGAGGCGGACTTCGCCGGCCTCACCGCTGCCAACGTCCAGCATGCTCGCTGTCAAGGCGCTACGGGGTACGGCCGGGTGGCTTGTGGGGACGCGCGGAACGTCGCGACCGTGTTCGGGGACCTGCAAGGCTTGGCTGCGCTGGTGCTGACCTCTCCGCCGTATGGAGTACGGACACACGGTCACGTCCGCTGCGGTAGCCGTGAAGGCGGCGGGCCGGTGAGGAAGTCGAACCACCGGTACTCCACCGACAAGGGGAATCTTGCTCACCAGCGGCTGCCACAGCTGATGGAGGGCTTCGGGAAGATCCTTGCCGAATGCGGGGGTCTACTGCGGCCCCGTGGGGTTGTCGCGATTACGATCCGACCGATTCGGGTCGGTGGACGGCTCGTTGACCTCCCCGGCCAAGTCATCGAGACCGCAGAAGCCGCTGGCTTCCAACTCACACACCGCATGGCGGCGCTGTTGTGCGGCCTGCGTGATGGCCATCTGATCAACCGGGCGTCGTTCTTCCAGATGCTGGAGGCGTGGAGAGCTCAGGAGAAGGGGCAGCCGGTGTGTGCCGCGGCCCATGAGGATCTCCTGATTCTTCGCGTGCGGGAGGAGTTCTCCAACTCTCGCCCGTAGGCGCCTACGTGGAGCATAAGACGCAAGACGGCGCAACTTGGCGGAGATACGCCAACAGCGTGTTCTCAAGCATCAGGCTGACAAGCTGGGGACGTTCTTTTCCTGAAAAGCAGGTTCGGCCTGATTTCCCTTGCGTGTCCCGTATGTAGTGAGCGAAGGGCGTAACCGCTCAGATGGCTCCCGTGAGATGCGGCAACCATACATATGCCGAGCAGTCTGACTTGACGTCGGGGCCAAAGATGCGGGTTCATGCCACGTGCCCCAACAGTCTGAGACACCCGCTATCCCAGCCGATCGCCACAGGACATTTCCTGAGCGGGAGGAGGGGCATTTGGTCGGCTAGGTCGGTGAAAGGAAGTTCTATGTGTGACGGTTAGTTTCCTTACCAAACACCAAGTCGGTAACAAATTCGCGTGTAGCGACATCAAGCCATACAGCGCCTATATGTAGCGGCCCCGGCCTGGCCACACATCCGCCAAGACGTTCGCCAAGCCGAGGGCCATCCCGCCCCAGTTCAGTGGAGAGGATGGATTCATCTTGCACCACCTTGCCCGCTCCCACGCCGTAATCGCGGCGACCGATCGCCTCGACTGCCCAGTAGACAGCGGTTGCACTGATCAGCAAACCGATGCGACGCCCTCCGCCAGGCCATGCCCGTCAACGGCGGTGTCGGCGACGCCGGCTTCACGACGGACCGACTCTTTCACCGCGACGGGATCAGGCAACTGTGGGGCAGCAGCTTCTCGAGGCGGTAAGGCCTTGCGCCACCCAAGTCTCAACCAGTGTCACCGCACCAATATGCCTCCCTCTTCGAGGGGTGGTAGCCGATGAGCAGGTCCGACGAACTGCTGACCGTCACTCAAGTTCTCAAGGAACTGGGCGGTGTTTCCCGCCGCACCTTCTACCGCTGGCGTCAACTCGGTCGGGCGCCGGTGTGCATCCAACTCCCCAACCTCGAACTCCGCGTTTGGCGGAGCGACCTCAACGCCTGGATCGAGTCACGGCGGGAGGCGGCATGAGGACCACCTACGACGTAAAGCTCGGGGGTATCCAGCAGCGCTCCAACCAGGCTATGCCCATCTACATCGCCCGATGGCGCATCGCCGGGAAGGAGAAGTCGAAGAGCTTCCGGACCAAAGGACTGGCCAGTGCGTTCATGTCGGATCTGCGGCAGGCGACCAAGACGGGGGAGGAATTCGACATCGCTACCGGCCTGCCGGTCTCGATGTTGGCGCCGGAGTCCATCGGTCCTTCCTTCCTGGAGTTCGCCCAGTCCTATGTCCTCCGGCGCTGGAACACCTCGGCCGCTCGAACACGAGAAACGGATGCGTACGCGCTCCTGTCGCTGGTTCCCGCCCTGGTAGTAGACGCCCCTCGTCGTCCTGCAACCGAGGCGCTGCGCGAGGTGCTCCGGAACCACGCACTCCTCCCGCAGGATCGACGGCTGGAATTGACCGCGGCGCAAGCCGCAACCCTGACCTGGCTGGAACGCGCTTCCCTGCCGCTGGCAGCTCTAGGAGAGCCGCACATCCTACGTACAGCCTTGGAAGCCATCTCCGTCACCTTCGCCGGATCCCCAGCGGGAGCGAACACGGTGCGTCGCAAGCGCGCCGTCCTCCATCACCTGCTTGAACACGCCGTAGAGCAGAAGGCGTTCGACAGCAATCCGATGGACGGCATCAAGTGGACCGCACCCAAAGCCGTCACGGTCATCGACCCTCGAACGGTAGTCAACCCCGCCCAAGCCCGACAGCTCCTCGACGCCGTCCCCAAGGTAGGACGCAACCGGGGCGCACGACTCAAGGCGCTCTTCGCCTGCATCTATTACGCCGCACTTCGGCCGGAGGAGGCCGCGGACCTACGACAGAGGAACTGCACGTTGCCCGAATCGGGCTGGGGCCTGATCGTCCTGGAGAAAGCACGGCCTCAAGGTACGAAGCGGTGGACCAACTCGGGGGAGACCCACGAGTCCCGCAACCTGAAGCATCGAGCAGACAAAGAGACTCGAGAGATCCCGATTCCACCCGCCCTCGTCGCGATCCTTCGCGAGCACCTTGCCGAGTACGGCACGGCGAGGGACGGAAGGATCTTCTACACGGGCACGGGCGGCACCTACTCCAGCTCGGCGCACTCCTACGTCTGGCAGGAAGCCCGTAAACTCGTCCTCAGCCCTGAACAGATCACCTCTTCCCTAGCGGCTCGACCATACGATCTCCGCCATGCGGCGGTCTCGCTGTGGCTGAATGCAGGCGTACCTGCTGTCGAAGTCGCCAAGCGCGCCGGCCACAGCGTGGACGTCCTGCTCCGGGTGTACGCGAAGTGCATGGATGGCCAGCAAGAGCACATCAACTCCAAGATCGCCGATGTGCTGACTGATTAGGGCACTGGAGCGATGACGGCCCCGGCCAAGCTGGGGCCGTCTGTCTTCGCGCTCGGCGTTCGTCTGCCGCTGGCGGACCTCTACGGCTCAGGACGGCCGGTCGACCGACTCCGCCGGTGAACCGTCACATCCCTCGAAGAAAATCGGTGTCGATCACCACGTCTTCTACCTGGCGAATCGTGGTGGTGACCCCGATCCCGTACTCCTTGAGCAGGTCACAGAGCTGATCACCGTCAATGAGATCGATGGGTGTGGCTCCATCGCGAGTAGCTTCCCTCTTGGCGGGCTCAGTGAACGTTCCCGTTGTGATCATCAATCCGCGGTCGCCACGTCCGCTCAACGCGCCGCGAAACGCTTGGACCTCGGGTGCGCCAACGGTCCCGCGGTAGCGCTTGCACTGGAAGAAGACCGGAAAGCTGACGAGTGAGATCCGGTACTTCCCCCAGCCGTCGATGCCGCCATCGCCGGAAAGTTTGGTGACGTGGGTGTTGGAGAAGCCAGCCTCGCGAAGGAGCCGCTGCGATAGACGCTCGAAAGCATCCGGAGGCATCGCCAGCAGTGCCTCACGCAGAACCTCCCGCCAGGCTTCCTGCTCGGGCTCCGCCTCGCTGCTGTCTGGAAGCGGCAGCTCTTTCTCCGGAGGAGTGACGATCTTCCCTGTTGGCTCGGTAGCCTGATCGCTCTCCTGCCGCGGCTTCTTCCGGACGGCCAGCTGGTAGTCCCTGTGGAGCTTGTCGATCTCATCGAGTCGTACCGTTCGGCCGTACTCGGTGAGGGACCACACCCGCTTGCTGTTGGTGAGGAGCCCCATGCCCTTGAGGTAGCTTCTCGCCCACCCGATCCGTTCCTCCAAGAGGCTCTTCGAGCCTCTGTTATTGAGGACGGCCTGTTGTTCTTCCGAGATCCGCTCAGTCTCGATGACCTTGGAGCTGATCTCAGTGATCGATCCTGAGCCGTCGAGGTCCCGGACGGCCGCGAGAGTGGGCCATAAAAGGTCCTTGTACGTGGGCACTGTGGGGTCCGTCACAGAGGGATCATGACAGAGGGGTACGGCGAGTTTCATCGCAGTCTGAGCTCTCGTCATCAACAGCGCTACGGATCAGTACAGATTGCGGTGGTACGTCAGATGCTGCCGATCGATGTCGTGACCGGGAACGGTCCGCAAGGCGCCCCTCGACTCGCCGGTGAGCCGATTGATCACCATGAGGTCGTCTGTGACGATGATGGCGCCCTGGTCGAAGAGCACATGGTCATTGGGGCATAGGCAGAGGAGATTGCCTGCCACGTCGTAGCCATCGTGCGGGCTGCCGAGCGGGCGGATATGTGCTCCCTCGGCGTACGGGCCGCTAGGGAGAAGCAGTCGGACTCCGCACATCTGGCAGGTGTGATCGTGCAGGGCCTTGATCAGCTGCGAGAGTGCGTTGTCGCGAACGATGCGCTTGATCGTGGTGGGGCGGCGTTCCGGTGCATGAAGGTCGTCGGGCGGTGGGGGCGGCTCTTCATCGATGTCGCCCAGGCCGACGCGGATGAGCAGCGCGTTCTGATCCTCGCCCGGGAAGTACTTCTCCAAGAGGTACGCGCTGGCTTGAGACCGTACCGTCTGATCTTCCGCCACCAGGTCGTACACCCACTCACGGAGACCGGAGACCGGCTGGTTTCGGCTCATCCATGCCAAAGGCGGGCTGCCGCTGGGGCGAGGCGGTTCCGGATGGTCGGGTAGCGTCCATAACCCGAAGTGTGTGAGCTTCAAGATCGGATATTCGGGGGTTGGCCGGTCGCCCGGCAGGCCGAACTCGCTGATGAGCGCACTGATCTCGGCCCGTACGACAGCCCAGGGGACAAGGCGTTCTGCTCGGTGTGCCGCTTGGCCGAGGGCCCAAAGCAGGGTGAGCGGCTGGTGACGCTTGGGGCGTCCGTTCGAGACTGCGGTGTCGAGGTTTCTGATCTTGTCCAGGAACGTGGCGGCAGGCGATGCGTCTTGGCCCGGACCGAGGAGAAAACCGAGGTGTCCAAGGACCCTGCCCACCGTTGCGGCCCCACCGGAGAACTCCGACGCGCGCAGCGAGCGCCCGTCGACACCTCGGTGTGCCACCCCGACGATCGCCTTGGAGTCGTACCGGCGTCCGTTGTGGATGATGAAGTAGTCGCGTGCTTCGCGGTAGCCGTACCGCTCAAGGAAGGCATCGCGGCCCAGCTGGTCGTACTCTTCGATGGCCATGAGGACCATCTCGCGTTTGAGATCAGATAACGCCATTGGATCACGATATGTCCGGAGATCGACAGTCCAGCACCTCGCGGCAATCGAACCGACGACAGTCGGATTAGAAGAGACTCGTGACGACTTACAAGGGGCGCGTCTTCTGGACTTGGGTTTCGACGTAAGCGGTGCTGACAGGGGCGCTCCACTTCCAGATCATTCCTGCGGTGTTGAGCTTGCGGGTCAGCTTGCCGATCAGTTGATCTTTCTCGGCCGAGCTGAGCTGCCCGCCTGAGATGAGCTGGGTGTACCGCACGGTATCGACGATGGCCGACTTCACCCGCTCGTGGGCCAGATAGATGTCGAGATCGTGGTCCCACCCCTGAGTGCACTGGGCCGGCATGTTGCTCACCCAGCCGTCAAGTACGGACTGGCGCTCGTCGTCGTAGTAGCTCATCTTGTGGAAGTGGACGGCAAGTTCGTAGACAGGGTCGCCCCACAGAGCGAGTTCCCAGTCGAGGAACATGACGTGTCCGTCACGGAAGATCATGTTCTTTCGGTGGACGTCCGCGTGGACGAGCGTGAAGGGCCGTGGCGCGAGTTCGGGCCAGCGGGCGAGTACCGGCGCCAGCGGGTCGTCAGGGATGCCGAGCGCGGTGAACAGCGACTGATAGGAGTCGTGGAAGGTGTCGTAGACCTGTGCGGTCACGTCGGACAGTCGCGCGGCGAAGGCGGGCGGGTCGGCTATAACCGGCCATGACGGCGGTAGCTCCGGCAGACGGTCCAGCGGAACCCTGGCGAGCTGTACGAACAGCTCGACGACGTCGCCCAGTACGGCAGGCGGCACCCGGCTGCCTCGCGGGGCGATGCTGTCGAGGACGTCTCCGGCAATGAACTCGTGAACCTGGAAAGGGGGCTCTTGCGACACGTGCAGCAGCTTCGGGACATGGGCGACACACGGTGCAAGGGCGGCGAGGACGTCCTGCTCAGGCCAGATCCGAAGATCCATGGTGTCGGCTCCGGCGATCGGGATGCGGACGATGACCGGTCCACTCGGGGTGTCGACTCGGACGTTGTCGTTGTAGAAGCCGCTGGCGCCGTTTCTGGCCTGAACAGCGGTGTTGTAGAGATCGAGCATCACGTAAGCAGCCCCCGCAGGTGATCGTTCATCCGCGCCTCCAAGGCCTCCAGCGAGTCCAACGGCTCGATGTCGCTCCGGGCCCGCCGGGCGGCCGCGCTGATCGTGTCGTCGGTGCGCTGGAGCATTCCGAGCAGGTATTCGGCCGTCATAAGCAGTGTCGGATAAACCTCGACTGCCACCAACTCGTCCACCGCCCACCGGAGCGAAGCCATGGCCTGATCTGCCTGTCCAAGACGGATGTGAAGGCTGGCGCGGACGAGCTCCGCCCTGGCGCGACCGGACCGGTAGCCGGCCTTCTCCAAGGTGCGGCAAGCGTGATCCAGAGATGTACGGGCGTCGTCGAAGTGCCCGATGGTCAGCTGGGCGTGGCCCAGAGCGGTGAATGCCTTGCCTGCCTCGTGCAGAGCGCCAAGGTCGCTGTTGGTCTCGACCGCTTCACCTGCGACCGCGATCGCCGAGACGGGATCCGTCCAGGCGAGCAGTTCGGCGCGGTTGGTCTTGATCAGCGCTGCCCCGATGACTGTTCCCGCTTGGCGGTAGCGCATCTCTGCATCGCGAAGATGCCGTTCCGCCCTCTCGAAGTCGTAGCTGAAGCGAGACGCCAGATGCAGCAGCCGAGCTAGGTCGCCCTGGAGGACGTGGGCGTCCGCAGGACTGCTGGCGGTCACCTCGTCAGCCAGGAGGAAGGCCCGGCGGAATCTGCCCTGGGCCATGTGGAGATCCGCGCTCCACAGACCCGCAGGGTGGCGTTCTGGCCCCTCGCGTCCCTCCCAGACGCTTGAGTAGATATGCAATGCTTCGGCTGTCTGCCCACCGATGCGCCGCCCGTGCCCTGCGGCGACAGCGAGACGCGCACCTGCCCGGCTCGGCAGAGACCACGATCGTTCTGGCGTCAGCTTGTTGATCTTCTCCGCATCCCCCAGCAGGACTGCCGCCTCAGCCGCCAGACACCGCGCGGTCTGGTCCAGAGCCTCGTCTGGTTCGCTCTGCTCGAGATGATCCCTCAGATCGGCGACCAGGCCGGATACCCCTTGAGCCCCGCCCAGGGCGGCGATCCGGTCGGCGTAGTCCAGCAGCCGATCGCTGGACAGGATCGCGCCACCGAGGCCGTGGTAGGCCGCTTCTCGGACCGCCGTTGGGGCATCGGTGACGTCAGCGCGCTCGTTCCACAGGCTGTGCAGCACCTTGTGGGCCTCCTGACTGATCGCAGCCGACAGCCGCCCCCGCAGGACACTGGTGATGAGCTGATGCAGCTGGAAGCGTGACTCCGGTGCGGGATACACGAAGGAGTACGACGTCAGTTTCTCCCACGCGATCTGCCCGGCGGGGAGATGGAAGGCCTGGGCCAGCCGGGTGAACAGTTCGAAGTCGAAGGTGCGCGCGACGCTCAACAGCTCCAGGTATCGGCGCTCGTCGGGATCTACGTGCTGAAGGAAGCGCTGCATGATCTCGTCCTGGGAGACCACCTGCCGTCTGCTTTCGCTGTCGACGGCGAGGTGCAGGTAGAACGGCACGCCGACGCTCGCCTTCGCGATCACCTGTTGCATGCGAGGATCGGTGACGCCGCCGTCGGTCAGCAACTCCATCCGCGCATCCATTGGGAGCCCCTCCAGCGGGAGCTGGCGAATGATTCGTTCCCATTCCGGAGCGTATTGACGCCAGGGCAGCGATTCCCTGCTCGCGATGACAACGAGGCCGTGGTCAAGCTGGGCTACGAGGTCTCGCAGCCACACATCCGAGGCGGCTTGCCCGAGCGCGTCGTAGGCATCGATGACGACGAGGTACGGCCTGTCCTTGCGGCCGAGGCGCAAGTCCTCGGCGAACAGATAGGTGACCGCGTCGACCAGATCTGCGCCGGGAAGCTGGTCGAGCTGACCGAGCGTCTCGTCGGTTCGCAGGTGGCGCCGGCGCTTGCGGGCGTCAGCTCCCCGATCCAGCAGCTTGATCAGCCCTACCGCGGTGGCGAACACCGGAACACCGGAGGTGGCGTCCAGCACCTCTGTGAGGACCTCGCTGGACTGGACGAAGGGGAGCTCCCGGCGGCTCAGCCCGAGATGCGGATGCAGCCGCTGCCACAGCACCGCATAGGCGATGTCGTACCGGTCGAACCGTACTCCCTGGCGGCCGAACTGCATGCGCAGCACGGCTAGGGCGTCCTCTTGCTGGCGGTGCGCAGGAACCTGGAGATCCAAGGTAGCCACCATGCAACTGCTCTGGGCTCGCTGCTCGAACTCTCGCAGGAGGCGGGACTTTCCGATCCCGCCGACGCCGGTGACGTTCAAGACGCGCGGGCCGTCGCCGACCTTTTCGAGCTCCTCGTCGAAGATCGCTCGTTGGTCTTCCCGGTTGACGAAACGGCGATGCAGCGCCGCGACGCGACGGAATCGAGGCTCGAGAGCCATTCCGACCTCTTCCTGTGAGCAACGATCGGTTTGTGGCACACTCCAGGCTCGTGTGCCGTGATTGTGGTGGCATATACAGCTTCGCCACTTCAGCCAGCGTCGCCGTAGAAACACAGACGACCATCAAAGATCGACGCATCGCCCGACGTCAACGAGATCGTGAATTAGGGTGCCCGAAAGAGGCTCGGACGGAACCCGGCATGCGGACGACGCCTTCAGTAATTGTCCTATTTCATCCTTCGTGCCGTATGTGGCAAGTAAGTACGTATGAACCTTCTTGGTGAAGGGTGGGACAGTGGCCAGGGTCTCTGCCGTATTGGGCGGGGTTATCGCCACCGAACTGGCATCGACCGAGAGTCAGGAACGACGCGTGGACGAGGATCGGTGCCGGAAAAACGGTACGGAGAGTTCGAGGTAGCCGGGGCTGGAAACGGAGGGAGGAACCTGCTCATGGCCACTGGGGCGGCACGCCGGATTGGGAGACCGGCGGCCACGAAAGCCTCAGGCCCTGCTGGCAGGACAGGCCGCCGCGCCAGCCCCCGACCGTGGACAACTTCCGGGGGACTCAGCCGCTGATTTCTGCACGGATGGCCCTCTGTTGTAAGGGCAGAGGCTCTCGGCTGCGGTGACGCGCTGCAAGCGTGGTCATTGTGGTGGAGCGTTGCCGACGTCAGGGGGTAGAGGAGGGCTCGGGGGTTCCGTTGGGCCACAGGCAGGTGGAGTTGGCGCCAAGGGTGAGCACGTTACCGGCTGCCCAGCCGATGCTCATAAGGAAGTCATCGGGGCGGGAGTGCGCGTAAAGCTGTAGACCGTTCTCGTTCTCGCCCGAGATGTCGTGGCCCTGGCTCTGCCAGTACGCCTTCACCTCGGCGATCACCTCCTTGAGTGCATCCTCGGTTGTGGGCAGCCCTCTCAGGTGATACTCGCGACTGACCACGATCCGGTCTTCGGAGCCGCCGTCCTGCGGGTCGAGGCAGAGGCCGTCGTTGAGGCTGGGCTGATACAGGTCCAGTTGGGGCTTGGGACGGATAGCGCTGGCGGTTCCGTCGATGAGCTGCTCGATCCGGGTGAGCGCCTGTGCTTTGGTGATGGTCGGCTTGTCGGCCGCTGGATTCATGGCTCCTCCCACGGTTCCGCCAGGCGCGCACCCGGCGACGAGAACCACAGCTGCGATGATCAACCTGACGGCGCGGAACATCTAGTCTCCCGTCGGCGTGGGCGAAGGCTGTGGAACGGGCGGCGGCGGGGACGCCGGTTCTGACGAAGGGACTGGCTGAGGCGGTGGCGTCAGATGAGGCGTCGGAGGCGGCGCCTGCTTCGGCGTCGGCAGCTTCGATACTTGATCGTACTGGCCGTTGATTATGAATCCCATGTTTTTCAGAGACTCGGACTGGCTGTCCCAGTAGCCGGAGTGTGCACCAATGTCGTACCCGGTGAAAGCCAGGGGACCCGACGCAGGTTTGGGGTCGACAACAAAGCGGTTGGCGCCGAAGGCGATGTTGCTGGGGTCGGTACCGAAGGGGCCCGCGCCATTCGGCAGCCAGGGGGTGAGTACGCCCGAGACGGGATTCCGGCCGCCGCTGAGTGGAAGATGCCCGAGATCGGCGATGGGGTCTTGGGGTGATTCGCCAACCCAGACCTGTTTGACTCCGAGATCGCTTGCTCGCGCCGCCATCGTCCCGGGACTACCCACAAGAATGAGCTGATCGGCGAACGTCCCTTTCCGCGTCAGCGCGGCCATGCCGGTCACCACACTGCCGTAGCTGTGGCCCAGTACGGTGAATCGCGGTGTACCGGTCGGCTGATGAGTGGCGTGGAGACCGTCGAGGAAGCTGGCCAGTGAGCCTGCCCCGGCCTGAGCGAGGTTGGGCGATGCCACGGAGGTGTCGGCCCGGAGGATTCCCGCGTCGAGTTGTGGTGCCTCGTAGCCGAGCCAGATGATCGATGCGGTCTTGGTGTGGGAGGGGGCAGTAGAGCTGGCCCGGTCCCACAAGGTGGCGGCTCGGGACGCGTCACCACCGATCCCCTCCAGCTTGCTGCCCGTACCCGGTACAGATGTGACCACCGAGTCGGCCTTGTCAGGGTCGCCGAAGGAGATGGCGGCCTTGCCGAGTCCGCCCAGTTCGAAGTTGAGCAGGAACGCCGGCGGGCGACCGTTGACTCCGCCCAGCGCCAGGCTCTTCTCGATGGCGCCGATCTGCCGCTGTTCCGCTTCCAGCGCATCGATCTCCATGCGTATATAGGACTGCCGCGCCCCTTGTTTCATACGTGCCTCCTGCTCCCGCAGCTCCGCCAGCCGTTTGCCGACAGCGCTCTTGCGTAAGCCCAGGTAGGCCCGGTTCGCACTGTCACGGGTGGCGGCCGGTACGCCGTTGAGCGAGCCGATCAGATGCGGTGCAGCGTCGATGATGCGCTTGCGGGTGGCCGGGTCGAGTAGCTGCCACCAGGCGCTGACCCGGGCGGCGAGCGTCGGGTCCTTGCCGGTGTTCTGCGCTGCCACCACTTTCTCCAGCGCTGAGGGGTCGCCGGCCGCGGCGGCGGTCAGAGTGTTGCCGAGGCCGTTCGGGTCAGGGGCGGAGCCGCCGAAGAGCCCAAAGCCGAGCACGGCTGCGTTGGTCATGTCTCCGTCGGGACGCTGCTGGAGTACGGTCAGCCGCCTGCGCAGGTCGGTGGCCTGTTCGGTGGCCCAGGTACCCACTCCCGTGACCTGTTGGGCGGGCGCGGCGCTGACGCATGCGGAGGCCAGCGCTGCGGAAAGCTGGCTTCCCGCAGCGGGGAGGTCATGTCCGGCACGCTCCAGGTCGGCCACCATACGGGTCATCGCTTCCACGTTCATCCCGGCATAGCCGCCGCCCATGGATGTGGCGACGGGGAGTGGGGTCGAGAGCGACGGTGCGGTGGCTTGGCCGCCAAGGGCACGGATGCGCTCGGCGATCTGCGATGCTGCAGTTTCAAAGGCCTGCTGGAGCCGGGTGCGCTGGTCGCGGGTGGCTTGCGTGAAGGGGCCTGCGCCACCGCCGACCCAGGCATGGGCCGTCATCTGGCGCATGCTGGAGTCGAGCGCGCTGATGTGGTCGCCCGCCAGCCGCACCACGCGGCTGAGGGCCTCTTCTAAACCGGCCGTCTCGCCCGCCACAAATCCGACGATGTCACGCTTTGCCGCTGCTCGTCCGCGCAACATGCGGACTCGCTATGGGATGCGCACGCTGCAGATCCTCGTGGAGGGTACGTGGCCGATTCAGGCGTCCCTGGAACGGCACGCACGCAGCGCACGATGGCAGCTTCTGGCACGCAGGATTCGTGGCATATCGGTGTGTACGGGGGCAACGTGATTGCCTTGTGAGTCGATCGCGATTGACAGCGAAGATCGCTGTGCAAGGGTAGACCGCATGAGCATGAAACCGCACAGCTTGATCGGCATGGGGTACGAGGGTGTTGAAGATATCGCATCGTTCCTGCGACGTGTCCAGGCGTACAACGTCTCAACCATCGTTGATGTGCGCCTCAATCCCATCTCGCGGAAGCGAGGCTTCAGCAAGACCGCGTTGGGCAATGCGCTAGCCGACGCGGGAGTGGCTTACGTCCACGCACGTGAACTCGGCAACCCTAAGTGGAATCGGCCCGGGTTTGCCGGGCCTCACGATGAGCTGGTGGCGGCTCGCGCGATGTATGAGAAAGCCATCGATAGCGCTGATGCCGACGCGCGGCTCGATGAGATCGCCGCTACAGCCAGCGATGGCATCGTGGCTTTGTTGTGCTTCGAGGCCGACGAGTTCCGCTGCCATCGGTACGTTCTCCTGGACCGGCTCAGGTCCGGCAGAGGCATGCCAGCTGGCATCGCCTAACGGCGGGGATAGAAGACGCCAAGCACGCTGAAGACGTGCTCACGCTTGGCCTGGTTTCCGACGTAGAACACGACGTCATTGCTCGGCGCGCATATTTCGCTGAGCCACCGTTGCCGAAGGGCTTCCATGGCCTCGCGGTCGTCGAGTCCGGTCAGGTTGCGCTGCAACGCCACCAGTTCCCAGTCCAGAAGTCCCTGGCGGTGGCCCGAGCAACGCGCCTCGTGGCATCGATACCGGTACCACGCCTTGAACCGCGGAGCCTGAAGCGCCGTGCGCGGAGCCGACTCGAACAGGTCCAGCTGGCTGACGTATCTGTCGATCTTCGCTCGTTCATCGGAAGTCCATCCCGGATGCGGTTCGATGTCGAAACCGGTGACTTCGCGCGGACGGATTGCCGCCAGTGATCGGCCTGGAGGCCTCGTACGGACTGCCTCCAAGAGTCCGCACATTGTCCCTCGAACATGCTCCCGCACGTAGGGCAACCGCCTATTCCACGTCGGCAGGTGGCCCTGCTTGGTGACCGTCGCGACCACAGGCCGCCAGCTTTCCGGACGTCGATCGCTGCGGTTCGGTCGTGCGTCGAGGGTGATTATGTCGTATTTTTTGAACTTGTTCGGCTGATCGAGCTCGCGATAGTTAATCGGGTAAAGCCGCACCCATCCTTCCTTCCCGATGTCAAGCCGTAGAGCAGCGACGCATACGGTCTCCCCATACGTCGCGGATGGATTCGGCGCTGCTTTCACTGTGATGAGCAACCGCATCTGCTCGACGCCTGGATGAACAGGTTTCACGGGGGCCTGATCCGGATCCGGAGCGAACAACGAGGGCTGCGTCATCGTAAGTCCTCTCCCAGTGGGCGATCCCGACCCTTCATAACTAGCCCGAAAATGCTAGGCCAGCAATAGCCTGAGACCCCCGCCGCGCAGACTTCGAGTTAAAGGGGCTCTCGTTTATTCGTTAACGGGCATCATCTCGGCAATTAATGAACACCCGAATCGCTGGCGCCGATGAAGCCAGGCAACAGCATTCGAACACTTTTTTGAAGGCTTGCCTACCTGTGCGGTGCGCAATTGCTGGTTACTGCTCGACCTAGGTGTTGCTTCTTGATCTGCTGACTATTCGTGGCTGTGCCCTAACCATTGGCGCATGGGGCGAGGTGACATAACCAACGCGGAGTGGGAGCGGCTCAAGCCGCTGCTGCCCGCAGGTGGTCAGTAGGGCGGCCGGTGGAACGACCATCAAAAGACGATCAACGGCGTGTTGTACCGGCCCATACCGGGTTGCCCTGGCGGAACCTGCCCGACCGTTTCGAGCCCTGGATCACGGTCTACAAGCGGCATCGACGCTGGTCGGCCGATGGCGCCTGACAGCGCTTGCTCACCGCAATCCAGACCGAGCAGGACGCCCAGGGCGAGGTGGACTGTGACATCTCCGTTGGCTCAACCACCGTCCGGGCGCACCAGCACGCCGCCGCCTGTCCCCGCACTGCCCAGCCGGCAAAAGGGGGATGCCCCCGGGGCACCTCGGGGCGATCCGGTACTGGCCGCGCTGGCCGCTCGGCTGGCGGAGGTGGTCAGGCTGGAGAATGCCAAGGCCGTTCCCGGGCGGGCTCACCACCAAGATCTACCTGTCGGTGGACGACCGGTGTCAGGCGCTGTCACCGGTGCTGACGCCGGCCAGTACGGCGACAGCCCGCAGTTCCGACGGGTGCTGCGGGCCGTGCGGGTTCCTCGGCAGGGGCCCGGACGCCCGCGCACCCGACCCGAAAGCGTGGCCGCGGACAAGGCATACTCCTCCCGCGCCAACCGCGTCTACCTACGCCGCCGCAAGATCCGTCACACCATCCCTGAACCGCGCGACCAGCGTGCCAACCGCCGCAGGCGTGGCCCTGCGGGAGGCAGGCCCACCGCTTGGATGCCGAGCGCTACAAGGCGCGCAACGTCGTCGAACGGTCGATCAACCGGCTGAAGAAGTTCCAGGCCGTGTCCACGCGCTATGCAAACGCGCCTACATCTTCCTCGGCACCGTCACCTTGACCGCTCTCGGCATCTGGCTTCGAGCCTGATCCAAGAAACAGCCCCTAGCGGGAGTGTGGCATGTCAACGACCTGCGGTGGAAATCGGTCACACTGACTAAATGACTAACCCCGAAGGCCTGATGAGTTTCGGCGAGGCACCTCTATTCGGCATCCGCTGGCGCGGATGAGGGCCGCCGTGCGTGCTGGACCAGGGGCATACCGGGTTGTAACTAACCCACGCGGGATAGCGTCGATGAAGAGCGGTCGCACCCACTGGCCCACAGGACGTGGTCTACCGTCCGGTCTGGCCAGCCTTTCGGGGAGGGCAGTATTCGGATCCTCCAAGCACGTGAGGAGATGTTCGGGTGTCGGCGGTGCGATCACGACGGTGCACCTGCTCGCCGTCGATGGGTGTATCACGCCGGCGCGAGACTGATGGCCGCGTCCTCGATGCGCAGCCGGGCGCATTCGTCAGCGGCCTCGACACCAAGCAGGGTGTAGATGACGGCGGTGTTGCCGTGCGGTGGGCGTCAGTGGCTCCGGCTCAGGCAGCGCCAACGCAAGCCCTGTGGGTCCTGTTGGCTGACTGCCGGCACTTGTGAGCAAGCATGTGCAGACACCCACATCCCCACGGCCTCCGCTACAGACCACGTTGATTAGTGACTGACTTACTGGCCAAGGCCTTGTCTCGTGCCCGAACGCTGTGACCCGGGTGAAGTTCAAAACGTAGCTCGCAGATTGACGACTTCCAAAAATGACGTCACTCCCAAACGGACTGCTGTTGCCTCCCAAACCGACTGCTGCTACCGTCGTCGTGCGGAGGTCGACCGATGGCTCGCCCTTCGCGCTGTCTCGGCAAGCGTCGCGGAGAGGGGGTGGGTTTGATGGGGATGCGCATCGCGATGGTTCTGCTCGCGTTAGCAGTGGCGATGATCTTTGGGCTGTTCGGGGGCATCTGGTGTCTGGTGCGCGGGGAAGGGGTGAATCGGGCGATGAAGGCTGGCGCGGCCGTCTTTGTCGCCATGGCCACGCTTGGCGTCGCGATCATCGCGGTTCTGGCTTCCGGTTGAGGGTGGCCAGACATGATGGGGCAGGCCGAAGGCCGGTAGGGTCCACAAGAGATGCATGAGGAGATGGATCGGCAGGAGTGAGAGTGGAGAGAGCGTCGAAGGAGTTGCCCCTGGAACGCGCGCTGGAGGCACTGCGCGGGGCGCTGACGGCCGAGGACGCTCTCCTCTTCGCTACGACGCTGATTCTTCTGCGTCATGAGGCAGAAGCCGAACGCGCTTACGAACGAGGTGAACAACAGCCTGCCCTCGATGCTTGGCATACGCTCACGACCCAGGACTTCGGGAGGCGCCGCGGGCAAGAGATGTCAGAGGTCATCCGAAGTGGTTTGGGCAAGTGGGAATCGGACCACGGGAAGCTGAGTAGACTGCCGAACCTCGCAGAAATTCGTGGCTCTCAGCTCGCTCCTTTGATCGAATGTGTAGCTGCAGCGCAAGACCTTGCAGCCCTGTTCGATCGCTGTCTAGCGGAGCAGACGCTAGCGATGGGGAAAGGCGGCTACTACAACACGCCGGCGGACATAGCCCGCCTGCTGATCGGTTTGATGGAGCCCCGAGCGGGTGAGACTATCTATGATCCCGCCTGTGGCTCTGGCGGGTTTCTCCTACGAGCTAGCGAGTATGTCGAATCGCCCCAGGGAGGGATCGGCCCGCTGGCGTTGTATGGACAGGATGTCAGCCGAACGGCGTTGCAGACCGCCGCGATCAATTTTGCCGTTCACGACCTAACAGCAGGCCTGAAAGGGCCGGCGTCGAGTCTGACGCAAGACCTCTTCCCGGATGAGATCTTCGACGTGGCCGTCGCCAACCCTCCGTTCAATCTGTCCAGATGGGACGAAGATGGGCGAGCCCGTTACGACCACCGTTGGGTCTATGGTGTACCACCAGCTGGCAACGCCAATTTCGCCTGGGTCCAGCATGTACTCAGCAAGATCTCTCCTAAAGGGCGTGCAGGACTTCTGCTGCCAACAGGCGCTGCTTTTGGAGCGAAATCGGCCGAACGTCACATACGTGCTGGGCTGGTAGAGAGTGACGTTCTTAGCTGTGTGGTTGAGTTGCCAGCTGGGCTCATTCCGCATGTGCGCAACCCCGTGAGTCTGTGGCTCTTCAGCAAGAGCAAGAAGTCTCACGGGCGCTGGGGCAACAACGATCGATCGAGACAGTATTTGCTGATCGACGCACGTGACACCGCCTTGCCCTTGGGGCGAGGCCGCCGGACCATACCGGATGAGGTGCGGGGACGTATCACCGAGACTTTCGCAGCGTGGCGGGGCGTACAAGGAACAGTTCCGTATGAGGACGTACCCGGCTGGTGTCGGTCAGTCTCCACCAAAGACATTGTGGATCAGGGTTACGACGTGCTGCCGTCGCACTATATGGGGAGGGTCGCAGCCGAGGTGGCGCAAATCGATAGGGTGGAGCTCGTAACTCACTTGACCGATGAGTTGTACAAACTGTTCAGCAAAGCCCACCGCCTCGAAGGCGAGTTGCGCGATCTTCTGGATAGATTGTGATGCTGGACGATCTGCCGGAGCGTCTGCAACGGCTTGCCAAGGGCTGGGTCGTGCAACGGCTGGACGAACTCCAATCGGTACAAATGATCGGCTACGGCATCACGCGCCCTGGAGATCATGTCGGCAACGGAGTAGGCATGATCCGCGCTGCCGATATCCGTGACGGGCGCGTGGACAGTGGTCATCCGAGGCGGATCGCTCATCAGGTACACGAGGCTAACCTTCGTAGTCAGGTGCAGGATGGCGATATTGTCATGATTCTGGTGGGTAGAGTGGGTGATGTTGCGGTCGTCACTGACGAATTTCACCACTGGAACACCTCCAGGACCGTGGGGATCATCCGCGCGACAGACCCAGAGGAAAGAGCGTGGCTGAGCCTTTGGTTGGGGTCGCTGGAAATACGCCGATGGTGTGAGCGGCAGGCCACCGGTTCGACACTGCACCGCACACTCAGCCTGGCGGCGCTGCGCAATCTGCCCGTTCCGATGCCCCCTGTTGGCCCGAGAAGTGCTTTCCTGCGAATCATGAAGGTCCTAGATGAGAAAAGCGCGACGAATGTACGCATCGCCGATTGTGCGACAGAGCTAAGCGACGCGCGATTCGCTTTGAGAGCACAAGATAGCAAAGAATGGCCCGAACAACCCATCGGTGCGCTAGTTGAACTACAAGCTGGGACCGCGCTGGGTACCCGACCGGCCAAGAACGAAACTAGGAACGAGAACGTCGTTGCCTTCGCGGCGCCCGCGGACGTCCTGCAGAGCGACCTACCGCACCTGTACTGGACCGAGCGGTCGGTCGCCGCGGGAGATGGCGTCGCCTTGTGTGACCCTGGCTCGCTCTTGGTCGCTTCTAGGGATGACGGAGTTCGAGTCGTGCGAACTGAGGTGCCCGTTGCTGCCGGTCGTGGAGTTCTGGTCCTGAGGCCAAATTCGGCTGCTGACTCCTGCTGGTTGCTACATGAGATCCGCTGTCGAAGCACTGAACTAGTGGCCAATGCGCAGGGCTCCGCTGGACGTGAACTCAGTCTGCGCGCATTCGCATCCACAAAGGTCCGGTGGCCTCCCCATGAAGTGCGTATGCAGTTCGCTCGGCTTGCTGATCTCCTTCATGCGCGGGTACGAATCTCCCAGGTCGAAAACGAGACCCTTCACAACCTGCGATCTCGGATCTTTGATGACTTCCTAAACGGTGCTATCGCTTTGTAGCAGATCCTGTACCCCTCGGAGTGGCCTCGATGACTCACGGTACTACCTTGGTAAATCCTGATCCATTTTGGACGCCACAGGACGTGCGTGGTGCTGGGACAGCCTGAACGTGCAGCTGGACGCGCAACTGAGGTGATCTCAAGGAATTGCGAGCAGGTAGTCGTGCTCGCAATGGGTGAGGACAAGTGCCGCGCGGGCGATGTCGCCGATTCGGCTGGGACTGACGGTGACGTGCTGGAGGGTCCGCCAGCGGCCTTTGAGCAGGGCGAAGCCGCGTTCGCCGAGACAGCGCAGGGCGCGTAGAAGGCGGTTGTAGGTGCGGTTGTCCGGGCTGAGTACTTGGTTGCCTTCAGGCTGCCAGGCTGCCTGATCGGTGTGTGAATGCCGATTCCGGCGCCGTCGTAGCCGCTGTCGGCGAGGGTAGGCAGGCCGCGTGCGGCCGCGGCGTACAACGCGCCCAGTACCCGTGCGCGGGCGACGGTCAAGTCGTGGACGGAGCCGGGTTCGACCTCGGCGATCCACAACGGCAGCCCACCTGGTGCCGACAGTGCTTGAAGGTTGCCGGCGTGCTGGCGGGCCTTGCCGGAGTACCACGCGTCGATGGATTCGCCCTTGACGCTGATCGTCTGCTCGGCACAGCGATCGATGCCGATCAGGGTGACGTCGAGGATCACGTACGCCAGTTTCTCGGCGTGGGCGTGGGCGTGGGCGCGGTCGAGGGCTTGATGCAGATCTGGTGCTTGAGCTGCGAGGACATCGGTGCCTTCGTGGATGTAGCGGTAGGCGGTGGCCCGGGAGACGCGGTGGTCGCGGCCGAGCTTGGGGATGTCGTGCTCGCCGCGGAACCAGCGCACCACCATGACTGCCTGCCGGAAGGAGGTCAGGGTTCGGCTTCCGTGTGGGGTGCCACGCCGTCGGCGTTCGTCGTGCAGGAGTCGTGCGACGTACTGAACGAGTGCGCGGGAGACGTCGAGCGTGGCACGATGAGCAATCACGTGGAGCTTTTCGGCCTTGAGCGTTCTTGTGGTGAGAGCTCTTCTACCGGGGGCTCCACGTCTGTTTCCGGCTTCGGTGACTCCTCCCGAAAGGTCCGGAAAGCCATCTGCGGCGTCCAGATAATCCCCAATTGCCCGAACTGTTTCGCTGAGATCACCTCAGCGAACGCCGAGATGCCCGCGACGAGGATTGCCTCCACCCATCAGATAGTGAACCAACGCCGGAATGAGGGAAACCCCACTGTCAATTTCCGTAGCTGGACACTCAGGTGGGCTGAACACCATGGTTGGGGGGTTGCGTCCACGGGACTGGTGTACGAGCCCGCCCTGCCGGCGGCATCGCCCGGTTGGCTGAGCCCCGGCCCTCCAGTGGGAAGGGGCTGGCATGGTGGCTGCCAGATCGCGATGGTCCGCGGCCAGGGGGTAGCTCGGAAGAGTGACGACGCCCTCAATGGCGATGACCGGTTGCCGTTCCGGGTTGTACGCACGTATTTGGCACGATCGACGGCTGCGTCGCCCGCGGGCGGAGATGGTCGTAGCGGGTTGTCGCTGCGTGGATGACCTGGAATCAGGGGTTGACTTGGGGGAATGCCTCCGAGATCATCCCTTGTATGTCCCCTGGTCATGGTCGTACGGCTGCGTACGGGCACTGTCCGCTGCCTACCGAGGGTGGTTAACAAAGGCCCGCGGCGGTGAAGCCTCAGGTCAGGCGATATGCGGTTGCTGCCCGACGTGCATTGACACCTCGACAGAGACCTCTCATTTGTTCATCGCTCAACAGGTGTTTCCCAAGTCAGAGCGATACTCGCGGCCGGAACCTCGTAAAGCGTTCCCGCTCTTCAGACGCGGGGATCTACGCGAGAGTAGTACTGCCGCAGCCGATGAAGGCCTTGACGCGCGAAATATGTCAATCGGAGGCGACAGCTCTAAACGCCGGACGGTGCGATGGACCGCTCGTCCGCCTATACGGCGCCGCCTCCGAACGCGTGGTTTCGGCCGCGGCTATTTGAACCACCGGTCGTGCTGATACTTGGAGGCCTCGGGCCCGTCGAGCTCATGCGTCGTATTGTTGAGCCGGACGAGGAAGACCGCTCCCTTCGCCCCCGTCTTCGTCCGGGTCGTATACACCGGCGCTGAGGCCGGCGCGACGTTGACGCGGGCAACCGTCCGTTCGTCGATGGTGCCGAACGCGACGGTCACGTTGGCCGTCACCGCCTTCCCGAATGTCTTGATCAGCAGATCGGTCAGCCACAGCTCCCAGCCGTCGACGTTCTTCTTGGAGAAGACGGCCAGCTCCTCTTCCAGACCCAGCACCGACCCATCGTCTTGCACGCCGACGAGCAGCGTCCCTCCGTGACCGTTCATGAAGCCGGCGATCGTCTTGATGACCGCCCACTCCATCGCCGGATCCTTCAGCCCGGTGTCCAGACTCATACGGCCGGTCGACTTGAACTCGACGACCTTGCTCTCCCCGGCCTTGATCAGTGCCTCGATACCGCGTGCCAGCGCGGCGGCGCCGCGATGCCCGGAGAAGGGGCTGTCCTGGCCGTCGCCCCGGTTCACCGGCCGACCGGTCGCATCCTCGATCTGACGGATCAGCCGTTCGAAGCGGGCGTCGAAGACGGCGCCGAAGTCGTCCTGACGGAGCGCTACCGGGTCGATGTCGTGGCTGTTGCAGATGGCGTCCAGGTCCTGCGGGCTTACCGGCACACCGGATTCGATCGCGGCCAGGTACTTGCTCGGCGCGCTCGCGCCCATGTATCCCCAGGTCTGCCCGTCGATGGCGGTCTTGTTGACGATGCAGTTGGCGTACGCGCTGTCGATGCCGTTCGCCGCGCACCATTTCTGCGGGAAGATGTGGCGGATGTCGATCGAGTCAGCTGCGTATGCCTTCGCGTCGATCGTCTCGCCGGTGCGGAAATCGCGACCGCCCCGCTTCATCACGAGCGCGTAGAGACCTTTGTAAGCAGCACTGTTGCGGGTGCTCAACCCCAGCAGCCGTTCAGCCTGGAACTGCGACTCGCGCACCGTGCGCGGTTCCTCGCCGTCGTCCTGAACCCACGCGAGCACATCCTGTACGTCGTTGCCGAAGCGGGTTTCCGTGGTGCCGCCGTACAGCTCACCGAACACCCCGCACCAGTACCACTGACGCAACTTCGAGATCGGCTCCGGCGTGAACGCGACCTCGCCGAGCAACGTGAGAATCGCCGTCAAGGGAACGAGTTGGGTGCTGTACGGCAGGTCACGGGCACGGAAGATGCGCTCACGCTGCAGGAAACGCACCACCCCCTGCAAGGCCTCGGTGACGGCATCGGCCCAGCGCCGGTACTCGCTCAGCGGCAGTGACAGCATGTCGCGACGTTTGGCTGACACCGCCGGGATGCGGTCACTGCGGACACGGTCCCGGGTGCGCTCCTCCCAGCGGCCACGGGTCCAGAGCAGCGTGACGATCTGCAAGAAGGTCGTGGCGTCCAGATTTGCCAGCAGCGGCTCGTCCGCCCAGGTCGCCTGCCGGTTCTTCCAATCCTCACGCAACCGGAAGGTCTCCGCGGCGTACGTCGCCGTCAACAGCTCGAAGACCGTCAGTTCGACGCCGCCGGTGTTCACCTTTTCGAAGACCTGGCAGACGGCCTCCTTAGTTGTCTTCTGATCAAGTGCGATCCGCGGAACGCTGTAATGCAGGAACGGCAGGATCAGAGCCTCCTGGAAACGCTTCCAGATCTTCACCTGCTCCTCTGGAGGTCCCGCCATTAAGAAGGCGACCTGCCAATCGGTGATGGCAGCCGGGTTGAGCACGATGTCGAGTGGGAAGAGGCCCGCCTTGCCAGCTCTCACCTGCATCTCGGTCGTGGAGGCGTCAAGCACGACGTCGCCGCGAGCACTTACCCGTCGCTTGTCTGCTGGTAGGGAAAGGATTGCGTCATTTCGGTCGGCGTCTGGGTCGATGCACGCATCGATGTCGGCGAAGTACCAACGCTCAACATCCTTCTTCCGCGTGTCCCGGGTCGGGACCGGTGCTCCGGACCGGAGCGCCAGGTAGAGCGAGGTCGTACGCTGCTGCCCGTCGAGCAGCAGATACTTTGGTTCGTCCGCCGTTGGGGAACGCGGGACACCCTCGAGACGCCGGGGTTGGAAGCGCACGTCAGCGTTTCCGGTCTCCAGCGTCATCACGGCGCCGATAGGGAACGAGCGAGAGACCGAGGCCAACAGACTCACGATGTGGTCGTCGTCCCAGACCCACCCACGCTGGAAATCGGGCAGTTGCAGTATTCCTTGGTGTGCCTGGTTGAGTAGATCCGCCAGCGGAATGTCGCCGCTCTCGAACGTTTTCGCCACTCCGGTTCCTTTCCCTATACGTGCTCTCGCGGCAGGGCGGACGAAAGCTCCTGGCGGCCGTCACGATTAACACCACCTGAGATTTAACCAGTGAGGCGGTCTTGCGCGCCAGACCGGCGAAATAGCTCTCGCTGCCAGCGCACCGATCAGTTGAGATGATAAATCGCGAATATCCTTAAATGTCACGGTTGCTTTCCACGTGGCAGGATACGGGCGGGAATGTTGTGTTCGTGACAGAGGGCCAGCAATCCGGCGCTGTCGATCAGTTCAAGGGGTTTACCGCTGGCAAACTTGTAACTGTCAGGTCCGTATCCGGAAGTCGTGATCATGATGCCGTTGGTGGCGCCCTCATGCTGCATGGTTCCGTACAGATCGCGCACATGCGTGGGTTGTACGGTCTTGGTATAGAGCTTCGCTTGGACAATGATCTTCGAGCTGGCCACGGAGCGGGCAGCGTAGGCTACGCAATCGACGCCGCCGTCGCCGCTGGCTTGGTACAGCTTGGTGTCGAAGCCCATCTTGGTGAACAGGTTCTGGACGAACGCCTCGAACTCCTTCGGCGTAAGCTCCAGCAGGTTCGGACGCTTGTCGATATCGGAGATGATGTCGACGGGATCGACGATGCGAGGGTCAGCCATGCTGAACGGCATGACAGGCTTGACCGGCTCCAACTCGTCAGGGTGTGGAGAGACATCAGCGTGGAAGTGCCGGCGTACGCACTCGACAGGCTTGAGGCGGGGCTCGTTCAGAATCAAGGCCGAGAACTGCTCCCTGGTGGCACGCAGGGTGATGAGATGGGGCTCGATCTGCTGGCCTGTCACCGAATCGATGGTGCGGACCAGGCCGTTGAACACGATCGTGGTGATCAGTTGGTTGGGATCGGCGTCGAAGACCTCGCGCAGGGTGCGGAGCGCTATCTGCGCGATCATGCGCTGATAGAGCTGCCGGGTTTCGGTGGTGGACCGAGCGGCGGGTTCGACGGTCTTGCGACTCTTGATGTGCTTGTAGAGCTTGTGCTCGGGGATGACCTCCGGTGGAGGCAGGTACCACTCGACGGCGAGCAGTGAGGACTCGGGTACGTAGCCGGCTCTGCGTTCGGTGGGAAAGTCTTCAGGGTACGGGGACGCCTGCAGTACAAGCTCCATGTAGCTGCTGACCGCGTGCCGTTCCCCAGAGCGAAGCCCGACCTGCATGGCATCAATACGAGCGTTGTTCTCGGCGGCGGCGCGCTCGGCCGCTTCCACTCGCTGCTGGTGGGCGCGCCTACGAGTGATCACCTCCTGCTGTCGCTGCGTTTCGCGTTGCTGGTGTTCGGCTTGTGCCCGGGCAAAGTCGGCTTCGGCCTGGCGTAGGGCGTTTTCGTACCGCTGGGCGCCACCGAATACACGCTGCAACCGCCCGGGAGGCGCCGGAGGCTCCCACACGGGGGCGGGCTGCGGCGCGGCGTATGGACCGAGGTCCGGCGGAGGAACCTCCGCGCGCTGACGCAGGGAGGTGAGCTGGACGCCCGGGTCGCGGTCCAGCGAGGAGCGCAGCAGCGTCTCCAGCATCTCCACACGCACTTCGATCTGGTGTGTACGTTCGGCGGCTTCGGCGTCTCGAGCAGATACTTCTGCGTGGAGACGTCGTTGCTCCTCGGCCTTGCGCTTTCGTTCGCGTTTCTGCCGCGCCTGCTCTGCAACGCGTTCCTGTCTGCGGCGTTCGGCTTCCCAATCCCGATACGACTTCGACGAACCAGAACCTCGTGCCACAGCGCACCTCGCCGATTCTGTCAAAACGTACAGGTCAACGGCTCGAAGGTAACCCGGTCACCGTACGCAGGCAATGTAGATGTGCAACTTGGCTCCACTCCTGGCGGATTTATATGGACATGTTCACGCGAGAAGGAAGTTATGGGGTGAAAGTAGGGTGTCGAGCGTCTAGGAGGTTCGCCATGACGCGACTCTCAGCGCCACCCGCAGGTTGGTCCGCTTGTGGTGACGCACAGCCTCTCGCCGCGCTGGTAGTGGAACGGTTCGTCGGACGGGCTCTCAACTGGGAGCCCGGCGCGCATGCCGTGTTTGGGGTGTGGGCGGAGGTCTGGTGAGGAAATCCATCCAGAGGTTAGAGTCGGTAAGGGCTAAAGGGTCTCATCTCTAGCCAGTCCAGGCTGACGTAGATCTCCTGCTCCATGAGCAAGAATGGATGCATTGGCATGTAACGGGGGAAGAGTTCGCGTCGGGCCTGAGCGCCAGCGTTGGCTTTAGTCGCTTGTCACAAGCTGCAAAGGGCATCTCATGGACATCGAGGACATCAAGCCCTGGGACCCGAATGACTTCCCTCCGGGTCGGGCCAGCCGAGACCGGTGCACATGGGGAGGGAACGGGCCCAGCGGTCCTTGTATCGAGGACATCAAGTACACCGTGGTCGACAGCATCGGCCGACGCTGGTCCAGCTGCGAGTTGCATCTGAACGCCTATCGGAGGTCTCGACAGGCGGACGATCTCTAGCGCGATCTGCAGTCGGGCGCGGTGTTTTCCGGCTTGGGTTGCCAAGGTTGCCAGGGTTGCCGTTACCTGGGGCCCACGGCATATGTTCCTGGCTGCAGCAGGTCACGGCCGTACTTCTGGCTGGAGTGGTCGAGGAGTGCCACCCGCGTCACCTTCGCGGTCATCACGGCGCCGCATGCTGTACCGGCGAAGACGACCAAGCAGTTTCCTGTGTCGGATCGATGCGCGGGCTGTAGACGGGCGGGCGCGGCGGCGGAGGGTGAACCTTCGTGGATGGGTGGCGTCTCGAGGGTGGGGAACTGGCTGGCATAGCGGTGGTAGCGCGACGATGAACGGCACCTCCAGTGGGGGTTTGCGCACGTAGCTGGCACGATTCCCCGTGGCGGTCGTTCAATATTTGGTGCGGCCGTAGTGGTTGCCGGAGGCCGGGATGGCGAGGATGTAGGGCCTGAGCTGGGGAAACGCTATCAAGATCATCCCGTGCATATCCCCTGATCATGGTCGTCCGGCTGCATGCTGGCACCGTCGGTTGCCTATCAAGGGCGAAAAATAAGAGACCTGCGGCTATGAAACCGCAGGTCAGGGGCCTGAAATGCCGATCTAGGTGGGTGTCCCCGGCAGGATTCGAACCTGCGGCGCCCGCTTTAGGAGAGCTCGAGTCGAACGGCGTCCGGTTTCTCCGGTGACGGGTCATATGTGAATGTTGCTCGGCCTGCCTCGGCTCCTCAGCAAGGACCTCCTCGCTGTCCATCGCTGGACGGGTGTTTACGCTGGTGAAAGCGATAATTCCGGGCGGGAGCCTTGCAAGGCGGCCCCGCTCTTTAGAAGTGGGTGTCGGGTGAGGAGCCCGGTGTCATTGCCGCTGTCCATAGGAGACTGGAGGTCACTCCGTCTGATCAAGCAAGTTGGCCTGCGCAATTAGCATGCATGGAGTGCGGGTAAGGGAAAATCATCCCGCAATGTCCTGTCCCCTGGCGCAAGAGCAACTACGCCATCCTACGATGGCTGATATCGCAAATTGCGACAAAATTTGATCCTGTTCCGCAGTGTGGTGTAGAAGGGCTCTCGCGTAAGGCTCCGCAAGCCGCCCACGTTCACACATGGTTACGTCACTGCCGCCTTGCTGGATTCGTAGACTCCTGAGCGACCTTGCGAAGCAACGACCTCGGCTTCAGCTTGCCGATGTGTAGCAGATAGCTTGCGGACAAGGGTACTTGCTTCTCGGCTCGGGCCTTTCTTGAAGCCCGCGCGGCACCAAGGAGTCCAAAGGCCATGCCAACACCTGTAAGGGCAAAATTCTCCGCAGCGATGCCTCCACTTGTTGCGGCGAGAGCGATAAGAGATGGAGCCTCGAACTTGACATTCAGTACTCCGAAAACCGAGTCGATTCGTTCACTTCTCATAGCCTTCCGAAGATCATCCAGAGGTCGCTTGAAACGTCGCTCGACTTCTTGCTGGATATAGGTATCGAGAACTTTGAGGTTTTCGACATCTGCGAGAGTATCGGCCAAATCGGTGACTGTGGCAGTTACTTGAGCGCCGAACGCATCGAAGTCGGCCCCGTACTTCTTCCGAAGTCGGATGATCTTCTTGGCGGGGATGTCATCAAGATTGGACGGCAGGGCGACATGAAGCGCCAGAGAGGCAACTTTGTGGCTTAGCTCCGGAGCGTGCTGAGACGCGCCCTGCTTCCGGACAGGCGGAAGGAGGGCTTCAAGTATCTGCTCGGCTGTCCATTCCTGATCTGCGGATTGCGTTGCGACCTGGTCGGTGGTGGGTTGCAAGAGACTCTGCCGCGCAACCTCTTTGGTCAGGGCACACTTGTAAACCCATGCCAGTTGAGGGTGTACCACAACCCAACGTTCTGAACCACCCTGTATTCGTGTTCCTGAATAGGCCAGACCCGCTTCAAACAGTGACTCCTGGAGCGTGTGATCCATCTCGCCTGTGATGATGCCCGTTGGTAGCAGAGAACCCTCGGTATCAACCTCGACTGCGTCGAGCGGCCCGGTACGGTGCCACGTCACGAGGTCGTGAGTCCCTAGCCCAAGCGCGGAGAGGTGGCGGGCGCTGAGGGGATGTAGGTGCTGCAGTTGGGAGGCGTGCTGCGCTACCACAGAAGCGAAGGTCGGGGATACAGTGGATGCTGCTGTACCTGGATTCACGTCAGTGATGAAGGCAAGCTCGTCTGCCAGTGCTCGCGCTACGGCTGAGTCCTTCGGCTGATACCCGGCGGGCACCACGCGTGCCATGGCAGGCCAGTACAGCGCTGCTGCCTTGAGCCACTTGTCGTCTCGGAAATGGATGTAGGGATAGTACAGGCCGATTCGTCGCACATCTTATCATCTCTCGGCTGCATGTTTTTCCCTAGGGCATCTTCGAAATTCAGCCTTTTTGTAGGCATCGGTGCTTTTGAGAGGATCGTCACGTTCGGCATGGTGATGTGACGATCGACGTCTACGTCGGCCGTAGAGATCGCGGGCGTGTGAAGGCGCCGGGGGTTGTAGAAGCCTTCGATGTAGCGGATGGCCTGCCGTCGTGGCTTGGTGCGGGTGGTGAAGTCGAAGCGGTGCAGGCATTCGTTCTTGAGCGCGGAGAAGAACGATTCGGCCGTCGCGTTATGCCGAGTCGTCAACTCCTCAGGTTCACGACTCTGAAGATGGTTTGGTGAGGGTCACCCATCCATTCCATCCGCTGGCCGGGCAAGCGCTGCAGTTCGTACCCAGGTCACGGTGCTGGAGCGGCGACGTGGTGTTCTATCTCGACGAGCAGGGGCGGCGGCGGCCTATTCCTGCTGCGTGGACGGACGTGGTGGCTGATGACCCGTTTCGGGTCATGGCCGCGGGTCGGTGTCCGTTCCGGACCGTGGACCTGATGGCGCTGGCGGATCTGATCGATCGCCGCACCTCGTAACGCTCGCAGGCGCGGATTCTGAGGTTACCCGGGCGTTTTACGAGGCATGCCCTGCCGGCTCAGGCTGAGCATGGCGAAGGACGAGCACGTCTCGGCCACGAGATGGTCAGGCTGAGGCGCTGCGCCATGGCGCGGAGGGGTCCGCGAGTGTCTCCAGCATCACCTCGCACCACGTGCTCGCCGCGTTGACAGCCAGGCGAGCATGGCGGGGGGAGAGCCCCGTAGGTGCGCTCAGCCTGCCATGCCCGGCGCCGTATTGGTTCCGCAGTTCGGTGACACCGAGGGCGATGGAGGACAGTCCACCCAGGACCCTCTTTACCGCACCCGCGGCGTCGGGGCCACTCAAGGGCGGGGACTGCCGCGGATGGAGCAGGAGTGATTGCTGAGACCGCTTCACCAGGTCCGCGAGATCATCATGGTCACTCAACGGCTCGCCGCGCTCCTTGAGAACGATCTTGGCGGTCGCCTCGATCAGCTGCTTGGCCGCACCGATCGCGTCGTCCGGGTGTTCGGCGACTGATCGGCGGATCCGTTCGAGCTCGGCTTGAATGCCTGAAGGGTCTGACAGGTCCTTCAGATGCAGCTGTAGGTGGCCGAGGTGGCGGGCACGGATGCGCAGATCCGGACCGAGTTCGTACCCGTCCCGGACAAGGGCGTCGCTGACCTCGTCGAACGATAGAGTCGAATCGTCGCCACTATCCCGGTTGATGCGCCGCAAGAGGGCTTCGAAGACCCGTAGCGCTCGTTCGACATGTCGATGATCGGTCCAATCGACCGCTGCGGCGTAGGAGTCGAAGGTGCCGCGGCGAACGCTCGTGTCCCGCGCAGGGAGATCGGGCACAGCGGCGAAGCCTTCGTTCTCCCAATACTCGCGGATTGCGCCGACCGCCAGACCGGTGACGTGATACCGGACGGCGTTTCTCGCCGTACGGCTCACAAGCTCCTGCATGTCCATACCTCGTGAAGTTAGAGGGCCGATGGTGCCGTACGGCACTCATTTTCGACCCGCGCCAGGCCGTTCCAAGCCCATGCTCCCCGGTGACAGGCTGATGGAGAAGGTTATCGGTGACGGGACGGGCTCCCGGGCGCGGGACAAGGCCATGTCCTACCTGCTGCAGGAGCTGGGCAAGGGATATCCGGTCGCGAAGCTTGCCCGGCTCCTGACCAGCGCGAACCCGGACGCGGTGCGGGCAGGCGCCTGCCCTGCTCGCCGAGCAGGGCAGGGCCGGGATCGCGCTGCGGGACCTCGTCGTCGTACTGCTCGACCACCCGGTGGACGACGTGCGGTTCTGGACGTCGACTCGCTGACCGCCTGGGCCACCGTTGAAGACGGCGCCGCTGTCGCGCGAGCAATCGGCAAGGTGGCCGACGCGTCCCCGGCCGTACGCGCACAGGCGCTGCACTTTCGCGCTGCGGCCGATCCTTCTGAGCTGGAGGCCGGCGCGGCGGCTCTGACAGGACAGGTTCCGGGCGCCGACCATGTGGCTGGCCGGGCAGCGGTGGGGCTCTTTCGACCGGCGACATCCTGGCCAGGCTCGGCAACGAGGATCGGTTCGTGGCTTTCGCCGCGGCCGCTGCCAAGCGGGTGCACTTTATGGATCGCTCGCTGCTGGAACACGCGGCACGAGTCACCGACGAAGAGATCGCCGTCTACGCTCAGAGAGAGCTCGAGTACTAGTTCGGCTGCGTGCACCGACCCAGCCGGTGTCGCACGAAATCCGGATGGGCTTCGCTGACCTCGATGCTGTTCTCATCCAGAGCGTTGGCGATGTGGAAACGACCGGTATCGAAGACGAACTCCACGGCGAGGGTGCCGTCCGCCAGGTCATGGCGTGATGATGGCCGCCGCTCAAGCAGGGCAACCTCGCGGAGTTCTTGGCCGACGAACGGCTCAAGGCGCTCGTCGGCGTCGGACCACGTCGGCGTCTGCTCTTTGTACTCCCAGCCGCTGATTGCGGCCGTCGTGTCGATGGTGTCCCAGCCGATCGACAGCTCATCGAACTTCCAGTGGCAGATTTCTGCCTGGATGCCGTCGAAGTGCAAGACGACGGGGCAGTCAGCGAACCAGTCCCAGTCCTCGACAAAACGCACGAGCGCGAACCCCGTCAGCCGCCGGCCACCAAGCGCGGCCAGGCCCGGTCCGTGTTCCTCGCGGACAGCTTCAAGCCCGACGAGAAAGGTCGGCTCGAAGCCGGAGATCCCCATCACGATAGGCGATTGTCCAGGTTCATCACGGAACCAGCCAGCCGATATCTACCGACGGGCCGCATGGCCCCGCCTGTCATTGGCTTCCAGATGAATGACGCGGTTGACGTGCCCCTCGGCTGAGCCGGAAGTGAAGGGAGAACCAGACCTGCCAGGCCGGCGTCGAGATCGCGGTGAAGTCCCTCCGGTGATGAAGGGGCGTTGGTGGTCACCCCGGTGGAGTGACGCAGTGGGGAACGCACGTATTTGGCACGATCACCCGTGGCGTTCGTCCAATGTCCGGGCGGTCGTACCGGGTACCGGAGGCCGGGATGGGCGGGGAATTAGGGCCTGAGCTGGGGAAACGCGATCAAGATCATCCCTCGTATGTCCCCTGATCATGGTCTTATGGCTGCACGCGGGCGCCGTCTGCTGCCTATCAAGGTCACAAAAACAAAAGACCTGCGGCTGTAAAGCCGCAGGTCAGGGGCCGGAAATGCCGATCTAGGTGAGTGCCCCCGGCAGGATTCGAACCTGCGGCACCCGCTTTAGGAGAGCTCGAGTCGAACGGGGTCGAATATGTCTATCAATGAGCGATATGTGGCCGGTCGGTTGAAGTGCGCCAGTTCCTGAGCAACGACTTCCTGTCACCCATCGCCTGGCTACTGTTTGGCCTGGTCAAGGTGCATCCGCGTAGGACCTTCGCAAGGCGTTCCCGCTCATCAGATGCGGGTGCTCCGACCATGATCGGTGTGCTACTTCACCCACAGCACGACATGGCGCGCCGCGCACGCTCACCGACGCGCAAGTGGAGGAGGTTGTGGTCCGCACGCTGGAAGAGGTGTCCGAAGGTGCCACCCACTGGTCGCGGCGGGAGTTGGACGCCCGGGTGGAGGAGTTCAAGATCTCCACCGATCCGCTGCTGATCGACAAGATCCGCGACGTGGTCGGCCTGTACCTGCTCCGAGCATGCGGTGGTCTTCTCCGCCGATGAGAGGCCGCACATCCAGGCGATCGGGCAGTCCTCGCCGGTGCTGCCGATGGTGCCTGGCACTCCGAGCGGCGCAGCCACGACTACCACCGGCAGAACACTGTGACCAGCGGAAACCCGGGATGCATCCGGATACACCCCCTTATGTTCCAGTATGGGGTGCGCTGACGGCGCTGCCGCTCAGGCGTTGTAGCCGCCGTGGGCGTCCAGCACGGCGCCCGTGACGTACGACGCAGTGGGGCTCGCCAGGAAGGCGATCGCCGCGGCGATCTCGTCGGGGTGTCCCATGCGCTGCAGGGACAGCGAGCTGAGCAGGGCCTTGAGGGCCTCGGGGTTCGGCGTCTCCATGCCGCCCTCCATCAGCCCGGCTTCCACGACGTTGGCGGTGATGGCCCGGGAGCCGAGGTCGCGGGCGACGCCCATGGTGTACCGCTCGACCCCCGCCTTGGTCGCCGCGTAGTCGGCCACGCCCGGTACGCCGGCTCGAGTGCCCAACCCGGAACTCACCGTGATGACGCGGCCGCCCTCGCGCAGCACTCGGGAGGCGGCCCGGATAACGGCGATCACCCCGAGGTAGTTGGTGGCGTGCATCCGGTCCAGCGCGGCGGTGTCGGCATCTGGGTCGTCCACCGTCCCGCTCACCGAGATGGCTGCGTTGTTGACGAGGATGTCCAGGCCACCGAAGTGCGCGACCACGTCGTCGATCAGCGCCGGAGCCTGGCTCACGTCCGCCTGGTCGGACTTGAACGCCGCGACCTTCGCTCTCTTGCCGCGCACCTCGTCGACGACGTCCTGCGCATGCATGTCGGAGCTGACGTAGGTGAACGCGACGTCGGCGCCCTGGTCGGCAAGCAGTCGTACGGTCGCGGCTCCCAGCCCGCGGGACCCTCCAGTGACCAAAGCGACCTTGCCCGTCAGCGGCTTGTTCATTCTTCTCACCTCACTGGTTGACCATCTTCGGGTTGGTGTAACAGTAGTGGTTACGACAACATGTCGCAACCTTAGCTATTACGACTAGGACTGTCGTAACATCGGGAGTTGCGATCGAGAGGAACGAGTTCATGAGCGCCAACAGCAGGTTGACCATCGCCGCCCACGCGCTGGCCTGGATCGGCCTCTACCAGCGCCAGGGCCATGAGGTCGCCACCTCCGAGCAGATCGCGACCAGCGCGAGCACCAATCCCGTGGTGATTAGGCGGCTGCTCGGCGACCTGCGCAGGGCGGGGCTCGTGGAGTCCAGGCGCGGGGTGGGTGCGGGCTGGTCGCTGGCGCGCGACCTGGAGTCGATCACGCTGCTCGATGTGTACGAGGCGGTGGAACCCGGCCCGCTGTTCGCGCTGCACCGCGCTGCCCCGGACCCGGGATGCGTGGTGGGTTACGGCATCCAGCCGGCGATGCAGCGCGTCTACGACGGCATCGAGGAGACCCTCCGGCGCGAGCTGGCCCGCGTCACGCTGGAGGATGTACTCCGGGACGTCCTCGCAGCACCTCGCTAAGTGGTCCTGCCCCTGAGTCCTTCGGGGTCAGTGACTGAGGTGGAGATCGCAGGCGCAATCGAGGGCTTCTTGAGGCGTGCCGGCAGACATGCCAGAGACTCCATCAATTCCCAGGGCGCATCATCCAGGCCGGTTGCAGCTCTCCAACGGATTCGGCCTGGAGGTGTTCAGCGACTATCCCTCTGATACTTGGGTGTGGAAGGTCCGAAACCGCGACCTTGTTTACGTTGGCCCATTGCTGCTGATGTAGCCTGGAGAATCCCCCTCGAAAACCGTTGTGAGGGATTTCCCAGGCACTGTTGGACCGAAATGCAGATGGGATGAGCTAGACCTGGCGGGTATCAGAACGGGTCCATGTACGGACGTTCTTTGACCTGGTCATAGATGCGGCGCAGCCACGGTTGCCGAATCGGCGCCAGTCGCTCCAGCGTGCGGAGGAACACCTGTCCATCGGGGCGGAAGAGACTGTGCGGCAGCGGCGGGGGTGAATCGTCACGGCGGACGTCGGCGGGTATGGAGCGCGCCGCCGGCACGAGCCGCCGGCCGTCGTGGAAGGCCAGGTATGTCCACACGTTCGCGGCCAGCGGCACCACCGCACCCGCCTCGCACGGCCATGCCTCGCCGGTCTGCGGATGCCGGGGCACCAGGGCGATCTCGGTGCCGGCGGTGGGCAGGCCGGGGCCGGCGAGGGCAAGGTGTCGTTTCGGTGGCCCTGGTGGGAGCAGGCTGTCGATCGTCCGCCGGAACGCCTCCGCGACTGGCCCGTTCGGGACGGCCACGCGCTCACCGCCTGAGGCCATCAGCAGGTGTGCCAGTGCCACCGCGATCGCGGCCTCCCATGGGGCACTCCAGCAATCACGCGGGTCGGCGGATGGCGTGCTGGGCAGTTCGTCCCAGTCCATGACCTGCTGGACGGGGCCGGCGACGGCGACGGGGCGTACGGCGTCCGGTTCCAGCCACACCACCTGCCAGAATCCGCAGTCGTCGACGCGCGTCGCCACCGGACAGCCGCACTCCGCGCAGGCGAGGTTGGGGCCGTACTGGCCGTCCCAGCCGCAACAGCAGCCCCCGAGCCGTTCGGGGATGAAGACGGTTCCGCGGACGTCGCCCGGCGTGATGCCGATCCTGTTCGGGGGCCCCGTGATGCGGTACATCAGTTGTCGGACACCGTGTTCTTCCGGCTCTGGTTCCCATGGTTGCCAGGGTCGGCCGTCTCCGGGGTCCACGGCGTAGGTTCCTGGCTCCAGCAGATGGGGGAGTAGGCCATGGCCGTACGTCTGGCCGGAGTGGTCGGGGAGCGCCACCCTCGCTACCTTCGCGGTCAGCACGGCGCCGCATGCCGTACAGGCGAAAACGACCAAGCAGCCTCCTTTGTCGGTCGGTGTGATCATGGTGGCGCAAATCCTGCCTCGCGCGGAAGGGCGGGTTGTATGCGGGCGGGCGCGGCGGGGGAGGAGAGGCTGCGCGAACTTTCGTGGATGGGTGGCGTGTCGAGGGTGGGGAACTGGCCGGCATGGTGGCGGTAGCGCGGCGATGAACGGCACCTCCGGTGGGGGTTTGCGTACGTATTTGGCACGATTCCTCGTGGTGGTCGTCCAATATTTGGTGCGGCCGTAGTGGTTGCCGGAGGCCGGGATGGCGGGGATCTGGGGCCTGAGCTGTGGAAACGCTCGCAAGATCATCCCGTGCATATCCCCTGATCATGGTCGTCCGGCTGCATGCTGGCGCCGTCGGTTGCCTATCAAGGGCGCCAAATAAAAGACCTGCGGCTGAGAAGCCGCAGGTCAGGGGCCTGAAATGCCGATCTAGAGGAGTGCCCCCGGCAGGATTCGAACCTGCGGCACCCGCTTTAGGAGAGCGGTGCTCTATCCCCTGAGCTACGGAGGCGGACTCTCGTAAGCCTAGCGAAAGTTGGACAGTGCGTGGACCTCCGGGCCGGGGTGAGTTTGGTGAGGTTGGTTATGGGTGCTCTGAGCTGCGGTAAAGGCATGACAAGCGGTCAGATTCTTGCGCTTCGTGCATGGATAGCGTCTGCCTGTGACCAGGAGGCGATCCACTCAAGCTCGTAGGCGGCCCGTCGTGTTGTTCGGGGCGTTGCTGGCTCCTGCGATTCTGGCCGGCGGACTGCTGGCGGGGGAGATGCGGGGGTTCGAGGCGGTTGGGGCGCCGGTGGGGATGGAGGGGAGGAGGGCGGTGTGGCTGGCGTTCGAGCCGGTTCTGCTGCCTGCGCCCGCGCATCCTGATCGGCGGTACGAAGGGGTGGTTCCGGCGCGTGTGAGGACGGTCTCCAACACGTCGGAGGCTTCGGAGGTGCGGCCGGAGGTGCCCGAGCCTGAGCCTGATCCGGTTCCTGTGGCTGAGGATGAGCTGTACACGCCTGCGCAGCCTCCGCCGCCCTCGGCCGGGTGTGCGGGTGAGTGGGAGGACACCTGGTTGTGGGACCTGTGCCGGGAACGCGAGGAAGTGGTTCGGGAGACGGGCGATGGCTGGTTGCCCCGGTTGTGAGGCCGGTGGCGGCGGTGCGGGGCCGGCAGCGGCAGTGCCTCTCCTCTGTGGGGAGGGCTGGGCGGTGGGATGCGACTTGGCGTCCTTGTCGCGGGACAGCGGGATTCTCCGTGCTTCAGGCAGTTCCTCCGTCGAGGTCAGTAAGGCTCTGGCCGGCAGGCGAGATGGTCTGAATGGAGATGTAGGGCCCGTGCGGAGGTGCTTGGGGCGTTCTGGAACGGTAGAGATCGCCGTGGGGGCGAACGTGGGGTGCTGCAGGCGACGGTAGGTCCGGCCGGGAAGCGGAGACATGTCCCGACATCGGTGTCGTCTGGACGGTCGAGGACCAAATGACCGGGGCGCTGCCGATGGTGACCCTGAGCAAGCGTCAACGGTAGAGAGGCACCTCTGCCGTGGGAGATCCGGCCCGCGGCATCCGTGTACGGGCATAGATGGGGCCGCACCTGTGGGGGCGCAATGCCTCGTAAGAAAGGCAGCAGGATGCCGCACAAAGCGGTAGAGGGAAGCGCGTCGGGGCCGGCCGGATCGATGGAGCTTCAGGTCACCAGATCGGTTGAGAAGCCGGTGGGATGGCCGTTGGTGTGCCGACAGGGACGTGTACGTCGAAGCCGCCGGTGAAGGTTCGGACGGCGCCTCGATCCGCTCCGCCGCAGGTCCCACGGCCCTGCGGAACAGGCCCGAGGCGGGGCGGAGCTGCGAAGGTGCGGGGCCGTTCGGAGGCGGAGGGGAGAGGGACGTGGCTGGTGGTGAGGGGGGAGCCGTACATAGTGCGCTTTTTGTCTCATAGCAGCTCTTCGGAGTTCGGTCCGGACACTCTGGGGGCTGTAGTAACGTGCGTGCCTGACCCGGGTAACGAGTGTGCAAACGGAGGAGTCGAACGTGCCATCCCCTCGATCAGCGGGTCTGATCGCGGTCGTCATGGCGATGGCTTCCCTCTTCGTGCCATCAGCGGCGCAGGCGCACGCGGGAACTCAGCAGACGCGAACCCAGGTGGAACGGCGGGATCCGACGAACCTGTCGGAGCTGCGCAAGGAGGCCGAGCGATCGGCCAAGGAGCTTGAGGACGCCACCAAGGCCCTGGAGAAGCGGCGTGCCACGATCGCGGCCTCCGAGAAGGAACTCAAGGCCAAGCTGACCGGGCTGCAGGATCTGGAGCGGCGGCTCGCGGTGATCCGGCAGCCGGTCTCGGAGCTCGCCGAGCTGCTCTACGAGCAGCCCGTCGGGGCGGACGGCGTGGTGCCGTTCCTGTCGGGTGACGCGGGGGTCGGCACGCTGCGGGCGCTCAGCGACGCGACCCAGATGGTCGCGGTACGGCAGCAGGCCGTGCAGCAGACCAGCACCCTCTACAAGGAGGCCGAACGGCTGGCCGCCGAGTCGCAGGAGTTGCGGGCGGGCAACCTGCTGGCCGAGGCCCAGATGGCCGCCGAGATCGACACGCTCAGGCAGCGTTCGGACAAGATCGTCAAGTCGCTCACCGCGGCGCTGGTGAAGCTCGGCATCAAGATCGACAAGGTCGGACGGGCGGCGCTGGGCTGCAATCCGCTCCAAGCCGCCACGGCCAACAGCTACCCCAACGGGCTCATCCCCAAGAGCATGCTCTGCCCGCTCCAGCAGAAGGGGTTCAGTCTGCGGGCGGATGCCACGATCGCCTTCGTCAGCCTCAACGAGGCCTACCGGAAGCGGTTCGGCAAGGCGATGTGCGTGACGGACGCCTACCGGAGCCTGGCCGAGCAGCAGTCCGTCTACTACCGGCGGCCGGGGTTCGCGGCCGTGCCGGGGCGCAGCAACCACGGCCTCGGGCTCGCTGTCGACCTGTGCGGCGGGGTGGAGAGGTTCCGGTCCGCCGAGTTCGTGTGGATGGAGAACAACTCCAAGAGGTACGGCTGGTTCCATCCCGCCTGGGCCTACAGCAGCCCGTTCGAACCGTGGCACTGGGAGTACGACCCGAAGATCGACTCACTGCTCTAGGCCGGCACCACCTCGGCGCTGCAGAAGGCGCAGCGGGAGGCGGCCTTCGGGATCTCCGACAGGCATTCGGGGCAGTCGCGGGTCGTCGCCTCGACCTTGGCCGCGGCGCGGTCCTTGAAATGCGTGTACGGCTTGACGACCAGGAAGTACACCACCGCCGCGATCATCAGGAACGAGATCACCGCGTTGAGGAAGTTGCCGTACATGAAGTGGGACCTGCCTACGGTGACCTTCAGCGAGGAGAAGTCGGGCAGGCCGCCGAAGGCCGAGATCAGCGGGGTCAGGATGTCGGCGACGAACGACTGCACGATCGAGTTGAAGGCCGCCCCGATGACCACGGCCACGGCCAGGTCGAGGACGTTCCCCTGCATGAGGAACTTCTTGAATCCGTTCATGGCCGAGAATCGTAGCCGAATGATTACTCAGCGTTAAATCTTGAGGGTGATGGAGAGGCGGCCCGAGAGCTGGGCGCCCGCCAGCTGCGCCGCCTGGTCCGGGGTGGCCGCCAGGACCACCAGCGCGCCGCTCGTACGCGTGTCGTCGGCGGGCCGGGGGACGGTGAGCACCCGGATGTCGTCGGCGATGAGCCGGGCCGGCTGGCCGCCCTCCCAGGCCGCCAGGACGCCGATGGTGGCACCCGGGGAGATGAGGGTGACGGCGTCGGGGTCGGCGATGCGCACCGGGGCGGCGACCGTGCCCGGCGGCAGGGTCAACGAGTGGAGCAGGCGGGCGTCCGTCAGGGGTTCGCCGCGCCGCATAGGGCCGGCGAGGTAGCGGCCCGCCGCGTACGAGCGGACGGCCCCGTCGGGCGGATGGGCGAGCGGGACCGGGCGCAGGTCGCCCGGGCGCAGCGGGCCGGGGGTGAGGTCGCGGGCGGCCACGAGGACCTCAGGATCGGCCGCTGGACGGATGGCGACAAAAGCCGACAGGACGCCGAGCGCGGCCAGGGCCGCCGCGATCAGGCGGCGGCGCCGGGCCCGCGGGCGCAGCCAGGCGGGCTGCCTGTTCACGGCAGCTCGAAGGGCAGCTTGATGCCGTCGAGGGCCGAGCCGCAGGGGCACGTGGGATCGGCGGGCAGGGCCTTGACGGTCTCGGCGACCAGTGTGCGCATGCGGGTGACGTTGCGGGTGAAGAACTCCAGCACCTCGTCGTGGGTCACGCCCTGGCCGGCCTCGACCCCGGCGTCATGGTCGGTCACCAGGGAGAGCGAGGTGTAACACAGGGCCAGCTCGCGGGCCAGCACCGACTCGGGGTAGCCGGTCATGCCCACGATCGACCAGCCGTTGGCCGCGAACCACTGGGACTCGGCCCGGCTGGAGAAGCGGGGGCCCTCGATGACCACCAGGGTGCCGCCGTCGACCACGTCGTCCCAGCCGGTGGAGCGGGCCGTGGCCACGGCGGCGGCTCTGCCCGACGGGCAGTAGGGATCGGCGAAGGAGACGTGGACGGCCCCCGAGTCGTCGTAGTACGTCTGCGGCCGGCCCGAGGTGCGGTCGACGATCTGGTCGGGCACGACGATGGCACCCGGACCGTACTCCAGCTTGAGTGAACCCACGGCGCTCGGGGCGAGCACCTGGCGCACGCCGAGCGAGCGCAGCGCCCACAGGTTGGCGCGGTAGGGGATGCGGTGGGGCGGGAAGCGGTGGTCCCGGCCGTGGCGGGGGATGAACGCCACCGAACGCGAGCCGATGCGGCCGACGGTGACGACGTCGCTGGGGGGCCCGTAAGGGGTGGAGAGCTGGATCTCCTCCGCGTCGTCGAGGAGGGAGTAGAAGCCCGAACCGCCGAGGACGCCGATGTCTGCGCGAGTGACCATGGCGCCGAGATTAGCCGGGCGGCCGGAGGCCACGAGAACGCCGAACGCCGTTCTGTGGATAACTCCGAACGCGGAGCGTACGCACACCAGTACGAAGAGTAGGATCGCTGCATGCGGCAGAAAGGGCTCGGCCTCATCATCATCGCGCTGATGCTCGGTCTGCTGCTGGCCTCGCTCGACCAGACCATCGTCTCCACGGCCCTGCCGACGATCGTGAGCGACCTTGGCGGGCTGGAGCAGCTCTCATGGGTCGTGACCGGCTACATGCTCGCCTCGACCGTCTCCACGCCGCTGTGGGGCAAACTGGGCGACCAGTACGGCCGCAAAAGGCTCTTCATCGCCGCGATCATCATCTTCCTCCTCGGATCGGCCCTGTGCGGGCTGAGCCGGAACATGGGGGAGCTGATCGGCTTCCGGTCGCTCCAGGGGCTGGGCGGCGGCGGGCTGATGGTGCTCACCCAGGCGATCGTGGGCGACGTGGTCTCGGCCCGCGAACGTGGGCGCTACCAGGGCTTCTTCGGCGCCGTCTTCGCCGTCAGCAGCATCGTCGGGCCGCTGCTCGGCGGGCTGTTCGTCGACCATCTGTCCTGGCACTGGGTGTTCTACATCAACCTGCCCCTGGGCGCGATCGCGCTGGTCGTGATCGCGTCCGCGCTGCCGCGCGACGACACCGGCACCAGACATCGCATCGACTACGCGGGGGTGGTGCTGCTGGGCAGCGCGACCTCGTGCCTGGTGCTCATCGCGACCTGGGGCGGCACCACCTATCCCTGGGCGAGCCCGGTCATCGTCGGCCTGGCGCTGGCCGCGGCCGGGCTGGTCGTGGCGTGGATCGCGGTCGAGCGGCGGGCCGCCGAGCCGGTCCTGCCCCTGGAGCTGTTCGGGGTGCGGGCGTTCGCGATGTCGTCCGCGGTGGGGTTCGTGGTGGGGTTCGCGATGTTCGGGGCGCTCACGTACCTGCCGCTGTTCTTGCAGGTCGTGCACGGGGTGAGCTCGACGTTGTCCGGGGTGCATCTGCTGCCGATGATGGTCGGGATGCTCGCCATGTCGGTCAACAGCGGGCTGATCATCTCCAAGACCGGCAAGTACCGGTTCCTGCCCATCGTGGGCACGGCCGTGGCGACGGTCGGGCTGTTCCTGCTGTCCGGGCTCACCGAGCACAGCAGCCTGATCACCATGGGCGCGTGCCTGCTGGTGCTCGGCATCGGGCTGGGGATGACCATGCAGGTGCTGGTGGTCGTCGTGCAGAACGCCGTCGACTTCAAGGATCTGGGTGTGGCCACGTCCGGGGCGACGTTCTTCCGTTCGATCGGAGGGGCGTTCGGGGTCGCCACGCTGGGGTCGGTGTTCACCGGCACGCTCAACGACGACCTGCGCCAGGTGCTCGCCAGGGTCCGGCTGCCGCCGGGGTTCGACCCGGCCCAGGTCCAGCGGGACCCGACCGTCATCCGGCGGCTGCCGCCCGCGCTGACCGCTCAGTTCCTCCATGTGTACGCCGACGCGATCGCCACCGTCTTCCGGGTGTCGGCGCCGGTGATGCTGGGGGCGTTCGCGCTGAGCTGGTTCATCCCGCAGACGCGGCTCAGGGAGACCACCAAGGCATCCGACCTGGGCGAGGGGCTGGGCGCCACGGCCACCGAACGGTCGTCGCTGGCGGAGGTCGAGCGCGGGCTCATGCGGCTCGCCGACGCCGACCTGCGCAAGGGCTACTACGAACGGCTCGGCGCGCTGGCCGGGCTGAGCGGCATCCCGCCACAAGGCGTGTGGGTGCTCGCCAGGCTCAACGGCAAGGGCTGGGTCGGGGCCGGTGAGCTGGCCGAGCGCGCCAAGGTCAGCAGGGCACGCGGAAAGCCCCACGTCGACCGGCTGGTGGACGAGGGGCTGGTGGAGCGTTCTGAGGACGGCGAGCGGCTGCGGCTCACGCCAAAGGGGGACCGGGCGGCCCTGGGGCTGGTCCGCTGCTCACGCGAGGGGCTGAGCAGGCTGGTGGCCGACTGGGGTCCCGATCCACAGCTGAAACGGCTCGTCGATCGCGTCGCGCCGGAACTGCTCGGCGCGTACGCCGACCGGCCTCCGTGAAGCCCCCGCCCGTGCGGGCGGGGTGACGTGCCTAGTTGGAAGCCGCAGCGGGCGCCGGCGCCGGGGTGGACGACGACGAGGACTCACTCGACTTGCTCTCGCTCGACTTGCTCTCGGCCGGCTTCGACGGGGTGGTCGAAGAGGCGGAGGTCGAGGACGAACGGTTGTCCGTGCGGTAGAAGCCCGAACCCTTGAACACGATGCCGACGGCGGAGAACACCTTCCGCAGGTTGCCCTGGCAGTTGGGGCACACCGTCAGCGCATCGTCGGTGAACTTCTGCACGACTTCGAGCTGCTCACCGCAGTCGTTGCAGGCGTACTGGTAGGTCGGCACGCGCTCCTCCTTACACGTTCTGGCACTCGAGCGATGCGACTGCTAATGCTAACCGATTGGGCCAAACACCTATTCCAACCCCCGCTCGCCGTACCAGCCGGCCAGCTTGCCGCTGCGGCTCACGGCGCGCAGGCGGCGTTCGACCTGGTCACGGCAGGCAGCCGTGGTGACCAGCAGCAGCTGGTCGTCGGCGCGGACGCGGGTGCTGTTGTCCGGGACGAACGATCTGCCGTCGCGGACCACCAGCGTGACGGCCGCTCCGGCGGGCAGGCGGAGCTCGAAGATCTCCACGCCGTGCAGGAGCGACCCGACGGGCACCTTGACCTGCAACAGGTCCGCCTTGAGCTCCTCCAAGGGCGCGGACTCCACCTCCAGGTCGTGCGCCTCGCCTGGCGCGCCGACCCCGAGCACCCGGGCGGCGTACGGCAGCGTCGGCCCCTGCAGCAGCGTGAAGACGATCACGATCACGAAGACCTGGTTGAAGATCTCCTTCGACCCCTGCACGCCGGACGCCCACGGGATGGTCGCCAGCACGATGGGGATCGCGCCGCGAAGTCCGGCCCACGACAGGAACGCCTGATCCCGCCAGCTCACCCGGTCCAGCCGCAACACCCGGGCCACCGTGGAGCTGGCCAGCACCGACAGCGGGCGGGCCACCATCACCAGCACGGACCCGGCGATCACGCCCGGCACGATGGCCGACGGCAGCTCTTTGGGCGTGGCCAGGAGGCCCAGCATGACGAAGAGCCCGATCTGCGCCAGCCAGGCCGCGCCCTCCGCGAACCCCCTGGTCGCGGCCCGGTGCGGCAGGCGCGAGTTGCCGAGGATGAGGGCCGTGAGGTAGACGGCCAGGAATCCCGAGCCGTGGAGCAGCACCGCGCCGCCGTACGAGACGAAGGTGAGGGCGAGCACGGCGAACCGGTAGAGGCCCGAGGCGGGAAGCGCGACGCGGCGCAGCGCGTACGCGCCCGCCGGGCCGACCGCCAGGCCCACGGCCGCGCCGATGACCAGCTCGATCGCGGTTTCGAGCAGGAACGTTCCCACGGACGCCGGCCGTTGCGAGGCCCCGCTGAGCAGGACGACGGCGATGACCGTGGGCGCGTCGTTGAAACCGGACTCGGCCTCCAGTACGCCCGCCAACCGGGTCGGGAGCGGCAATCGTCGCAGTACGGAGAAGACGGCGGCCGCGTCCGTCGAGGCCAGTACGGCGCCCAGGACCAGTGCCGCGGTCGGATCCATGCCGAGCAGCCCCTGGACGGCCAGTGCCACGACCACGATGCTCACCGTCACGCCCACGGTGGCCAGGATCAGGGCGAGCGGCACCGACTTGCGGATGTGCGACCAGGTCGTGGTCAGACCGCCCTCGGCCAGGATCACCGGCAGCGCGGTCAGGCCGATCTGCTGGACGGCCTGCGGGCTTTCGAGCTTCGCGCCGAACCCCGAAGCGCCCAGAATCAGACCGAGCCCCAGGAAGAGGAGAAGACTGGGCAGACCGCTGCGATGCGCGACACGTACAGACGCGATGGCCGCGATGACGATCCCGGCACCGATCAGGAGCCAGACATCAAGCGTCATCCGGCTCCCTCCCGTCTCTTCGGTCACATAAGCCTAGTGAGTCCCTCGGGCGTCATCGCAAAACGGACCCGGAGGTCGTGCGGTTCGGCCGGCACACCGTCGATCAGCTCCCCGCCGTGCAGCAGGGCCACCGTGGGGACGTTCGGCCCCACCCTGGCCAGCGCGCGGTCGTACGAACCGCCGCCGCGTCCGAGGCGCACCCCCGAGGTCCGGTCGACCGCGAGGGCGGGCACGATCACCAGCGCGGCCGTGCGGACGGCGTCGACGCCGCGGCGGGTGTCGACGGGTTCCATGATGCCGAAGCGGCCAGGGGCGAGTGTGTCCGGGCCGTCATAGACCGCCCAATCCAGATCATTGTCCTCTTTGAGCACCGGAAGGATCACCGTCGCGCCATGTTTCCAGAGAGCGAACACGAGACCGTGCGTCTCCGGCTCCGACCCCGCCGACCAGTAGCAGGCCACCAGACCGGCCATCTGGACCCACGGCTGTTCGAGCAGCGTCTCGCGGACCTTGGTGGCGTTTGCCCGCAGTTGTTCGGGGGACAGAGCGGTACGCGCCGCGAGTAGTTGGCGACGCAGGTTCAGCTTGTCCACAGGTACCTCCACTAGGGTCTACTCATGGCTGACTTCGACCCTGTGACGAAAGCCGTCGTGCCCGCCGCGGGTCTGGGCACCCGGTTCCTCCCGGCGACCAAGGCGACACCCAAGGAGATGTTGCCCATCGTCGACAAGCCCGCGATCCAGTATGTCGTCGAGGAGGCGGCCTCCGCCGGGCTCCTCGACGTCCTCATGGTCACCGGCAAGAACAAGCGGTCCATCGAAGACCACTTCGACCGCGCGTTCGAGCTGGAAGAGGCCCTGGAGGCCAAGGGCGACGAGCAACGGTTGTCCCAGGTCCGCGAGCCCGCCTCGCTCGCCACGCTGCACTACGTGCGGCAGGGCGAGCCGAAGGGGCTGGGGCACGCGGTGCTGTGCGCCAAGCAGCACGTCGGCGACCACCCGTTCGCGTGCCTGCTCGGTGACGACCTGATCGACTATCGCGACGCCCTGCTCAAGCGCATGATCGAGGTCCGTGACACGTTCGGGGGCAGTGTGGTCGCGCTGATGGAGGTGCCCAGGGAGCAGGTCTCGCTCTACGGCGTCGCCACCATCGCCGGCACCGTCGAGGACGACGTCGTGCGCGTGACCGACCTGGTGGAGAAGCCGCCGGTGGACGAGGCGCCGTCCACATGGGCAGTCATCGGGCGATACGTGCTCGATCCCGCCGTTTTCGAGGTTCTGGAGAGCACGCCGCCGGGGCGCGGCAACGAGATCCAGCTCACCGACGCGCTGCGCACGCTGGCCGGCCGCGGTACCGAGGAGGGCGGGCCGGTCCACGGCGTGCTGTTCCGCGGGCGGCGGTACGACACCGGCGACAAGCTCGACTATCTGCGGACGGTCGTGAAGTTCGCCGCGGATCGTGAGGATCTCGCGCCGGAGTTCGTCCCATGGCTGCGGGAGTTCCTCGATGAGATCGGTTGACGCGCATCTGGCCGACATCCTGGCCACTGTGCGTCCGCTCGCGCCCCTGGAGCTGGAGCTTGAGCGGGCGCTCGGCACGACGCTGGCCGAGGACGTGTCCTCGCCGGTGCCGCTGCCGCCCTTCGACAACTCCGCGATGGACGGCTACGCGGTCAGGGCCGAGGACGTCCCGGGCACCCTGCCGGTGATCGACGACGTGGCCGCCGGCTCCGACGAGCTGCGGGCCGTGGGCCCGGGGCATGCCGTACGGATCATGACCGGGGCGCCCATGCCCGCCGGGGCGGACTCCGTCGTCCCGGTGGAGTGGACGGACGGGGGCACGGTCTCCGTCCAGATAAATCGTGACGTGCCAGTGGGTAACGCGATTCGCCGGGCGGGTGAAGACGTCCAGGCGGGCGAGGTGGTGCTCAAGGCCGGCACGGTGATCGGGCCGGCCCAGCTCGGGATCATCGCCGGTGTGGGGCGGCGCCGTGTCTGGGTGCGTCCGCAGCCGCGCGTCGTCGTCATCTCGACCGGCGCCGAGCTGGTCGAGCCTGGGGCGCCGCTGGCCCGCGGGCAGATCTGGGACTCCAACAGCTACACCCTGACGGCCGCGGTGCGCGAGGCCGGCGCCGAGGGGTTCCGCGCGGGGTCCGTCGGCGACGATCCCGCCGTACTGCTCGACCAGCTCGACACCCACCTGGTGCGCGCCGACGCGATCATCACCAGCGGCGGGGTCTCCATGGGGGCGTACGAGCCCGTCAAGGAGGCGCTGGCGCCGCTCGGCACGGTCAGGTTCGAGAAGGTCGCGATGCAGCCCGGCATGCCCCAGGGCTTCGGCGTGCTGGGTGACGACCGGGTGCCGATCTTCGCCCTGCCGGGCAACCCGGTGTCCTCCTTCGTGTCGTTCATGCTGTTCGTACGTCCCGCGCTCGACAAGATGCGCGGCCTGCCGACCGACACGTCGCGCACGGTGACCGCCTACGTCACCGGGTCGCTGCGCTCGCCCGCGGGCAGGCGCTCGTACCTGCGCGGCGTGCTGGCCTCCGACGGCACGGTCTCGCCGGTCCACGGACAGGGCTCCCACCAGCTCGCCGCCCTGGCCTCGGCGAACGCGCTGATCGTGGTGCCCGAGGACGTGACCGAGGTCCCCGGTGGGTCGAGCGTGGAGGTGATCCGGCTGTGAGCGAACTCACGCACATCGACGAGACCGGCGCGGCGCGCATGGTCGACGTCTCGGCCAAGGACGTCTCGGCCCGTACGGCGACGGCGACCGGACGGGTGTTGTTGTCGGCCGAGGTCGTGGCGCTGCTGCGGTCCGGCGAGGTGCCCAAGGGCGACGCGCTGGGGGTGGCGCGGATCGCCGGGATCATGGGGGCGAAGCGTACGCCCGACCTGGTCCCGCTCTGCCACCCGATCGCGTTGCACGGCGTGAAGGTCGTGCTCGACGTCGAGGACTGGGGGGTGGCGATCACCTGCCGGACGAAGACGGCCGACCGTACCGGGGTGGAGATGGAGGCGCTGACCGCCGTCTCCGTGGCCGCGCTGGCGCTGGTCGACATGGTGAAGGCGGTCGATCCGGCCGCTGTGATCACCGACATCCGGGTGGAGGAGAAGGTGGGCGGGAAGACCGGCCTGTGGACCCGGGAAGCCACGTGATCCGGGCACTTGTGGTGACCGTGTCGAACCGCGCCTCCGCTGGGATTTATGCCGATAAATCGGGGCCGTTGCTGGTGGAACTGCTGGCGTCCGACGCCGGCTGCGAGGTCTCGGGCCCCCTGGTGGTGCCCGACGGCGAGGCGGTCGAAGCGGCGTTGCGGGACGGCGTCGCCCAGGGTTACGACGTGATCGTCACCACCGGCGGCACCGGGCTCACACCCCTCGACCTGACGCCGGAGATGACCGCCCGCGTGATCACCAGGGAAATTCCTGGTATAGCGGAGGCCATTCGCCTGGCTGATCGCGACAAGGTGCCTACGTCGGTTCTGTCCCGAGGGCTGGCCGGTCAGGCGGGGGACACACTGATCGTGAATCTGCCCGGCTCGTCCGGTGGCGTCCGGGATGGGGTGGCCGTGCTCGCTCCCGTCCTGCGGCACGCGGTCGAGCAGATCAGGGGCGGCGATCACCCTCGCTGACCAGGGTTTCGTTCTGCCGATCGAGATCCGTGGCGACATCGAGCCCGATAGGGGGATGATGAGAGGTGTGGATCGACTTCGTGGCTGGCCGGCGACCCTGAACGAAGGCCCGGTAGGCCTCCGGCCGCTGCGGCTGAGCGACGTACGCGTTTGGCGCGAGACCAGGTTGCGCAACGCCGACTGGCTGCGTCCCTGGGAACCGAGCAACCCCGAGACCCCGCTGTTCAGAACGGGCCTCGGGCCGTACATCTCCATGGTCGGCACCCTGCGCCGCGAGGCGAGACAGGGGCTGGCGCTGCCGTGGGTGGTCACCTACGACGGCCGGTTCGCGGGGCAGCTGACCGTGGGGGCCATCGTGTGGGGGTCTGCCCGTTCTGCCCAGGTCGGTTACTGGGTGGACGGCGCGCTGGCCGGGCGGGCCATCATCCCCACCGCACTCGCCCTGGCCGTCGATCATTGCTTTTTCACCACCGGATTGCATCGGCTAGAAGCGAACATCCGTCCTGAGAACCAGGCCAGCCGTAGGGTGGTGGAGAAGCTCGGGTTCAGGGAAGAGGGCATTCGGCGTCGCCAACTCCACATCGACGGGGCCTGGCGTGACCACATCTGCTACGCGCTGACCGTCGAGGACGTCCCCGGCGGCCTGCTCGTACAGTGGCGGCGCGCCCGTGAGTCGGCCGCTCACGGCGGATCTCCAGTCGAAGAGGTTTGACGATCTCGCGACACACCGCACCGAATGCTCGTCAATCAGTGACACACGGTCTTACGGTGCGTGACGTGAGCACAATGAAGGCGCGACGAGCACGTACGCGCTTTCGTGCTGTCCGGAGGTGGTCGTGAGCAGCGCCTTCCTCTATGTCGCCATCGTCGTGATGTGGCTGTGCGTCCTGATTCCGATGTGGTTGCGGCGGGACAAGACGAACCTCCAGGAGCTGGCCGAGCTCGAAGAGCACTACACGGGCGAGCACGCGCTGCCCGACCTGGACAACCTCGACGCCGCCGACGGCGACGAGGACGCTTCCGAGGTCGAGAAGGTCGATGTCCGGCAATTCCGGCTGCGGCGCAGAGCGATCATCGTAGCGCGCCGCCGGAGGCTGTTGTTCTTCACCGCGTTGCTGGTGCTGGCCTCGGTGGTCACCGCGGCGGTCGAGATGATCCCGTGGTGGGGCGTAGCGCCCTCTGTGGTGGTCATGCTGGGGTACATGGCTTTTCTGCGGATCGCCGTACAGGTGGATCGGGAGCGCCGCCAGAGGGCCCTCCAGGCGCGCGCCGAGCGGCAACGCCGGGCCCGCGAGCCGCGCCGGGCGGCGGCGGAGGTGGAGGCCGAGGTCATCGACCTGGCCGCCATGCATGTCGACGTTCTCTTCGACCAGTACGCCGAACCGCCCAGGCGGGCGGTGGGGGACTGAAAGGGTGGCGCGAGGACCCCTGGGAGTTTGCTAATCTGGTCGAGTCCTTGGGGATGTAGCGCAGTCCGGTAGCGCACTTCGTTCGCATCGAAGGGGTCAGGGGTTCGAATCCCCTCATCTCCACCCAGAGCCGTTCTTGAAACGGCTGGACTGAAGTTGACGGGATCCCGTCTGATCTTGATGATCGGGCGGGATCTTGTCGTTTCAGGGGTGCCCGATTCGCATTCGCGTGGTTTCGGGGCCTGTGGAGCGAGCGTGGTGGAAGGCTCGGGTGCTGTCGCGCGGCTGTCGGGACGCGGTGGACTGGCCGGTGGGCATGGCGAAGCCCTCGGCTGGCGGGGTGCTGGGTCTTGATGAGGCGGATTGTGGCTTAAGTCCGAGGTGGGGATGTCCCGTTCGGTGTGGGTGGCTCGCTGGGACGTTGATCAGGGAGATCTGCGGTGATGTCCGGCGGCTGGATTGCGATGTGCTCGGGCTGGTGGGTGTGGCGCCACTGGTCGAGGAAGTCGTCGTTGGCGACCGTGACGATCAAGGCGGCCAGGATGGACTGGGCGACGCGTCCGTGGGCAAGTCGGTTCTTTGGCTCACCAAGATCCAGGGCGAAGCCCTTCAAACGGCCGTTCAAGCCCTCTGTCTGCGCCCTCGCAGATCCATATGTCCGTTTCCATGTCGGGCTGAGGTAGGGCAGGTCCTGGCGGAACTTGTCGAGGTGACCCAGGTCGGCCGGGTGCAGGGTGATGCTCTGCTGGCGGCAGATCTTCGGCTGCTGATCGGCGGGAAGGTCGGGGAAGGGTGTCAGGACGCGAGGTTTGGCCGAGGGGTGAGCGGCTCGTCGCCGGGCGTCGGACAGGTCGACAGCGGCTGGCCGTCCGGGTTCGCGCTGGTGGAGACGGTCGAATCGCGCGCAGCTGACCGATGGAGAGGTGCCGGCGGCCGGGCACTGGAGGCGGACGGCACCGCTGGCGTTCGGGCTCTGTTTGAGCTGCAGGAAGTACGGCTCGCGCGCGGCGATCGCCGTGGCCAACTCCTCGGACGGGGCGCGGATGGCGTCATCGTCCAGGCCGGTGGTGGCGTGGGCGAGGCGGTCAGGCATCAACGGGCAGGCCAGGGTGCCGTCGACGAGCAGGGTGCCGTGGACGCTGCCCTGCACTCCTCGGTTGAGGAGTTTGTAGTCCAGGGCGAGTTTGTAGCCGAGAGCGCGGACGGGGCGGGCGAAGTGGTCGGGCTGCTGATCGGTGTAGGCGCGGTCGACCACGGCGAAGCGTGCGGGCAGATCGAGTCGGGTCAACGGGTGCAGGGTGGCCAGAGCGGTCTGGCCGATGCGTTTGTGCGGGGTGTCGAGGACCAGGCCGAGCGCGAGCTGGGGGAACGTGGCGGTGACGGCGGCGGTCGCGACGGCGGTGGTGGTGCGGGCGGCGACGGTGAGCGTGGCGCTGTAGCCGAACTCCGGCTCGGTCTTTCCGGCCGAATGGTGCCAGCCTGCGGTGATCTCGGTGGAAGCCACCAATTCACCGGTAGAGCGGCGGACGCGTGGCGGTCGTGCGAAGACGGGCACTGCGGTGGTGTCGATCCCGACGTCGCCTTGGAAGCCGGCCAGGTAGCCGCGGCCTTTGGCCCACTTGACCGGGGTGAGCACGAGCGCGGTGACGATGTTTTGCAGCAGGTCCCGCAGCCGTGTGTGCTCGGGATCGGTGTCCTCCCAGGTGGTGGCCAGTTGGTCGGCATCTGGCTGGGGGAGGCGGGCGCGGCGGTCGTGCCGGGCTGGGTCGAGCAGGCTGGTGAGCCGGTCAAATGCTCGATAGAAGCGCCGGGAGCTGGCCAGACAGGCATGCGGGTCGTCGGCGTCGACCGGGTCGGCCTCAAGCTCGAGATGGTCACGCGCGGTCGCCGTCAGGGAGAAGGCAGCCAGTCGCCAGGCTTCGGACAGGGTGGCCTTGCCGGTGTAGTGGATGGAGACCAGCAGGCAGATCAGCACCGCGCGGATCGGCAGCCCGGCCGGGCCCGGTCGGCGCCCGAGCTCGGCGTTGATCAACGTCATGATGCCGGAGGCGTCCAGCAGGCGGGCGTAGTGGTCGACGACGGCGTCGGGGACCTGCAACGCCTGTTTGGCGGGTGGTCGGGGGCGGGCTGCTCGTGCTCGGGTGGTGCGCGGAGGCCAGGCGGGTGGCGCTGCCGTACTCAACCTGCCCGTTCATCGGTGCGGCCGCGCAGCAGGGCGACCGCGCTCTGCTCATCCAGAGCGGGGACGAAATGCTGGTAGCGGGCCAGCGCCGCCACGCTCATCCCGGCCGCGGCGGCCACCACGCCGGGGTCGATGCGGGCAGTGAGCAGTTCCACCAGCCAGGAGGCACGCAACCGGCGCGCCGACAGGGCGGGCAGTCCGCCGGTGGGCCGGTGTCGGGCGGACCAGCCGCTGAACAGATTCTTGAAGTGCGGCACGAGGCGGCGGGGCCGGAACAGGAAGCTGTCCCCGACGGCGGTCGCGGTCTCGGCGAGCACCTGTTCCCACGCGGCCCGGCAGACGATCAACCTGCTGGTGTCGGGGACAGCGATCACGACCGCGCCGGAGTCCAGGTGGCGCAGGTGGGTGCCGCGGACGGCGGCGAGCTGGCCGGGGGTCAGGCCGCAACCGAAGCCGAGCGCCATCAGGGCGAGGGCGTCGTGGCGGGCCTGACCACGCAGATGGTCCGCCCAGGCGCGCAGTTGCCCGAGTTGGGCGGCCGAGTACGGCTGACTGACGGCAGTGGGCGCTTTCATCGGCGGCGGCACCTGTTCGCCGCGTTCCAGCCAGGCCAGCGTGGCGCGCATGTGCCGCAGCCAGCTGCGGTAGGTCTGCGCCGAACCCGGCGCCAGATCGGTGCAGCCGGTCAGGACGAACGCGTCGATCGTTTCGTGCCGCAACCACACTTCCGGGTCATCCGGCAGGCCGGTGCGGTGGCACCACACGGCCAACCGGGTGGTCACTGTCAGCAGGCGCTGGACCCGGTAGGGGGAGGTGCGGGCGCTCGCGGCCACCAGCATCCGCACGGTGTCGGCGATCAGGTCCCACTCGGGTGGGGCGTGCTGGGGCCGGTAGGTGGTGATCGCTTGGGAGGTGTCCGGGTCAAGGGTCACACCCCACTCATATCGGCAGGACAACCTGCCGTTACGCAGCGCGATGACTTCGACCGATAGGAGAACATTGTCATGGTCGGCGGACGAGCCCGCTCCACCGCGCCCCGGGACCTGGCCGACAACCCGCAGGCCTGGCCCCACGCGGACCTGGCCGGGCACCCGGCTGCCGTCGTCGTTCAGGCGATCGCCGCCACCCTCACCGCTGAACTCGCCGCGCGCAAGCTGAGTCGGCGCGGCCTGGCCACTCTGTCCGGGGTCAACCGGCAATCCATCAATGACCTGCTCGCCGGGACCTCGTGGCCCGACGTGGCCACCATCGCCCTGCTGGAGAGCGCCCTCGGTCAGCCGCTGTGGCCCACCACCCGGTAAGGCAGCAGGTGGCGCGATTGGTGATCGACCATCGCTTTGGGGTCGGCTATCGACAGGTGTGACAGGCATCATCGTCCTCTTTCCGCTCTGCCGGACATCGGGCAGGGCAGGCGAAATAGGCTCGACGGCCCCCAAGCGACCGCATCGCGCGTTACGCTCAGAAGCGCGCGAGCCACCGTCAGTTAGACCTGCAGGGCGCTCACGCAACCCGGGTGCCGCCGAGCTGAACTCTCGGCGGCACCCTCTCATCGTCGACCCGGGCCACTCGGCTCAACCCCTCGCAGCCCAAGGGTGACGGCAAACTCATCAATGGTCAGCGGCGGCCCCGTTCAGCGCGACGCCGTCGAGGCCCTCAGCGATCGAGAACTGCCCGCGCTGGTGCTCGGCCAGCCACCCTTTGTCGATCAGACGCTTGAGACGAGTCCGGACGACTTCCACCCGCTTGTGAATATCCGGCTCGCCCAACGCCATCGCGACCTCTCTAGCGCGCATCGGACGACCTGCTGAGGCCAACATGATGACGACCTGCCGGTTGACACCGGTCAACGAGGGCCACGCGGCAGCAAGAGTGTCCGGAGCTCCCATGGACGGCACCGGTTGAAGGTGGCGAGACTCGGCGGGACTTTGACGGCCGGCCTCACCGGTGACCGGCTCGTGCGAGCCCGGGGCGTTCTGGTCGAGCACTTCAACGGGATCGCGACCGTCACTCGCCGCGTTCTTCGCCCGAAGATCCTCCACGGGGTTCCGGCTCGACACCTCGTCCTTGGCCTGCAACCTGGCCAAGGTGCGCCGAACCGCCGCCAGTTGCTCCAGTCGCTCCTCGGCCTCGGCGATTTTCTCGCGCCACGCCACGACCTCTTGCCGCGCCTGGGCTTCCTCGTCGTCCAGTCGCTCAACAAGCTGAGCGACACTCATCTGCTCAAACCGTGATGGCACCATCGCCCCCTCAGGCTTGATGACCCCAGCGCCTCACCGCACTCCGGCTTACTCACTCACCGAATAGTTGCAACTCCACACTGTAGGCACGAAAGCCACGCGAGTGCAGACACATCACAAGATCTTCCTTGCTTTCAAGCCGCAACTTCCGCAACGAAGCCAGAGTCGTTTCCGGGTTCACGCCCGAGCCGCCTTGCACCGGATCTCCACATTAACTACGCATCAGGCACATACCGGCCTGCTTTGATGGCGCCGTGATCAATCGAAGAAGCCGCTCGACGGAAGCTGGCGACATTCGCTGGGTCTTCGGCTGCGGATTCCCCGTGATCATCGCCCTGGCGTTCGCGACCGTCGGAACCTTCCTCGAGCTTCACCTGGTAGCTCGTGCGCACGTCTACTGCGCTGGCCACCTGAGTGCGGGAGAGAACTTCGCCGGGTCCATCTGGATGGTGAGCCGCCTTGTTCTCTTCCCGGTCGTCTCGGTGCTGTCGGCACTCATCTCGCTGGCCTTCCAGCTACTCGCCCGACTGCCACGCCTGGCCGGCCGCATGTGGCTGGAACTCCTCCTGCTGGCGCTCACCATCACCGTCTCGGCCGCCGGGCCGGTAGCCCTGACCCTGTACGACCTGGCCACCCAAGGCACGCCAGGCAACTGTGTCCTGCCCTGGTGGCCCTCCTGGCTGCCCTCCTAGAACGACGAACCTCCCTCCTCCCTCCAGGGAAACGATCACAAGGATCCTGGGAAGCGATCTTCCGAGCCTCCACTCAGTTCCAGGTCAGACCAACTCGTGAACCCCACCAGGGGCCGTTCTTGAAACGGCTGGACTGAAGTTGACGGGATCCCGTCTGATCACCGCGATCAGGCGGGATCTTGTTGTTTCAGGGGTTTCCGAATCGGGTTCGTCCTGGTTTGGGGTGTCGCGGAGCGGGTGTCTGGGAAGGCCCGGGTGGTGTCAGACCGCTGGTGGAGGACCGAGATCCGGCCGTTGGGCATGGCGAAGCCGACGGTGGGCTGGGCGCTGCGGTGGGGTGGCGGGTTTTGCGGCTTATGGGGCGGGTGGTGGTCTGCTCTGGCCTGCGGGTGGCGTGCCGTTGAAGGGCTCGGCTGGAGTCTGCGGGGTGTCGGCGGGTGTGATCGGCTCGTTTTGGAGCTGGTGGGTGTGGTGCCACTGGTCGAGGAAGTGGTCGTTGGCGACCGTGACGAGCAATGCGACCAGGATGGTCTGGGCGACGCGGCCGTGGGCGAGCCGGTTCTTGGGATCGCCGAGGTCGAGGTCGTGTCCCTTGAGCCGGCCGTTGATGCCTTCGGTGTTGGCGCGGACAGACTTGTAGGTCCCGATCCAGGCGGGACTCAGGTAGGCCAGGTCCTGGCGGAATTTGTCGAGGTGGCCGAGGTCGTCCTTGCGGACGGTGATGGTGTGCTGGTGGCAGATCTTCGGCAGTTCGCCGGTCTTCAGGTCGGGCTGCGGTGGCAGGACGCGGGGTTTGGCCGCTGGGTGGGCGGCTCGTTGCCGGGCGTCGGTCAGGTCGACTGCGGTGGGCCGGCTGAGTTCATGCTGGTGGAGGCGGTCGAAGCGGGGGCAGGTGACCGACGGGGAGGTGCCCGCTGCCGGGCACTGGAAGCGGACGGCGCCGTCTGCGTTCGCGCTCTGTTTGAGACGCAGCAAGTACGGCTCTCGCGCGGCGATCGGTCGTTGTTGGTCAGCCAGACGTACTCGCCGAGCACCTCCGCGGCGCACGCGGCACGAACGCCGAGGTCCGCATGCCGGTACTGCTGTTCGGTCAGGGCGCGGCGCGGGTCGGTCGTCCGGGTCAGCAGACGTGCGGTATCTGGCCAGCGTCCAGCCTTGTGAAGCGGGGGGAAGGACGCAGCGGAAGCCACCGACAACCGGAAGGTCTCGCCGCCCAGGCCGCGACCAAGCAGATGCACCTCGTCACTGAGCACAGGACCGTCTGGGCGGGCAGCCACCGTCACGCGCACCCAGTCGTCCATGAACGAATGCACGAACATCTTCCTGACTAACTCGGCGAGGAGTTCTCTGGCGGGTTCACCCAACTTTCCAGGAACGGCGTTCAGTTGGCTCGTCAGCAGCAAACCGGCCTCGTGGGCGACCTGTTCCGGCGGCCGGGCCGCCCTCCAGCCCCCTTCCCGCCAGCCCCGGTTCAGCGCGTGATTCAGCGACTGAACAGCCACCGGATGCCGGTGCCCGGCGTGCCCCGCGCCAGTGAACGTCTGCGGGAAACCCCCACATCGGGCGACTTCGGTCGGCTCCGGTGTGGTCATCCAGGGACGCACTTCAGGAGGTACCGCCGTCCCGCTGATCGCGGCGAACCGGAAGGCGGCCAGCCCGGTCTCGGCGTCCACAGGTCCCCACCGCTGGAGGAGATGCGCCGCAGCGGCCAGCCACCTGTGCTTCCAGTGCACCATCGACATACCTGCTATCACCAGCCCATGCCTCACCAGCCACGAAAGATCACGCACGGACCCTAACAAACCGGGAGAAACAAGCGAGGCCAGTGCCGCATTCACGTCACATAACCATCGTCACACCCACCGTATCGACACCAGCAGCCCCTCCAACCTGGGAAACGATCACGCCGCCCTCGGGAAGCGATCTTCAAGCCTCCCTCTACATCCCAGGTCAGACCCACTCGTGAACACCCTACCCAGGTCAAAGGCCCTTTCGGATGATCCGAAGGGGCCTTTGTGATCTTCTGAGTGACATGTTGCAGGGCTAGGCATCCCTGCCGTCGAAGATTCGGTCCATGGCCAGCGTGGGCCGCACAGCTTGGCGATCTCGTCGATGGAGAGACCATTCCAGGTCCTCACCGAACGCGAAGAGAAGAGCAGCGTCGCCATCGCCAGCAACGAGTCCTTCTCTCGCTGGACCCGCACCTTTACCGACCCGCGCCTCTGCGCCGCGATCGTCGAGCGGCTCACCGTCGCCGGCAACATCATCGAGACCGGCACCGACTCCTACCGCCTTGCCCAGACCCGAGCCAGAGCCGAACAAGCCGGCTGACCACACTTGTCGGCGTACACCTCCATGCGCAAAGGCGCGTACAGATAGACGCGCACAGCATGATGGTGTTGTGGTGCCTCTGCCAGGAACGGCGAGGTGAGCTCGACTGTGAGGCTTCTGATCTGCGAGGGATTCAGCGGCGAGGGATGGCGCTGGGGCTGGAAGCCCTCGTGAAGCTCATGTCCATCCAGTGCCGCCAGTTCGAGCCGTTGTCAGTGCGCTCCCATTCAGCCGTCATGGAGTCGCCGTCTTCGGCGATCACCAGCGTCGCCCGCTCCGTCTCACCGGCGAACGTCCAGACGCCCTCGTCGTCGACGCTTGCCCGCATGGTGACGAAGTTGCCGTGATTGTCGAAGGAGCGCATGGGGTAGGTCCGGCTCGCTGGATCGTAGGGCCCGATCATCTCGATGACCTCGACGTGCTCCTCATTCATGCGCACGTCCACACGGTGAATGAGGAAGTGCTCGCCCGCCAGCCACTCGTAGGTGTCCGACCCGGCGATGCGGATCGCCGGGTCGATCGCGGTGGCCGCTATACGCCCCTGCGAACGCCAACGGCCAACCAGCGCATTCAGGCGCTGGTTCTCCCGTCGCGGGGCATGGGTGCTGTCGTCTCCTGACATGGGGGATCCTCGCCATCGATAGAGTGTAAGATGTTGCTTAAACACTTACATGCTGTCCCGGCAGTGCGCAAACGAAGGCGGTGGCCCATGGACGACGCGCTTCGCGCTGTGGCGGACCCGACCCGCCGCGCCATCCTCGTCCTGGTGCGGGATCGCGAGGTATCGGCAGGCGAGATCGCCGAGCGCTTTCCCGAAATCAGTCGCCCTGCGGTATCCCAGCATCTGCGAACGCTGGCAGCAGCCCGTCTCGTCGACGTCCGCCGCGCAGGCAATCGCCGCTTCTATCGGCTACGTCCGGAGGGGCTGGCCGAGGCGGTGACGTTCCTGGAGACAATGTGGTCCACCTCGCTCAGCCGCCTCCAGCACGAAGCCGAGCGAGAAGAACGCGCGCACACTGGTGACCAGGACGTGAAGGGATCGTTGTGAGCAGGACGATTGAGCAGACGTTGCACATCCGTGCGCGTCCCGAGACGGTCTGGCGGTTCTTCACCGACCCGGCACGCCTGGCCCAATGGTGGGGAACGGCCGAGCTGGACGCCCGCCCCGGTGGCACCTTGCAGGTTGCGATGCACGAGGGCCCACGCCCGGTGATGCGCGGACGGTTCGTGGAGCTCGTGCCGTACGAACGTCTCGTCTTCACCTTCGGCTGGGAGGCCACACCGGGAGCGCCCGACATGGCACCAGAGGCATCCCGAGTCGAAGTCACCCTGACCCCGGACGGTGATGGCACCGAGCTCACCCTGCGCCACAGTGGTCTGCCGACCGTACTCGAAGAGGAGACCAACGATGGCTGGGCGCACCTGCTCCATCGTCTGGGCGAAACAGCAGAACGCCCGGAACTCCGCTGAACCTGGTCGAACATACGCGTACGTCGCACCCGTGCTGCCGCCTCACGAACCCTGGCCGCCGTCAAGGCCACATCACCGCCACCGGCCAACCGTCCTCGGGCTGTGCACGTTTACGCGTGCTTGCCTCCGCAGCGGGAGGTGTACGCCGACAACACACACAGCGTCACGAGAGCCATGTCCCAGACCCACGGGCATGGCTCTCATTTTCACTGACACTCCAAAGCAGTTGATCAGCAAGTGGCTCTCAAACCGACCGACACATGGCTCTCGGGTCCACCTTCATAGCCATGCGCATCCGGCGCATACCGGCCGGCGTCGATGACGCCGTGATCAAGCAGAGAAGGCACTCGACGGAAGCCGTCGTCATTCGCTGGGCCTTTGGTTGCGGATTGCCCGTGATCATCGCCCTGGGGTTCGTGACCGTCGAGCTTCACCTGGTAGCTCGTGCGGACGTCTATTGCGCCGGTGATTGCAGTCGCGTCGTCCGGTAGGCATCTTCTCGCCCTGGCAGCCTCGCCACCACCGCTGATGCCCGGCCATGCTCCTGAGCCGGTTACCGCATGGCACGATCACGCACTGTCATCGGACGTCGTCATAAACGGCCACTGTCAGCGTTCCGGGGCGCCGCAGGTATTCGGGGATGGACGTCTCCAGCCGGACCCTGATCGTTGTCGTCTTCTCACTGCGCGGCCGTTTGCCCAGGTAAAGGTACCCGCCTCCGGGTGGCGGGAGGGAGCAGTCGCCGAAGTCCTTCAGGCGCCCGTTCACCCACAGCTTCCGGCTGAGCCGCTCGGCGAGGCCGTCCCCGCAGGAGGTGACGATGGCCAGGCCGTGGCCCCTGTTCGGCACGGTGAGCGTCACCTCACGGGTGCCGGGCCAGGTGGCGCTGCCCTTGGCGACCAGGCTGAGGTCCTTCCCGATCTTCGCGAGCGGCTCGACCGGAGGCGAGGCGGTCCTCATCGTGGCCGGCGGCGTCCACTCGTACACGCCGAACCGCCATTTCCCCGGAAGCGTCATCCCAGGGTAGGTCGTGACGGAGAATCTCACCGTCCGAGTCCCGGCGGGGAAGAGCTGCGTGTCGACCGCTTTGCCCTGCTCGCACGAGTTCATCAGTGACAGCGTGAAGTCCTTGTTCAGGCCCGGCACCCGCACGCTGACGCGCGGTGGCCCCGCTTTGGGATGCGGGCAGTCAGGCAGGATGGCCACCGGCTTGCCGCTCACCTTCACCTGGAATGTCGTCGATTCCTCGCGTGATGGGTCGAAGGCCGCAGTGGCGAGCCTGCGGTAGACAGTGCCGTCGGACTCCTCGTACTGGATCGGGAACTTCTCGGTCACTGTCGCGGTGGTCGGATGATCGACTTGCTCCGGCCCGCGCAGGTTGACGATCGTTCCCACGGTGACGACCGCGACGGCGAAAGTGACAGCGACGGCCGACAACCGGCGCCGCCGCGCGCCGCGCGTCCTGGCCCGCAGTGAGTGCCACGGGATCGAGCGGTCGAGCGCAGGGCTGCTGCGCTCGACCAGCAGGTCGCGGAGTTCTCCCTGGTCGATATGCATGGCGCTACCCCCTCCTGTCGTACGCGAATGACTCGTCCACCCGAAGCTTGGCCAGCGCCCTGCTTGCCTGACTTTTGACCGTCCCGACGCTGCAGCCGAGCGTCGAAGCGGTCTGGACCTCGGTCAGGTCCTCGAAGAACCGAAGCACGACGACGGCCCGTTGCCGGGCAGGCAAGCGGCCGAGCGCCTGCCAGACCAGTTCGCGATCGTCGGCCTGTCCCATGTGGTCGGCCGCCTGCGCCTGGTCGGGCGGCGACTCGCTGGTCAGCTCGGCCCGTCTCCAGCGGCGCCGCCACCAGGAGACGTGCAGGTTCACAATGATCTTGCGGACGTACGCCTCACGCTCGTCGCCCAGGCGCGGCCAGGCCTGCCACGCCTTCAGCAGCGCCGTCTGCACCAGGTCCTCGGCCGCTCCCCAGTCACGGGCGAGCAGGTAGGCGGTGCGGAGCAGCCGGTGCCACGACGCCTCGACGAACGCGTCGTACTCCGATCTATCCGCCATGTACGGTCCTTCCTCAGGCGACAGTCACCCGTCCTTACGCCGCCGGAAGAACTGAAGGTTGCTCGGGCTCAAGAACCTGTCTTCTTTCACACTTCTGCAGTTGGTGATCGTTCTCAGCACCAACGGTTGTCCGCCGGCTGGAACAGGCACATCCATACATAACGGTCCGCATGCCCGACGCAGCACGCTGAACCCTGGAAGCTCCACCTGTGGGCGGCAATGGCATCGCCGGCCCCGAAGACTGCAAGAGCCCTTCAGGGCCTCGGCGTCGACGGTGATCAACCAGTGGCGGATGCCCGTGAACACTCGAGCCTCTTGTGACAAGACACAGATGACATTCGAAGGGGGTCCAGTGCCGAAAATAGATCATCTATGGTGACGCACACGTCACCGCTGGTGGTGGACTCCGAGATCATCACAAGTTCCCTCGATGATCCGGAGCAATTCGCCGCCCTGTTCGACCGCTACGCCGCGACGCTCTACAGGTACATCTCCTTCCGCCTCGGCCCAGTACTCGCCGAGGACCTCGTCGGAGAGACGTTCCTGATCGCTTTCCGCAGGCGCGACGCGTACGACATCTCCTATCGCGATGCCCGGCCCTGGCTGCTGGGCATCGCGACCAAGCTCATCACCGGCCACCGCCGGACCGAGGTCAGCCGCTACCGTGCGCTGAAGCGGCAGAGCCCGGCCCAGCCCGTCGAGGGACCGGAAGAGGCGATCACTCGTGATCTGACCGCCCAAGGGTCGCGGACCGTCCTGCTGAACGCGCTTGCAGTGCTGTCGCGAGGCGACCGGGACGTGCTGCTCCTGGTCGCCTGGAGCGACATGACGTACGAGGAAGCGGCGCGCGCGCTCGGCATCCCGGTCGGCACGGTCAAGTCGCGGCTCAATCGGGCCCGGCGCAAGGTCCGCCACACCCTGGGTGGAGTCAACCCGTTGGAGGCGCAAGATCATGGATGAATTGAAGACGCTCATCAAGGAACTGGAGTATGAGCCGCCCCACTCCCTGGCTCGGCAACGCCTCCGGCTCGCTCAGGAGACGACTGCGGCACCGCGCGATCGGCGTTGGAGGAGGCTGCTTCCGTTCGGTCGGCACACTCGGCTGGAACGGCCGCTCCTGAGCGGGCGGCGGCTCGCGATGGGCGCAGCTGTGGCGGCGGCCGTCGCGGTGGGCGTGGCCGTGCCTTCCTTGCTCGGTTCCGCCAAGCCGGCGTACGCGCTGACGAAGAACCAGGACGGGTCGATCAACCTCAAGATCTACGATTTCCGGGACCCCGAGCATCTCGAGAGGGAACTGGCAGATTGGGGTGTGTCGGCTGACATCATCTACCTGCCCCTCGGCAAGCGCTGCGGAAACAACCGGGCCCCCTTCCTCAAGGGCGACAACTTCGGCTTGACTGAGGAGGAGCTGTCGAGCAGTGATGCCGCCGCGCAGGCCAGGCTTCGGGAGAGACTGCAGAAGTCGATCTCTTACCAGGCAATTCGCCCGCAAGATGGCATCACCATCTACCCCCGCCACATCAAGCCGGGCCAGATCGCGATGATCGAGGTCATGGAGAATCCGGTCAAGCCCACGGTGGAGAGTCCCGGGGTTGCCTGGCAGTTCAGTGGACGGCTGACGACCGGGCCCATTGAGCCGTGCAAGGTCGTGGCGGACCCCTCGGCCAACGACATCGGCGACGCCACACCACCACCCGGCAGTTGATCCGCACCTCGCGCCGTGGGGCGGACGACCTGGCCAAACAGGAACTGCACTGACTCCGCCCCACTGGTCAGGCCTGGGTCGGGAAACGATCAGCGGCTGTCCGGGAAGCGATCCTACGGGCCCCGCTTCTACCGTGCCTACTCGTGAACGCCCCTCAGGTGGAAGGCCGCTTCTGAGTGATCGGGAGCGGCCTTCAGCGTTACTGAGTGACTATCCGGTTGAATGCGAAGATGATCAATCGGTCTGAGATCGAGTTCAGCTATGGGCCTCCCAAGAACGGATGGGCCGTCGTCACCGTAGGTCAGGGCGACAGACAAACCCGGATGGTCGTGTCCTACCTGACTGACGCCCTCGGAGACCTCTTACGCAGCCTGGTGGAGGTCACTCAGGGCCATGACAGTCGTTTTTCGTGGGACAGCGAGCCCACGGAATACCGATGGATCTTCACCCGTGAGGATGACGCACTAAAGGTGCGCATCCTGTCCTTCTACAACCGGATGAGGCCTGAGCCGTTGGAATCCTGGCTCAGAGATCACTGACCCAGGTCGAAGATACGATCCATTGCCTTCTGCCACCGTCCAGGGCGGAACGAGCGGCGGGCGTTGCGGGCGTCCCGTTCGGTGCCGACTCTGGAGGAGAACACGAGGTCGTTGTCCTGCCGGTGGTGTGCCGTCGAGGTTGACGTGTGGCCAGGTGAGCGCTCGCAGTTCCTCTGTGCGTACGCCGAGCAAGGGTGACGGGACGATGTACGTGCCCTTGGGGATCTCGCACAGGAGTGGCGTTCCTGGAGGGCCCGGAAGCCGCCCTTTGTAACCAGACGGTTTGTCTGTCTACATCGCCAGGAGTCGGCAGACTTGGGAGCATGGAGATACTTCCTGGGGCAGGTGTGCCCCTGGTCAAGATCGGAGATCGGCGAGCCGAGGTTGAGGGCCGGATCGGTGGCCCGGTGCATGACCGGAGCAGTAAGAACGTCTACGACACCGCCCCCATGCTGATCATCCACTACGCCCCGGACGACAGAGTCGAACTGGTGGAGATCGGCTACTCCGGCTCCGGCGGTGAGGAGGTGTTCTTCGACGGCGTGCAGCTGACCTACCGGTTCATGGATGAGGTGGTTTCCGATCTGGCCGCGAAGGGCTACACGAGCACACCTTCTGACATCGGATTCACCTTCCACGCGGGCTTCTCGGTGTGGTCGATGGGATCTCTGTGGGCTCGTGACCTGGACCCTGAAGCTGACGAGGCGGACGAACGCTCAATCGTCGAAGGGGTGTCGGTCGCCCCGTACTCGTATTGGGACGAGGGCTGAGCGGGCTGTAAGGGCAGGGGTTCGACCAGACGGCGGCAGGCAACTCCCTGCGCGCGGGCACGCACACGGGTGGTTACTCGACCAGCCGTCCCGTTGTCTTCTTTCCGTCCATGGGTACGGCCAGGCAGTACACGGTCCGGTAACGAGGCCAGTCCTCCAAGGCCGGCCCAAGCCACGCGATGCCGATCTCATCCCTTTTCGACTTTTTGATGCGCATTCTGGGAAGACATCCGTTCTCCGCAAGTCGCGTCATGTCCGCACTTGGATACGGCCCCTGGGGGAGGACGTATGTGGTGGCGAACTCGGCCGAGTGCGGCACGCGGCAGGGGACGACGGTCACCAGGGACGTCTGGGGAAGGGGTTCGATGCAGTCGCCGGGTCGTAACTCGGTGGCGTAAAACCGTTGCGTGCCGGGAACGGTGCTCTGCTGCAGTGGAGTCTGCGGGGCGGCGGCGGGTTCCGGCTGAGCGGACTCGGATGACGCCACCGGCACCGGGGTAGCTGCGCAGCCGGCGAGCGAGATGGCTAAGCAGCATGCGATCAGTGATGTGCGAACCATGGCATAAGGGTGGCAGCTTCGGATCACCTCGGATCCCGGACCGGTTAGGAGATGATGATCGGAACTGACGTCGTTCCATGACTCATCCAGCGGCCAGAATCGGCATGAGTTCTGGCACTCTGTCGATGACCCGCAGGAAGGCAAGCCTCACGGGCCGCCGGCATACGCGTGACAGCCGCCAATGAGCTGGTTGGCCACCACCCTCGCCATCGCCCCGTGGACGCCGAAGTCCCCATCCTCTGTCGCAGGAGTGAACTCCTTGTGAAAACCTCACCGGGAAGACGCAGGTGAGAAGGGGCTTCGGAGCAATCCAGAGGCCCTTTTCCCATGTCCGGAAGTCGGACCACCCGGCTCGCAGAAAAGGCGGGATCGAGATGTAAGAAAGCCGTCGTCCGGACCACATGTTCCATGAACGACGTGCGTCCCCGACCGAAGGAACCGGCTTGCCCAACCCCCACGAGCGCTTCACCGCGCTCTACAACACCTGCCAAGCGCGGGTGTACGGCTATGCGGTGACTCGAGCCGGACACCAGCTCGCGGAGGAAGTGGTCAGCGAGACCTTCCTCGTCGCCTGGCGACGACTTGACGACATCCCCGACCACGCGCAGTTGCAGTGGCTCTTCCGCGTCGCCCGGAACATCCTGCGTGACAACTTCCGGCAGGACGCCCGCCGTGCGTCTTTGGAGGCCGACCTGCGCACGTGGGTGGAGAAGGCCGTCGCCGACGTGGGTGAAGACGCCACCGAACGACTCACCGTTCTCCGCGCGCTCGCCACCCTGTCCGACGACGACAAGGAGATTCTGACTCTCACCACGTGGCACGGCCTGTCCGCCGCGCAAGCGGCCGAGGTGCTGGGCTGTACGAAGGCCACCTTCTTCGTCCGGCTGCATCGTGCACGCCGTCGGCTGCAATCGGCGATCGACACCGCGGGTACCAGCCCGTCCCCCAAGCCCGTGATCTTCCCTGGAGGGAAACTTCGATGAGCCGCAAGCCCGACGCGATGCGACTGCTCGCCATGGCCCGTCCGGACTCGTTGGATCGCGGATCCCGCCTTTCCGCCGACGACCTGCTGAGCAAGGCCGCCGACGACCTGCTGAGCGACGCCGGCGACGAGCCGCGAACCAGGCCGGCAGGCAGGCTGTCACGGCCGAGATCGAACATCATGACCGCCATTCGCATCGCCGCCGTCGCGACGGCCGCCACGGTCGTGACGGTCACGCTGACGCGGAGCACGGACACCGGGCCCACGACGTCTCAACCCGTATCCGCCCGTACGGTCCTGCTTGCCGCCGCGGATCGGATCGAGACCGCCGACGCGGCGACGGGCCGCTACTGGCACAGTTCCGGCCAGAGCATGGCAGTGGGAGCGGAAGAGCGCGCACCCACGGGCATGACACCCAAGATGGTCAGATATCAGGTGACCTGTACGCATGAGGTCTGGATGGCCAAGTCGGCGCGGGAGCCGAGCTGGGGCCTGGTCACCGCTCAGTCAGGCAAGCCGCTTTCCCCGGCCGATGAGGTGATCTGGCGAGAACAGGGGGCGTACCGGCTCGGCGCCTGTGAGGGACCAGGCGTTCCCAGCATCGGCGGCATGGCGCCGCGACCGCCGTTCGCCTTCCGGCTGGACGACCAGCAGAATCCCGAAGTCTCCTATCCTGCGGTCGGTCCCGTACACGTCACGATCGAACAGGTCATGGGCTTGCCGGCGGACCCGGTGCGGCTGAAGGAAGTTCTGCAAGGGCGGGCTTGGCGAGGTGGTTACCCGGCCACCGAGGAGCTTCTCTACAGCCAGGCCACCAGCCTGCTCTCCGAACTGCCGACGACTCCTCAGGTACGCGCCGCGCTCTACCGCATGCTCGCGGGTCTGACGAGCGTCAAGAACATCGGGACCACCACCGATCCCCTGGGCCGGGCGGGGAACGGCATCGAACTCGACGGGACCAGGCAGATCATCATCGAGGAGTCCTCAGGCCGGCTGCTGGCCGTACAGGAACGATCTCCCGACCGTACGGGAACGCTCACCTCGTGGACCGCTCTGACCGCATCCGGCTGGACGGACGCACGCCCGAAGCTGCCCACCAGGATCGTGCCTGTCAACTGATGTGCGCGGCGGCCGCCAGGTCGCCGCGCCCCGGAGGAGGACGGGGGTCAGGGGACGGGCTGCCCGTCGTCGCGGGGGAAGAAGGGCAGTTCGATGTGGACGCGGTCGGCGGCGGTGAGGATCTTCTCCGCGTCGTCGACCGGCGGGTGGATCGCCTGGTTGATCCGTATCTTGATCTCCTTGCCCTCAGGGCCCGTGGCCATCACCCTCCGGTCCCAGCCCCGGGTGAAGATCCCGCCGGCGTCGCCCAGGTCCAGGCAGGTGACGTACGGACCAGGGGTGAACTCGCGCAGCGGCACGCCGAGCAGGTCGGCCGCGGCGGTGTCCCCGGCGACGAACACCTCGGGAAGGGCGCGCAGCCACCGATCCACCGGTGTCCGGCCGAGGTGGTCGAGCTCGTCGCTGATCTGCCGGGTGAGCTCGCTGGCCCGCATCCCCACCGACCAGACCCACCGCGTCCGCCTCGACCTTGGTGCCGTCGGACAGGACGGCGTGCCCTTCGCCGACCTCGGTCACCGTCGTGCCGAGCCGGTGTTCGACGCCCAGCTCGTCCAGTGCGGCTTCGATCTCCGCACGCGGGCCCGGGCCGAGCTGGTTCGCGAGCACCCGCGACCGGTCCACCAGCAGCACCCGGCCCCGGGCAGGTCGTGGGGCCGGACGAGCCGGCTGCCGGCCGCCAGCACCAGGCGGTCGTAGCCGATCTCCTCGCCGTCGGCCACCACCGTGCGGCGGTCGGTGTCGATCGTGCTCACCGAGGCCCGCAGGTGCCTGACGCCGATCGGCCCGAGGATCCTGCGCAGCTCCACCTTGGCCAGGTCCGGTTCCGGCTCGTACAGGCGTGGGCGAAGTACCAGGTGGTCGTTCGGCGCGATGAGCGTGATGCGCAGGTCCGTGTCCCCGGCCGCCCGCTCGCGTGCCAGCGCCGCGCCCGCGGCGCTCCACACGCCCGCGAAACCGCCTCCGATGATCACAACGTGTGCCATTGGTTCGTCCTCTCAACCTCCCCTGGGATCAGGGGGCGGCAGGGAGACAAGACAGCGGGCTCAGGTGTGACCGATGTGCGCGAACTTCTCCGGATTGGCCAGTCTCCGCCACGTCGTGATCCGCCCGTCGACGATCTCCAGGGTGTCGAGCCAGACCAGCTGGCCACCGCGGTAGGTCGCCAGGGCCGGCTGCCCGTTCACCTCGATGATCTGGAACGCGTCGGGACGCCTGATCTCGATCTGCCTGACCGCCAGCAGGGCGATCGGCGCGGCGCCGTGGACCGGCCTGCGCGCGGCGGTCACCTTGCCGCCGCCGTCGGCGACATAGACGGCCTCGGGATGCAGCAGTTCGACGAGCTCGGCCAGGTTCCCCGCGTCGGCGGCCGCCTTGAACGCCTTGAGCAGGCGTTCGGTATCGGCCCTGGACGCCCGGTCGTGCAGCACCAGCGCGACGCGCTCGGCCGGGGAGAGCGTCTCCATGACCACCAGCATCGCGGTGCTCACCGACTCGTCCATGAGCACCTGAGCGGCGGCGTCGGGCCCGGTCAGCAGCGGTTCGGGCAGCCAGGGCCCGACGTAGGACTCCCGCCGGACACGCGCCGACTTGAGCACGTTGTACGCCCCCCGCGCGGCCAGGGTCACCAGCCAGGCCCGCAGATCACGTACCTCGGACAGGTCGGCGGCGGCGGCGCGCAACCAGACTTCCTGCACCACGTCCTCGGCCTCGGCCACACTGCCGAGGATCCGGTAGGCCGCCCCGAAGACGGCGGGGCGATGTGCCTGCCAGTCGGCCTCCGCGAACGCGTCGGTCGGCGCCACCCTCGGCCTCCTGCCCTTCTCGGATCAGTGCTCGACCGCCGATCCTAGGCGGCCCGGCGTCACCCGGGCCGCCGCGGCCTGCGCCGGAACTGATTTGACCCTTACGTCGCGTCAGGCAGCACGCTGAACGCATGACCGACTACTACGAGGCGTTCGAGATCAGCCCTGTCCCTCCGCCCGGGCCCGACGCGACGCCACCTGAGATCTACCGCGGCATTTACGGCATGCCGATGTTCGTCACCGTGCCGACGCCGGACCTGGCCGAGTCCGTGAACTTCTGGACCAAGGGGCTCGGCTTCATCGACCTGTTCACGGTACCGGGGCAGGTCACGCATGTTCGACGGTGGGCGTTCCAGGACGCTCTGCTCGTCCCGGTCGATGCCCTGCCGGCTCCCGCGACGGTGACCATCGGCTTCAGTTGTGTGCTGAGCCAGGTCGACGAGATCGCGCGGGCGTGCACCGCGCTGGTGCCCGGATGTACGACGGGACCGCGGAAGACTCCGTGGAACACCGTGGAACTGGAAGTGATCACGCCGGAGAACGCCCGTGTGATCATGACCGCGGCCCGTCCCTTCGACCCCGACAGCGCCGAGGCGCGCCACCTCGAGGAGAACGGCTACCTGCTCCCGCAGGGGGGTGAAACCGCCTAGGTCAGACGTGCATGTAAGACTCGACGGCGTGACCAGCACCGCGATGGACGATGCCGCGGAGCCCGGCGGACTGACCGTCGGGGCCGTGGCGTCGCACGTGGGGGTCACCGTCCGCACCCTCCATCATTGGGACGCGATCGGGCTCGTCCGGCCGTCGGGGCGGACCGCCGGGGGGTACCGGCTCTACTCCGCGGCCGACGTCGCACGTATCCACCGGGTGCTCATCTACCGCGAGCTCGGTCTGCCGCTCGACGACATCGGCGAACTTCTCGATGCTCCGACGGTCGACGTGACCGTACCGCTGAGGCAACAGCGGGCCCAGCTCCTCGATCGCATCTCCCGCCTGCGGTCGATGGTCGACGCGGTCGATCGCATGATCGAAGCCGCCCGCGCCGGCATTCTGCTCTCCGCGGAGGAACAGGTCGAGATCTTCGGGCAGCGCTGGAAGCCGTCACTGGCCGCGGGCGCACGTGACCGCTGGGGCGAGACGGCCCAATGGGCACAGTACGCCGAGCGCGCCGCCGGCATGACCCCCGAGGACTGGAGGCAGGTCGCCCACAACGTCGAGACGCTTGAGCAGGACCTGGCGGCAGCCAAGCGCGCCGGGGGCAGGCCGGGCAGTGCCGGAGCCAACGCCCTGGCGGAACGGCACAGGGCCTCCATCGACGCGTACTTCGACTGCAGCCTTTCCATGCACGTCTGCATGGGGAGGATGCTCGCCGCCGATCCCGGATTCACGGCGTACTACGACGCGATCGAGCCAGGTCTGGCCGTCTGGCTCCGCGACATCATCGACGCCAACGCCCGCGATCGCGGCATCGACCCGGAATCGGCGACCTGGACCTGACGTACTCGCGTTCGTCGTCCCAGCCGTCACGGAAGGCGTGGCGTGTAGGGCTCCAGGGTGGTGAGGTCGATGTCCGCGTCGGGCCAGCGGCGGCGTAGCGCTTCAGCCAGGCGCTGACACAGGACGGCCAGGTGCGGCAGGGCGTGCTGCTCGCGGGCGGTGGACGCGGCGGCCTCCAAGGTGGAGACGAGCTGCGCACGGCTGCCATCACCCGCGGCACGCCCGTCCAACGTCTCCAGACGCCAGAGGCGCGCGTACGGCCGGAGCTCTGGCGCTGGTCGCGTTCGTACGGCTTCAGGCCCGGGTCAAGGGGCCGCTGCTTCCGCTGCGGGTCGTGCTGGACCGTGCTCGCGGCGGTTCGTACCTGGCGGTGTTCCTGCTGGCGGATTCCTCCCGCTGACCGCCGGTCTCGTGATCGGCGTACGGGCGTGAGCCCGAACACCGCCGGGGACGCCTCCCGCAGACCTCGCCGCCGCACGCCAAGGACTGTGCCGCAGTCACTCGGCAGACGGCTCGCCGAGGCGGCACAGCTCTTCGTGGACCATCCGGCGTACCGCTTGGGGCGTGAAGTTGTCCGGGTAGGCCGCTGTCTGGAGCGTCAGGCCGTCCATGAACACGTGCAGTCGCACGGCCTGTCCCTCCAGCCCGGCGTCGCCGAACTCCTGCCCTATACGGGTGGGGAGCGGCAGGCTGTGGCGGAAGGCGACCGCCAGGCGGCAGATGTGGCGTTCGCCCGCCCAGCCCGCGCGGCGTTGCTCCGCCATCGACTCATCCATGCGTGAACGCACCAGGCACGCCAGCCATACGTCCACCTCGACGCGGCGGTCGTCGTCGAGCGGAAGCATCTCTTCGAGGATGAGCTGGGCACGCCGCATGCCCGGCAGCTCCGCGTCGAGGTGGCCGGTGATGCGCTTGGTGACACTTCTGGCGACCGCCTCGGCCGCGAAGCTGAGCAGGCCGCGCTGATTGTCGAAGTAGTGGCGCAGTCCGCCGACCGAGATGCCCGCCGCTTCGGCGACCCTGCGGACCGTGGCCCCTTCGATCCCCTCCCGGCTGATGATCTCCCACACGACCCGGACCAGTTCCTCGCGCCGCTGCTCATGGTCCACGACTTTGGGCATGAGGGTTATTACAGCACACTTGTACGGTTTCCTATACAGTACAAGCGTGCGAAATAAACCAGGTAGTCCAGCCTTAGGTCTGAGCGTCCTGCTCGCCGGCCTGGCCCTGATCGCCGCATCGGTACTGTGGCTGGTACTGAACGGCGCCACCGACATCCGCTACTCGGCCGATCACGCCGGCACCATCCCCATGTGGCACCGCTGGATCCCGGCCCTCGCCGGGCTGGTGCTCATCCGGCTGCTGCCGCCCAGGGCGACACCTGTCGACGCCACACCGGCAGGCCGTGGGGTTCGCCTCCAGGCCGTCGTCCTCCTGGGGTCGGCCGTGGTCTTCGCCGTGGCGCTACGGTTGGCGGGCGGCGGCGAACCGGCCCACACGCTGCTGAAACTCGGCCTGCTGCTCGCCGTGCCCGTACTGCTGTTCTGGTGGTCACGGCGCGATTCCGCAGCACGGGACCTTTTCCGCGAACGGCCCGCGGCCTGGCGTCACTACGGCCCCATCGCACCGGTGGCCCTCTGGCTGGCTCTCACCTTCGCGGGCCCGCTGGCCGAGCCGCCCAGCGACTACGCCGCGAGCGTCGATCCCGTCACGCTCCTGGTCACCGTCGTCGTGGTGTTCCTCGTCAACAGCCTGCTCGAAGAGGTCTTCTACCGGCGTTGGTTGCAGACCCGATGGGAGCGCGTCCTCGGCCGGTGGCCCGCCATCGTGTTGGCCTCCCTGCTCTGGGCGGCCTGGCACATCGGCATCCAGGGCACGGGGAGCCTTCCCGCGGATCTCGCCTCGGCATTCGCCAACCAGGGCGTGCAGGGGTTGTTCCTCGGCTACCTGTGGAGCCGGTACCGGCAGATGTGGCCCATCCTCGTGGTCCACGGCGCCATGAACGCCGCCCCCATCCTGCTGGGGATGTTCTGACGCCGGCCGCCGCAATCCGTACATCGTGGGTCCCGATATCGGGCAAGATCACCCCATGCGCCTGACTCGCCAGCCCCTCGCGCTGTCCTTCAGCGGAGCCGTCGGACTCGCCTCGCTCCTGACGCTCTTCGAGGCGAGCACTCCGGGCCTGTCCTTCTGGGTATTGGGGTTGGCGCTGTACTGGCTGGTGCTGGCCGTCGCCTGGGCGTGGCTGTCGGGCCGGTGGGCGGGGTCGTCCTGGAGGTTCGTCCCGCTTGCCCTGGTGGTGGGGACCGTGCTGCTGGTGGCGGTCGATGCGCCCCTTCATGCACGTTTCGCCCTGTCGGAGCCGAGCATGGAGCGGTACGCCCGGTCGGTGCGCAGCGACCACGCCGGCCATCGATGGTGGGGCCTTTACCGGGTGGACGACGTGGAGAAGATCCACGGGGGAGCGCGGTTCATGGTCACATCGCTCACGTTGGACTGGAAGAGCTACGGCTTCGCCTACAGCCCGGGTCGGGCGCCGGACCCCGCAGAAGGAAGGTACGAACACTTCACGGGCCCTTGGTACATCTGGACCGACGGCCCCTGAACCCCGCACTCGCTCCCATCCCCACTCGAACCTTAGGAAGCGTCCGTGTCACGTCGTCACCGTTCGGCCCTGCCCGCCCTGCTCGTCACCGGCCTGTACGGCGCCGCGCTGACCGTCGCCCTCCTCGTCACCCTGATCTCCGGGGACCTCGGCCCGCTGTGGTGGCTGACGCTGTTCACGACCGTGAGCGAAGGCGTCGCGGTGACCGGGCTGAACCTGCTCCTCCTGGTCCTGGCCGGGCTGTCGTGGGCGTGGGGGATCTGGCAGGTCCTGCGCGGGCCGCTGACGGGGCCGCCGCCTGAGCAGGACCGGGACACCCGGCGGTTGCGCGTGGCGCTCTACGCCGCGACGGCCACGACATGGCTGCTCCACGTCACCGAGTCGTGGGTCCCGGCGGACACGACCGTGTTCGACTCCGCGGTGATGTGCGTGGTCGTCCTGCTGTTCATGCGGGTGCTGGGCCGCGACCGGCAGTACATGCGGGGCGCGGGCGTGCTGGGGTACGGCGGATTCACCGTCATCGGCGTGCTCGACCTCGCCGGCTGGACCGTCCCGGACGGGGTGGAGCTGATCTGCGGCCTGGCCGGACTGGCCTGGACGGCGCTGGTCCTGCGCGCCCAGTGGGACGACGACCGCTGGGGTACGGCGACCGTCGCGTACGGCATCGCCGCCCTGGTGGTGCCGATCCTGCTGATGCTGGCGGCATTGCCGTTCGTGGACGAGGGGTGGGCCGTCGAGGCGCTCGGTGTGGTCTCAAGCGTCCTGATCATGATCTGGCTGGCCCGCACCGCGCACGACCTCGCCGCCCCGAGTGACCGACCCGCCGTCCGGACCACGTCGGCGGCATGAGCCGCCGAGCGGCAGCGCGCGTCGTTTTGGCAAGGTACGCACGGGTACGCACGTCATGAAATCGCAGCTCATCCCGGGGGTGTGAACGACGGATCAGTGCTCATCGCGGTCCACGAAGGAACCCGTTGCCTGCCCGGCCTTCGCGGCCGTCCGGAGCTGACCGTCATCTCCGCCGAACGAGCCAAGGAGCACCGCGTGGGAGAGCAGCCGTACCTGCAGATCGAGATCCTGGACCCGCCGGCCATCGAGGACCTGATCGGCAAGGTGGAGAACGTCGCCGCCCAGCCCGGCGCCGCCGACCGCGTCAGGGAGTGGCGCAACGAGCACGGCACCGAGCGCGCCACGCCGCTGGCCCGGTCGTTCGTCGTCGTCGGTCCGACGCTGATGTTCCTGCACCCGTGTCCGGACGGTGTCGTCCTGCCGTTCGCGGCTTACCCCGACGGGACGGTGAAGGTCTACACCGACCCGGAACACGCCGGTCTGAGCTTCTACCGGGACGGTGATCCCGCGTAGCCGCCCCGACGCCGCCCCTCCTGCCTCGGGGTGTTAGTTCGGTGCCACCTTTTCGGAGGCTCGGCCTTACTTCGGCGCTATAGCTACGCTGAGTAACTGATCGCTACTTTCAGTAATCGGCGGTCGACGGGCGGTGAGCCCGCTCGGCCGCCCGTTCCCCCCGATGCGATCAGGAGGCATTCGTATGCGCAAGATGACCACTGTGGTGCTGGCCGGCCTCGCGACCGGCGTCCTCGGCATGGGCGGGGCCGTCGCCGCCTATGCCGCCCTGGGTGGCGCCCAGGGCCCCGGCGTCCGTGCCGCCGCCGTCGTCAACGCCAATGGCAGCGTGGTCCGTTCGAAGGGGGTCACCGGCGTCCGGAAGCTCTCCACCGGCCAGTACTGCATCGAGCTCGACTCCGACTACGACGCCGCGCGCAGCGTGCCGGTCGCCACCAAGCGCTGGGGCGCCCCTTGGGGCTCGACCGTGTTCGTCGACGCCGACACCACCGCCTGCGGCAGCGCCGACCGCCACGTCTTCGTCGCCGGCGGCAACAACGGCGCCAACGCCGACCTGCCCTTCCACGTGATCGTGCCCTGAGCCCACGAGTTCCAGCCGACGTCAGGAGTACCGCATGCGATCTCGTCCCAGCTCCGCCGCCGCCCTGCTCATCATGGGGATGGCCGTCGCGCTGATGGCCGCCGCCCTCCCCGTACAGGCCGCCACCGGCCAGGTGGTCGTCTTCTCGACCGAGTTCCAGCCGCTGGACGTCTACGACAACCCCACCCGCTGCACCAAGCTGCCCCTGGCCGCGCACACGCTGAACAACCAGACCGACGGCGACGTCACGCTGTACGGCGACCCCCTGTGCATGAGGGCGGTCGTCACCGTCCGGCCCGGTCACGGCTCACACGTCCCGCCCATGTCCGGCAGCTTCCGCGCCTGACAACCCGTCCGGCCGCGTTCCGAAAGCCACGCCTCCCGGGGAGGGGCGTGGCGGGATCCGGACGGGAGGAGGTATGGTCGGGGACATGCCGATCTCCGCTCGCCTCGCCGCCGGGTGCCGCCCGCGTGGCTGCCGGGCGCCCGCGCGGCGGGTCCACGGCCGGCGGGTCCGCTACACGATCGGCTCCGACCCCGGTCAGGTCAACGGCATGCGATGGCTTCGCGCGCCGCGTACGGCACAGGGCCTCTAGCAACAGCTCACGTTTCCGCCTCTGTGACCCGGGCGTTCTCCGGCACCGTTCCACGATCGGCCTCAGGCCGTCCGGACGCGTGCCGTCGTCCGGACACAAGGAGCGCGGGAGGGCGGCCCGGCCGGTTGCGCGGCAGACGCGACCCTGACCACCACTAGCCGGACGCCCGGGGCGCTCGCCCCCGGCGCAGGAGCTGTCGCATGCCCACCCAACACTTCATCCCGGCCCCTCGGGGCCACGCACCCGATCCCGAAGGCTACTTCGGCGCGTACGGCGGCGCCTTCGTCCCCGAGGCCCTCGTCGCCGCCGTGGACGAGGTAGCCGCCGCATACGCCCAGGCCGGCGTGGACCCCCGGTTCATCGACGAACTCGGGACCCTGCTCGCCCACTACACCGGCCGGCCGACCCCGCTCACCGAAGTGCCGCGGTTCGCCCGGCACGCCGGTGACGCCCGGGTGCTGCTCAAACGAGAAGACCTCAACCACACCGGCTCGCACAAGATCACGAACGCGCTCGGCCAGGCCCTCCTCGCCCGGCGCATGGGCAAGACGCGCGTGATCGCCGAGACGGGCGCCGGTTCGCACGGTGTCGCCACCGCCACCGCGTGCGCCCTGTTCGGCCTCGAATGCGTCATCTACATGGGCGAGGTCGACATGCGGCGTCAGGCGCCCAACGTCGCCCGTATGCGGATGCTCGGCGCGCGGATCATTCCCGTCACCACGGGCGCCCGTACCCTCAAGGACGCCATCAACGAGGCGTTCCGCGACTGGGTCGCCAACACCGGGACCACCCACTACCTGTTCGGCACCGCCGCGGGCCCGCACCCCTTCCCGGCGATGGTCCGCGACTTCCAGCGCGTCATCGGCGTCGAGGCCCGCCGCCAGACACTGGAACGCACCGGCCGCCTGCCCGACGCCGCCGTCGCCTGCGTCGGCGGGGGATCCAACGCCCTGGGCCTGTTCCACGCCTTTCTCCCGGACACCGGCGTACGGCTCATCGGCTGCGAAGCCGCCGGGCACGGCATCGGGACGGGCAAGCACGCCGCCACCCTGTCCGGCGGCGAACCCGGCATCCTGCACGGCTCCCGCTCCTTCGTTTTGCAGGACGAAGAAGGCCAGATCACCGAACCTCACTCCATCTCCGCCGGACTCGACTATCCAGGCATCGGCCCCGAGCACGCCCACCTGCACGACCTCGGCCGCGCCGAATACCTGCCCGTCGCCGACGACGAGGCCATGCAGGCGTTCCTGCTGCTGACCCGTACGGAAGGCATCATCCCGGCCATCGAGAGCGCCCACGCCCTGGCCGGAGCTCTCCAGCTCGGCCGCCGGCTCGGCCCGGACGCCCTGATCCTGGTCAACCTCTCCGGCCGCGGCGACAAGGACATGGACACCGCCGCCCGCTACTTCGACCTGTACGACGAGGAGTCACGATGAGCGGCGCCGTCCACCTGCTGGCCGACACCTTCGCCCGCGTCAGCGCCGAGAACCGGGCCGCCCTCGTCGCCTACCTCCCCGCGGGGTTCCCCACGGTCGAGGCCGGCATCGAGGCGGCCGTCACCGTCCTGCGGTCCGGGGCCGACATCCTTGAGATCGGTCTGCCGCACAGCGACCCCGTCCTGGACGGTCCCGTCATCCAGACCGCCGACGACATCGCCCTGCGCGGCGGCCTGAAGATCGCCGACGTCATCCGGACCGTCGAACGGGCCCATGCCGCGACGGGCAAACCCATCCTGGTCATGACGTACTGGAATCCCGTCGCCCGTTACGGCGTCGAACGGTTCGCCGTCGAGCTCGCCGCGGCCGGTGGCGCCGGTTGCATCCTGCCCGACGTGCCCGTCCAGGAGTCGGCGGCCTGGCGCGAACAGGCCGCCGCACACGACCTGGCCACCGTTTTCGTCGTCGCCCCCAGCACCACGGACGAACGGCTCGCGCGCATCACCGCCGCCACCACCGGGTTCGTCTACGCGGCCGCCCTCATGGGCGTCACGGGCACCCGCGACACGGTCGACTCGGCCGCGGCCGGGCTGGTCGGGCGTACCAGGGCGGTCACCGGGCTGCCCGTCTGCGTGGGGATCGGCGTGTCGGGGCCCGACCGGGCCGCGGAGGTCGCCGGTTTCGCCGATGGCGTGATCGTCGGCACGGCCCTCGTCAAGACCCTCCTCGACGCCCCCGACCACACCGCCGGGCTCACGGCCCTGGTCGCTCTCACCACGGAGCTCGCCCGTAGCGTCCGCAGGGAAGGGTAGGCCCGCGCCGCGGCACCCCGGTCCGTAGGGACTGGTGGTGCCGCGGTCGCGCCGGATGCGGGCGATCGCTTGCGCGCACCTCGCTGTTACGGATAGTTATTTGCCATCCACTTACAGTAAGGATGCGTGTTGAAGCCCACTGCACCCCCCGCGCGTCGCCGTACGCGCCGAGCCCTCGTCACGGTGGCGGGAACCGTCGCCGCGATGCTCACGTTCTCCCTGGTCACGGCAGCTCCCGCGACCTCCGCCGCGCACGACGGCGTACGCACGCGCGTGCACCACGCCAGTAGCGCGCCCTGCGTCCGCCAGGGACAGGCCGACTACCCGGTCGAGTACTACTGGAAGAACGCCCTCGGCATGCGCCTCGGCCACGGGACGATCTCCGTCGTCACCTCCCCGCCCCTGTGGGGCGGTCAGATCGCGCCGGGCAGCACCTTCACCCTCACCATGACCCACCGCACGGCGCAGTGGCCGCTGCTGGTACGCACCTACACCACCACCTGGGACGTGTCGTCGCTGGTGGCCAACGCCGACGTCGTCGCCCAGTCGGGGGCCGGCAGCATCAGCGGCAACACCCTGACGATCCCCTCGACCGGCAACAAGACCGACCCCGCGCCCAAGGTCATCACGTTCCGGGTGAAGCAGGGCACCGTCGGGCGCGGCATGACCATCCGGCCGAGCGGCATCAGCAGCGTCGTCGCGTTCCCGGGGCAGCTCGGCAACAACACCGCGGCCCCGCCGATTCAGATCGTCAGCGGGAACTCCATCTCGCCCACCAACGCCGTCGACGACACCGCCACCACCACCCAGGACACGCCCGTCACGGTGCCCGTCCTGGCCAACGACACTGGGACGGCGCCGCTGATCAGCGGGGTCACCCAGCCCGCCAACGGCACGGTCACCGTCTCCGGCGACAAGCTGATCTACACCCCGGACAAGGACCGCGCCGGCACCGACACCTTCACGTACACCATCGAGACCGCCTGCGGCACCAGCACCGCGACGGTCACCGTCACCGTCGAGTGCACCCGCGAGCCCGTCAATCTGGTCAACGGCAGCTTCGAGGCGCCTCCCGTGGCCCGCTACGACTGGGACATCCCCGACGCCTCCACCAACCCCGCCGTCGGCTGGCACACCACCGCCTCCGACCGCAAGCTGGAGTTCTGGAACAGTACGAGCGGGGTCCCGGCGGCCGACGGCCAGCAGTTCGCCGAGCTCAACGCCAGCGAGGTCTCCACGCTCTACCAGGACGTCCCCACCGTCCCCGGCACCGTGATGACCTGGTCGCTCTACCATCGCGGCCGGGCCGGGACCGACGTGATGCGGGTGCTCATCGGCACCCCGGGCGCCACGGCCCCCCAGAACCCCGACGGGGCCGGCTCGCCCGACCTCTCCGACGGCAACACAGCCTGGGGTCACTACACCGGCACCTACGTCGTCCCCGCCGGGCAGACCGTCACCCGCTTCGCCTTCGAGTCGGTGTCGGCCGCCGGAGGCAACCCGGCGATCGGCAACTTCCTCGACGGCGTCGTCTTCCAGACCCCGCCGTGCCTGCCCATGACCGCCAGGCTCATCAGGAACGACCGCCCCTGACCGGGACGTTCCGCGCGACGACCGGCGGCCCGGTCTCGCGCGGAACGGCCGCTCACCCGGGGGAGATGTGCCGGCGCAGGAGCCATTGCAGCGGGCTGAGGCCGGTCTCGTCGTGGAAGCGCCGGGTCAGGGTGCGGACGCTCGTACGGGCGTGGGCGGCCAGGTCGGCGCGGGTGAGGGGTTCGTTCAGCCGTTCCAGGGCCCACGCCCTGGTGGCGGCGAGCGAGGTGCCGGTCTCGGGCGTCCGCCGACGCCGGCGACGTCGCCCGGCTGGCGGAACTGGCCGAAGGGGCCGCCGTGCTGTTCAACTGCGCGATGCCGCCCTACGACCGCTGGCCGGCCGAATGGCCGCCGCTGGCGGCCGCGTTGCCGGCCGCGGCCGGACGTAGCGGGGCCGACTACGTGATGCTCGGCAACACCTACGCGTACGGCCCCGTCGACGGGCCAGGAACGCCGCTCGCGGGGCGGCTCACCGGCGCGGGGCACCGGCCTTGTCGCAGGTGGTGTCGCCGCCGGGCAGGACGCCGTCCACCAGGTACCGGCCGACCGTGGTGTCGACGCAGGTGTCGCCCGCCGCGAGGTAGGCGCCGTGGCGGAAGGCGCCGCGCAGGGTCACCAGGCGGGAGCCGGTCAGCGCCCGGTGCATGGCCCGCTGGCCCGCGTAGGGGGTGACGGTGTCGCCGTCGGCGGCGACGATCAGCATCGGGGCGTGGTTGCCGATCGTGGTGGGCGCCTCCACCGGCGTGACCGGCCAGAAGGCGCACGGGCTCAGGTTCCGGGTCATCGGCCCGAACAACGGCTCGTCGGCCCGGTGGGCCTGGATGTCGCGGAAGTACCTCTCCGGGTCGCGGGAGGTGGCCCGGTCGGCGCAGAGGATCGGGGTGCCCGCCCGGTCCTCGGCCGGCCCCGAGCCGGTGAACAGCCCGTCGAGGGTCTCCTTCAGCGACGCCGGGACGGTGACCGCGTCGCCGCGGGCCGCGTCGGCCAGCACCCGCACCTCGGCGGCGAGGCCGGCGTACGCCTCCTCGCGGTCGTCGTACAGGCGGATGAACAGCAGGTAGGGCACGTGCTGGGCGCCGATCCGGTACGCGCCCACCCGCAGCGGGCGCTCGGCGGCGGCCCGGTCGACGCCTTCCACGGTGGCCAGGACCTCGGCCTCGGTGGCGCCCAGGCCGTACTCCTTGTCGCGGGCGGCGGCCCACGAGGCCCAGTGCCTCAGCGCGGCGGTGATCGCCGGGTCGTTCCTGGACAGCAGATCGGGGCCGTAGACGTCCGGGTCGACCGCGCTGTCCAGCACGACCCGGTCGGCCCGGGCGCCGAACATCTGCGTGTAGACCGCGCCCAGGTAGGTGCCGTAGGAGTAGCCGAGGTAGGACAGCCTGGACTCGCCGAGGGCGGCCCGGATGACGTCCATGTCGCGGGCGGTGTTGCGGGTGGAGGCGTACGGCAGCAGGGCCCGATCGCCCCGGGCGCACCCGGCCGCCAGTTCCCTCATGAGGGCCACGCTCTCGTCGAAGGTACGGCGGGTCGGGCCGGCCGACCGGGTCGGGGTGTCGGTCGTCCACCGGCAGCGGATCGGCGTGCTGCGGCCCACGAACCGCGGATCCATGCCGATCAGGTCGTAGCGGGCCGCGACGGCGGGCATGAGCCGGCCGAGGAGCACCCGTGGCAGCCCGCTCCCGCCCGGACCGCCGGGATTGATCAGCAGGACGCCCCGGCGCCTTCCGGGGTCGGTCGCCTTGACCCGCGAGATCGCCACCGAGATCGTCCGTCCCCGCGGCCTGCGGTAGTCCAGCGGGACGGTGACCTCGGCGCACTGCGCGCCCGCCTTGTCCAGGGCCGCGCCGGTCTCGTCGTCCGGTCCGGTCCGGCAGCCGTGCCAGTCGATCGTCTGACGGTGGAACCGGGCGTCGGCCCCGGCGTCACCCGTGACGCTCGCCGACGCCTGGCCGGTGACCGCCATCCCCGCCAGCAGAGTCGCGCCCGTGGCGACGGCCGTGGCGATCTTTCGTACCCGCACAGAGAGCCCCCTTGTCTGATGCTGTCGGCACCGACGCTAGGGTTCCGGGCGGTCGACCTTGATCGGCCATATGGACGATGGAGATCGACCGTATGGACATTCCCGCGGGGGGTCAGGGGGCGGGGCGCAGGCCGTCCAGCAGGACGGTGAGGTAGGCGTCCGTGAGGGCCTGCGACGGCGGCCGGGCACGCGCGACGGCCAGGGCGGTCTGCCCGATGAGCGTCGTGACGACGGCGGGGTCGAGGTCGGTACGGATCGCGCCCGCGCGCCGCGCGCCCTCGGTCATCTCCTCGACGGCGGCGACCAGGTCGGCGCGCAGCGCGGTGGTGGCGGGCAGGTCCAGGCCGTTCAGCTGGTCGTTGACGGCGTGGTGGGCGGTCTGGAAGGCGATCAGCTCGCGCAGGAAGGTGTGCAGCGCCCGGTACGGCGTGGTCTCGGCGAGCAGGTCGCGGGCACGCCGGACGACGGGTTCGAGCAGGCGGGACACGGCGGCGTCCAGCAGGGCGTCCTTGCCGCCGAACGCGCGTACGACGGTCGCGGCGCCCAGGCCCGCCCGCCTGGCGATGGCCTCGACGGTGAGGGTCGCGCCTGGTTCGGCCAGCAGCGTCATGGCGGCGTCGAGGGCGAGCCGGCGATTGCGTACGGCGTCGGCGCGGCGCCTGGGCTCGGCGGGCGTTGACAAGTGGAATGCCCCTTCCACATAATTAACTGGAACGGTTATTTCAGTTAACTGTAGCGCGAGGAGCCCCCATGAACGAGCGGATCCTGATCTCCGGCGCGAGCATCGCCGGGCTGACCCTGGCTCACTGGCTGACCCGGTACGGCTTCCGGCCCACCGTCGTCGAACGTGCTCCGCGCCCGCGCGCCGGCGGCAACGGGGTGGACGTACGCGACAACGCCGTCGAGGTGGCCGAGAGGATGGGCATCATGCCGCGGGTGCGCGCGCTGGCCACCGACGTGCACGGCATGAAGTTCGTCGACGCCGCGGACCGGCCCGTCGCCCGCGTCGACATCAGGGACCCGCGCGCGGTGGAGATCATGCGCGGCGACCTGGTGGCGCTGCTGGGCGAGGCGACCGACGCGGAGATCGTGTCCGGCGACTCGATCCGCGAGCTGGAGCAGGACGACGACGGCGTGCGGGTCACCTTCGAGCACGCGCCCGCCCGCACCTTCGACCTGGTCGTCGGCGCCGACGGCATGCACTCCCACGTACGGCGGCTGGCCTTCGGGCCGGAGGAGGAGTTCGTCCGGCACAAGGACCACTACTTCGCCTTCGCCGACGCCGACGCCGCGCTTGGGGAGGACCGCTGGGTCACGATGTTCAACACGCCGGGCCGCATGGCCGGGATCTACCGGTCGGGCAACCACGCCCAGGCCAAGGCGTACTTCATCTTCCGCTCGGCGCCGCTGGACTACGACCACCGGGACGTCGCCGAGCACAAGCGGCTGGTGAGCCGGGTGTTCGGGGGCGAGACGTCCTGGCGTACCCGGGAGCTGCTCGACTCGGCCCTGGCCGACCCCGACTTCTACTTCGACGCCCTGGGCCAGGTGCACATGGACTCGTGGTCGAAGGGCCGGGTCGTGCTCGTCGGCGACGCCGCCTGGTGCGCCTCCCCGGCCTCGGGTGCGGGGGCGGAACTGGCCCTGGTCGGGGCGTACCGGCTGGCGGGGGAGCTCGCCGCCGCCGGCGGTGACCACCGGATCGCCTTCGCCCGGTACGACGCCGTCCACCGCCCGCTGGTCGAGAAGAAGCAGCAGATCGGCCCGAACGTCCGGCTCATGGTGCCCAAGACCGAGGGCGGGCGGTGTGTCCGTGACGCCCTGGTACGCCTGCCGCTGATGAAGGCCGTCGGCGCGGTGGAACGCCGGGTCCAGGGCAGGAACGCCCGTCCCCTCCCGGAGTACGCCCCGGCCCGGTAGACCGATCCGGCGGTCAGCGGCGTACCGCGCCCCCGGTGTCACCGGCGGGCAGGATGCCGGCGACCAGGGTGCGCAGCGCGGCCAGGGCCGCGGCGGCGTCGACCCGGTCGGGCGCGAGCAGCCACTGCTGGTGGATGCCGATGCCGGCGCCGACGATCGCGACGGACAACGACTCGACCGGCAGGTCCGGCGGCAGCGGCAGGCGTTCCAGCCAGCTCCGGCAGTGGTCGCGCAGCGTGTTGTGGATCTCGACGTAGCGGTCGCGGATGGGCGAGCCGGGCTCCAGCGCCTCGACCAGGAGCGTGACGAACAACTTGGTGGTCGGGAGGGCGAGCAGCGCGCCCACGCCCAGGTCGATCTGCTCGAAGTCCGGTTCGCCGGCCTGCGGGGCGGCGGCGAGGTTGTCGCGGACCATCGCCACCGAACGTTCGAGCACGGCCAGCAGCAGGCCCTCCTTGCTGCCGAAATGCCACGGGATCGACCCCCGGCTGATGCCGGAGCGGTTCGCCACGTCGATGAAGGTCGTCTGCCGGTAGCCCTTCTCGGCGAACAACTCGGCCGCCGCGTTGAGGATCAGCTCGCGGCTCTCGTTGCTGGTCTGCTCTCGTCGCGTCGCCACGCCACCTCCTCTGTGGCGTCGATCCTATTCGATGCCCGCCGACATAGGCTTGTGCGTGATCTCCACGTCAACCGCGTGAGCCGGGGGCCGTCGCGCGCAAACTTCTTCAAGACCCGGCGGGTACGGGTGGCCGAGGGTGGGGGCGTGATCGCTCTCGTTCCGCCGCCTACGGGCGTGCGCCGCGCCCCGATGCTCGCCGTACTGCTCACCGGTCAGGTCATGGCCTCCATGGACGGCTCGATCGTGTCGGTGGCCGCCGAGACCATCCGCGCCGACCTGCACGCCGGTGGCACGGCGATCCAGCTCATCGTGTCGGGCTATCTCCTGACCGTCGGCGTGCTCCTCGTCACCTGCGCGCGCCTCGGCGACGTCGTCGGGCAACGACGGGCGTTCCTGATCGGGCTGGGCTGGTTCACCGGCGCGTCGCTGCTGTGCGGGCTGGCCCCCGACGTCACCGTGCTGGTGGGCGCGCGCGTCGCGCAGGCCATGGGGGCGGCGCTGCTCACCCCGCAGATCTTCTCGCTCATCCAGACGCACTGGGAGGGCACGGCACGCCGCCGGGCGATCGGCCTCTACAGCATGGTGCTCGCCCTGGGGGTCGCGCTGGGCCAGGTCGTCGGCGGGCTGGTCGTCAGCGCCGACCTGTTCGGGCTGTCCTGGCGCCCCGTCTTCCTGATCAACATCCCGATCGGCGTGATCTCGCTGGCCGTGGGCCCGCGCCTGCTGCCGGTCTCCCGCGTGGACGGCCGGGCACGCCTCGACCCGGGTGGGGTGGCGATCCTGACCGCCGCCATGGCCGCGATCACGGTCCCGCTCATCTTCGGCCGCGACCTCGGCTGGCCCCTCTGGGTGTGGATCTCGCTGGCGTGCGGGGTCGCGCTGGCGGCGGCGTTCGTCCGCCACGAGACCCGGGCGCCGCATCCGCTGCTGGACCTGGCCTCGGTACGGCCGAGCGGCGTGAAGCCCGGACTCGCGGCCTGCTGGACCGTCATGGGCTGCTACACCGTCTTCCTGCTCACCCTCACCCTGCACCTCCAGACCGCGCTCGGCCGTTCGCCGCTGGAGGCGGGGCTGGCGTTCGTCCCGTACGCCCTGGGGTTCGGCGCGCTCAGCCTGACCTGGACCCGGTATCCGCAGCGGTTGCAGCGGGTCCTGCCGATCGCGGGCCCGATCGCCTTCGCGGCCGGGGCGTGCCTGCTGGTGCTCCTCTGCCGGGACCGGTGGCAGCCGGTCGTGTCCGTGCCGCTGCTGCTTCTGGCCGGGGCCGGGCACGCCGCCGGGTACAGCCCGCTGATCGCGCGGATCACCTCGCTGGTCGAGCCGCGGCTGGCGTCGGCGATCTCGGCGCTGAACTCCACCGGCCCGGTGCTCGCCGGGGTGACCGGCGTCGCCGGGCTCGGGAGCGTCTACTTCGCCGCGCCCACCTCCGCCGACGGTCTCGTACGGGTCGTCGGGGTGGTCGCCGTCCTGCTCGTGGGCGGGGTGGCGGGGGCCGTACGGGCTACTTCGGGCCGGTCAGGCGGCGTTCGCCCGCCGTGGTGAGGACGAAGACCTGCCAGTTGTAGTAGGCGTAGTAGGCACGCGGGTCGCGTTCGATCTGGCGGGCGTGCAGGAGGACCGCGTCCACGTATGCTTGCGACGGGTTGTAGGCGTGCAGGGCCCGCCGGTAGTCGCGGGGCGCGCCGGAGGCGTGGAGGTAGTTGGCCGCCCCCATGACGGCGTCCCGGGGATTCTGGACGTCGCCGCCCAGCCCGTACGCCCGCCAGGTCGCCGGCATGAACTGCATGGGCCCCTGGGCTCCGGCGTGGCTGTCGGCGCGTACCCGGCCGAACTTGGTCTCGGCGAACATCACCGCCGCCAGCACCTCCCATTTCACCCCGAAACGGCGCTCGGCCCGCTTGAAGTGGCCCAGCAGCTCGGCGGCCGGACGCGCCGGCTGGACCTTGAAGACGGCGGACGGCTTGATCGGGCGGGTCAGCGCGAGCAGTTCGCGCAGGGCGGCGACGTTGTCCTTGGCCTGGGCGGCGAGGGCGGCGGCCAGGCCGGCGAAGGCACGGTCGGCCAGGGCGCGGTTGCGGGCGGCGTGACGGTAGAGGCGCTGCTGGTAGAGGGCCAGGAGCTGGACGTCCTGCGGCGGGGCCGCCTTGGCCGGACGCCAGCGGTCGATGGCGGCGTTCAGGGCGGTGGTCGTCTCGCGGAGAGCGGTCGCCAGGCGCGCCGGGTCGGTGGGGAGCGGCGCGCCCGGGGCCGGCAACGTCCGGCCGGAGGAGGCGGGGGTGCTCGCCGCCGGCGGCGCGGCGGACGTCGGACTGAGGGTCCCGGAGGCGTCACCCGTCGTTCCTGAGGCGGCCGCGCCGCCGCATCCGCCCACCCCGGCGAGGGCCGCGCCCACCAGCACGAGGACGGCGAGCGTACGGCCGCGGGAGGCGCGGGGCTTCGGCGGGCGGGGGCGGAACGGGCGTCGGAAGTCGTCCATGGTCGGCCAACCTACCTGGATCACGGTCGCGGGCCGCCCCCGGACGCGTACGCTTCCCCGAGCGGCGGCGGGTAGGAGAGAAGTCACCGGGAGGTGAACGGCATCGACGACGAATCGCACGAGACGAGCTGGCGGGGGCCCCGGTTGCGGGCGGAGACGAGACAGGTTGACGGGTGCCTGGTCATGGGGTTGAGCGGGGAGCTCGACTTCACGCAGAAGCCCGAGTTCCGGCGATGGGCGCTCGAAGTGGTGGCCGGCGAGGGCGGGACCGAGAACGGCCACGAGAACGGTCACGGCGGCCGGACGGCGGCGCGGATGGTCGTGCTCGACCTCGGGGGGATCGAGTTCTTCGACTCCTCGGGGCTGGCCGTCGTCATCGCACTGTGGAAGCAGGCGCGGGAGGCGGGCAACGACCTTGCGGTGGCCGGCCCGCCGCCGGTCTGCGCCAGCATGATGCGCCGTACGGGCATGGCCGACCACATCGCGATGAGTGACACCGTGGACGCCGCGCTGGCCGGTGCGGCCCGGGGGACGGGCCGCGTGGCCGGACAGGCCGAAGCGGGCTGAACCCGGCGGCCGCCGTCAGTCCTGCGTGAAGGAGTGCGAGGCGGCGGCGGCCGCGGCGCCGGTGAGGTATTCGTGGGTGCCGCTGACGTCCAGCAGCCGCTCCAGCACGGGTGGGCGCTGCTCCAGGTGCAGCCGCGCTCCGGCCGCCGCGGCGTGGTGGTGGATCCGCAGCAGGGCGGACAACCCGCTGGAGTCGCAGAAGTGCAGACCGCCGAAGTCGAGGTGCAGGTCGGTCACGCCACCGCCGTCGAGCGCGGCGACGGCGGTGTTCAGGAGCTCTTCCGCGGTGTTGTAGTCCAGGTCGCCGGTGACGGAGACGCGCGGCGCCCCCGGGCGGGGCGTGGCCAGGACGAGGGTCAGCGGATTGGGGACGAAGGCGGTCATGCGATCTTTCCGTGGCCGGTGAGCGGGACGTCGTCGTCCGTGGAGGAGGACGGGGAGTGGGCGGACACGGCGCGTACGGCGTCGCGCCCGTGGGCGAGCAGGGCCGAGGCGCGCGGGAAGTCCTCCAGCCGCCCGCCCAGCAGGTCGAGGGCCGGCAGCAGCGTGCCGGCCGGTACGCCGCGAGCGGTCAGCACGCCGGCCGTCCAGGTGAGGAAACGGCCGAACAGCTCGGGGTCGTCCACGTAGAGCGCGGCGGCCAGGAACTCGACGATGTGCGCGACGTCCTCGGCGGTGTGCCGGCGCTGCCGCGGGGTGTAGTCGGCCACGGCGGGGATACGTTCCTCCAGGCCGCCCATGACGTCCCTGACCAGGCGCCGGGCCGACCGGCTGACCATGGTGTACTCCTGGTCGTCCAGGTGGGGCAGGTCGTCCACGGCCTGGCGGGGGGCGACCGGGCGGGGCAGCGGACCGGCGGCGAGCCGGTCGGCGGCGGCGCGGCCGTCCGCGGCCCAGGCGTCGGCGCCGAGGAGGCGGGCGTAGCGGCCGTCCGGCCCGAACGCGGCGCCGCCGGCCATCACCGGCGTGCCGGTCGCCTGGCAGGCGGTGACGGCGGTGTGGGCGGTGGGCAGCCGGGTCGCGGGCATGGCGTGCCACTCGCCGTCGATGCAGGCGACGGCGACGCGCCCGGCGGCCGGGCCGTTCGTGGCGGCGGCGCGGGCGGTGGGGTGGTGGGCGAGCGCGGCCAGCACCCGTTCGTTGACGGCGGTCGCGGTGTGCTCCTGCGCGACCGTGATCCGGTTGGCCTCCCACTCGCGGCCGACCCGGGCCTGTACGGGGGCGACGACCTCCAGCAGCAGGCTTTCCAGCGGGATGTCCTGATCGAGCGCGGCGAGCGCGGCGTCCGTGGCGGCGTATTCGTCGCCGGCCACGGCTGCGGTCCAGAGTTTTTCGCGCCAGGCGGAGAATCCGTCTGCGTGCGTCATGCGGTGAACCTTCCCCGTCCGTGTCCTCCCACCGCGCTCAGATGTGCCCCGCGCGGTGCCGTGATGGCGATGACGGCCATGTCATCGTGATCGCCACCCCCTACCCACTCGGAGGACAACATCTCCACACGTTCCGTGATCGCCTCGGGGGGCATGCCGCCGCACTGCCGCAACTCCTCCAGCAGCCGCTCGTCGCCGTACATCTCGTCGCCCAGCGGGCCGCCCACCGCCTCGGTGATGCCGTCGGTGTAGAGCAGGCAGGTCTCGCCGGGTTCGAGGTCCACGGTGTCGGTGACGCTGGTGACACGGTCGAGCATGCCGATGAGGGTGCCCTTGGTGCTGGACACGTCCACGCGCCCGTCACCCCGTACGATCAGCGGCGGCGCGTGCCCGGCGCTGGTGAGCCGCAGTCGTACGCAGTTGCCGGTGCGCCGGATCGAGGCCAGGACGAGCGTGACGAACCGGGTACGGTCGCCGCTCTTGAGCAGCACGCCGTTGAGCAGTTCGAGCACACGCTGATGGTCGCCGGCCAGCGGCGTCAGCGCCTGGAGGGTGTGCCGGATCTTGCCCGTGAGCACGGCGGCCTCCAGGCCCTTGCCGGCCACGTCGCCGAGCACCACCAGCGACTCCCCGTCGGGCTCGGCGGGCGGGTGGAGGTCGTAGAAGTCGCCGCCGATGCGGGCGGCCTGCTCGGAGGGACGGTAGCGGGCGGCGATCTCGACGCCGTGCAGGCTCCGTACGCGGGGTGGCAGGAGCTCGCGCATGAGGGTCTCGGTGATGTCGGCCTGCTCGGCGTACAGGCGGGCCGCGGACATGGCGGCGCCCGCGCGGGCCGCGAACAGCCGGGCGAAGACCTCCTCGCCGTCGGAGAAGCAGGCGTGGCCGCTGGCGCGCAGCAGTACGAGCGCCCCGGCCGGGACGCCCGCGCCGGGCAGGGCGCTGACCACCATCGAGCCGACCTGGCCGAGCCCGTCGCGGGCCAGCCAGCCGGGGGCGGCGGCGGGGTCGATCCAGCGGGAGGGCAGGGGCGGGTAGCCCTGCAGCGCCTCGGCCAGGCCGGGCACGCCCTCGGGATCGACGGCCAGCTCCTCGCGGACGACGACGCCGTCCGGGCCGCAGTACGCGATCGGGTGCCTGCGCCGGTACGGCGGCAGGATGACCAGCGCGGCGTCGGCCAGGTGGCGGGCGGCCAGCCGGGCGGTCACCTCCATGCAGCGGTCGAGGTTGAGGGAGGACAGCAGCTCGCCGGAGGCCCGGTCGAGGAACGCCGTGCGCTCGCGTTCGACGCGCAAGGCCTCGGTGGCGTGGGCGAGATCGGTGGCGTCGGCGAGCCACCACACGACCAGGTCGCCCTCACGGACCGGCCGCGCCTCGAACGTGGCCTGCCCGATGAGCCCGCGCGTGGCCGCGCCCACGTCGTCCGGCAGCACGGCGGGGTCGAGGGTGTCGTCGTGGGCTCGGGACAGCCAGGCGGGGGCGGCGTCCGCCAGCGCCGCGCCGGGGACCGCCCCGGGCAGCAGCCGCAACGCCGCGTCGTTGGCCTGGGCGATGACACCCACGGCGTCCACCACCAGGACCGGGTAGGGGGCACTGCGCCACACCGCCCCGGTCTCGTCCTGCCTCAGGTTGCTCCTCGGACCTGTCACGACAGCGAGCCCGCCGCGACGGGCTCTGCCTCCCTAAGTCATCGACGATTTCACACGATCTCCTTCCACTGTAGCTGAGGCCCTTTGCGGGGAAAGTGCCCGCCTTGACCGTCCGTCTCCAGTGGTTTCCAGCCGATTCCAAGGTCCCGGCGTCAGGGTGATGCCTTTCTGGCCAGTCAGGGCAGCGGAGTCCGGGGACGGGGAGAAGATGGGCGTGAACGAGACGAGGACCCGCTGGGTCCTGGGCAGGACGGGGGCGACGCTCGCCCTGAGCGCGTTGCTCGGCTGCGCGCCGGGCACCGCCGACGCGGCCGACCTGAGCGCCGCCGCGGCGGGTTACGTCGTGCAGGGCAGGGTGGTGAACTCGGCGGGCCAACCGGTCGAGGGCGCCAAGGTCGTGGTGAAGGACCGGCGCTACTACAACAGCGACATCGTGCTGCACAGCGACCGCAACGGCGTCTACCGGTCGCGACTGCCGCGCGAGCCGTCGTCCTGGGTGGTCAGCGCCTCGGTGACGCGGCAGTTCCACGGCAAGCAGTACACCTTCGACCTCGAGCCCTCCTCGACCGCCTCCTTCCGGGCGAGCGCCGGCGGCGTACGGAACTTCACCTGGCGCGTCACCGGCAGGCGGCCGGGCGCCGACGGCCGCTACTACGGCGGCCTGGTCGCCACGAACCTCTGGTTCGAGAACCTGCCCGAAAACGTCGACCAGGACAACGTACGGCTGACGATGACCCCGGTCGGCCCGCTGATCGACGGCAGCAAGGGCAAGGTCGTCTCCGGTCGCGAGCCGGTCTACACCGACAGCGGCTGGGCGGTGGTCGACGTGCCTTTGGGGCGGTACCGGATCAGCGCGACCTACCGCTCGGCCACCAGCGGCCAGGTCTACCCGTTGCAGATCAAGCTGACCGGCAGCGCGGCCTTCGCCCCGCAGGTCACCGCCGACTTCGAGCAGAGCGGCACCAACCAGCGCATCAGGCTGGAGGTCAGGTTCGCGTGAGCCCGCGTTCGCGTGGGCGGGCCGCCACCTGGCTCCTCGCCCTGGCGGGCTCGTTCGGGCATCACGCGGTCTTCGACCATCCGGCCGGCAGCGGAGAGCTTCAGCACCGAGCACGACGACGGCTTGCCCGTGGTGACCTGGATCGACCCCTCACACGTACGCCTGGACGACCGCCCGGGGGACGGCCGGGGGTCGTGGGGCGGGCGGACGGTCGTCCTGGACCCCCGCTCCGGCCGGGCTCGTACGGTTCAGCGCGCGTTCCGGTGAGCGGAGGCCCGGCGGCCGGGGGTGGGGCTGCCGGGGGCCTCGCGGACGGACGTCGTCAGGAGCGGTTCTCCGGGCTCAGGACGCTGGACAGGAACGCCCTGGTGCGCTCGTGGCCGGGGTTGGCCAGGAGCTCGGCCGGTGGGCCGCTCTCGACCACGACCCCGTCGGCGAAGAAGGCCAGCCGGTCGCCGACCTCCCTGGCGAAGGCGATCTCGTGGGTGACCACGACCATCGTCATGCCGTCGGCGGCCAGGCCGCGCATGACCTCCAGCACCTCGTCCACCAGCTCGGGGTCCAGCGCGGACGTGGGCTCGTCGAACAACATCAGCTCCGGGCTCATCGCCAGTGCCCTGGCGATGGCGACCCGCTGCTGCTGGCCGCCGGAGAGCTGGTGGGGCCGCTTGTGCGCGTGCGCGGCCAGGCCCACGCGCTCCAGGTGCTCCATCGCCGTCGTACGGGCCCGCTCCGCCGACACGCCGAGGACGTGGACGGGGGCGCAGGCCACGTTCTCCAGCGCGCTCTGGTGGGCGAACAGGTTGAACCGCTGGAACACCATGCCGATCCGGCGGCGGAAGACGGCGAACTCCTTGGGCGTCCACGGTCGGTAGCGCCCCTCGCGCAAGCTGTGCCCGACCTCCTCGTCGAGCACCCGCAGGCTGCCGCCGAGCACCTGCTCCAGCCCGTTGACGCAGCGCAGGAACGTCGACTTGCCCGACCCCGACGGCCCGATGACGCAGCTCACCTCGCCGGGGGCGACGGTGAAGTCCACACCGTTGAGCACCTGCGTGTCGCCGTAGCCCATGCGCACGCCCGTGGCGTGCACGACGGGGCTCACGCCGCCGCCTTGGGCAGGATCCTGGCGGCCAGCCCGCCGCCGCGGACCAGCCGTACGGCCTCGGAGCCGAACCGGCGTTCCAGCCTGCCCTGAAGGAAGGTGGCGACGGCGGTCATGAGCATGTACCAGAGGCTTGCCACGATGAGCAGCTCCATGATCAGGTTGTTGGCCTTGTAGATCTGGCTGGCGTTGGTCATCAGGTCGTGCCCGGCCACCACGTAGACCAGCGAGGTGGTCTTCAGCATGGAGATGAACTCGTTGCCGGTGGGCGGGATGATGATGCGCAGCGCCTGCGGCAACACGATCACGCGCATCCGCTTGGCCGGGGTCATGCCCAGCGCGTACGCGGCCTCGGTCTGGCCGTGGTCGACGGCCTGGATCCCGGCGCGTACGGTCTCGGCGAAGTACGCCGCCAGGTTCAGCCCGAGCCCCAGCATGGCCGAGGTGAAACCGGTCATGACCAGGTTCGTGTCCCACTTGACGCCGATCATGGTGAACGGGACCTTGAGCACCAGCTCGGGGAACAGGAAGGCCAGGTTGTACCAGAAGATGAGCTGCACCAGCACCGGCGTGCCGCGGAAGAACCAGATGTAGAGCGTGGCCAGCCCGCTGAGCACCGGGTTGTGCGACAGCCGCATGATCGCCACGACGACGCCCAGCACCAGACCCAGCACGGTCGCCAGCACCGAGATCTCGATGGTGACCCAGATCCCGGCGAGGATGCGGTCGTTGAACAGGTACTCGGCCACCTTGCCCCAGTCGAGGCGCGGGTTCACCACGACCAGGTAGACCAGCCAGCCGGCGATCGCCGTCACGACGACCGCGGCCAGCAGGCGGCCCCAGTGCCGCGTCCTGGCGACCGGGATGTGCTCTCCGGAGGGCCCGGTGAAGGGTTCCGTGCGCATGGTCACTTACCGCCGTTGATCACTGCGGACTGGACGGCCAGCTTGTCCAGGTTCCACGCCTTGAGCAGATTGGCGTACTCGCCGCTGGCGATGAGGGAGTCCAGGGCGCCCTTCACCGAGTCGATGAGCTGCTTGTCGTCCGGCTTCATGCCGATTCCCCACGGGCTCTCGGTCCCGTCCAGGGACAGCGCCTCGACCTCCAGCTTGGGGTCGGCGGCCTTGCTGGCGGCCACCACGTAGTCGGTGATGGTGGCCTGGGCCCGGCCGCCGGTGACCTGGATCAGGGCCTCCTGGTCGCCGGGGAACTTCAGGACGTTGACGGCCGGCTTGCCGTCCTTCTTGCAGTCGGCGTCGTACTTCTCGGCCAGCTCCATGGACGAGCCGTTGTCGACGACGGAGACCGTCTTGCCGCACAGGTCGGCCGGGCCGGAGATCTTGGCCGGGTTGCCCTTCTTGATCAGCATGCCGGCGCCGGCCTGCACGTAGTCGACGAACGTGACCTGCGTCTGCCGTTCCGGCGTGTCGCTCATCGAGGAGATGACGAAGTCGTAGCGGCCGGTGAGCACGCCGGGGATCTGGGAGTTGAACTCCTCGTCGGCGATGGTCACCTTGGCGCCGAGCTTCCTGGCGATGGCCCTGGCCAGGGCGGGGTCGAAGCCGATGGCCGTCTTGCCGTCGCTCGCATACACCTCCATGGGCGGGTAGCCGACGGACGTGACGACCTTCAGCCCCTGCGACTTCAGGCGGGCCGGCGCCTTGGCGGCCAGGTCCTTGTCCGGGGTGATGGCGTTGATCACGTCGGCGGCCTTCTCCTCGGTGGGAGCCTGGTCGAGCGTGACCGCCGCGGTCTCGCCGTCCGCGGGGGCCGCGGTGCCGCCGTCCAGGGACTGGGCGCCGCAGGCCGTGGTGGCGGCCAGCAGGGCGCCGGCGGCCAGGGCGGTGATGGTGCGGATCTTCACAGGGGGTGCTCCTTCAGGATCGCTGCCAGCGGACTTCGCCGCCGACGACGGTGGTGAGAACCTGGGTGCGCAGCACCGCCTGAGGCGGTTCCAGGTAGGGGTCTGTGTCCACGGCGATGAAGTCGGCCAGCATGCCGGGCGCGAGAACGCCCTTGCGGTCCTGCTCGCCGGCCGCGTACGCGGCGCCGAGGGTGTGCGCGGTGATCGCCTCGGCCATGCTCAGCCGCTGCTCGGGCTGCCAGCCGCCGGCGGGCGTGCCGTCCTGCCGGGTACGGGTGACCGCGGCGTACAGGGCGGCCCACGGGTCAGGGCTCTCCACCGGCGCGTCGGAGCCGAAGGCCAGCGCTACGCCGGCGTTCAGCATGCCGCGCCAGGCGTAGGAGGCCAGGTCGTGCCCGGCCAGCAGCGAGTCGACGAGGGCGATGTCGGTGGTGCAGTGCACCGGCTGCATCGAGGCGACGACGCCGAGCCTGGCCATCCTGGTCAGGTCCTGGGGACGCAGGTGCTGGGCGTGCTCGATGCGGTGCCGCAGGCCGGACGTGGTGCCGATCGCCTCGTAGGCGTCGATGACCAGCCGGTTGGCGCGGTCGCCGATGGCGTGCGTGGCGACCGCGATGCCGGCCGCCGCCGCCGTGCTGAAGATGCGTACGAGGTCTTCGTACGGGGTGACCGCGATGCCGGTGTTGTCGTGCTCACCGGCGAACGACTCGTGCATGTGGCAGGTGTGCGAGCCGAGCGCGCCGTCGCTGAACACTTTGACCGGCCCGGTGCGGACCCAGTCGTCGCCCTGGCCGGTACGGCGGCCCTCGGCGATGGCGGCCTCCAGGGCGACCGTGGGGATCGCCTTGTGCACGCGGATCTTCAGCTCGCCGGCGTCGCGCAGCTCCAGGTAGGCGGCCCGGCAGTCCTCGCCGTCGATGTCGTGCACGCTGGTCAGCCCGAACGCCAGCAGCTCCTCCTGACCGGCGCGCAGCAGGTCGCGCAGGTCGCCGGAGACCATGAGGGCGCGCAGCGGGTACGACGCGGACTCGCGCAGGATGCCGGTGGGCTCTCCGTACGCGTCCCTGACGATCTCGCCGCCGACCGGGTCGGGGGTGGAGGCGTCGATCCCGGCCATCCGCAGCGCGGCGGAGTTGGCCCAGACGGTGTGGCCGTCGACGTTGGGCAGCGCCACGGGCAGGTCGGGGCAGACCGAGTCGAGGGCCTTGCGGTCGGGCTGGACGGGCGGGTTCCAGATGTTGCTGTTCCACCGGCCGCCGAACAGCCATGCGCCCGGCCGCAGCTTGGCCGCGTGATCGGCCACCTTGGCCAGGGCCTCGTCCAGGGAGCGCACGTCGCGCAGGTCGACCGCGCCGAGGCTCTGGGCGTACTGGGCCGTGTGGATGTGGGCGTCGTAGAGGCCGGGCAGGACGGCGGCACCGTCGAGGTCCACCAGCTCGGCTCCCGCGCCCGCCGCCTCGCGCACCTCGGCCTCGGTGCCGACGGCGACGATCAGCTCGCCGTCCACGGCCATGGCCTGGGCGGCGGGGGCGCCGTTGGTGCCGGTGCGGATGGCGGCGTTGCGATATACGCGCATGTCATGGATCTCTCAGGGGTTCGGGTGGGGTGGTGCGGCTCACTGTAGAAGTGGCGAAAAGAAGTAGGAAGCGATATAAACACGACATTTAGCACCGCTGAGAGCAAGGAACGCTTATGCTCAAGCCAGAACATCTGCGTACGCTGCGTGAGGTGGTCCGTCTGGGGTCGTTCGCGGCGGCCGCCAATCGGCTCGGTTACACCTCCTCGGCCGTCTCCCAGCAGATGGCCGCGCTGGAGCGTGAGACCGGCGTGCGGCTGTTCGACCGCTTCGCCCACAGCGTGCTGCCGACCAGCGCGGCGGAGGTGCTGGCCAGGCAGTCCGAGACGGTGCTCGCCGACATCGAGCGCATGGTGGCCACCGTCCAGGCGGTCCACCGCAACAGCGAGCCGCAGATCCGCCTCGGCCTGTTCCCCAGCTTCACCGACGTGCTGGCCGGCGTGATGCGGGACATGGAACCGGAGGACCGGGCCGGGATCCGGCTGTCGGTCGCCGAGTCCTCCCAGCTCATCTCGCGTCTCGGCAGCGGCGGCGACATGGACGCCGCCGTGGTCTACCAGGTGGGCAACACCGGGTTGTCGTGGCCGTCGGTGTTGTCCAGGCGGTGGATCGCCGAGGACCGCTACCGGCTCGTCCTGCCCCGGCTCTGGCCCGACCTGTCGCCGTACCGGGCCGAGCAGCTCGTCGACCTGCCGTGGATCATGCACCACCCGGCCAGCAGTGACGCCACGCTCTTCGAGGCCCTGTTCGCGCACTGGTGCCTGCACCCGCGCGTGGTCTGCCACTCCGACGACTTCAAGATCACGCTGTCGCTGATCGGCGCGGGCCTGGGCGCTGCCCTCATCCCCGACCTGGCCCTGCGCGGCCACGGCGAGGACGTCGTGGTGGTCGACGTACCATGGCTGAACATCAGCCGCAGCATCTTCACTCTGGTCCACCCCGACCGAGAGAGCGCCCGCCTCCAATGGCTGCTGGACGCGCTCACCGTCTGAACCGCCCTCTCGACGCGGCCACGACCGATCTGCCAGCATGTGCCGGATCACCCCCGGGCCGCGACCACCTGGCGTCGCCGTGCCCGCGCAAGGCTAAGGAGCTCTTCCACCGTGGAACGCGAGGCGGCGATCGCCCAGTCCGCCGAGGCCATCCGCCTCCACAGCGGGCACCACATCCTCATCGAGGCCGGGCCCGAGCCCGTGCTCGACCGGCTCGGGCGCGCGGCCCGTCCCACGCCGGACGGCCCGCTGCGCGACTGGACGTACGTGGTCAAGGACATGATCGACGTGGCCGGCCTGCCCACCACCCGCGGCTCCTCCCTGTACGGCGCCGAACCGGCCCTGGCCGACGCCCGCTGCGTCGAACTGCTGGACGAGGCCGGGGCACTCCTGGTCGGCAAGGCCAACCAGCACGAGTTCGCCTGGGGCGTGACCAGCGAGAACCCGCACTGGGGCGACGTGGGCAACCCGCGCCACCCGCACCTGACCCCCGGCGGTTCGAGCGGCGGCACCGCCGCCGCGATCGCGGCCGGGATCGCCAGGTTCGGACTCGGCACCGACACCGGAGGCTCGGTGCGCATGCCCGCGGCCTGCTGCGGCGTGGTGGGACTGCGCCCGCGCTCGGGGGCCGTCCCCGCTGCCGGGGTGGCGGGGCTCGCGCCGGCCTTCGACGTGGTCGGCCCGATGACCGCCTCGGTCGCCGACTGCGCCCGCGTCTGGCAGGCGCTGACCGGCGAGGTCGCCCGGCCGCCGGACTCGCTGGCCGGGCTGGTGGTGGGGGTCGTGGAGGGATGCGCCCAGGCGGACGACTTCGCCGAGCTGGGCGCGCGGCTGAGGGAGGTCGGCCAGCCCGCCGAGGTGCTGGAACCGTACTGGACGATCGTGGGGGCGCAGGCACGCCGCACGCACGAGGGCACGTTCCCCGCGTGCGCCGCGCGCTACAGCCCTGGCGTACGCGCCAAGCTGGAGGCGGCGGGCGGGATCGGCCACGAGCAGTACCGGCGGGCCGTCGAACGGCTGGCGTCGCTCCGGGACGATTTCGCGGCGGCCACGGCCGGGATCGACCTGCTGGTCATGCCGACGCTCGGCGGTCCCGCACCCCGGGCCGGCTGCGACGAGGCGGCGGTGCGCGGCGAGACCGGCCGGATCACCGCGACGGTGTCGGCGCTCGGCCTGCCCGCCCTGGCCGTCGGCGACCTGCAGCTCGTCGGCACGAGCGAGGCCGCCGTGCTGCGCGCCGGACTGTGCAGGGAGACCCGCGGCGGCACGATCCCCGAGCCACGATGATCAGGCGCCGGGCCGCTGTCCACGCTGATCAGGCGCCGGGCCCCTGTCCGGCCATGCTGATCAGGCGGCCCGCGGCAGGCTCCACGGGTCCACCGGGACGACCTCGGCGCAGCGGCCGTACGGGTCGAGCAGCCGGCCGTACAACTTCGACTGGCGCAGGACGATCTGCCGGTCGGCCACGCTCACGTGCGGGAAACGTTCCTCCAGCCGTACCACCAGCGGATGCAGGTCGGCCACGCCGTGCAGTCCCACGGTGAGCAGCATGTTGCGCGGCCCGGCCAGCGCCGCGCACGTACGCGTCTCCGGCCAGCCGAGCAGCGCGCGGCCGGTCTCCTCCAGCAGCGCGTCCGGCATCCGCAACCACAGCAGCGCGGCCGAATGCCAGCCCGCGTGCGAACGCGCCAGGTCGCAGCGGAAGTCGAGGTCGCCGGTGGCCACCAGCCTGGTCAGCCGGCGCTGCACCGTACGCTCGGACGTGCCCACCGCCCTGGCCAGCTCGGCGTAGGGGGCACGGCCGTCGGGCAGCAGGGCGGTGAACAACCGCCGGTCGATCTCGTCCATCTCCCTGGTCGACTCCGGCATGCCCGGCCGCCTGGCCAGCGCGTGGGCCGTACGCGGCGGCAGGACCCGCAGCCGCCACCGGCACGACGCCTCGAACACGCGCGTGGCGACGTGGGTGCGCACCTTGGCCACGCCCGGCACCCGCGGCAGCGCGGTGAGCACGTGGTCGGCCAGGGCGGCCATCGAGGGGGCCACGGCGATCACGAACAGGTCGTGCCCGGCGGCGACGTGCTGCACGGTGATGAGGTGCCGTTCGCGCGCCAGCGTCGTCGCCACCTCGGCCGCCGCGCCCGCCGCGCAGTCGATCTCCAGGAACGCCATGCTCAGCGCGTGCATCTGGCGGGGGCCGAGCGCGACCGTGGTCCACGCCTCGCCGGTGCTCGTGAGCCGCTGCCAGCGCCGCGCCGCCGTCACCGGGTCGGCCCCGACGGCCGCCCCGACCTCCACCCAGCTCGCCCGCGGGCTGATCTGGAGCGCATCGATGAGTTCGAGGTCGGACTCGGCCAGCAGCGGCGGCGGCTCCACACCGGAATCCTGCATGGCTGCTCCTCGAATGTCTGATTGCTGCGTTCTGGCGGTCGGGACACCCTATACCGCGATCCTGAGCCGGACCGACGTCACCCGAAAGGAAGATCACCGATGATCCCGCTCGGCCGGGCCAGGATGGTCGGCGTGCTGGGCGGCATGGGCCCGGCCGCCACCGTCGACTTCTACGGCAAACTCGTCGAGGAGACCGCGGCCTCCAGCGACCAGGAGCACGTCCCGGTCGTGATCTGGGGCGATCCGCGCGTCCCCGACCGGTCGATGAGCCTGCTCGGACGCGGCGAGGACCCGACCCCGCACCTGCGGCGCGGCATCGGGGAGCTGCGGCGGGCCGGGTGCGAGGTGCTGGCGGTCCCGTGCAACACCGCGCACGCCTTCGTCCCCCGCCTCGACCAGGACGCCGGGCTCGAGCTGGTGAGCATCGTCGAGGTCACCGCCGCCGCCCTCGCCGCCGACGGCGTCCGCGCCGCCGGGCTGCTGGCCACCACTGGGACGCTGCGCGCCGACCTGTACGGCCCCGCGCTGCGCCGCCACGGCATCACCCCGTTCGAGCCGGACGAGCCCGGCCAGCACGAGGTCATGACCGCCATCGCCGCCGTCAAGGGCGGCCGTACCGGCCGTGAGCACGGGGAGGCGCTGGCCGCGCAGGCCCGTTCGCTGGCCGCGCGGGGCGCGGGGCGCGTGGTGGCCGCGTGCACCGAGGTGGTGCTCGCCCTGGACCCGGCCCAGGTCCCGGTCCCCGTGGTGGACCCCGCCCGCCTGCTGGCCGACGAGGTCGTCCGGGTGGCCCTGAACGCGGAGCCGGCCCGCGCCTGACCCGCCGTGGCAGGCGAACCGAAGGGTCGCCGCACCCGCCTCACCCGCCTCTCAAGTCACTCAAGTCACCTCCAAGTCACTTTCAAATGGCGAATGGTGAGCTTTGTCCCGAGCTGAGGGCGTGTTCGCACGCCCGCGAGCCGGGGGGCTCGCAGCTCACGTTGAAGGGAGGTAAAGGCCATGAGCAAGAAGATCGTGAGTCTGGACGATCTCAATGACGAACTGGCGGTGATCGACGAGGTCGACCTCGGCCTCGTCTCGGGTGGCATGCGGATGCAGCGCTGCTACGGCACGAACGGCAACCCGCCCACCGACTGGGTCTCCGACTACTAGAGACGACCAGCTGAAGACGATCTACTGAAGACGATCCGCTGACGAAGATCGCCGTCGCGTGGGAGGGAACGTCTGGTTCCCTCCCACGCGGCTGGGGGGACACGTGCTACTGATTCTGAGCGAGCCCGGCGACGCGACCGTGGAGATGGTCCTGCCCAAGCTGAAGGCCCGGGGCGCGGACGCCCTGTGGTGGGATCCGGGCGACTATCCGTCCGCCGCCCGGCTGACCGCCCGCTTCGGGGCCGAAGGCGACGAACTGCTCCTGACCAGGGACGGGCAGGTCTTCGACCTCTCCACGACGACGGCCGTCTGGACCCGGCGTCCCGGACGCCCGCGTGCCGCCGAGAACGTCACGGCCGCCGACCAGCGGGAGCGCGTGGAAGAGCTCTCGGAGTGGTTCATGGACGGCTTCTGGGACCTGCTGGACGCGCGCTGGCTGCCGGCGCGCCAGCCGGTGTTGCGCAGGGCGCACAACAAGCTGGTCCACTTGGCGCTGGCCCGGCGGCTGGGCTTCGCCGTACCGCGGACCGTGATCACCAACGACCCGGCCGAGCTGGTGCCCACCTACGAACGCGCGGGCGGGCGGCTGATCGCGAAGGCGATGGAACACACCCCGTTCGAGATCGACGGCGGCACGCACGCCGTCTACACGACCGTGGTGGACCGGCGGGCCCTCACGGGCCGGAGCCTGCTGGCGCACGAGCCGGTCATCCTCCAGCCGTACGTCGCCAAGGCGGTCGAACTGCGGGTCACCGTGGTCGGACGGCAGGTGTTCACCGCCGAGATCGCCTCGCAGGACTCGCCGCGCACCCGCGACGACTGGCGCCACTACGACTTCGCCCGCGCCCGCCACAGCGTGCACCGCCTGCCCGACGACGTCGCCACCCGCTGCGCGGACCTGGTCGCCGCGCTCGGCGTCTCGTTCGGGGCGATCGACCTCATCCTCACCCCCGACGGTGAGTACGTGTTTCTCGAGATCAACCCCAACGGCCAGTGGGCCTGGATCGAAGAGCTGACCGGCCTGCCCATCAGCGACGCCATCGCCGACTGGCTCACGGCCGAAGAAGCCGAAGAAACGGACGCGCAATGACTCAACTCTCCCTCGGCCCGGCCCTCGAAAGCGGCGTGAACCTGCTGCGCGGGCTGACCCGCCGGCGTACGGCCGTGGAGGCGGCCCAGCGCACCGCCGCCGCCTGGGCCGAAGCGCATCCGCTGCTCGAAGCGCAGCTCGTGACCAGCCCGCGCCCCGGATCGCCGGTCGTCGACTACGACCTGCTGATCGACGACCCGTCGGGCGGCACCATCATGCTCGGCGTGCAGGGCGACGACGGCACGTCCTGGCTGGTCGACCATTCGACCCACTGGGCCGCCGGTTACGTGCTGACCGTGGACGGGACGCACGTCTCGGTGTCCGAGGCGATGCTCATGCTGCGTTCGCTCACGCGTCCCGGGTTGTCGCCGCAGGAGGAACTGGTCCGGTTCTGCGTCCTGCGGAACGCCGCTGAACGGGAGGACGTCGGGCTGACGGAGATCCAGGCCGCCGCGGACGGCTTCCGCAGGCGGCGCGGTCTCACCAGCCAGGCGGCGATGCTGGAGTGGCTGGCACGGATGGGCATGAGCGCCGAGGCCTTCCACGACCACATGACCCTGACCGCCAAGGACCAGCGGTTCCGCGCCAGGAAGCGGGCCGAGCTGGCCCCCGCGTACCTGGACGGCCATCGTGACCGGTTCGCCCGGGTACGCGCCATGTGGGCGCTGTCGGACGAGCCGATCGAGGCCGCGGAGCTCGACGGCTCCCTCGGTGACCGGTGGGACCTGCGGCTCACCAGGGCCCGGACCTGGGCCGGAGAGCTGCCCGTACCGCTGCGGGAGGTCCCGGCCGGCGGCTCGGCCGGCCCGGTGCCGTACGAGGGTGGTTTCCTGATCGGCCGGGTCCTCGACCGGCAGGAGGCCGTGGCGGACGACGCCACGATCGAGGCCGCCGGCGCGGCCGCCTTCGAACAGTGGCTGGCCGACGCCGCCCGCGAGGCGCGGATCACCTGGCACTGGCTCTGACCTGGGCGGCACAACCCGTGCCGCCCCTCTTGGCGTGATTCGCCAGGAGATGTCGGCCTAGTTCGGTACTCTGCCGCAGGTGCGGCGGATGATCCCCTCTCGACACTTATGGTGGGCCCTCTCAGCGGCAGCGGCCGCGACGGCGGTGGCCGCGGCGATCCTGCTCGCCCGCCGCTCACGACAGCCCACACCCCCCGAACGAGCCCGGCCGCCTCTGGACCGGGACCGGGACCGGCCGGCTTCGGAGCGGGACCGGGACCGGTCGGCCTCGGGCCGGGACGCCGGGGCGGCGGTCGGCACGGCCGGGAACGCGGCGCCGTGGCCCCCCACCCCGATCCTCGGAACCCCGACGGCACGGGACATCGAGCGCTACACCACCCCCTCGGCGACCTTCGCCGACGCCCCCGCCGCCCTCCGCCGATGGCTGAGGCCGAACGACGCCGCCACCCGCCGCCGACGCCGGTGGGCCGTGGCGGGGCTCGCGCTCGCCGTGCTGGCGGGAGGTACGCAGGTCCTGGAGGCGGCGGTGTTCTCCAAGGGCGGGGACTACCTGACCGAGGTGGGACTGGAGAACTGCGCGCGGAACTACCCCGACGCCGGCGTCCGCTGCGTGGCGGACGTCGAATCGGCCACCGAATCCGACACCGGCGAGTGGGGGCTGAGCGTCGACTGGGCACCGGACACCGAGCCGATGCCGATCGAGACGGGCGAGGTCACCGAACCGCAGCAGACGCCGCTCGTCCCGCGGACGGCGGCGTCCGACGCCGACTGCCACCCCCGAAGGGCCGAGCCGCGCGTACGGAAGATCGACGCGAAGGTGACCCGGGCGGTCAACCGGCAGTGGCGGCGCATCGAGACGTGGCTGAAGTCCAACGCCCCCAAGAGCTACCGCACGCTCGGCAGACCGGGGAAGGCCACGACCATCGCGGTGGCCGAGGCCCAGATGGGCCTGTCGTTCCCCGACGACCTGCGGGCCTCGCTGCTGCGCCACAACGGAACCGTCGCGGCCGACGCCCCCTGGGCCTTCGGTTTCATGGGCTACCTGGACGAGGACGTACGGGGGATCCGGGACACCTGGCGTGACCTGTGCGAGAGCGACGGCATCGACGAGGTGGAGAACGGCGACCCGCGTACGGACTGGTGGGACGGCCGCATGATCCCCGTCGGCTCCGACGGCTCCGGCAACCACCTCGTGATCGACTCGGTACGCCACGACGTCGGCGAGACCGACAACGAGGACATCATGAACTTCACGCCCGGCGACCTCCGCATCCGCTCCTACTACGCCCTCCTGAAGACCACCGCCGACGCCCTGGAGAACGACGGCACCATCGGCTACTGGAAACCCAAAGCAGTAGCCGGCGAACTGACCTGGAACATCCTCTAACCCCACCAAAAGCCCACCAAAGGCCCGCCAACCCCCCGAAGCCCCAACCCCCGAAGCCCGCCGGACGGGCCCATCGACAGGAACCATCCGGGGTGTCACGCTGCGGACATGATCGCCCCGCAGATCATCGTCACACCCCCCGCACCGAGCCTGGCCAGAAGGATCGCCCTGGCCGCCGCGGCAGGCGTCGTCCTGACCGCCGCGCTCATCGGCTCGACCGTCCTGATGCCCGCCCTCGCCCCCGCGTCGCAGTCCCGCCTCTGCGGCGAGTACACGGGCTGCGTCTCCACCCTCTTCCTGGCCTGGGACCCCGGCCGCTGGATCGCCCTCGCCGCCGCCTGGCCGCTGCTCCACCTCCTCCGGCTGCGCCCGTCGTGGCAGATCGCCCTGGCCGCCGCCGCGTACCTGGTGGCGATCTGGCAGGCGGCCCTGGCGATCATGTCGGCCGACGCCGGCGCCGGCCTCGCGCTCGTCCTGTTCAGCGGCCTGATCGCCTATCCGGCGGCGGCCTGGGTGACCATGCCGCACGTCTCCGTCCGCACCCGGGTCCTCACCGCCGGCGCCGCGCTCGGACTCTTCGGCGTCGCCTCGCTGCTCGTTCAGTGACGTCCGTACACCGCCCGCCCCTGGCGAGCGGCCCGCCGCCGGAGCCACCCCGCGCGGGCGGCCCGGCGGCCCGGCTCACCGGCCGACCGCCCGGACGATGACGGTCGCGGTCGCCGTGGCCACGAGCCTGCCCTCAGGGTCGAGGAGCTCGCCCGCGAGGAAGCACACGTCCTTGCCCCGCCTGACCACCCGCCCCCGACCGACGAGCCGGCCGGGCCGCGCGGGCCGCAGGAACTGCACGTGGAGGTCGAGGGTCGGCGCGAACCGGTCCTCCGGCAGCGTCGCCACCAGCGCGGGCCCCAAGGTGTCGTCGAGCATCGCGGCCAGGAAACCGCCCTGGATCACGCCGACCGGGTTGGTGAACTGCTCGCCCGCCGCGAACGCCACCTCGATCGTGCCCGCCTCCGGATCGACCGCGACGAGCTCCCAGCCGAGCAGCGCCGCCGCGGGCGGTGGCGGCGCCTTGCCCGCCAGCATGTCCCAGAACATCCCACGCCTGCCCGCGTCCGCCGTCATGCGCCCCATTCAACAGGCGCCCACCGACAGTCCGTTCAGGGCCCGAGCAGTCCGTTCAGGCCCCGAGCAGTCCGGTCAGGTCCCGAGTCCGGTCAGGTCCCGAGTTCGGTGAGGAAGCCCGCGACCGGGCCCAGCGTGATCAGTCCGCTGCCCGCCCCCGCCAGCTCCGCCGCCGCAGGGGCGAGCGCGCACCGGGCGCGGGCCGCCGTCACGCCGTCGCCGACCGCGACGGCGGCCCGCGCGGCCAGGCACCACATGGCCTCGAACAGCAGGTCGGGGGGCGGGTTCGGGATCCCGTGGAGCGCGTCGGCGGCCTCCGCCCCACGTTCCTCGGCCAGCAGTACGAGCGGCCGGGCCCAAGGCTCGTACGGCCCCCAATCCGCCTCGACCGGCGCGGGCAGCCCGTGCCGCACCCGTACGGACAGCAGGGCGAGCGGCAGCAGCCCACCCCGCAGGCCGGGCATGCCGACGTCGTCCAGCCGGGCCGCGACCGTCCGGTACGCCGCCTCCTCCTCCGCCGCCGTGCCCCCGCCGCGGGCGGCCGCCCGCAACACCCGGTACCAGTCGGTGAACACGCTGACCAGCGGCAACTCGTTCCGTCCGGCCAGGCGGTCGGCGGCGGACGCGTGCCCGTCGGCGGCCTCGAAGTCGCCGAGCGCGCCGCGCGCCTGAAGGCGGATCAGGTGCCCGAGCACCTCGAAGGTGACCAGCCCGTGCCGGGACGACAACGCCACCAGCTCCGCGCCGATCCCGTCCCGGTACGCCGCCAGCCCCGCCCGTTCGAACGCCTGCATGAACACCCCGTTGAGCGCGAACGCCAGCAGCGCGGGGTCGTCGAGACGCCGGGCGATCCCCTCGGCCTCCGCCGCGGCCTCCCGCCCCCGGGACGACCGGGTGCCGCGCGACTCGACGGCGATCGTGGCCAGCAGCCGCGCCCGCGCCGCCTCGGGACCGTCGGGCGGGAGGGCGGCCAGGGTGCGTTCGGCGGCGGCGGCGAGCCGGGCCGCCTGCTCGGGGTCGTCCGACCGGGTCCAGATCGCCGGCACGTCGTAGGCGCCGATCACGCGGGCGGTCAGCTCCGGGTCGCCCAGCTCCTCGGCCGCCGCGACGGCCGCGATGCGGTGATCCCGGGCCGCCTCCAGGCCGCCGCCCCCGGTCACCGCGAGGTTGCGCAGCAGGCCGACCGTCGACTCCAGCCGCGCCCGCGCCCCGGCCCCCACCGTACGGTCGTACGCCTCGGCCGCCTGCGCCCACACCCGGGCCGTGGCGTCGGCGGGGGCGGCGAGCCCGCGGTCCTGGTGGAGGATGTCCGACTCCAGGCGGCGCAGCCGGGGCCCGGGGTCCACGCCGAGCTGCTCGACGAGGAGCGCCCGCGCCCGGCGCAGCACCGCGAGCGCGTCCCCCTGGAGGCCGGTCCGGTACAGAGCGAGGGCCAGCAGCCGCCAGGCGTCCTCGCGCCAGGGGTGCTCGGCGACGTGGGAGTCCAGGTCGGGCACGGTCTCCGCGGCCCGGCCCAGCGCCAGTCGCGCCTCGGCCCGCAGTTCGACGGCGTGCAGCCGAAGCTCGGTCAGGCGGGCACGTTCGGCCCGCGCCCAGCCCTCGTCGGCGAACTCGGCGTACGCGGGACCGCGCCACCAGCCGAGCGCCTCCTCCAGCCGGGCCGGTTCCGGCGGCCCGCCGGTGACGGCCTGCTCGAAACGCCAGGCGTCGACGGCGTCGGGGGCGGCGCGCAGGGCGTAGCCAGGACCCTCGGTGACCAGCAACCGCGCCGGTGCGCGCGGCGGGCGGCCGGGCTCAAGGGCCCGGCGCAGGGCGGCCACGAACGTGCGCACCGCCCCCACCGCGTCGGGCGGCGGATCGTCCCACAGGTCCGCCACCAGGCGCGTCACCGGGACGACCCGGCGCCGGGCGACGATCAGGCGGGCCAGCACGGCACGGTGCCGCGGCCCCTTCAACGGGATCGGCTCACCCTCGTCGTCCCAGGCCGCCACCGGCCCCAGCACCCCGAACACGTCCCCCATCCTTCCTGCTCACCGGATGCTCATCCGCCCCCGGCACGCTGGAAGGCGATTCGCACACCCACGTAAGGAGGGCACCTCATGACCATCCCCGGATTCGACCAGCACCGCGTCCCCGTCGCCGACGGCGTGACGCTCAACGTGGCCGTCGGGGGCTCGGGCAGCCCGATCGTCCTGCTGCACGGCTTCCCGCAGACCCACCTGATGTGGCGGCATGTCGCCGCCGACCCGGCCGACGACCACACCGTGATCTGCCCCGACCTGCGCGGCTACGGCGCCAGCGGCAAACCGGCCGAGACGAGCCCGTCCGTCTACTCCAAGCGGACCATGGCCGCCGACATCGTGGCCCTGGCCGGGGCGCTTGGGCACGAGCGCTTCGCCCTGGCCGGGCACGACCGCGGCGCCCTGGTCGCCTTCCGCGCCGGGCTCGACCACCCGGCGGCGGTCACCCACCTGGCCTGCCTGGACGTGCTGCCGACCCTGGACATGTGGGACGTCATGCGCGGCACCACCGCCGCCGTCGGCTTCCACCTCTACCTCATGGCCCAGCCGCCCGGCCTGCCCGAGCAGCTGATCGGCGCGAGCGCGGACGCCTTCTTCGGCCACTTCCTCGACCTGTGGACCAACGACCCCGCCGCCATCCCGGCCGAGGTACGGGCCGCGTACCTGGACGCCTGCCGCGCCGCCGTGCCGTCGATCGTGGCCGACTACCGCGCCTCGGCCGGGATCGACGTCGAGCACGACCGCGCCGACCTGGCGGCGGGCAACCGGCTGCGCATGCCGGTGACCGTGCTCCAGCAGGACTGGGGCGCCGCCCTGGGCTACGACGCCACCGCGCTGTGGCGGGCCTGGGCCCCCGACCTGCGGCACGGAACGGTCACCTGCGGCCACTTCATGGCAGAGGAGGCGCCCGCCGAGATCGCCGGAGCGCTCCGCGACCTCATGTCCCGATAGCGAGCCTGGTCGGGACGGGTCCCGTAACTTAAAGTAATTGACATGTCACGGTAAGTTATTCGACAATGAAGCGCCAATGAGGTCGTCCTTCCGGCGGGGAAATGTGCGGGCCGGAATGCCGAGAACGCGACGGATTAGAGGCGCTCGACAGCATGTTGCACGCATTCATCGTCGGGATGGGCAGGTCCGGCGCAGGGCTGCATCTGCCGTCCCTGGCCAAGGTGCGCGCCGCGGCCCCCGGGCTGCTGGCGCCCGACCCGGTCGTCGTCCTCGACCCGCTCCTGCCGCCCGGCGGCGTACGCGGAGCCGTGACGGCCGGGTCGCCCGAGGAGGCCGCCACGCTCGCCCCGCCCGACCGGACCGTCGTGCACCTGTGCACCCCGCCGCACGTCCGGGCGGGCATGCTGGCCCGGCTGGCGCCGCTCGGCTACCGCAAGTTCATCGTGGAGAAGCCGCTCGCGCTCGACCTGGTCGGGCTGGCGGCCGTGGCCCGCGTACGCCGGCGCTGGGGCCTCGACCTCACCGTCGCCACCCACTGGCTCGACAGCACGCTGACCGGCCGCCTGCGCGCGGCGATGCACGCCGAGGAGTACGGCCCGCTGCGGCAGATCCGGGTCGTGCAGAACAAGCCCAGGTTCACCCGCAGCGCGGCCCGCCCCGACGCGGCCACGGCCTTCGACATCGAGGTGCCCCACGCGCTCGCCGTGGTGCTCAGCCTGGCCGGCGGCGCCCGGATCTCCGGCGCGTCCTGGGAGGACATGGTCACCGAACGCCTCCGGCTGCCCCGGCTCGGCCGCGCCAGGCTCCGGCTCGACCACTACTCCGGCGTGCGTACGGAGATCGACTCCGACCTGACCTCGCCCGTACGGGAGCGGCGCATCACCCTCCACTTCGAGCGCGGCACGCTCACCGGCCACTACCCGTGCAGCGACGCCGACCACACCGCCCAGCTCCGGGTGGCGACGGCCGAGGGCGAGCGGCGTTCGGTGTTCGCCGACGACGCCCTGCCCGCCTTCCTGCTGGCCGCCTACCGGCGCTACGCCCGTGCCCGCTGCTCGCCCGGCGCGCTGCCCGTCCAGGTGGACGCCGTACGGCTGCTCACCGAGGCCAAGGACCTGTGCGCGGCGCACGAGCCCGGACGGGAGGAGGCGCCGCGTGCAGACACCACCTCTTGAGCTGGCCGGAATAGGCGACGAGGCCGCCCCCGACCTCGACGGCCAGCTCGCGGCCGTGGGGGAGCTGGGCTGGAACCGGCTGGAGCTGCGCACGATCGACGGCGTGCCGGTCGCCCGCCTGGGCGAGAGGGCGTTCCTGCGCGCGGCCGGGCGGTTGCGGGCGGCCCGGGTCGAGGTCGTCGCGGTTGCCTCGAAGATCGGCGACTGGTCGCGCCCGGTGACCGGCGACTTCGCGCTCGACCTCGCCGAGCTGGACGTGCTGGCGCGCCGCTGCCCGGTGCTCGGCACGCGGCTGGTGCGGATCATGTCCTTCCCCTCCGGCGGCCTGGCCGAGCCCGAGTGGGGGCGGCGGGTCCGCGACCGGCTGCGCGAGCTGGCCCGCCGGGCCGAGGACGCGGGCCTGCTGCTGGTGCACGAGAACTGCGCCGGCTGGGCGGGCGACCGCGCCGACCGCATGCTCGACCTGGTGACCGGGATCGGCAGCCCGGCGCTGCGGCTGCTGTTCGACATCGGCAACGGCGTCGCCCACGGCTACCCGGCCGCCCCGATGTTGCGCGAGGTCGTCCCGTACGTCGCGCACGTCCATGTCAAGGACGCGGTGACCGGCCCCGGCGGCGAGATCGTCTACGTGCTGCCCGGCGAGGGGCGGGCGGGCGTCGCGGAGTGCCTGCGGCTGCTGGCCGCCCACGGTTACGCCGGTGCCCTGTCCATCGAGCCGCACCTGCGGCTGCGCCCCCACCTCGGCGATCCCGGCCGCGGTGACCAGGCCGCGTTCGTCCGGTACGGGAGAGCGCTGGAACGGCTGGTGGGGCAGGTCGATGGACATTGACGCCGTGCCTCTCGACGCGGCGGAGCGCGACCTGCTGCTGAGGCTGCTGCGGCTGCCCACGGCGAGCCCGCCGACGACCGGCCCGGCCGGACCGCCGCCACGGTTGCGCGAGGCCCAGGAGGCGTACGCGCGGGCCGCCGCGCCGCTCGGCTTCCGCACCGTGCGGCACACCTCGGTACGCCCGGCCGAGCTTCACCGTCCCGACGTGCCCGCGCCCGTACGGGAAGCCCTCGACCTGCCCGGATTCCTCGACGACCAGCCCAGCCTGGTGCTGCGGCTGGGCCCCGGCCTGCCCGCCGCGCGCACGGTGATGTTCAACGTGCATCTCGACACCGTCGCGGGCGGCGGACCGGCGGGCTTCGACGGCGAGCGCTTCCACGGCCGCGGCGCGATCGACGCCAAGGGCCCGGCGGTCGCGCTGCTGGCGGGGCTGCGGGCGGCGCGCGCGTGCCGGCCGGCCATCGGGCGCGAGGTCGGCGTGCTGATCCAGGCCGTCGCGGGCGAGGAGGGCGGCGCGATGGGCGTGCTCGGCACCCGGCCGCTCGTCGAGCGCGGCTACGTCGGCCGGCTCAACGTCTTCTGCGAGCCCACCGGAGTACGGTTCCTGCCACGCAGCACGGCCGCCGCGACCGCCCGGATCACGGTGGACGGCGAGCACGCCGTGGACGACCGCCCGGCGGCCGGCCACAACGCCACGGTGTTGCTCGGTTTCCTGGCCCAGCACCTGGCCAGGGCCCTCGACCCCGACACCGTGTGCGTGGCCGGCCTGCACACCGGCACCCGCCACAACCAGGTCTACGGCCGCGGCTCCCTCCTGCTCAACCTGCCCTACGCCACGCGGGACGCCGGGCGCCGCCTGGAACGGGACCTGGCACGGGCGCTGGACGACGGGCTCACGGCGTTCGAGGCGGCCTTCGGCGACACGGCGTTGTTCGCCAGGACCGCCCGCGACGCCAGGTCCGTCACCCGGTTGGAGTGGCGCAAGCGCGGCCTGCCCGTGCTCGACGACCGCGACACGTGGGGGCACGCGCTCCTGCGCGACCGGGCCGGGATCCCGCCCTGGCCCACCGGCGAACCGGCGTTCACCTGCGACGCCATCTGGATGGCGGGCGTCGAGGGCGCCTGCACGGTCGTCCTGGGGCCGGGTGACCTGGCCGCCAACAACGCCCATGCCGAAGGGGAGTTCGCGCGGGCCGCCGAACTCGCCGGGTTCGCCGCCGCCGTGGCCCGGCTGATGATCGCCTTCACCGACGACAGGATTGGACGAGGAACATGAACCCCACTGCCTCACCCGCGACGGCGTCGCCGCCCGCGTACCCGCTGTTCCCGAAGTCCGAGCCGGCACGGGCGGCCGTACGGGTGCGCCACGACGACCTGCTGGACTTCGTCGCCGCCGTGTTCACCACCCGCGGTCTGGCCCCCGAGCGTGCCCGCGAGGCCGCCGGCGCGCTGTGCTACGGCGACCTCGTCGGCATGAGCTCGCACGGGCTGGTCAACCTGACCCGGCTCTACCTGCCGCTGTTCGACGAGGGGCGGGTCGATCCGCTGGCCGAGCCGCGCGTGCTCGCCGACCTCGGCGCGGCCGTGCTGCTCGACGCCAACCGCGCGCTCGGCCTGTGGGCCGCCGGTCTGGCCATGGAGATCGCCGCCGCCCGCGCCGCGACGTACGGCGTGGGCCTGGTCTCCGTACGCGAGGGCACCCACCTCGGCTGCGCCGGCCACCACGCGCTGCGGGCGGTCGGGCACGGCATGGTCGGCGTCGTCGCGAGCAACTGCGGCCGCCAGCGCATCGCCAGACCACCGGGCGGCGCGGTCGCGATGCTCGGCACCAACCCGATCAGCGTCGCCGCCCCCGCCGGCGAGCACCCGCCGTTCGTGCTGGACATGAGCACCACCGCCCCGGCCACCGGCCGGGTCAGGCAGGCCGCCCGGCAGGGCGCCGAACTGCCCGAAGGGGTGCTGGCCGGCGACGACGGCGCTCCCGTGACCGACGCCGCGGCCTTCGACGAGGGGCGGGCGCATCTGCTCTGGCTCGGCGGCGCGGCCGGGCAGTACAAGGGCTTCGGGCTGGGGCTGGCGGTCGAGGTGCTGGCCGCGCTGGTGCCGGGCGCGGGGCTCGGCGCCCACCCCGACGCGTACGACGGCGATGGCGGCCCGAACGGGCGCGACGACGACATCGGCTTCTTCGCCCTGGCCCTCGCGCCCGGCGCGCTGCGCGAGGGCGTGGACGGCGACGCGGCCACGCTGTTCGGCGCGCTGCTCGGCTGCCCGCCCACCGACCCCGCCCTGCCGGTGCGCTATCCCGGCTGGCACGAGCATCGCCGGGCCGAGAAGCGCCGGCGCGCGGGCGTCCCCCTCGGCGCCGACCTGTACGCCGAGCTGAAGGACCTCGCCGCGGCCACCGGACTCGACGCCCCCGCCCCGGTGGTGGAGCGGTGAGCGCCCGGCTGCGCGTCGCGGTCATCGGCCTCGGCGTGATCTCGCGTTTCTACCTGGCGGCCCTGCACAGCTCGCCTGGGTTGCGGCTGGCCGCGGTCTGCGACACCGACCCGCGCGCCCTGGAGGGGCACCGCGTCCCCGGCTACCACGACCACCTGCGGCTGCTCGACGAGGAACGGCCCGACGCCGTCGTGGTCACCGTCCCCAACGACCTGCACGCCCGCGTCTGCGCCGACGCCCTGGAACGGCGGATCCCGGTCTGCGTGGAAAAGCCGCTCGCCCTCGACGTCGCCCAGGGCAGGCGGCTCGCGGAGCTGGCCGGGAACCTCGGCGTGCCGCTGTTCACCGCCTTCCACCGGCGCTACAACTCCGCCGTCGGGCGGCTGCGCGCCGCGTGCGCGGGGGCCCGCGTCGAAGAGCTGACCGTACGCTACCTGGAACGCATCGAGGAGCACGCGGGCGGCGACTCCTGGTACCTCGACGCCCGGCGCTGCGGCGGCGGCTGCGTCGCCGACAACGGGCCCAACGCGTTCGACCTGGTCGAGATGTTGCTCGGCCCGGCGGACGTCGTCTCCGCGCACGTCGACCGGGACGCCACGGGGGCCGACCGGCAGGCGGACATCGAGCTGCGCGCCGGCGCGGTCCGCGCGCGGATCCTGCTCGACTGGTCCTACCCGGGCGAACGCAAGGACCTGGAGGTACGCCTGACGGGCGGCCGCACCCTGTACGCCGACATGCTGGCCGGCCACGCCGGCTTCAAGAACTCCCTGTGGCACGAGTACGAAGGGGTGCTGGCCGCGTACGAACGATGCGTGCGCTACGGCACCCCCGACGGCGAGGGCGGCCTGCCCGCCCTGCGTTTCGTCGAGGACGTCTACCGCCTGGAGAAGACCGGCGCCGGACAGGGGGCCGCGTGAACCCCGACGAGGACGGCCCCAAGACCGCGGTCACCGGGACGCTGCTGAAGGTGCTGGTGCACCGCAGGGAGGACCGTGGCATGCGGCTGGAACCGCACGCCAGCCGGTGCGTACGCGCGGGCGAGGTGCACGAGCTGGTGGCCACCGACCACACCGAGATCGACGCGGGCGCCCGGATCGACCGGGTCGCCTTCCTGGGCTTCGCCGAGATCGTCGCGGCCGGCGTGCTCGACCGCGGCGACGAGGTGTGGATCGGCGGGCGGCGGGTCGGGGTGCTGCTCGGCTTCGACGGCTGCCACCTGCCCAACCACTACAACGTGCTGATCCACGCCGACCCCGCCGCCACCGGACGGGAGGTGGGGGTGATGCCGGGCGAGCCGCTGGTGTTCAGCCAGAGCCTCCCCGAGGGACCCGAGGAAGGCGGGGCCCAGGTCTTCCGCTGGCCCCTCCTGTGAAGGAGTTTCGATTACCTACCGTGACCTCTGGTTTACCAATAGTCACACAGGGTAATCTGTTGATTGCGCACAGTAGTGGGAGCTCTTGCCTTCGAGCCCCGCTTGAGAGGTCGCGTCCATCCCCCCGGTGATCCCGATGACGGTGGGCGGGCGCGTGTCATGAAAGGAACGACAATGGCTGCGGGCACCAAGACGACCAGCCGGCTGGAAGAGCGCTTCCGGCTCTGGGACAACGACGGCTCCGGGGCGATCGAGCGCTCCGACTTCGAGCACGAGGCCGACGGCATCATCGAGGGCCTGGGCGTGCAGGGCACACCCCAGGCGCAGGATCTCAAGCAGGCGTACCTGGCCATGTTCGACCACCTGGCGGGGGCCGCGGGCGCGTCGAGACTGAACCAGGAGCAGTTCGTCCGCGCCGCCGAGCGGGAGATCATCAGCAGGGGCGACGCCGGGTTCGGCCAGGTCGTACGGCCGACCATCCAGGCAATCGTCAACGTACTCGACCGCGACGGCGACGGTGAGGTCGACGCCTCCGAGATGGCGAAGTGGTTCGCCGCCATCGGGCTCGACAGCGGCGTCGCCGACGAGGCGTTCCGCCAGATGGACACCGACGGCACCGGCAGACTCTCCGTCTCCGAGCTGGTCGACGCGGTCCGCGACTACCACCTCGGCAAGAACGACATTCCACTGCTCGGCCGGTGATCTAGGCAGAGCAGGCCGAAGGGCCGCCCAGAGCCGCGATCTCCGGGGCGGCTCTGCCGAGAGGGCCGTCCGGGGCATGTTCCCCGGGCGGCTCCGCCCGAAAGGGGCCGTCCGGGGCCGCATCCCCGGGCGGCCCCGCCCCCACCACCGCACCAGGACGGGAACCTTGGAGAAAACCCTCTTTCCTCCCGGGGGATCGCCAGCCGGCGCCGCCGCTCCCATCCCCTTCTTCTCCCAGGCCGCGACGTTCGACGAGCTGTGGAAGGAGATCCGCGCGGGCTGCGTGGACGTGCTCGACCGCGGCAAGTTCTCCCACGGCGCGAAGGTCGCCGAGCTGGAACGCCGGCTCGCCCTGTGGACCGGCGCGACGCACGTCGTCGGCGTCAACTCCGGGACCGACGCGCTGGTGCTGCTGCTGCGCGCGGCCGGTCTGCGTCCCGGCGACGAGGTCGTGGTGCCCGCCTACAGCTTCATCGCCACCGCCAGCTCCGTCGTGCTGGCCGGCGGCGTGCCGGTCTTCGCCGACATCGAGGAACGCGGTCACGGCATCGACCCGGCCTCCGTCGACTCCGTGGCGGGGGAGCGTACGAGGATGGTCATGCCGGCCCACCTGTTCGACCGGCTGGCCGACCTGCGTGGCGTGTGCGAGGTCGCCCGGCGGCGTGGCCTGACCGTGCTGGAGGACAGCGCCGAGGCCATCGGCATGCGCCTGGACGGCACACACGCCGGGCTCGTCGGCGCGGGCGGCGTCTTGTCGTTCTTCCCCTCCAAGACCCTCGGCGCGATCGGCGACGCCGGGGCGCTGCTCACCGACGACGACGACATCGCCGAGACCGCGCGGGCGCTGCGCCACCACGGCCGCGCCGGGCGCACCCTCGACCACTTCCCCGGCATCGCCAACCCCACGGTCCTGTCCGGCTGCAACAGCAAGATGGACGACCTCCAGGCCGCCGTCCTGCTGGCCAAGCTGGCCGGGCTCGACGCCGGCATCGCCCGCCGGTCCGAGCTGGCCACCCGCTACGACGCGCGGCTGCGCGAGGTGCCCGGCGTGCTGGCCGTGCCGGGCGCGGTGCCGCCGCACCCGGGCGGCAACCGGGTCTGCTACGTCTACCTCGTCGAGGTCGAGTCCCGCGACGCCCTGGCGGCCCACCTGGCCGCGAGGGGCATCGGCACCGAGATCTACTACCCCGTCCCGCTGCACCTGCAGCCGTGCTTCTCCCATCTGGGCCACGCGCGGGGCGACTTTCCGAGGGCCGAGGCGGTCTGCGCGCGGGCGCTGGCCCTGCCGCTCTACCCCGACCTGTCCGACGCCGACGCCGACCGGGTGTGCGACGAGGTCGCCGGCTTCTACCGGGGGCGGCCGGGATGACCCGCGTGCCCTTCTTCGCCGCCGACCTGTTCGAGCACGACCGGGCGGCGCTGCTGAAGACCGTCTACGCCGTCGGCACCTGCGACGACCAGAAGTTCATCCTCGGCGAGCAGACCGCGCGCTTCGAGCACGAGCTGCGGCGGCGGCTCGGCGCGGCCGACGTCGTGGCCTGCTCCAGCGGCACGTCGGCGCTCACCCTCGTGCTCGCCGCCATGGGCGTGGGCCCCGGCGACGAGGTCGTCGTGCCCGCCTTCGGCTGTGCCCCGCTGGCCGCCACCGTCGTCGGCGCCGGGGCGCGGCCGGTCTTCGCCGACATCGACCCGGTCACGATGACCGCCGATCCGGCCGCCGCCGAGTCGCTGGTCACCGTGCGTACCAAGGCGGTGATGCCGGCTCACATGTTCTCCGTGATGGCCGACATGCCGCGCTTTCGCGAGCTGGCCGACCGGTTAGGGCTGTGGCTGGTCGAGGACTCCGCGCTCGCCCAGGGCGGCACTCTCGGCGGGCGGCCCGCCGGGCGCTGGGGGGACGCGGGCGTCTACTCGTTCGTGCAGGTCAAGACGTTCGGGATGCCGGGGGAGGGCGGGGTGGTGATCACCGACGACCCGGCGCTCGCGGCACACGTACGAGTGCTGCGCAACCACGGCCAGGACGGCACACAGCGCTTCCACCACCACCGCGTCGGCTACAACAGCCGCTTCGACGAGGTGATGGCGGCCTTCCAGCTCCACCGGCTCGCCGGGCTGGACGACCGCCTGTCGCGCCGCGCCGAGATCGCCTCCTACTACTCCCGCCGTTTCGCGCCCCTGACGGAACGCGGGATCGTGGCACCGCCCGTAGGAGGGGACGGGCGGTTCCACTACGTCTACACCGTGCTCACCGAGCAGCGTGACGCGCTGGCGGCACACCTGGCCGCACACGACATCGCCACCCATGTCTACTACCCGCGCCCGCTGCCCGCCCAGCCCGCCTTCGCCCGGTACGCACCCCCCGGCGCGACCTGGCCGGTGGCCGAGTCGGCCGCCCGGCGCACCCTGTCGCTGCCGCTCTACCCGCAGCTCGCCGACGTCGAGGTCGAACGGATCGCCGACACGGTCTGCGCGTTCGCCCACAGCTCCCCGCAGGAGGACCCATGACCGACCAGGTGGTCAGCCGCGGCCTCGGGCCCTACGCACGGCTCGCCAAGCTCGACATCTACGACTACTACCTGGGCCTGCCGCTGGTGTGGTCGCTGCTGACGCCGGCCGCGCGGTGGCAGCCGTACCCGGTCGGGATGCTCCTCGCGGTGCTCATCGCCGAGGCGGCCGTGGTGGCGGCGATGGTCGGGTTCGACGACATCACCGGTCACCGCGACGGCAGCGACGCGGCCAACTACTCCTCCGACGCCGCTCGGCGCAGACTCGCCCGTAAACCGCTGGTCGCCGGCACGCTCACCGAGCCGCAGGCGCTGCGTTTCGCCTGGGCGGCGACCGTGGTCAGCGTGGTTGTCTGGGCCGCGGTCGTGGCCGCCGCGCCGTACACGCCCGTGTGGGTGGTCGTGTCGGCGGCGGCGTGCGTGGTCGCGGCCGTGCAGTACTCGTGGGGGCTCAAGCTCAGCTACCGGGGGTTCCAGGAGCTGTTCCTCGTCGGGCTCGGCGTGGGGTGGGTGCTGGTGCCGTACGGGCTGCTGACGGGGCAGGCGAGCGGGTTCGTGGCGGTGCAGGCGGTGTTGTTCGGGCTCGGGCCGATGATCTTCGGGCTCTACTCCAACACCAACGACGCCCTGGGGGACCGGAAGGCCGGGCGGTTCACCGTGGCGGCACGCACGTCCCCGCGGGTCAACGCCGCATTCGTCACCGCGGTGAGCGCGGCCGAGAGCCTGCTCGTCCTGGGGGCCGTGGCCGCCGGGGTCGCGCCCTGGTGGTTCCTCGGCGTGCTCGTGCCGCTCGTCGCGCTGCGCGTGGCCCAGCTCGTGATCGGCTTCGTACGCGGTGACGTGCTGCGGGCCCGGCGCGTGGCGATCCGCACCCATCGTGTCACCGTCACCGTGCTGATCCTGTCGAACCTGGTCCTCGCATGAACGTGGACGTCGCGGTGGTGGGGGCCGGACCGGCGGGCCTCGCGACCGCGTACGCGCTGGACCGGGCCGGGCTCACGGTGCGCGTCCTGGAGTCGGACGAGGCCGTGGGCGGGCGGATGCGCACCCTGCGGGCGCGGGGCTGCCTGATCGACACCGGCGCCGAGATGTTGCCGTCCGCGGCCGGCTACCCGGCCACCTGGCGGCTCATCAGGGCGGTCGGCCTGGACGCGGACGCCGTCCCGAGAGTGTGTGACGCCCTGGGCGTCTGGCGCGACGGACGGGTCCACCCGCATGTCGGCCGCCCGCTCGGGCTGCTCACCGGCGCGGGCCTGCCGCCGCGCGCCCGACTCGACCTGGTACGCCTGCGGCTCCGCCTGGCCCGCCGCCGCCCCGGCCCCGCCACCACCGTCGCCGACCTGGTCGGCAAGTACCATCCCGACCTGCGCGAGTTTCTCGTCGAGCCGCTGGTCGCCGGGTTCTTCGGCTGGGACCCGCGCCGCTCGGCCGCGGCCGTGTTCGCCGAGCACCTGACGACCGCCGGGAGCACGAACACCTGGCACACCTACCGCGACGGCATGGACTCCCTGGCCCGTGCCCTCGCCGTCGGGCTCGACGTGGTCACCGGGCACGAGGTGACCGGGGTGGTCACGTGCCCGGGAGGGGTGCGGCTGGAGTCGCCACGGGGGAGCGTGACCGCGCGGGCGGCGGTCCTGGCCGTTCCCGCGCCCGTGGCGGCCCGGCTGCACCCCGGCGCCCCGCCGGACGAGCGCGCGTACCTGGAGGCGTGCACGTACGCGCCCATGTTGCGGCTCAGCCTGGTGCTCAACCGGCCGGCGGCGGCAGGTTGGCGTGGTTTCGCCACGCTCGTCCCGGCGACCGAGGATCCCGTGCTCAACGTGATCACCGCCGACCACCGTAAGCATCCCGGCCGCGCTCCCGCCGGACGCGGGCTGATCTCGCTCATCACCTCGCCGTACGGCACCGCCACGCTCATGGGCGAGCGCGACGAGAAGGTGGCCGACCAGCTCGTCGGACGGGCCGAGCGGTTCGTCCCCGGGCTGGCCTCCCGGGTCGCCCGCTTCCACGTGCACCGGTTCCCGTACGGGCTGCCGGAGGCGACGCCGCGCGCCCTGGCGTTGCGGGCCGCGTTCGAGGGCCGGCCGGGCTCGGCGGTCGAGTACGCCGGCGACTGGGTCGCGCTGCGGCCGTGCAGCGAAGGCGCGGTCGCCGCCGCGGAGCGGACGGCGGCACGGGTGCTCGCCCGCCTCACCTAGACCCACCCGCATGGAGAGAGAGCTGATGGCCTTCTTCAACCGACCCATCGACCTGGGCACCCTGTTCGACGACCTCGCCGAGCGCGACCGCAGCACCGGCGTGCACGTGAGCCGCCCTCTGGACATCGCCCCCCATCTTGGAACCGATCTCGAAATTTCGGACTTGGCGGATCTGGTTGGTGAGGCTGCCGGCTGGCTGGCCGCCGCCGGGGTGCGCCGCGGCGACCGGGTCGCCATCGTCAAGCGCAACCACTGGGACTACGTGCTGCTGTCCTGCGCCGCCGCGCGCATCGGGGCGGTGCCCGCCTCGCTGTCCGCGCACCTGGCGCCCGACGTGCTGGAGATCCTGCTCAAACGGCTGGAGCCGGCGCTCCTCGTCACCGACAAGGCCCTCGCCGCCGCGCCCGGCCTGGCCTGGCAGGCCCCGCGTACGCTGGTCATCGACGGCACGGCCGACGGCCTGCTGTCCCTGGACGACGTACGCGGCTGGGCCGCGCCGCCGGTGCACCGGCCCGCCCCGGACGACCCGCTGGCCGTCGTGCACACCTCGGGGACGACCGGGGTGCCCAAGCTCGTCGTGCACTCCACCCGTACGCTGCTGCGCCGCCTGGCCGGGTTCGAGGCACACCGGTGGCCGCTGCTGGGCAGCCGTCCGGACGACGTCGTGGGCAGCGCCATCTCCTTCGCGCACGGGCGGGCCCTGGCCTGGACCGCGAGCGTGTTGTGGCTGGGCCCCGCCAAGCTGCTCGCGGTCTCGGCCCCCGGCTGGGACGAGGCCGGCCCGTTCCTGGCCCGCCACCGGCCCACGACTTTGGAGGCGCTGCCCGCCACGTACGTGCGATGGCAGCGGCGGGCGCTCGGCGAGGGCAACCCGTTCGAGCGGGTACGCCTGTTCATCAGCACGTTCGACGCCATGCACCCGCCCACCGTTCGTACGTTCCTGGGCGCCACCCGGCATCGGCGGCCGGTGTGGATGCAGGGCTGGGGGCAGAGCGAGACCGGGCCGCTGACCTTCCGCCTGCTCACCCGCAAGGCCATGGCCGACGGCGACGAACGGCATCCCACGACCCGCGACCTCGGGCGTCCGGTGCCCACGCGCACCCGGTTGCGGGTGGTCGACCGCGAGACGTTGCGTCCGGTGCGCCGGGGGGCGAGCGGGCTGGTGGTGTGCCGTACCAAGGCGTTGTGCCTGGGGTACGTCGGGGAGCAGGAACGGTGGCTCGGCAAGCGGCTCGGGCAGTGGTGGCACACCGGGGACGTGGGCGCGCTGAGCCGTACCGGGCGGGTGCGGTTCGTGGACCGGGAGACCGACACGATCCCAGGCGCGAGCTGCGTCGAGCTGGAGGACGTGATCGACGACCGGCTGCCCGGGGTGCTGGAGTGCGTGATCCTCGGCGTTCCCGGGCGGCCCTCGGTGCCGGTCGTGGTCACCGATGACGGCGGGCTCGACCAGGACGCCTGGCGGCGGGCCGTGGCCGACCTGCCCGAGCTGGCCGATCCCGTCGTGCTGACCTGGGAGCAGGTGCCCCGTACCGGCACGGGCAAGGTCCGCAGGACGGCGCTGCGCGAACTCCTGGGCGAGGTCCCGGACACGTACGGGACGGGGCGATGGACGTGACGGCGGGGTCGTGGGTCGTCGCCGGGGGCGTGGGCGAGCGTGCGGTCGTCGATCGGCCGCTGGCGGGGGTGGTGGTGCGGACGCGCGGGGGCTCGCTCGCGTTGCGGGTGGCCGTCGAGCGGCTGCGCGCGCTGGGGTGCGAGGTCGGGGCCGACGGCACGCCGCCGCCCGCCGGGGCGCCCGCCGGGTGGCTGGGGGTCGCGGCGGCGCCGTTCGGCGGGCCGGGGGAGGCGCTGCCGGAGTGCGGGATCTCCTGGTCGGGGCCGGTGGGCGTGCCGATGGCGAACGAGCGTGACGTACAGGCGGCCTGCGGGATCGCCCACGTGCACGGGCGGGCGTCCGGCCGGCCGCGCGCGTTGCGGCTGGACTACGCGTCGGTGTGCGCGGGGGTGCTCACCGCCCAGGCGCTCACGGCGGCGCTGCTCGCGCTGCTGCGCGGCGGAACCGCCCTGGCGGTGCGTACGTCGGTCGCGCAGGCGGCGCTGCTCGCGCTCACCCAGTACCTCGCCGTCGCCACCGGCGAACGCTCCGACCCGCCCTTCCCCCGCGCCGCGCGCGAGGGGCACGGGAGGCCGCCGTTCCGGGCCGCGGACGGGGTGTGGTTCGAGGTCGAGACGTTCGAGGCGGAACGCTGGCTGAGGTTCTGGGCCGTTCTGGGGGCCGGGTCGAGGGCCGTGGCGGTCGGTTGGCCGGCGTTCCAGCAGCGGTTCGCGACCGCGACCTGCGTGTTGCCGTCCGAGCTGGTGGACGTGGCCGCCGCCGTGCGGTTCCCGGACGTGGTGGCCGCCGGTGCGGAGTGTGGGGTGAGCGTTCTTCCCGTACGGGCCGCCGACGCGCCGCTCGTACCCGCTCCCGCCTCCCCGTGGCGGTTGCGCGGGCTGAGCGGCGTCGCCGGGCCGGCCCTGCCGCCGCTCGCCCGGAACGTCCGCCGCCCGCTGGCCGGGCTGCTCGTCGTGGAGTCCACCAACCGGGTTCAGGGGCCGCTCGCCGGGCACGTACTCGGGCTGCTCGGCGCCGACGTCGTACGGCTGGAGCCGCCCGGCGGCGATCCGCTGCGCGGCGTGCCGCCCATGGCGGGACCGACCTCGGCCCGCTTCCTCGCGCTCAACCGGGGCAAACGTGCCCTCGAAGCCGACCTCAAGTCCGGGGCGGGACGGCGGGCCGCGCTGCGCCTGGTCGCCGATGCGCACGTGTTCCTGCACAACTGGCCGCCCGGCCGGGCCGGCGCGTACGGGCTGGACCATGACGACCTCGCGCCCGTCCGGCCGTCCCTGGTCTACGCGCAGGCCGGTGGATGGGCGGAGGCGCTGCCCCCGCCGCAGCCGATGGGCACCGACTACCTGGTGCAGGCGTACAGCGGGGTGGCGGCGCTGCTGGCGGGGCCCGGCGAGGTGGCGGCGCCGTCGCTGATGACGCTGACCGACGTGCTGGGCGCGCTCATCAGCGCCGAGGCCGTCGTCGCCGCCCTGGTGGCCCGCGCCCGCACCGGCACCGGCGTACGCGCCGAGACGGCGCTCATCGACGCGGCCCGCCTCCTGCGCGCGACGGCCGCCCCGGCCGCCGCCGGCCCGCTGAATGCCGTGACCGTCACGGATCTGGCGGTCATGGCCCACGATCCCGCCTTCGCCGACGTGCTCGACCACACTCCCCACGCCGTCTACAGCCGTGCCCCCTGGACGTTCGCCCCAGCCGCCCACCCCGAGGAGGCCCCTTAGATGCGTACCGACCCCCTGCCCTGGACGTCCGGCAACGGGATCGTCCTGGCCGACCGCGTACCCAGAAGTCTGCGCGCGGAGTGGACCGCGCGCGGCCTGTGCCCCGATCTGGACCTGTACAGCCTGTTCAGCGAGCACGTCCGGCGGACGCCGGAGCGGGAGGCGGTCGCCGACGAGACCGGCTCTCTCGACTTCGCCGCGCTGGCCGCCCGCGTACGCCGGGCCGCCGCCGCCCTGGCCGCCGCCGGGCGCGGGCCGGCCGACATCGTCGCCGTCCTGCTGCCCAACGGGCGCGACGCGGTCGTGGCCGAGCTGGCGGTCGCCGCCGTCGGCGCGGTGGCCCTGCCCATCCCGCACACGCGGGGACGGCGTGACGTCACCGGGCTGCTGAACCGGTCCAGGGCGGCCGCGTTGATCACCGTTCCCGAGCTGGCCATGGGGTTGCGGGCAGGGCTGCCGTACGTGGAGGAGACGTGGACGTTCGGCGCCCCCACGCCGGGCACGCGCTCGCTCGACGAGGTGGACGATCAGGACGTACGCGGGTGGCGGCCCGCGTGCCCGCCCGCCGAGTGGCCGGCCCGCATCCTGCTGTCGTCCGGCACCGAGTCCGAGCCGAAGATGGTCGCCTACTCCCACAACGCCATGGCCGGCGGCCGGGGCGCCTACCTGCGGGCCGTACTGGGCGAGGACGGGCCCACGCGCAACCTGCTGCTGGTCTCCCTGGCCTCCTCGTACGGCTCCTGCGGGACCTCCGTCCTGCTGGCCCGCCACGGCGGCACCCTCGTACTGCGCTCGCGCTTCGACGCCGCCGACGGCCTGGGCGCCGTGGAGCGCCACCGGCCCACCCACCTGTACGGCGTACCGACGATGTTGCGCCGCATGGCCGACGCGGAGACCGAGGCCGACCTGTCGTCGTTGCGCCGCGTCGTCACCAGCGCCCAGCCCCTGCAGGGCGAGGCCAGGCAGGCGTGCTCCCGCCGCTTCGGCGTGCCGCTCGTCAACGTGTACGGCTCCACCGACGGCGTCAACTGCCACACCGGCCGCACCCCCGGCCAGTGGGCCCCCGGGCTGGCCGGAACCCCCGATCCCGCCGTGGCCGAGATCACCGTCAGGGACGCCGACGGGCACGCGCTGCCGCCCGGCGAGGCGGGCGAGATCTGGGCGCTGGGCCCGATGACCCCGCTGTGCTACGTCGCCGCCCCCGACCTGGACGACCGCTACCGCGCCCCCGGTGGCTGGGTACGCACCGGGGACCTGGGCCGCCTCGACCCCGACGGCACCCTCTGGGTCCTCGACCGGATCAAGCGCGTGGTGATCCGCGGCGGGCTCAGCATCTCCCCGGCCGAGGTCGAACGCGAGCTCAGCACCCATCCCGACGTCGCCGACGCCTTCTGCGTCCCGGTTCCGGACGACGACATGGGGGAGCGGATGTGCGCCTGCGTGTCCACGAGAGCGGGCGTCAGCCCGCCGTCCCCCGCCGAGCTGATCGCCTACCTGCGCGAGGAACGCGGCCTGGACCGGCGCAAACTCCCCGAACGTTTCCTCTGGCTGCCCGAACTCCCGCTCGGCCCGACCGGCAAGGTCTGCGCGGCAACCCTGGCCCGCATGGCCGCCCGGTCGGCGGTGCCCGTCCCGCGTACGCCGATGAGGAGCAGCCGATGAGCCGGGCCGCGTACGTGTTCGGCGACCGCCGCGACCATGTGGCGGAGCAACACCGCTGCCTGGAGCTGGCCTACGACCCGATGACCCTCGAACGCCTGGCCGAAGCCGGTGTCGGCCCCGGCATGCGGTGCCTGGAGGTGGGCGCGGGCGGCGGCAGCGTGGCGGAGTGGCTGGCCCGGCGGGTCGGGGCGGCCGGGAGCGTGCTGGCCACCGACATCGAGCCCGCCTTCGAGCCCGTCGCACCCGGGCTGGAGGTGATCCGGCACGACGTCGTCCGCGACCCGCTGCCGGAGGCCGCGTTCGACGTGGTCCACGCGCGGCTGGTGTTGCTGCTCCTGCCGGAGCGGCTGGCCGTGCTCGACCGGCTCGTCCGCGCGCTCAGGCCGGGCGGGGTGTTGCAGCTCGACGAGTTCGACATCACGTACGGACCCGGGTTGCTGATGCCCGACCCCGGCGCGGCCGAGCTGTACGAGACGTTCATGCGGGCGAAGATCCGGGTGATGACGCGCGCCGGCGTCGACGTGGCCTGGGGACGGAACGCCGCGGCGGCGATGCGGAGGGCCGGGCTGACCGACGTCGACCCGCGGCCCAGGGTCGAGCTGTGGGACGCGTGCTCGCCCGGCGCGCGGCTGGTCGCCCACCACACGCGGCAACTGCGTGACCGGTTCGCCGAGGAGGGCATGACCGACCGGCAGCTCGCCGACGTACGGGCGCTGATGGCCCACCCAGGTTTCCGCGCCACCTCGTGCGTGGTCTACTCCGTGCAGGGCCGCCGTCCGCTGGAGGTGGCGTGATGCGCATCGATCTCCATGGCGCCGCGCCCGGCGTGCACTCCGCGATGGCCCGGTTCGACGCCGCCGCGAGCCGGGAGCTGGATCCCGGGCTCGCCGAGCTGGTCCGCGTACGCGCCTCGCAGCTCAACGGCTGCGCGCTCTGCCTCGGCCTGCACACCAGGGCCGCCCTGGAGACGGGTGAGGACGAGGCCCGCCTGCGCACGCTCGCCCTCTGGCGGGACAGCCCGCTGTTCACCGGGCCCGAACGCGCGGCGCTGGAGCTGACCGAGTCGATGACCAGGATCGAGGAGGCGGGGGTGCCGGAGGAGGTGTTCGCCGCGGCCCGCGAGCACTTCGACGAGACCCGGCTGGCCCACCTGCTGTGGACGATCGCCGCCATCAACGCCTGGAACCGCGTCGCGATCGCCGCCGCCCCGCCCGCCCCGCCTGCCGCCCCGCCCGTAGCCCCGCCCGCAGGGTAGGGGCCGCCGTGGCGTGATCGGGGCGTGTCTCCCGTACGGAGGGGGCGTTGTGGCACGATCGGGGCATGCGTTCCCGTACGGAGGCGGTCTTAGCGGGGCTGGTCGTGCTCGTGCTGGCCGGGGGGTGTGCCGATCCGGCGGCCGAGCGGGTGTCACTGGTGAACGACTCGGGCGGGCCCCCTTCGTCCAGCCTGGCGCCGGGCATGCCCCGCGTGGCCACGGGGTCGCCGACGCCGGTCCCGTCCCGGCCGGCCCCGAGCGCGACGGCGCCGCTCATGCCGGTGGTGGTTCCGGTCACGTCGCTGGCCGAGCCCATGGCGACGGGCACGCCCCTGCCGGCGTCCGGTTCGCCGCGCTTCTTCGTCACCGTGGGGGCGCCGTACGTCGCGCCCGGCCCCTTCCCACCCGGGCAGAGCCCCTCCGCGAGCGGGGCGCCCGCGCAGTTGCCGCCCGTCGTGAACGACGCCGCGACCGGCGCGTTCGTGGCGCCCGTGCCGAGGCCGAAGGGAGGGCCCTCCGGCTGGGAGCTCGTCGCCGCCGCGCCGGACAACCGTACGTTCGCGCTGGCCGGCGGGACCCTCGGGAAGTCCTTCCGGTTCTTCCTCGTCCGGCTGGAGGAGAACGGGCAGCCGGGTGAGCCGCGGCTCGTGCCCGAGGCCGAGCCCGAGCCCGAGCAGGTGGTGGCGCTGGCGCTGAGCCACGACGGCACCAGGCTCGCCTACGCCTGCGACCTCGCCGAGGGCGGCACCAAGGTGACCGTCCTCGACGTCGCCACCGGCCGCCGCCGCGACTGGACCACCTTCGGCAAGCTCGTGGACGTGGCCTGGGCGCCGGACGGGCGGAGCCTGGCCACGGTGGGGAACGGCTGGGGGATCGGCCTGCTCGACCTGGCGGCCGGAGGGACCGACCTGAGGAAGGCGTCGCGGCTGCTCAGGTCGTACACGGAGGTGCCGCTGCCGCGGTCGATCGCCTTCACACCCGACGGCCGGGCGCTGCTCTACACAGCCGGTTCCAACGTGAACCGGCTGTCCGTCGACGGCGGGGAGCCGGAGCGGGTGGCGCAGGCCGCGGTGCCGGCGGGCGCGCGGGCGGACCTGCGCCTCAGCGTGGACGGGAGCGGCCGCCACCTGCTCTACACGCACGACTGGCGTGCCTACCGGGTCGATCTCGCCGACGGCTCCGCCACGTCGGCGCCGATCGACATCGGCAGCACGCAACCACGGGACGGCCGGTCGGCGGTCGTCGCCTGGTGAGTGTGCCGGTGGCCGGTCAGGTGCCGAGGTGCCGGGCCTCGTGCTCCCAGCGGTCGCGCGGCTGGGTGTGCAGGCGCCAGTAGTGCTCGGCGATGTCGTCCGGGTCGAAGGCGGTGCCGGGGGCGACCGCGCCGGCGACCGTCACGCTGGCCACGTGCACGCCGTCCGCGCCGTACTCCTGGTCGAGCAGGGTCACCAGGGTCCGTACGCCGGCCTTGCCCAGGGACAGGCTCACGTAGCTCGGCTTCGGGTGCGGCATGCCGCCGGTGACGATGAACGTGCCGCCGCCGCGCCGGGCCATCCCCGGTGCCACGTGGGCGGCGGCCGAGATCGCCCCGACGACGTTGACCGCGTACGCGTCGAGCTGGGCCCGCGCGGGCAGCTCGCCGGGCCGGTCGGCCTGGATGATCGCGGCGTTGTAGATCACGGCGTCCGGCGGTCCCAGCTCGGCCGCCGTCTTGTCGAGCGCGGCGCGCAGCGCGTCCTCGTCCGTGCTGTCGGCGAGCGCGGTGGCGACCGGCACTCCGTACGTGGACAGGGCGGTCACGGCGGCGTCCACGCTCGTCGTGCTCCGCGCGATCAGGCCGACCGGCAGCCCCTCGGCGGCGAACCGGCGCGCCACCGCCTGCCCGATCCCCGGCCCCACTCCGATGATCACTACACCCGACACCGTCATCTCCCATCTGTATTGGCGACAATGGACACGTTAAAGGGTCACATCCATGTGAAGGTCAACCGGAGGCTTCCATGCGAATCGGCGATCTCGCCCGGCAGACGGGAGTGAGCCGCAGGCTGCTGCGTTACTACGAGGACCAGGGTCTGCTCAGACCCCTGCGCCTGCCGAACGGCTACCGCGAGTACGCCGAGACGGACGTCTCGGAGGTGCGCCACATCCGCGCCCTGCTCGAAGCCGGTCTGCCCACGTCGGTCATCACCCGGGTGCTGCACTGCGTGCACGACGACGGCGAGGTCGTGGTGCCCTCGTCGTGCCCCGAGATGATGGACAACCTGAACCGCGAACGCACCCGTATCAACCTGGAGATCAGCCGTCTCGCGGCCTCGCGGCAGGCGCTGGACTCGATGCTCGCCATCGCCCGCGAGCCCGCCGATGGGCGGCGTTCGCCCAGGTGAGACGATGGGTGGCATGGAGGCGGGGGCCATCCGGGTGATGGATCGCGAGGAGTGTCTGACGCTGCTGTCCATGGTGCCCGTGGGCCGGGTGGCGTGGGCGCGGCCGGACGGCACGCTCGTCGTCCTGCCGGTGAACTTCACGCTCGACGCCGACACCGTGGTGTTCCGGATCCCGCCGGGACCGATCCTGGAGGCGATCGAGAGCGGCGTGCCGATGGCGTTCGAGGTCGACGACATGGAGCCGGCCATGCGTACGGGCTGGAGCGTGCTGCTGACCGGCGTGGGGGAGGTCGTACGCGATCCGGCGGAGACCGGGCGGCTGGAACGGCTGACCGGCGCGCCTTGGCCGGAGCTGGAAGACCCGGTTCTCGTCCGGCTGTCCCTGCATCGCATGGCGGGCCGCCGCCTGCCGCTGCACCCGGGCGGGGTGGTGGTCGAGCGCCTCCACAGGGAGCCCTGAGAGCCGCTTCCCCGCCGCGCCGGAGCGGTCAGACCGGCGGTACGAGCGTGAAGTATCGGTCGAGCAGGGCCCGGTCGCCGCGTACGTCGAGCCGGTCGGCGGGTACTCGCCGCCACAGGTGAAGCAGCAGGTCGGAGGCGGTTCCGGCGAGCTCGACGTGAGCCTCGGAAGCTCCGCCGAGGCGGACGGTGTCGCCGTCGAAGTGGACCGCCCATGCTCCTGGCCCGTCCGTCTGGCGGAACAGGTAGCGCTCGCCGGTGCCGGGCGGGGCCTGCGTCCAGGATCGGCGGGCGGGGGCCATCACCTCGAAGACCTGGGTGACGGCGTCGGCGGCGAACGCGGCCTCGATCGGACCGGGGGTGCCGAGCGCGTTCTCGGCGTCCCAGCGGTGCACGGCCGCCTCGATGGCCTGCATACGCTGCCAGAACCCGACCGTTTGCTCCTCCGACCAGGTCCAGGCGGGGTCGTCCGGGCCGCCGGCGGAGAACGTGGCCTCCAGCCGGGCCGCGCCCTCGGCGAACCAGTCGAGCACGGCCGCGGGCACCGGCCCGGTGTTGGGGGCGTGGTCGGGATGCGGCCAGTCACTGATGTCCGCCGGCAGGCCGAGGACGGCGAGGTCGGTGGGGTCGGGCAGTCCGGGGAGGCGGTCGCTGATGACCGCGTCGACGTGCCGGTGCACCGCGCCCAGGTGGATGACCAGGTCGGCGACCGACCAACCGGGACAGGACGGCACGAGAGGCGTGCCGCCCGGCGCGATCGCCCGCCGCGCGGCGGCCTCGAACGCCCGGACCTCCCGGTGGAACTGGGCGACGTGATCCATGGCCTCACTCCGATCGTCCGGGGGTTGGGGGTCCGGGGTTCGATGAGGTTTATGCGTCTGTGGGATCGCGTCGAAACTGTACCGGTTGGCCGGTATAGTTTCGGGCATGCCACGACCCAGTTCCAAGGACCGGCTGCTCGACGCCGCCGCCGACGTGCTGCTCACGGAAGGGGCGGAGTCGCTGACGCTGGAGGCGGTCGCCCGGCGCGCGGGCATCTCCAAGGGCGGCCTGTTCTACCACTTCCCGACCAAGCAGGCCCTGGTCGGCGCCATGGTCGCGCGGCTGACCGACGCCTTCGACCAGGCGCTGGCGACTGCGGGCGGGCGGCCCGGCGACTTCCTGCGCGCGTACGTACGGGCCACGATCCCCGAGCGGCACGCCGCCTCCGCCCCCGCCGACCGTGTCACCGCCGCGCTCCTGGCCGGCGTGCTGGTCGATCCGGCCGGGCTGGAGCCGCTGCGCGCGCGGTTCGCGGCCTGGCAGGCCCGCCTGGCCGACGACGGCATCGATCCGGCGGCGGCGACCGCCGTACGGCTGGCCGTGGACGGATGGTGGGCCGCGCGCCTGCTCGGCCTCAGCGAACCCGGCCCCGACCTGCACGAACCCACCCGCCGCTACCTGATGGAGGCCATCGACCGTGCTGCGCGCGACTAAGACGTTGATGTTGCTGACGGATCTCGGCTTCGTGGCCTACTTCACGATCACCGGCCTCGGCCTGATCCCGCCCGAGTGGGTCTTCGCCGACTACGCCGATCCGCTGATGGTCGACTGGAACTGGTCGTTCCTCTGGATCGACCTCACGGCCAGCGCGACCGGCCTGACCAGCCTGTGGCTCCTGCGCCGCGCCCGGCCCGCCGGCGAGCCGCTGATGCTGGTCTCGCTGGTGCTGACGGCGGCCTCGGGGCTGATGGCGATCGCGTTCTGGACGTTGCGCGGCGACTTCGCGCTCGCCTGGTGGATCCCCAACCTCTACCTGCTGCTCTTCCCGCTGCCGGCCATCGCCGGGCTCACCGTCCGGGGAAGAAGTCCGCACTCTGGACGTATTCCATCGCCTTGACGAACCCGGGGTCGGTCAGCCGGCGCTCCGCCTCCTCAGGGGAGACGTCCTCGACGCGGGTCTGGATCCACCACAGGTTGCCCCACGGGTCGCGTACCCGGCCGACGCGGTCGCCGAAGAACAGATGGGTGACCTCGGTGACGGACGTGCCGCCGGCCTCGACCGCCCGGCGGTGGGCGGTGTCGGCGTCGGGCACGTACAGGCGGAGGAAGCCCGGCGTCGGCGGCCACTCGGGGCGGGCGTCGAACATCATCACCACCGCGTTCCCGATCCGCGCCTCGGCGTGCGCGATCCGGCCCTCCTCGTCGGCCATCCGGCCCAGTTCCACGGCGTCGAAGGCGGCCTCCATCCAGGTGATCAGGCCGTCCGTGTCGGATGAGATGAGCCACGGCGTCACGGTGGTGTAGCCCTCGGGGATGGGGTTGACGGTCATGATGTGCCCTCCGGAATCGGTGCGATGGGAAGACGATAGGAGGCCAGTAGGTCAGTTCTTGTCCTACATCGCAGGCATTCTTGGGGCATGACGTCCTTGCGGTTGCTGAGCCTGCTGTCGCTGCTGCAGACCCCGCGTGAGTGGCCGGGCGGCGAGCTGGCCGAACGGCTCGGGGTCAGCCGCCGTACGATCCGGCGCGACGTCGAACGGCTGCGCGACCTCGGCTACCCGGTGGCCGCGTCCATGGGCGCGGACGGTGGCTACCGCCTGGTCGCGGGCCCCGCCATGCCGCCGCTGCTGCTCGACGACGAGGAGGCCGTGGCCATCGCCGTCGGCCTGGTCACCGCCGCCAGGCATCCCGTGCAGGGCATCGAGGAGGCCTCGGTACGCGCGCTGGCCAAGCTGGAACAGGTGTTGCCGGCACGGCTGCGTCACCGGGTGGCCTCGCTCGGCGCCGCCACCGTGCCGCTGCCCGGCGTCGAGGGGTTCGACGTCGATCCGGGCCGGCTCACCGCGCTGGCCGTGGCCATCGCCAACCGTGAACGGGTGCGCTTCCGCTACCTGGCCGCCGACGGCGCCGGGAGCGCCCGCCTGGTGGACCCGTACCGCCTCGTGGCCGCGGGCCGGCGCTGGTACCTGCTCGCCCACGACCACGACCGGGACGACCGGCGCCTCTTCCGCGTCGACCGCATCGACGACGTACGGGCCACCGGCGCCCGGACCACCACCCGCGAGCCGGACGACCCCGCCGCGTACGTCGCCGCCAAGCTCTACTCGGGCGCCCCCACGTACGAGGCGGTCGTGACCCTGCACGCCCCGGCCGCGGACGTGACCCGCGGGCTCGGCGCGAACCCGGGCGAGATCACCCCCCTGGACGGGCGCACCTGCCTCCTGCGCGCCTCCGCCGACACCCTGGACTGGCTGGCCTTCCGGCTGATCACGCTCGGCTGCGAGTTCGAGGTGCGCGAGCCGCCCGAGCTGGTCGAGCACGTGCGGGCGCTGGCCGCCCGTCTCACCCGCGCGAGCGCGCCAGGAACTCCAGCACCAGCGGGCTCGCCACCTCGCGGAACTCCTCGAAGTAGGCGTGCCGCGCCCCCTCGATGAGCCGCAGCTCCGCCCCCGGGATGCGGCCGGCCAGGAGCGGCGCGTTGCCCGCCGGGTTGAAGACGTCGTCGGTGCCGTGGACGACCAGCGTCGGCGCGGTGATGGCGGGCAGCACGGCCCAGGCGTCGTGCCCGGCGCTCGCGGCCAGGTGGCGGCGGCGGGCGTGGGCGGGCATGCCCGGGTCGCCCACCGTGTGGTACGGCCCGGGATGCGTGGCCAGCCAGGCCGGCGTGTACATCAGCTCCAGCAGCGCCCGCCCGGCCGCCGCCCGGTCGGCCTGGGCCAGCGCCCGGCGCACGTCGTTGCCGCGTTCCAGGCCGTGGGCGCCGCCCGGCGAGCTGCAGCCGAGCACGAGCGTCCCGACCCGGCCGGGGTGGTCGGCGGCCAGCCATTGGGCCACCCGGCCGCCCATCGAGGTGCCGTAGACGTCGGCGCGGTCGAGGCCCAGCTCGTCGAGCACGGCCAGCACGTCCTGGGCGAACCCGCGGGTCGTGTACGGCTCGTCGGGTTTGTCGCTGTCGCCGGTGCCTCGGTAGTCGAGGGTGATCGTGCGGTGGGCGCGGTCGAAGTCGTCGCGTACCGGGTCCCACCAGCGGTGGTTGTTGGCCTGCCCCTGGAGCAGCACGAGCGCGGGGCCGCTGCCGCGGACCTGGTAGGACAGCTTGACGCCGCCCTGCGTGATGGCGAATGGCACGCCTTCGATGGTGCCATGGCGGCGAATATGCCATTGACGGAGTGAGTACTCACTCCGTACCGTCGGAGGCATGACGAACCAGACAGGCCGGCGCCGCGCGCCGGCGATGAGCCCCGAACAACGCCGCGAGATGATCGTCAGGGCCGCGCTCCCCCTGGTGGTCGAGTACGGCACCTCCGTGACCACCGCCCAGGTCGCCCGCGCGGCCGGCATCGGCGAAGGCACCGTCTTCCGCGCCTTCGGCGACAAGGACGCCCTGCTCGCCGCCTGCATGGCCGAGGCCCTGCGCCCCGACGACACCCTCGCCCACGTGTCCGCGATCTCCCTGGACCTGCCGCTGGCCGAGCGGCTGGTGGAGGCGTCCGAGGCGCTGCGCGGCTACCTGGCCAGGATGGGCGCGGTGGCGGGCGCCCTGGCCACCTCAGGCGGCCTCCGCCGCCCGCCCGCCTCTCACGACACGACGGGCGAGCGGCCCGAGTCCCACGACACGACGGGTGAGCGGCCCGCCTCCCAGGGGGCTCCGGGCGAGCGGGCCGTCTCCGGGCGGGAGGCGTCGATGGCGGCTTCCCGTGAGGCCCTGGCCGTGTTGTTCGAGCCCGAGCGCGACCGTCTCAGGCTGGACCCCGAGCGCCTGGCCGAGGCGTTCCAGTTCATGGTCATGGCGGCGGGCCGCGGCCCCTCCCCGCTCGGCTCCGAGGAACTCGTCGAGCTGTTCCTGCACGGCGCGCTCACGGGCGGCGAACGCCCTTGACCGACCTCTACGAAGACCTGGCGCCCCGGCGCCGTACGGTGGTGACCGTCGCCTTACTCGGCTGCGCCTTCCTCGGCATGCTCGACGGCACCGTGATCGGCACCGCGCTTCCCCGCATCGTCGAGCAGGTCGGCGGCACCACCTCGTGGTACGTCTGGCTGGTCACCGCCTACCTGCTCACCTCCTCCGTCAGCGTCCCCGTCTACGGCCGCTTCTCCGACCTGTACGGCAGGCGCGGCCTCCTCCTCTCCGGAGTCGCGATCTTCCTGGCCGGTTCGCTGGTCTGCGGCCTGGCCGGCTCGATGGAGGTCCTGGTCGTCAGCCGGGCCGTCCAGGGGGTCGGCGCGGGCGCCCTGCTCACCCTGGGCATGGCCGTGATCCGCGACCTCCACCCGCCCCACCGGGCCGACGGCCTGATCCGCATGCAGTCCCTGCTGGCCGCCATGATGATCGTCGGCATGATCGGCGGCCCACTGGTCGGCGGCCTGCTCACCGACCACGCGAGCTGGCGCTGGGCGTTCCTGGTCAACCTGCCCATCGGCGTGGTGGCGGCCACGCTGATCGCGCTGCTGCTGCCCGACCGGCGTCCGCCGCGTACCACCGGCAGGCTCGACGTGGCCGGGATCGCCCTGCTCACCGCGGGTCTGTCGCTGGTGCTGATCGGCCTGAGCCTCAAGGGCAACACCGGGCGCGGCTGGACCGATCCGGCCGTGCTGGGCTCGCTGCTGGGCGGGCTGGCGCTGCTGGTCGCGCTCGTCCCCGTCGAGCGGCGGGCCGCCACGCCGGTGCTGCCGCCCGGCCTGATGCGCCGCCGCACGTACGCGGCGCTGCTGGCCGGTGGGTTCTTCTTCCAGGTGGCGGCCCTGCCCGCGGGTGTCCTGCTGCCGCTCTACCTCCAGCAGGTACGCGGCTACTCGGCCACCGTCTCCGGCCTGCTGCTGCTTCCGATGCTGGCGGGCATGACCGTCGGGAACCGGCTCACGGCCGCCCTCGTACTGCGTTCCGGTCACACCAGGGCGGCGCTGCTGACCGGCGCCGCGCTGATCACGGCCGGTACGTCGGCCTTCGCCGTGCTGGGCCCGGGCACCTCGCCGTTCCTGGTCGGGATCCTGCTGCTGGCAGTGGGACTCGGTACGGGCCCGGCCATGGGCGGGCTCACCATCGCCACCCAGAACAGCGTCCCCCGTGCCGACATGGGCACGGCGACGGCGGGCTCGGCGCTGTCCAAGCAACTCGGCGGCTCCTTCGGCCTGGCCTGCGCCCAGTCGCTCATCGGCGCGCAGGCCACCACGCAGGTCACCGCGGCGGCCGTGGGCTCCACGGTCGCCTTGACCGGCGGGATCGCGGGCCTGCTGGCCTTCGCCGCGCTGCTGCTCGTCCGCGAGACCAGGCTCACGGCCGAACAGCCGGCCGCCGCCTGAGGAATTCGCCGGGATTCGGGGGAATGTTCCGGGGGGAACCCCCGTTGCACAAACCGTGACCGGTGTGTCCAGTGTCCCCGGGCCTCACCTATTGCCTTCGCGGACTACCGTTCGGCTGGAGCCGCGTTGTGCCTTTCGCCGAGAGGCGACCTGCACACCGGTACACGCACACGTGGAAGCCCGCCCTCTCCGGAGGGCGGGCTTTCGCGTCCGCTACGCCGGCCGGTTCTTGGCGTAGTACGGGTCGGTGACGCCGCCCGGGCAGGCCACCTCCTCGGTGTCCAGGTGGGTCAGCTTGGCCCCGGCCTCGTACGCGCTCTGCAGGAACTCCAGCACGCCCGCCACCGGATCGCCCATGGCCCGCACGTCGTCGTAACGCAGCACGGCCAGATGGCTGCCGCGCGCGGCCAGCCACTCGGCCTGGCCGGGCTGCAGCGGCTCCCGTTCCAGGCCCTTGGGCTCGGGCGCAGTATAGGAGTAGAACGCCGGCCAGGGCCGTTCCTTGTCGCCGAACCAGAACCCCGCGCTGATCACCTCCCGGCTGTAGGCCTCGCGCGTGACGGGGTCGGTCTCCGCCGACACCTCGGCGGGACGGCCGGTGAAGAGGGTGACCGCGATGTCGAACGTGTGCCAGAAGTGGTGGACCGGGCTGACCTTGCCGCCGAAGTCCGCCGCGAACCGGTCCAGGAGCTGCGCCACCTGCGACAGGATCCGCCAGTAGCGGTTGATCAGCACCGGGTCGTAGTGCGCGTGCCGGGTGTCCTCGGCGAACGGCGTCTCGTCCTCCAGGTCGTACGGGACCGCCCAGATCTCCGGCCGGATCCCCAGGTCGGCCAGCGTCTGGAAGAGCCGGGCCTGGAACGTGGCCACCGACAGCCCGACGAGGCTGAACTCCGCGCTGCGGCCGTCCAGCACGTCGATGACCAGGCGGTGGCGTACGAGGTCGAAGTCCACGCAGAACAGCGGCTGCTCGGCGAGCCCGCCCATCGGCCGGGTGGTCAGGCCGCGCCCGGTCAGATGGAACGGCACCTGCCACCAGTGGTTACGCCGGTTACTCACCGTCAGTCGGATCTTGCCGACTATCTGCGCAAAGCGGTGGAAGGTCTCCTTGGTGTCGACCCACTCTTCGAGTGGCATAGCCGGAAAGAGCTCCATGTTCTCTATGGTAACTACGCTGTGTAATCAACCTTCAGGGGGTCGGACGCTACCATCCGACTTGAAGGGTGGTTCAAGTCGAGGAGCCGGGCATGCGGGACACGTTGATCGACATTGGCGAGGTGGCCAGGCGTACCGGGCTGGCCGCGTCCGCGCTGCGTTTCTACGAGCGCAAGGGGCTCATCGAGGCCGAGGGGCGCAACGGGCTGCGCCGCGTCTACCTGCCGGAGACGCTGGACCGGCTGGCGCTGATCACCTGCGCCCGTGACGCCGGGTTCACGTTGTCGGAGATCGCCGAGTTCCTGCGGGCCAGGCCGGCCGACACACGGCTGCGCGAGCGTATGGCCGCCAAGGAACGCGAGGTCGACCAGCGGGTGCGGCAGCTCACCCGGCTGCGTGACAGCCTGCGCCACGTCGCCGTGTGCGAGCACGACCCGCTGGTCGAGTGCCCCGAGTTCAAGCGCGCCGTGAAGGCCGTCAGCCAGAGCTGACGTACTTGCGCGGGCGCAGGGCGTGGGTGCGCAGCGCGGCCAGGGCCGCGTACTGTCCGGGCCTGGCCATCCGTACGGCCAGGTCGTCGCTGAAGGCCAGGTCCAGTGCGGTGAGCTGGGCGACCAGGTCCGCGACGGGCGCGGCGACGTCGTCGAGGCTCGTCGCCGGGTGCCAGCCCTCGCCGCCCACCACCCCGGCCACCCGTTCGCGCAGCTCGGCCGGCGACATCAGCACGCCGTCGGCCAGCAGCATGATGCTGGCCTCGCGGGCCGACACCTCGAACTCGTGCTCGCCCCTGGCCAGCAGCAGCCGGGTGACGGCCTCCCACATGGCGGGCGGTGAGTTCAGCAGGTGTTTGCCGTAGTCGGTGATGGCCAGCCGGGCGCCGTCGCGGCTGATCGCGCCCAGCTCGCGCTCGGCCAGCTCCCGCAGCCTCAGCGCCTCGGGCGAGGGGGCCAGCCGGAGCGGCAGGCTGCCCTCGGAGGCGGCCAGCGAGAGCAGCTTGCGCAGGGCGGGCAGGGGCTGCGGCGTCACCGGCGCGTGCAGGCGCACCTCGAACGGCTGGGCCAGCTCCCGCCGGGCCGGGCCGCGCCCGAGCACCCAGCGGTTGAGCCGTTCGCCGTGCACCCGGTTGAGCCAGCTGTCGCCGCCCAGCTCGGCGCGGGGCTCGGTGAGCCAGCGGCGGGTCAGCGCGGTGCGGTCGACGTCCTCGCCGGCGACGATCGCCAGCTCCAGGGCCGCCGAGCAGGCCACGTGCGCGCCCAGCTCCTCAGGGCCCATGATCATGCTCCACTGGAGCTCCGGTACGTCGGGCGGGAGCACGCCCGTGGCCTCCAGGGCCTTCTGGTAGGCGCTGGCGCCCGCGTCCTCGCCCTCCTGGGCGTAGGTACGCAGGATCTGGACGGTCGTGGGCGACACGCAGAGGGCGGCGTACCGTTCCATGCCGCCGAGCTGCAACAGCCGCCCGAGTGAGCGGGACAGACGTTCGTGGTCGCCTCCGGGCCGGAGCGGGCCGACCTTGATCGGAAGCGTGTACCAGAGGAACTCGCAGACGTCGAGCTGGGTCACCGTCTCCAGCGGTTCCCCACCCGTCAACCATTCGACGGCGGTCCTGGCCTCCTCGGCCAGGTCCGGCTGAGATCGCTCCAACTCGGCGAGAAGGGCGGTGACATCCGGTGCACTCATGCCTCGAAGTTTGCCGTATCGCACCCAGCCCTGACGATGACCGAATGCGGTGCGTATTGGGTCTTGCACAGCGACTACCCTACGAAACCGATGTTTACGATATGTGACCGGGTTAGATCCACCGTTTGTCGAACAACATCCTGGCCTTCCATTCGGTGTAGGGGATCAGTTCGGCGGACAGAATCGGGTGCAACCACCAGAAGTTGATCAAGGCCAGCAGTGCGTACGCGCCGACCACGGCGGCCCCCAGCGTGCGGCGCATCGGCATCGCCCCGGTGGCCGTCGGCGTGGCGGGCCCGATCAGCAACCCGGCGCACAACGTCAGCGCCAGGACCATGAACGGCACCATGGGGATCGCGTAGAACAGGAACATCGTGCGGTTCTGGGCGATGGCGAAGTAGAACCAGGGCAACCACCCCATCGCGTACGCCAGCAGCACCGCCCCGGCCCGCCAGTCGCGCGAGGAGACGTACCAGGCGATCAGGGCCACCAGCGCGGCCAGCGCGCCGAACCAGATCACCGGCGTGCCCACGCCGAGCACCGCCTCCGAGCAGTCCTTGGCCCCGCACACGTTCTGCTTGCCCTCGTAGAAGAACGCCACGGGACGCAGCAGCAGCGGCCACTGCCACGGCTCCGACATGTACGGATGGGAGGTCTCCAGCCCGTTGTGGAAGGAGAAGACCTGCCATTGGTAGTGGATCCAGGAGCGCATGGAGTCGAACAGGAAGAACAGGGGGCCTGAGGAGGTGGCTTGGTCCCAGTTGCGGCCGTAGCCGTTGGCGGAGGCGAACCAGCCGGTCCAGGTGGCCATGTAGGCCAGGAAGGGGACGATGGTGAAGGAGAGGAAGGCGTGGGGGGCGTCTTTGTTCCAGGCGCCGGTGTAGGGGCGTTTGAGGCCGATGGCGCGGCGGGCGCCGAAGTCCCAGAGCAGGGACATGATGGCGAAGGCGACGGCGAAGGCGAGTCCGGACCATTTGACGGACATGGCGAAGGCGAGGCAGACGCCGGCGGCCAGTCGCCAGGGGCGGGGGCCGAGCCAGGGGCCGTGGGGTGTGACGGGTGAGTTCTCGTACCAGGTGACGAGGCGTTCGCGGGCGCGGTCGCGGTCGACGACGAGGCAGGCGAAGGCGGCCAGTACCCAGAACATGAGGAAGATGTCGAGCAGGGCGGTGCGGGAGAGTACGTAGTGCAGGCCGTCCAGGGCCAGGAGCAGGCCGGCGAAGCAGCCGAGCAGGGTGGAGCGGGTCATCCGGCGGGCGACCCGGGCCAGGATCAGGATCGACAACGTCCCGATCACCGCCGAGGCGAAGCGCCAGCCGAACGGGTTGAGCCCGAACAGCCACTCGCCGGAGCCGATCATCCACTTGCCCAGCGGCGGGTGCACCACGTAGGAGGCGCACTTGTCGAGGGTTTCCTGTGTGCAGGACTGCCAGATGTTGTTGTTCCCGGCCAGGATGGCCTTGTCGGCGTCCTTGATCGTGACGCGCTCGACGCCCCAGGTGATCAGGGAGAAGGCGTCCTTCATGTAGTAGGTCTCGTCGAAGACCACGGATCGGGGATGGCCCAGGTTGACGAAACGCAGGATCCCGCCGAAGAGCGTGACGAGCAGCGGGCCGACCCACCCCCACAAGATGCTGCCGCGCATGGGGGGGATCACCCGGTCACGCAGGGACCGCGTCTGCGATTGGCTCTCGCCGACCTCCGGGTTGTCGTAGGCCTGGTACGGGGAATCGGTCACCGCCATTCGGACATCGTACGGGCCCCAAGCCGTTAGGTACTGCAAGAATCACGGTCTAATTGGTATGCCCTGCCACAATGGTCGGGTGACTGGAGAAGGCAGGTTGGTGCTGGCCGGAGCGCCCATTGGCCAGGCGGGCGACGTATCCCCGCGGCTGCGTGAGGCGCTTGCCGCCGCCGACGTGGTGGCCGCGGAGGACACCAGGCGGTTGCGCAGGCTCGCCACCGAGCTGGGCGTGGAGATCGGCGGCAGAGTCGTGTCCTACTACGACCAGAACGAGGCGGGCCGCGCCCAAGAGCTCGTCGAGGCGCTCAAACAGGGCCGCACGGTCGTGGTCATCACCGACGCCGGGATGCCCGGGGTGTCCGACCCTGGCTACCGCCTGACCCATCTGGCGGTCGAGTCCGGCATCACGGTCACCGCGCTGCCGGGGCCGAGCGCCGTCACCACGGCCCTGGCTGTGTCGGGGCTGGCCAGCGACAGGTTCTGCTTCGAGGGGTTCCCGCCGCGCAAGACCGGCGACCGGGCCCGGCGGCTGTCCGCGCTGGCCGTCGAGGAGCGCACGATGGTCTTCTTCGAGGCCCCCCACCGGCTGGCCGACTCGCTGGCCGCCATGGCCGGGGCGTTCGGCGCCGACCGGCCCGCCGCCGTCTGCCGCGAGCTCACCAAGACGTACGAGGAGGTGCGCCGCGGCGGGCTGGGCGAGCTGGCCGAGTGGGCCGCGGGCGGCGTCAAGGGCGAGATCACCGTCGTCGTCGCGGGTCACGTGCCCGGCGCGGGGGAGCCCGACATGGACGAGCTGGTCGCCGAGGTCGACCGCCGGGTGGCCGAGGGCGAGCAGCGCAGGACCGCCATCGCCGACGTTGCCAAGGGCGCCGGGGTGCCGAGACGGGAGTTGTATGACCTGGTGCACAAACGCATAGGGTGATCCACATGGGGGAGGCGGCGCGACGGCTGGTCCCGCCGTTCACGGGACGGCCGCTCTTGGGGTGGGTGGGCCCGCTCCTCCTCGCTCTCTTCGGCGGCCTGTTACGTTTCGTCCGCCTCGGCGACCCCAAGGCCGTCGTCTTCGACGAGACCTACTACGCGAAGGACGCCTACTCCCTGCTCACGCACGGCGTCGAGCGTTCCATGCTGGGCGACGCCAAGAACCCGGTCGCCGACCACCGGATCATGGCCGGCAACCTGGACATCTTCCGCCAGTGTCCCGAGCCGTCCGAGTGCGCCTCGTTCGTGGCCCATCCGCCGCTGGGCAAGTGGATGATCGCTGTGGGCGAGTGGCTGTTCGGCATGAACCCGTTCGGCTGGCGGTTCGTGGCCGCGCTCGTCGGGACGTTGTCGATCCTGATCCTGGCCCGGGTCGCCCGCCGGATGACCCGCTCCACCCTGCTCGGCTGCTTCGCCGGCCTGCTCCTGGCCCTGGACGGCCTGCACTACGTACTCTCCCGCACCGCCCTGCTCGACATCTTCCTCATGTTCTGGGTACTGGCCGCCTTCGCCTGCCTCGTCGTCGACCGCGACCGCGCCCGCGAACGCCTCGTCACCTGGTACGAGAACTCACCCGTCACACCCCACGGCCCCTGGCTCGGCCCCCGCCCCTGGCGACTGGCCGCCGGCGTCTGCCTCGCCTTCGCCATGTCCGTCAAATGGTCCGGACTCGCCTTCGCCGTCGCCTTCGCCATCATGTCCCTGCTCTGGGACTTCGGCGCCCGCCGCGCCATCGGCCTCAAACGCCCCTACACCGGCGCCTGGAACAAAGACGCCCCCCACGCCTTCCTCTCCTTCACCATCGTCCCCTTCCTGGCCTACATGGCCACCTGGACCGGCTGGTTCGCCTCCGCCAACGGCTACGGCCGCAACTGGGACCAAGCCACCTCCTCAGGCCCCCTGTTCTTCCTGTTCGACTCCATGCGCTCCTGGATCCACTACCAATGGCAGGTCTTCTCCTTCCACAGCGGGCTGCACGACTATCACGCGTACATGTCCGACCCCTGGACGTGGCCGCTGCTGATCCGCCCGGTGTTGTTCTACAACCCCTCGAACCTGCCGCCGTCGTCGTGCGGGGCCGGGGCGTGCTCGGAGGCGGTGCTCGGCGTCGGCACCCCCGCGCTCTGGTACGGCGGCCTGTTCGCCCTGCTCGCGACCGTCGTCCTGTACGCCAGGAAACGCGACTGGCGGGCCGGGGCGGTGCTGCTGGCGTACGCGATGGGGTGGTTGCCCTGGTTCTACTACGCCCTGGCCGACGACCGCACGATGTACCTGTTCTACATGGTCCCGATCGTGCCGTTCATGGTGCTGGCGATCGCGCTGGTGGCCGGGCTCGTGCTCGGGCCGGCGGACGCGCCGCCCACGCGCCGGGCCCTCGGGGCGGCGTTCGTGGGCGCGTTCGCGATGATCGTGCTGATCAACTTCTGGTGGTTGCAGCCGGTGCTCAGCGGCGAGACGATCACGCAGGCACAGTGGTGGGCTCGGATGCTGATGCGCTCTTGGGTGACCGCCGCCCCCAAGTGACGCCCCTGCGCAGCGTGATGGCCGCCGCGATGCAGGCCAGCGGCACGGCCGGCAGCACGTAGCGGTAGTCGAACTCGGCCGTCGCCGCCGGGGCCAGCAGCAGCCCGAACGCGCCCAGCCAGGGCAGCGCCGCCGGGCCGCCGAACCTGCGCCAGCGGACGGCGATGCCGTACAGGCCGATCAGCATGATGCCGCCGAGCATGATCCCGCGCAGGTAGAAGACCTTCTGGTAGCCGCTCATGATGTCCGCCCACGGGTGGACGATCCGCGTCTCGGGCGGCCCCTGCTCGTAGCTGAACGCGTCGGTGTCGGTGCGCCCGCCCGCGTACGACGACCACCTCGGCAACCGCTTCGGCTGACCGGTGTCGTCAACCTCGTAATAGGGCCTGAACTGGTACATGTTGTACGTCGACTCGTCCGGGAAGCGCGGCCGTCCCCAGTGGAAGGAACGGAAGAAGTCGCGCGCGACCACCTTCAGATAGTCGCCCGGCTGGGACAGGATCGCCCGCGTGGCGAACGCGCTGGCCGCCTCGTTGGTGATCTCGCTGAACTTCTTGTTGATGCCCCACCGGTGGAGCACCTCGCCGGTGCCGGCGCCGTCGCCGTTGCCCTGGCCCCACAGGTACCACTGGGCGTAGTCCTTGCGCTGGTTGACCGGGTCGTTGATGCACAGCAGGAGGAGCTGGACCTCCTTGTACTTGTCGATCTTCATCTTGCCGCAGTCGGCGAAGATCGCGGTACGCATGTAGAGGATGAGCCCGTCGCTGTTGGTCATGGCGAATTTGCCGTAATTTGTGGAGAACCAGCCCATGTACGTCAGGACAGGAAGCGCGCACGCCGCGATCACGGCCACGATCGGCCGCCAACCCGTACGCCTGACGATCAGGTAGAGCACCACGAGCCCGAGGATCGGCATGCCGATCGACCGGGTCAGCCAGGTCATCGCGAGCAGCAGCCCGACCACGATCCCGGCCCGCCACGACAACCGCCGCTTCCACAACACCAGCGTCACCACGCCCACGACCAGCAGCGTGAACAGGGTGTCGGACATGACCATCTGCTCAAGCTGGATCTGGTAGGCGTCGAACAACACCGGCGCCGCCGCCAGCGTCGCCCCCCACTTGGGCAGCGCGAACTTGCACCGCAGCAGGGCGTAGATGAGCGCCGCCGCGGCCAGGCCCATCAGGTGCTGGGTGAACATGGCCAGCGTGAAGCTGTGGAACGGCTTGAGCAACATCAGCCAGAAGCTGTAGCCGTCGGGCCTGATCGGGTGAGGCCTAGGGTGCAGCGCCACGTTGACGTACTCGTAGGAGTCGTTGAACCACATCGCCGGGCCGTAACCGAGCATGGTGATCAGCCGCAGCACGGCGCCGGCGCCGAAGGCCACGGCGAACACGCGATGACGGCGCACGAGGGACAGCACGCGAGCTGCCCGGCCAGTAGCGGAGTGGTCCACAGGGGTAATCTCCGCGACGCTCACCATGCTGTAAAGAATGCCAGTCGTTTTTAGGTCTTGACCCGAGCACGCCGGGCACAGGGCATGATGGTTCACTGGAAGAGCCTTAACACTGAAGGGTTGAGACGTGGAACTGACGGTGGTCATGCCCTGCCTCAACGAGGCGGAGACCGTGGAAGTCTGTGTGCGCAAGGCGCTGGCGTGCATGGAGGAGCACGGAATCGAAGGGGAGGTCCTGATCGCCGACAACGGCAGCACGGACGGCTCGCAGCAACTCGCTCGTGATGCCGGTGCCCGTGTCGTCCACGTCGACGAGAAGGGCTACGGCAACGCTCTGATGGGCGGCATCCGCGCCGCCCGTGGCAAGTACGTCATCATGGGCGACGCCGACGACTCCTACGACTTCACCTCGTTGCTGCCGTTCGTCGAACAGCTCCGCGACGGTGCCGACCTCGTGATGGGCAATCGTTTCAAGGGCGGCATCGCCCCCGGGGCCATGCCCCCGCTTCACCGCTACCTGGGCAACCCGGTGTTGTCGTTCATCGGCCGGCTGTTCTTCCCGTCGGCCATCGGCGACTTCCACTGCGGCCTGCGCGGGTTCCGGCGCGACTCGATCCTGCGCCTCCAGCTCCAGACCGGCGGCATGGAGTTCGCCTCCGAGATGGTCGTCCGCTCCACGCTGTCCGGCCTCGACGTGCGCGAGGTGCCCACCACGCTCTCGCCCGACGGCCGTTCCCGCCCGCCCCACCTGCGCTCCTGGCGCGACGGCTGGCGTCACCTGCGATTCCTGCTGCTCTACAGCCCCAAGTGGCTGTTCTTCTACCCCGGCGTGTTCCTGATGGCCCTCGGCCTGGTCGCGGGCACGGCGCTGACGTTCGGGCCGGTCGAGATCGGCGAGCTGGCCTTCGACGTCGACACCCTGGTCGGGTCGTCGGCGCTGGTCGTGATCGGCTTCCAGGCGGCGCTGTTCGCGCTGTTCACGAAGGTCTACGCGGCCGAGGAGGGCTTCCTGCCGGAGTCGCCACGGATCCGTAAGATCATCGACATCGTGACGCTGGAGAAGGGGCTCGTGGTCGGCGGCCTGCTGGCCCTGGCCGGTCTGGTCGGTCTCGTGATGTCGCTGGTCCACTGGCAGGTGCGCAGCTTCGGCGCGCTCGACCCGCGCGAGTCGCTGCGCATGGTGGTCCCGGCGGCGACGGCGCTCGTCATGAGCTTCCAGACGATCTTCGCCTCGCTGTTCATCAGCATCCTCGGCATCCGCCGTACCAAGGAGAGCTCGATCGACGTGGCCGCCAAGGCGGCCGAGGAGGCCGCGGTGGCGGTCTCCCTGGAGGACTCCAAGCGCTAGGGGTCTCCGCGTCCTCGCGGAGCCGGCGCCGGTCACGTACCGGCGCCGGCTTCCGTCTTTCCGCGCGGGGGTTGGGGGTTTGGACGAGGAGCGGGGCCGGGCCCCGTAGGCTTAGTCCATGTCCCAGCACATCTTGACCGCCGTCGCGTGGCCTTACGCAAACGGCCCCCGCCACATCGGGCACGTCTCGGGTTTCGGCGTGCCGTCCGACGTCTTCAGCCGCTACCAGCGGATGGCGGGCAACAAGGTGCTGATGGTCTCCGGCACCGACGAGCACGGCACCCCCATCCAGGTGCAGGCCGACAAGGAGGGCGTGAGCGCCCGCGAGCTCGCCGACAGGTACAACCGGGTGATCGCCGAGGACCTGACCGGTCTCGGCCTCTCCTACGACCTGTTCACCCGCACCACGACCAAGAACCACTACGCCGTCACGCAGGAGATCTTCAAGGGTCTCTACAACAACGGCTACATCTTCCCCAAGACCACGATGGGCGCGATCTCGCCCTCGACCGGCCGTACCCTGCCTGACCGCTACATCGAGGGCACCTGCCCCATCTGCGGCTACGACGGCGCGCGCGGCGACCAGTGCGACAACTGCGGCAACCAGCTCGACCCGATCCAGCTCATCAACCCCAAGAGCCGCATCAACGGCGAGACCCCCGTCTTCGTCGAGACCGAGCACTTCATGCTCGACCTGCCCGCCTTCGCCGAGGTGCTCGGCACCTACCTGCAGTCCAAGCAGGGCGAGTGGCGGCCCAACGTGCTGAAGTTCGCGCTCAACCTGCTCGGCGACCTCCAGCCGCGCGCGATCAGCCGCGACCTCGACTGGGGTGTGCCGATCCCGCTGGAGGGGTGGCGCGACCAGTCCAACAAGCGCCTCTACGTGTGGTTCGACGCGGTCATCGGCTACCTGTCGGCCTCCATCGAGTGGGCCAGGCGCTCCGGCGACCCCGACGCCTGGCGTCAGTGGTGGCAGAACCCCGACGCCCGCGGCTACTACTTCATGGGCAAGGACAACATCGTCTTCCACGCCGAGATCTGGCCGGCGATGTTGTTCGGCTACAGCGGCATCGGCGCGCGCGACGGCTCGTCCGGTTCGCTCGGCGCGCTCGACGTGCCGTCCGAGGTGGTCTCCAGCGAGTTCCTGACGATGGAGGGCAAGAAGTTCTCCTCCTCCAGGCAAGTAGTAATTTACGTGCGCGACTTCCTGGCGCGTTACGACGCCGACGCCCTGCGCTACTACATCGCCGTGGCCGGCCCCGAGAACCAGGACACCGACTTCACCTGGCAGGAGTTCGTCAACCGCAACAACGGCGAGCTGGTCGCCGCCTGGGGCAACCTGGTCAACCGGTCGATCTCCATGGCGTCCAAGAACTTCGGGGTGGTGCCCGAGGCGGGCGACCTCACCGACGCCGACCGGGCCATGCTGGAGCGCTCGCGCAACGCGTTCGCGCCGGTGGGCGCGGAGCTGAACAGGTCGCGGTTCAAGAACGCGATCACCGAGGCGTTCGACGTCGTGCGCGAGGCCAACAAGTACCTGGCCGAGCAGGAGCCGTGGAAGCTCAAGGACGACGCCGAGCGGCAGAAGTCGATCCTTCACGTCGCCCTCCAGGTCGTCGACGACGCCAAGACGATGCTCACGCCGTTCCTGCCCGGCTCGTCCAACAAGGTCTTCTCGATGCTCGGCGGCGAGGGCGTCTGGGCGGGCATGCCGGAGATCCGCGAGGTCGACGAGGACGGCGGCACCCCGTACCCGGTCATCACCGGCGAGTACGACGGCGCGGCGCGCTGGGAGCACCGGCCGATCAAGCCGGGCACCCCGCTCGCGCCGCCCGTGCCGCTGTTCAAGAAGCTCGACCAGAAGGTCGTGGACGAGGAGCTGTCCCGGCTGGCCGACTGAGCCCGTAGTCCTTGAGCGTGATGGCGGAGGCGGTCTTCCTGACCGACTTCGCTATCACGCCCTTCCACGGCAGATACGGCATGATCTTGTAGTTCTGGTTCATGAACCACGCCATCAGCCGGTTCTCCGGCACCATGAACTTGCTGACGCCCACGGCCGACTTCTGACAGCCGGTGGCGTAGGCGCGTACCTCCTGTTCGTAGCGGGCGAAGGCGGTCCGGTGGTCGCCGTTCGCCGCCGCCAGCTCGCCCGCCAGCACGTGCGCGCCGACGAGCGCGAGCCCGGTGCCCATGCCCGACAGCGGCGACGGGCAGCAGGCGGCGTCGCCGATCAGCACGACCCGGCCGCGCGACCACGAGTCCAGGTGCACCTGGCTGGTCGAGTCGAAGTAGAAGTCGTCGGCCTGCCACATCTTCCGCAGCAGCGTGGGCGTCTCCCAGCCGACCCCCCGGTACGCCTCGGCCAGCAGCTCCTTCTGCCGGGTCACGTCCCGGCGGTCGTGGTCCAGCGGCGGGGAGCCGAAGTAGAACATGGCCTTGGCCTCGGTGTTGTTCCTGGCGCTGTAGATGCCGACCGTTTTGCCGGGCGTGCTGTAGAGCTGTCCGGTGTGGTCGAGGCCGAGGTAGTTGTCCAGGGTGAAGACCGCGCAGTAGAGCCCGAGATAGCTGGTGACGGCCGACTCCGGCGCGTCGAAGGCCAGCGAGCGCACGTTGGAGTGCAGGCCGTCCGCGCCCACCACGAGGTCGAACCTGCGGCTCGCGCCCCGCTCGAACGTCACCGTCACCCCGTCCGCGTCCTGGGCCAGGGAGGTGATGGAGTCGCCGAAGACGTACTCGGTGCGGTCCTTGGTGGCGTCGTAGAGGATGCGGGCCAGGTCGCCGCGGAGGATCTCGACGTCGCCGGCGAACAGGTCACCGGGTACGGAGGCCATTTTCTTGCCGGACTCGTTGACGTACGACATGTCGCCCATGTGCGTCTGGTGATGCTCGACGTCGGCGAGGATGCCCAGGGCGCGCAGCACGGCCATGTGGGCCTCGCCGCGGAAGTCGACGGAGTAGCCGCCCTCACGCAGGGCGGGGGCGCGTTCGACGACGGTGACGCGGTGGCCGGAACGGTTGAGGTAGAGGGCGAGGGCGGGGCCGGCGACGCTCGCGCCGGAGATCAGGATGTCCATGCCCGAGAGCCTGCCGGGCCCCGCTCACCGCGCTCTCACGCCGTACTCACCGGAGGGCTCACCGGCGCGTTCTGCGGGTTGTCGCCGGCGTCGGGGAAGTCGTCGATCGAGTGCAGGGGAGAGTTGTCGATGACCTCCTCCGCGACCCCGGCCAGCAGCAGGGCCTCCCGGTGGGGGAGCCGCGCGCCCGCGCGCCGCGCCCGCGTGAACGCCTGCTCGCCCAGCGCCTCCCGCAGCCGCCGCGACAGCCCGGCGACGTCCTCGTCGTCGGGCGGCTCGATGCCGCGTATCGCGACGGCGGCCCCGAGCAGCGTGGCCGCCACCGCCGGGTCGTCGTCGCAGGCCAGCGCCGCCAGCGCCTCGATCGCCCGGGCGCTCTCCGACAACGCGCCCGACGTGACCGCGCTCTCGACCGCCCGCAGGTAGGAGGCCCGCGCACCGGCGAGGTCGCCCTCGGCCGCGGCCAGCCGGCCGAGCCCGACGAGCAGCCTGGCCATGTTCCCGGACGTCTTCACCCAGACCGGGTCGGATCGTCGCAGCGCGTCCTCGTACAGGTCTCTGGCCCGTGCCAGGTCGCCCTCGCGCAACGCCACGTCGCCCAGGCCGCGCAGCGCCGCGGGCAGGATCGCGCCTCCCGTGCGCGCCGCCAGCACGGCCGCGCGCTCGTAGTCGGCCCGCGCGCCGGCCAGGTCGTGCCGGATGCGGTAGTCGCCCCGGTTGCAGTAGTGATCGGCGAGCTCCTCCTCCGCGCCGAGCTGCTCGGCCAGCGTGATGGCCTCCTCGGTGCGGGCCAGGGCGGTGGCCTCGTCGCCGCACGTGCTGGCCAGCCAGGCCAGCGCGTCGAGCGTCATCGCCGAGCCCCAGCGCTCGCCGAGCCCGCGGAAGTCCTGGAGCGCGGCCGACAGGTCCGCCTCGGCGGCGGCGAACTCGCCCGCGGCCATCCGCGGGTAGGCCCAGATGAGCCGGGTGACGGCGCGCTCCCACCCGTCGGAGCTGCGCCCGCCGCGCCTGATCAGCGCGATCGTGGGGCCGGGGGCGACCGAGCCGGAGGTGACCATCGGCCACAGGCAGGTGACGATCGGGTTCCGCAGCCCGTCCGCCGCGATCATGGTCTCGGCCTCGCCCCGGTGGCGTTCCCACAGCTCGGGGCGGCCGCTCGCCGCCGTGAGCAGGGTCAGCAGGTACGCGTCCCCGAGCGCGGGATCGGGCCGCGGACCGGCCGCCTCCAGCAGGGCGGCCGCCGCCTGGGCGGTCACCGTGCGCATCCCGCGCATCCACAACGAGAACGTCTGCGCGGCCAGCAGCCGCATCCCGAGCGCCACCTCGCCGTGCTCGACCGCCCAGCGCAGCGCCGCCTGGAAGTTGTCGTGGTCGGCCGCGAACCGGGCCAGCCACGGCAACTGCTCGGCGCCCCGCAGCCGCGGGTCGGCCTCCTCGGCCAGGGCCAGGAAGTACGCCGCGTGCGCCCGCCGGAAACGTGTGGCCTCCTCGCCGAGCCGGTCGGCGCAGAACGCCCTAATCGTCTCCAGCATGCGATAGCGGCCGTCGGCCACCTCCAGGAGCGACTTGTCGGCCAGCGAGTCGAGCAGGTGCTCGGGCAGGCCGCAGACGGCCGCGGCGGCGGTCGCGGTGGCGCCGCCGGAGAAGACGGTCAGGCGCATGGCCATGGCCTGCTCGGGCTCGGTGAGCAGCTCCCAGCTCCAGGCGACGACCGCGCGCAACGTCTGGTGCCGGGCATCGGCGGTACGGCTGCCGCGCAGGCTGAACCGGCCCTGACCGGCGAGGCGTTCGGCCAGTTCGCCGGCCTCGTGCGTACGCATGCGGGCGGCGGCCAGCTCGATGGCCAGCGGGAGGCCGTCGAGCGCGGCGCAGATGCGTTCGACGGGCTCGCTCGGGGTGAAACCGGGGCGTACCGCCTTGGCTCGGTCGGTGAAGAGTTCGAGGGCGTCGGAGGGGGTGAGGGGGTGTACCGGCCACAGGTGTTCGGGGGTGATCGCGAGCGGCTCGCGGCTGGTGGCCAGGACGCGGAGCCCGGGACACGCGGACAGCAGCCGTTCGGCCAGGGCCGCGGCCTCGCCGACGACGTGCTCGCAGTTGTCCAGCACCAGCAGGGCCGGACGGTCGGACAGGACCGCGACCAGCCGGGCCCACGGGTCCGGCTCGCCGGACGCGCCCAGCCCCGTGGCGCCCAGCAGCGCGCCGTCGCGTACGCCCAGCGCGGCCAGCACCGCGCGCGCGAGGTCGGCGCCCGGACCGAGAGGGGCCAGCTCGACCAGGACGGCGTCAGGGTGGTCCCTGGCGATCTCGACGGCGAGCCGGCTCTTGCCCGCGCCGCCTGGGCCGAGCAACGTCACCAGGCGGGCGGCGGCCAGCAACGATCCGACCTCGGCCAGGTCGCCGTCGCGGCCGACGAAACTCGTGAGCCGAGCGGGCAGCGCCACCCCCGGCCCCGCCGCCCGGGGCGCCTGCGTGACGGCCGGCTCCGGGGGCGGGTCGCCGCGCAGCAGGCTCTGGTGCAGGGCGGCCAGCTCGGGGGAGGGGTCGGCGCCCAGCTCCTCGGCCAGCAGCCGCCGCGTCTCCTCGTAGGACATCAGCGCCTCGGCCTGCCTGCCGTCGGCGCGCAACGCCCGCATGAGCTGGCCGCGCAGCCGTTCGCGCAGGGGGTGGCGCCGGATCAGCTCGCCCAGCTCCGGGATGACGCTCCGATGCCCGCCGCACCGCAGGTCGGCCTCGACGCGGTCCTCCAGCGCGGCCAGCCGGCGCTCCTCCAGCGGCGCGCCGTGCACGGGATCGAGGTCGGCGAACGCGGGCCCCCTCCACAGCGCCAGCGCCTCCCGCGACAACCGGGCGGCCCGCGCCGGGTCGCCTCCGGGGTTCGCGGGCGGGGCAGGGAGGAGGGCGGCGCGGGCGGCGTCGGCCAGGCGCAGGAACCGGCCGGCGTCGATGTCCTCAGGATCCACCGGCAGCCGGTATCCGGCGGCGGTCAGCTCGACCGGGATCCCGTCCCCCCGGAGGCGGGAGACCTGGGAGTGCAGGGCGTGCTGGGCGTTCTTAGGCGGCCGGTCGGCGTACAGGAGGTCGACGAGGCGGTCCTGGCTGACGATCTCGCCGGGCCGTACGAGCAGCAGCGCCAGCAGCGCGCGCCGGGCCGGACCACCCAGGGGTACGTCGACGCCGTCCGCGTCCCATGCCCGGGTGCTGCCGAGAATGCCGAAGCGCATGGAGGCTACTTTAGATGCGTGAGCAAGATTCCCGCCGCGCCCGAACCGCTTTCCGCACCGGTGTTCGACAGTCACTGCCATCTCGACATCATGGTCGGCAACCGGCAGGCGTCCTCGGGGGACCCGGTGGCGCAGGCCGCGCAGGCGGCGTCGGCCACCGTACGGACCATCCTGCGGGACGCCCGCGAGGTCGGCGTGACCAGGCTGGTCACCATCGGGTACGACCTGCCCTCCTCCCGCTGGAACGCCGAGATCGCGGCCGAGCAGGAAGGCGTGTACGCCGGGGTCGCCATCCACCCCAACGAGGCCCACGAGGCCACCCCCGAGGTCCTGGCCGAGATCGAGGCCCTGGCCGGGCGGCCGGAGGTGCGCGCGGTGGGGGAGACCGGCCTCGACTACTTCCGCGACTGGGCGGGCAAGGACGACCAGCACGCGAGCTTCCGCGCCCACATCGAGATCGCCAAGCGCACCGGCAAGGCGCTGGTCATCCACGACCGCGACGCGCACGACGACGTCCTGAAGGTGCTGGCCGAGCAGGGCGCGCCGGACAGGGTGGTGTTCCACAGCTACTCGGGCGACGCCGAAATGGCGAAAAAGTGCGTTGAAGCTGGATATTTCATGTCGTTCTCCGGGCCTGTCACCTACAAGAACGCCGGCTACCTGCGCGAGGCCGCCGCCGTCGCCCCCATGGAGCTCATGCTCGTCGAGACCGACGCCCCCTACCTGCCGCCGGTCCCGTACCGGGGCAAGCCCAACGCCCCCTACCTCATCCCGCTCACCCTGCGCTGCCTGGCCGAGGTCAAGGGTGTCCATCCGGACGAGTTGTGCGAGGCGATCAGCACGAACGGAGTCACGGTCTTCGGCGAGTGGTGACCATCTTTCCGTGAAGCGGTGGAGGCGGGCGCGCCGCCGCCGCTAGCGTTCGGGCGGTCCCTGGGCGTTTCCGGAGGTGGTTCGTGCGAGGCAGGAGGCGTGCGCCGCGTCCGCGCATCCCCTGGCGTTCCCCGTGGACGCCCGTCGTGTGCGTCGTCGGTACGCTGGCCGCCGGCCTGCTGGTCACGGCCTCGTACCTGGTCAAGGACGTCGTCGTGGTCGTGGACGGCACGCCGGTGGCGATCCGCAGCTTCGCCGGGCGGGTGGCCGGCGCGCTCGGCGACGCCGGAGTGTCCGTGGGCCACGGCGACGTCGTACGTCCCGGCCTCGACGACGGCCTCATCGACGGCTCCACCATCGAGGTACGCCACGCCCGCCCGATCACCCTGACCCTCGACGGCCGCACCACCACGCACCTGGTCACCGCCACGAACGTCCGGGACGCCCTGGCCGAGCTCGACGTCGACGCGGCGGCCGGCAGCCTGTCCGCGCCGCCGGGCCGCCCGGTGCCGCTGTCGGGAATGTCGCTCACGGCGTTCACTGAGCGCAGGGTCTACGTGATCGCGGGCGCCGGGCGGCTCGCCTCGCGCACCTCGGCGCGTACCGTCCGGCAGGTGCTCAGGCAGGAGCGCGTCGTCCTCCGGCGCGGCTCGGTGGTGCGCCCGCCGCTCGGCAGTTTCCCCGAGGACGGGACGGTCATCACGGTCATGCCGCCGCGAACCGTACAGATCCCGTGGGAGGTGACCAGGCTCGACTGGCAGGCGCTGGCCGACTGCCAGTCGCGGGGCGACCCCGTGGCGTACAACCCCCACGGCCCCTACTACGGGATGTACCAGTTCAGCCTGCCCGTGTGGCAGGCGGTCGGCGGCGCCGGCCTGCCCAGCTCCTGGCCGGAGGAGGAGCAGACGTACCGGGCGCAGCTCCTCTACCAGCGGGTCGGCGGCCGGTGGCAGTCCCAGTGGCCCAACTGCGGCGACCACCTGTTCGACTGACGGCGACGCCGCTGTTTCCTGACGGGCTGCCATCTATCAGCCGGCCAGTGAGGCCCCGAAGTCGGCGCCCTTGGGCGGCTGCACCGGCCGCAGGCCGTCGGCGTTCCGCGGCGCCACCGACACCTTGCCGTACGGCGGCGCGTCCGGCTGGCCCACGAAGAGCTTGTTCCCGCTGAAGGCGACCGACCAGCCGAACAGCCCCTCGGCCGTCGGGAGCTTCCGGTCGTCGGCCGGGTTCTGCCACGACAACACCTGCACGCCGCCGCCATAGGGCGCGCCCACGGCCAGCCTGCCGTCGGCGGAGGCGGCCATCGAGAAGCCGAACGCCTGCTTGCCGCCCTGCTTCACCGTCCTCGTCTGCTTCCTGGCGGGATCGAGGAACTGCACGTAACCGGGGCCGGGCGCGCTGATCGCGTACCCGTGGCCCTCGGCGTAGGCGACCGCGTAGCCGTACCGGTCGCCGGAGGACTTGGTGGGGGAGTCGAGCTTCAGGCTGGTGATCCGCGCGGCCAGCACGTCGTCGATGAAGACCACCGACCCCGAGTCGATCTTGCCGGCCTGGACCTGCCGTCCCGCGCCGTCGTCGTTCTCGTACGGGACGCCCACGACCAGCCCGTTCTTCGGCCCGATCGCCAGCGACCAGCCGAACTGGTCGCCGACCTCGCTGTTGCCGCGCACGTCCACGGTCTCCTGGCTGATCCGGCGCAACGCGTCCGTGCCCTGACGTACGTAGACCGCGCCGGCGTCCTGGATCTGGCCGTCGTCCTCGTACGGCGCGCCGATCGCCACCAGGTTGCCCCTGGCCGCCAGCGACCAGCCGAAGTGCGCGAACCGTTGCGGTCGCGGAGCGGTGAGGCGTTGCGGGGGCCCGGCGTCGCCGCCGTAGACGACGTAGACGCTGCCCGCGTCCTGCTCGCCGTCCACGTCCGCGAAGGGGGCGCCGACCAGGAGGTCCGCGCAGGCGTCGGCGTTGACGTCGGCCAGCCGTACGGACCAGCCCAGCCCGTCGCCCTTCACCGGCCCCGGCACGGCGACGGGGATCACCTTGTCGCCCGACAGCAGGTGGACCGCCCCCTTCTGGCCGTCCCCGAACGGGTCGCCCACGGCCACGTCGTCCGCGCCGTCACCGTCGAAGTCGGCGGCCCCGGCGCAGGCCGCCGCCGTGGCGGCGGGCGGCGATAACGCGACGCCGCCGCGCGCGAGCGCGACGACCATCGCCCCGGCGAGGGCCGATCTGATGGGGTTCACAGTGCGACCTCGATCTGTCGGCCGTTCTCCAGCATGGTCGCGGTCATCTTCACGGGCACGCGATAGGGCGCCAGGTCGAACACGAAGGCGCTGTCCACGCGCCCGCCCGGCAGGATGACCGGCGGCAGCGTGACCGGGACCGGGTCGTGCTCGGCGCCCTTGTCGTCGACCATGGTGACGACGGGCTGGACGAGCTGGCGGCGCTCACCGCCCGGATTGATCATCGTCCAGTGGACCACGCAGAGCTGCCCCTTCGTGGTCGCCTTGCCCCCGAACTCCTTCAGCCCGCACTGCGGCGCCTCCGGCACGATCGCGACCGGGTCGTCGAACGCGCTCCCAAGGGCGAACCTGCGGCCCAGGTCGCCGGGCCGTGAGCTGGTCACCGACCGGGAGGGACTGTTGGGTACGGCGACGCCGGAGGAGTTGCGGCCGGAGTTCACGATCAGCACCGCGACCGTGACCACGATGGCCAGTACGGCGGCTCCGGCGGCGATCAGCCAGCGGGTGCCCTTCGTCCGGGTGCCGCTTAGGGTGTCGGGTTCGTCGGGGATGTAGGTCAGGACGCCGGGGTCCGTGCCCGCGCCGGTCCGGGGCTTCTCCGGTTGCTTCTCTGCCTGCTCTTCAGGGGGTTTGGGCTTGCGGGCCAGCAGGCGGGCCTGTTCCAGCTGGCGGTCCTGTTCGCGGCGGCGGGCCTGCGCCTGCGCCTCCCAGCGGGCCAGTTCCTCGCGGGCGGCCTGCTCCTCGCGCCGCGCCAGCTCGTCCAGGGACGCCTGCCGCGCTCCCGACTCGTCCTGAGCGGCCTGAGCCGCCTGGGCGCCTTGGGCGCCCTGCGCGTTCGGCGCCGCGGCGGCTCCGAAGGCGCTCGGGACCCCGGGCCGTACGGGGGTGGGGGTGGGACCGGAGGCGGGGCCTCCGGCGGTGCTCGTCGTGTCGCTCGGGGGCGGTGTGGTGAACGTGGCCGTGATGTCCGGTTCGTTCACGACGTTCTGCGGGGGCTGCCACTCGGTCAGCATCTCGGTGGCGACCAGGGTGGGCGGATCGTCGGCGATCGCCGGGGTGCTGCCGCCCACCAGCGCGATCAGGAGCTCCTGCGCCGTGGGCCGGTGGGCGGGGTCCATGGCGGTGGCCCGGCGTACCAGCTCGTTGAGCGGCGCGGGGAGCGCGCCGAGCTCGGGCGGCGTGTTCAGGACGCGGGTCGCCATCGTGATCGGGTCGCCCCGGCCGAACGGATGGCGGCCGTTGCCCGAATAGGCCACCAGGCAGCCCCAGGCGAAGATGTCGGCCGCCGGGCTCACGGCCTCGCCGCGTACCTGCTCGGGGGCCCACCACCCCGGGCTGCCCAGCAGTTCGCCGGAGAGCGTGAACCCGGTCTCCCTGTCCAGGGCCCTCGCGATCCCGAAGTCGATCACCCGGGGCCCGGACAGCGACAGGATGACGTTGGCGGGCTTCAGGTCCCGGTGCACCAGCCCGGCCACGTGGATCGCCGCCAGCGCCGCGGCGACCCCCAGCGCCACGCCGTGCAGCGGCCCCGGGTCCAGCGCCCCGAAAGTGGTGATCTGCTCCGAGAGAGGGGTGCCCGCGATGTACTCGGTCACCATGTACGGACGCCCGTCCCCGGTGTTGCCGTTGTCGAGCACCTGGGCCGTGCAGAACGACGCCACCCGGCGCGCGTTGTCCACCTCGGCGTGGAAGCGGGCGGCGAACCCCTCCTGATTGGCGAACTCCGCCTTCACCACCTTGACCGCGACGAACCGCCCCGTCGGGGCCCTGGCGAGGAAGACGGTCCCCATGCCGCCTTCGCCGAGCCGTCCGAGCAGCCGGTACGGCCCGATCTCCCGCAGATCGGTCGGGCGGAGCGGCGCGGCGCCCGTTGGCTCCATCAGGGACGTCCCTTCCTGTTCCACGCCATCCTCTCCTTAGGTCTCCCCCATCCGCCATCGCAGGTTCTTCGATGCGGGAGACTGGTTGGATGATGAGGCTGTTGGGCCCTGCAGAAATACGTATTTTGGCGAACAAGCTAGATCTTCGCCCCACCAAAAAGCTAGGCCAGAACTTCGTGATCGACGCGGGGACCGTCCGGCGCATCGTCCGCGTGGCCGACCTGTCGGCCGACGACGTGGTCATCGAGGTCGGGCCCGGCCTCGGCTCGCTCACCCTGGCGCTCCTGCCCGAGGCCGCGCACGTGGTGGCCGTCGAGATCGACCCGGTCCTGGCCACCCAACTGCCCGTCACCGTCGCCGAGCGCGGCCCGTCCGACAAGCTCACGGTCATCAATGCCGACGCCATGAAGATCGGCCTCGACGACCTCGCCGGCCACACCCCCACCGCCCTGGTCGCCAACCTCCCGTACAACGTGGCCGTCCCCGTGGTGCTCCACCTCCTGGAGACGCTGCCCTCGCTGCGCAAGGGCCTGATCATGGTGCAACTGGAGGTGGCCGACCGCCTCGCCGCCGGTCCCGGCTCCAAGGTGTACGGCGTTCCGTCCGTCAAGGCCGCCTGGTACGCCGACGTACGCCGGGCGGGGCCCGTGGGCCGTACGGTCTTCTGGCCCGTACCCAACGTCGACTCCGGCCTGGTCTCCCTGACCCGCCGCGAACCGCCCACCACCACGGCGACCAGGGAAGAGGTGTTCGCCGTGGTGGACGCCGCCTTCGCCCAACGCCGCAAGACCCTGCGGGCGGCGCTGGCGTCGTGGGCCGGAAGCCCGTCCCAGGCGGAGACGGCACTACGAGCCGCCGACGTGGACCCCTCCGCAAGAGGCGAACAACTCCCGATAGAAGCCTTCGCCCGCATAGCCGAACAAAAACCCTGACCCACCCCCGGAGCACCCCCCGGAGCACCCCCCGGAGCACCCCCCCGAGCCCCCCGAGCACTGCCCGAGCGCGCCCCGAGCACCCCCACCGCCACCTTCCGCCGAAGCTCCCCCGGCCCCCACAACCTCCGCCGACGCTCCCGCGGCTCATCCACAATCCCCGGCGGGCCTCACCGGGCCCATCCACAGAACCCCGTTCGGCCCCCACGGCCCCCGCCGGCCCGCGTGATCCTGGCCTCCTCGTCCCGCACCACGACGAAGGAGACCACCATGACCACCCGCCACCTGGCCCAGCCGCTGTCGATCATCCTCACCGGCGGCCTCCTGACCGCCGCCGCAACCACCACCCACCCCGCCCCGGCCCGCGCCACACCCCCGCAATGCATCCGGGCCACCATCACCATCCCGGCGACCGGTACCGAAGCATCCACGACCACCCCGTGCCCAGCCCCCCACCACCCCAAGAAACCGAAGCCCAGGAAGCCCCGAAAGCCCCGAAGTCACCAAAGACCCAAGGGCGACATCGCAGCCGAGGCAGCCCTGGCCCAACTGGGCGTCTCGTTCTCCTGGGGCGGCGGCTCCTCAAAAGGCCCGACCATCGGAGTGGGCACCGGCGCGAACACCACAGGCTTCGACTGCAGCGGCCTCACCCTCTACGCCTGGTCCAGAGCCGGAGTGCGCCTCGCCCACTACACCGGCACCCAGTTCCGCCAGGGCCGCAGAGTCCCCCTCAGCGCCCGGCGCAGAGGCGACCTCCTGTTCTTCGGCGGCACCGGCGACCCGACCCACGTAGCCCTCTACCTGGGTGACGGCATCATGATCCACGCCCCCCGAACAGGCGACATAGTCCGAAGAACCAAATTCCTGAACTCCCCCTACTACCGCACCGCCTACCGAGGAACCATCCGCCCCGCCTGAGAAGGCGCCCCCAAGGCCCAGACCACCCCCACAAACACCCACCACCCACGGCAGCACCCCCAGGCCAGGCCGTGGGAGCCCACCCCCGGCAGGGGCCCACCCCCGGCTCTGGAGCTCCGACCCTTGAACCGGGCCCTTGAACCGGGCCCTTGAACCGGGGCCGTTGGGCCCGGGCCTGGGCCGTGAGACCCGGCCCGGGCTCCGGCCCTTCCTTGGGGCCTGCCCCTGCTTCTGCCACTGCCCAGGCCCCGGCCCTGCCCGTGGCCTGGGTTGTCAGACCCGCAATGGGCCGGGGCCGGGTCCTGGGCCCTGGCCCCCACCTACCGCCCGGCGCAGACCGCCACCAGTTCCTTCACCAACGACGCGAGCAAAGCCTGATCCTCAGCCCCCGCCGGCTCATACTCCATGAGCCCCAGCCCCACCACCTCGAACCGCCCCGCAACAGCACCGACCAGCGCCAGAAGCTCATCAGGCTGATACCCGTCAGGCGTAGGACTCCCCACACTCCCGAAGAGCTGCGGATCAAGCACATCGAAGTCCACATGCACGTAAACGGCCGCCCGCTCACCGCCCCCCGCCGCAGCGGCAGCACCCACCGCCTCGACCAGGGCCTCGGCATCCGCCGCCCGTACCCGCCGTACACCCTGAGCCTCGACGAACGCCACCTCAGCCGGATCCAGGTCACGCACCCCCGCCAGGACGATCTGCCCAGCCCCGACCGGCTCCCCGGCGGCCACCAGCCCCTCAGGCCCTTCGCCGGTCAACGCCCGCAGGACCATGCCGTGAAAGGCCCCCGAAGGCGACGAGTCCGGCGTGTTCAGATCCCCGTGCGCATCGAACCAGACGACGACCAGCCCGTCCCCGAACCGCCGCCGCGCCGCCGAAACCGGCTCCAACTCGACACCGCAGTCCCCGCCGGCGGTGACCAGAAGCCCGTCCCAGCCAGCCTCGGAAACCGCCTCCCGCACCCTGGACGCGGTGACCACCAGATCATCGTCATCGACCTCGACCCGAATCCGGCGATCCGCATCCACCATCTCCGAGACCAGCCGAGCGCCTTCACGCAGCCGCTCAGCCGTACGAGCCCCCGACCCCCGCCACTGCGGCACCTCAACCACGGTCACCTCGGACACGAGCACCTCCACGTCCAGTCAGCCATCCTGCCCCCCAGCGTCCCAAGGACCGATCCCAGCCGACCACCACACCCCACACCTGGCCCCGACCGACCCCCGAACCGAACCCTGGAGCGACCGCCCCGACACCGCCCATACGGCCCCGGCATCCGGGAAGGGCATGCCCGTGACGGCTGCGGCACCGATGAGGGCGTGCCCGTACTGCCGTGGCGTCCGGGAGGTCGTGCCCATACAGCTGCGGCGTCCACGCGGGCATGGTGGGCTTCTGGTGCAACGCCGAGTGGATGTCCGCCACCCCAACGTGGGCGGCAGTCGACCCCAGTTCGCCACGAGCCCAGCCCCCCAAGCCCCCGCCGGGTCGAGTCTCAGCCGCTCTCCTCCCCGGCAGCGATTCCCGCGTTCGTCGAGCCGACCGGCGGAAAGGATGACGAACCTCACCCTGCGTGGCACGGAGTCGTCCATCTCACAGGTCTAATTCCAAGAACCGCATGTCAGCGCACCCCACCCCGATAACATCGAGTGTCCTTGACCCCGGCAAGCGATGAAAGTGGCAGAAGATCGATGAGTTCGGTGACCGTACGTGTGCCCGCGAAGGTCAACGTGCAGCTTTCAGTCGGCCCGCTCCGGGAAGATGGCTACCACGACCTGGTCAATGTCTTCCACGCAGTGTCGATCTTCGATGAGGTGGTCGCGAAGGAGGCCGAGTCGATCACCGTCACGGTCAACGGCCGGTGGTCCGACCAGGTGCCGCTCGATGACGACAACCTCGCCATCCGCGCCGCACGCGCCCTGGCCAAGCACGCGGGCCGCTCGTACGGCGCCGACCTGATCATCCAGAAGGCCATCCCGGTCGCGGGCGGCATGGCGGGCGGCAGCGCCGACGCGGCGGGCGCCCTCGTGGCGTGCAACGAGCTCTGGGGGCTCGGCCTGCCCTTCGAGGACCTCATGGAGATCGCCGGAGACCTCGGCAGCGACGTCCCGTTCTCGCTGCTCGGCGGCACGGCGGTCGGCACCGGCCGGGGCGAGCAGCTCAGCGAGCTGCCCACGGGCGGCACGTTCCACTGGGTGTTCGCGCTGGCCGACGGCGGCCTGTCGACCGCCAAGGTCTACGCGGAGTGCGACCGCCAGCGCGAGGTCTCGGGCGCCCGCGTGCCGTGGCCCGAGCTCAGCGCCCCGCTCATCGAAGCCCTGGGCACCGGCGACGCGTACGCGCTGGGCGCCCACCTGAGCAACGACCTCCAGGCCGCCGCCCTGGCCCTGCGTCCCGAACTCGCCACCACCCTCGACGCCGGCCGCCAGCACGGAGCGCTGGGCGCGATCGTCTCCGGCTCCGGCCCCACCTGCGCCTTCCTGGCCATCGACGCCACACACGCCCGCGACCTGGCCGACAGCCTCACCGCCACGGGCGCCGCCACCACCACGGTCGCCGCCCACGGCCCCGTCACCGGCGCCACCCTGCTCTGACCACCTGCGGGCCCTGCGCCACGACGAGATGTTCCGGCGGTTCGGCGGGTCGGCGACGAGCCGGCGCGAAGGGTGGCGAAGGGCCGCAGACGGATCGGCGAGGGCCGACGTCGCGATGACCTCGGGATACGTGCATGGGCCTCCCGGGTCGGTGACGGTCCACCTGCGGACGCTCAAGGAGGTCGTCGACGTCGGGAATCGGTTGGGGAGACCGATACCCTGGACACGTCATGAATCTGGTCAACCTTGAGTCGGTCACCCACGCCTACGGGCCCAAACCGCTCCTCAGCGACGTCTCCCTGGGCATCGAGGCCGGGGAGCGCATCGGCGTCGTCGGCCGCAACGGGGGCGGTAAGACGACCCTGATGTCCGTCATCGCCGGGGACGTACGCCCGGACAGCGGCCGGGTCACCCACACGCGCGGCCTGCGGGTCGGTTTCCTGTCCCAGCAGGACACCCTCGACCCCGAGGCCACGGTGAGCGAGCTCGTCCTCGGAAACAGGGCAGAGCACGAATGGGCCGGTGACCAGCAGGTTCGCGAGATCCTGGCCAACCTGATCGGCGACCTCGACCTCAGTGCCAAGGCCGCCGCCCTCTCCGGCGGCGAGCGCCGGCGCACCGCGCTGGCCCGCCTGCTCATCGACGACCACGACCTGGTCATGCTCGACGAGCCCACCAACCACCTCGACATCGAGGCCATCGCCTGGCTCGCCGCCCACCTGGCCGCCCGGAAGAGCGCCCTGCTGGTCGTGACCCACGACCGCTGGTTCCTCGACGCCGTCTCCACCCGTACGTGGGAGGTCGTCGACGGGCGGGTCGAGCGTTACGAGGGCGGATATGCCGCCTACGTGCTGGCCAAGGCCGAGCGCGCGCGCATCGCCCAGGCCGCGGAGGAACGCCGCCAGAACCTCATGCGCAAGGAGATCGCCTGGCTGCGCCGCGGTCCGCCCGCCCGCACGTCCAAGCCGAAGTTCCGGATCGACGCCGCGCAGGCCCTGATCGCGAACGAGCCTCCGGCGCGGGAGAGCGTCGAGCTGATGCGGTTCGCCGCGGCCAGGCTCGGCAAGACGGTCTACGACCTCGAAGACGTGACCCTGCACGCCGGCGGTCCCGGCGACGGGCCGCTGGTGCTCGACCACTGCACGTGGCAGTTCGGGCCGGGCGACCGCGTCGGCCTGATCGGCGTCAACGGCTCGGGCAAGTCGTCGGTGCTGCGGCTGCTCGGCGACAACGTCCAGCCCGATTCGGGCCGGGTGGTCAGGGGCAAGACCGTACGTCTCGCGCATCTGTCGCAGGAGCTGACCGAGCTCGACCCGTCCCGGCGGGTGCTGGAGTCGGTGGAGGAGATCCGCAAGTACCTCCAGCTCGGCAAGCGGGAGTGGACGGCGTCCCAGTTGCTGGAGCGGCTGGGCTTCAAGGGCGACGCGCAGTGGAAGGTCATCGGCGACCTGTCCGGCGGCGAGCGGCGGCGGCTGCAGCTGCTGCGGCTGCTGATGGACGACCCCAACGTGCTGCTCCTCGACGAGCCCACCAACGACCTCGACATCGAGACGCTCAACGAGCTCGAAGACCTGCTGGACGGCTGGCCGGGCACACTGATCCTGGTGAGCCACGACCGCTACTTCCTGGAGCGGGTGACTGACCGGTGCGTGGCGCTGCTGGGTGACGGCAAGCTCGTGATGTTGCCCGGCGGGGTCGACGAATACCTCGAACGCCGCAGCGCCGGCACGGCCGTGACCGCCCGCCTCGGCGGCGCCTCCGGCCCGGCGGCGGGAGCTCGGGCCCCCGCCGCGGCGCCTTCCGCCGCGCCGTCCGAGAGCGGCCTGTCGGCCAAGGAGGAACGCGAGCTCCGCAAGGAACTCAACCGCCTCGAACGCCAGCTCGACAAGCTCGGCGACCAGGAGGCCCGCCTCCACGCCGCCATGGCCGAGGCCGCCAGCGACTACGCCAAGCTGGGCTCCCTCGACGCCCAGCTACGTGACGTCCTCACCCAGAAGGACACCGTCGAGGCGGAATGGCTTGAGGTGGCCGACCGCCTCGGCGACTGATCCCGCGGCCCAGGGAAACCGAGGAGACGGCTCACAGGGCGCTCGTAACGGCGAGCAACCCTGTGAGCCTTCACGACCGGCGCTCGACGGACGCCCGCCGACGTCGGCGAGTCGGGCAACCACGACACCGCGTAGAAAAAACCACGCAAAGAAAACCGCGCAGAGAACCACGCACAGGGCCGCGCGCAGAGCCGCGCACAACGCAGCGCACAGAGCCGCGTGGAGCGGTCGCGTGCAGAGGATCGCCACACACCACGCGCAGAGGGTTGTGTAGGAACGGGCTACTTGGGGGAGTCGAAGGGGGCGAGGAGGAGGCGGAGGAGGGCGGCGAGGGAGCGTTGGTCGGCGGTTGGGAGGCCGGAGAGCAGGTCGCGTTCGCGGCGCAGCAGCCCCGCGAAGGCGGCGTCCACCTGTGCGAGCCCCGTCTCCGTCAGCGACACCAGCACGCCGCGCCGGTCCTCCGGGTCGGGTCGCCGCCGCACCAGCCCCGCCTGCGCGAGCCGGTCGATGCGGTTGGTCATCGTCCCCGACGTCACCAGAGTGGCCCGCAGCAGCGCCCCGGGGCTCAGCTCGTACGGCTTGCCGGCCCGCCGCAACGCGGTGAGCACGTCGAACTCCCAAGGCTCCAGATCATGTTCGGCGAACGCCGCCCGCCTGGCGCGGTCGAGATGTTTGGCCAGCCGTGACACCCTGGAGAGGACCTGGAGGGGCTCGACGTCGAGATCGGGCCGCTCGATCCGCCATGCCGCGACCAGCCGGTCGACCTCGTCATCCTGTGGCGTCATGACACAGAGTCTACTGTCTTGACATCGAGATATCTCTCTCGATATCAATTATCTCTATGTCAAGAGATATCTGGGACCCGGTGACCTACGCCGTCTACGCCGACGAGCGGTCGCGGCCGTTCATCGAGCTGATATCCAGGGTCGGTGCCGTGGCTCCCGATTATGTCGTGGACGCCGGCTGCGGCAGTGGCGAACTCACCGTCATGCTGGCCGAACGCTGGCCCGAAGCCACCGTCGAGGGCTTCGACGCCTCGCCGGCGATGATCACCAAGGCCCGGCAGCTCAAGACGCCGGTGCACTTCGCCGTGGCCGACGTCGACACCTGGCACCCCGACCGGCCCATGGACGTGATCGTCTCCAACGCCGTCCTGCAATGGGTGCCCTCCCACCGGGGTGTGCTCGAACACTGGCTGGAGGAGCTGGCCCCCGGCGGCTGGCTGGCGTTCCAGGTGCCCGGCAACTTCGACGCCCCGAGCCACGTCGCGATCCGCGAGCTGTGCGCCTCCCGGGCCTGGTCGGACCGGCTCAGCGACCTCAACAGAAGCAACCCGGTGGACGATCCGGTCCAGTATCTCGACTTCCTCAACGACGGCGGCTGCCAGGTGGACGCCTGGGAGACGACGTACGTGCACGTGCTCCAAGGCGAGAACCCGGTGCTCGACTGGGTCTCCGGCACGGCCCTGCGTCCGATCTTCGACCGGCTTGGCCCGGAGGAGCAGCGGCAGTTCAAGGCCGACCTGGCCGGACTGCTCGCCGAGGCGTACCCGGCCAGGAGCTACGGCACCCCCTTCCCCTTCCGACGCGTCTTCGTGGTGGCCCAGAAATGACGATCAGAGCTCTGCATCACGTCCAGCTCGCCGCGCCCAAGGGCAGTGAGCCGCAGTTGCGCGCCTTCTACGAGGGCGTGCTCGGGCTGCGCGAGGTTCCCAAGCCGCCGGAGCTGGCCAAACGCGGCGGCGCCTGGTTCCGCGGCGATGGGGTAGAGGTTCATCTCGGCATCGAGGACGACTTCAGGCCCGCGCGCAAGGCCCACCCGGCGTTCCTGGTCGAGGACCTCGACGCGTACGCCGCGAAGATCCCCGGAGCCGTGCCCGACGACCTCTTCCCCGGCTACCGCCGGATCTACGTCACGGACCCGGTGGGCAACAGGATCGAGCTTCTACAAGTCGTGTGATGTTCATCTGCAGGTGACATCATGGTCCGAAATCGCACACTTGTGAGGTGCAGTGGCCATCGAGATCGAGGATAAGTTCGACGTTCCAACCGACTACGCGATTCCGGATCTGAGCGGCCTTGCGCAGGTCGCGGGCCCGCGCAGCCACCAGCTCGTGGCGCTCTACTACGACACGCCCGATCTGCGGCTGGCGGCGCGCGGCGTCACGCTCAGACGCAGACGCGGTGGCGACGACGCGGGCTGGCACCTGAAGCTGCCCAAGGCCAAGGGCGTGCGCCAGGAGATCACGTGTCCGCTGACCCGGAGCACCAAGATCGTGCCGCCGGAGCTGGCCGAACTCGTCCGGGCGTACTCCCGGGGCGCGGAGCTCCAGGTCGTCGCCGAGCTCGACACCCGTCGTAGTGTGACGCTGCTGCACGAGGATGGCACCCACCTGGTCGAGGTCGCCGACGACCGGGTCAAGGGCACCGTCCACCGGGACGGCAGGGTCCTGCGGTGGCGCGAGGTCGAGGCCGAGCTCCTGGCGGAGAACCGCCTGGACCTGCTGGCCAAGGTCGGCAAACGGCTGCGGAAGGCGGGCGCGACCCCCGCCGGGAGCGCCAGCAAGCTCGCCCGGCTCCTCGAGCCCACCCCGCCCGCCAAGGCCGCCACCGAGCCGGGCACGGCCGGTGAGACGGTCCTCGCCTACCTGTCGAGCCAGGTCGCCGCCCTCCTCACCCAGGATCCCCGGGTACGCAGGGCCGAAGAGGACGCCGTCCACCAGATGCGGGTGGCCTCGCGCAGGCTGCGCAGCGCGCTCAAGGCGTTCAAGTCGGTGGTGGGCGGCACCGAGGGTGTGCAGGACGAGCTGCGCTGGCTCGGTACGGTGCTCGGCGAGGCCCGCGACCTTGAGGTGATCAGGGCCAGGTTCGACAAGGAGCTGGCCGGTCTGGCCCCCGAACTGGTCACCGGTCCCATCCAGACCCGGCTCGGCACGGACCTGTACGAACGCGAGCAACAGGCGTACGAACGCATCAAGGACGCGCTCAGCGGCGACCGCTACTACACCCTGCTGGACGCCCTCGACGCGCTGATCGCCACCCCCGAGCTGGGCAAGGCGGCGGCCAAGCCGGCGCAGGAGAAGCTCACCGCCGTCGCCTCCGCCGGCTGGGACCGCGTGACCAGGGCGTACGAGACCGCCCAGGGCATCGAGGACCCCGAACGCCGCGAGATCGCCATGCACGACGTCCGTAAGGCGGCCAAACGCGCTCGATACACCGCCGAAGCGCTCGAACCCACCCTCGGCAAGGACATGGCCAGGCTCGCCAAGCTGGCCGAGAACGTCCAGGAGATCCTGGGGGCGCACCGGGACGGCGTGGTCGCCCAGGAGACGCTGGCCAAGGAGGCAGAGGGCGCCCGGCAGGCCGGCGAGGACACCTTCACGTACGGGCTGCTGATCGGCATCGAGCGCAACATCGCCGAACGGGCGCAGGCCGATTTCCCCAGGGTATGGGCGGAAACCGTGAAGGCGGTTAAGAAGGTTCTATGAGTAACCTTCCGGCAATACCCTTCGCGCGCAGCGACCCTCTCGACGTACCCGCCGCTTACCGGGAACTGCGGGCGGCGGAGGGCATCGCGCGGGTGCGCACCTCCGTGGGCGACGAGGTCTGGCTGGTCACCGGCTACGAACAGGCCCGCGCGCTGTTCACCGACCCCCGGCTCGGACGTTCGCACCCCGAGCCCGAGCAGGCGTCGCGGGTGTCGAACTCGGCCCTGCTCGGCGGCCCCCAGGGCGAGGTCGCCACGGAGAAGGCCGAGCACGAGCGCCTGCGCAGGCTGCTCACGCCCGCCTTCTCGGCCAGGCGGATGAGGAGGCTCGCCGACCATGTCGGTTCCCTGGTCGAGGAGCGGCTGGACCGCCTGGCCAAGCTGACGCCGCCCGCCGACCTGCACGCCGAGCTCTCCTTCCCGCTGCCGGTGCTGGTCATCTGCCAGTTGCTCGGCGTCCCGTACGAGGACAGGGAGTACTTCAGCGGCGTCTCCGGACGTATGGCCGACCTCCGGGACGCCGCGGCGGGCGAGGCGGCGCGGGTGGAGCTGAGCGCGTACATGGCTGGGCTGATCACCCGCAAGCGGCACGAACCAGGCGAAGACCTCCTGTCGGACCTGGCGAACGAGCTGGACGACGACGGCAGGATCGCCGAACTGGCCGCCGGGCTGCTGTTCGCCGGGCACGAGACCACGGTCAACCGCATCGACTACGGCGTGCTCCTGCTGCTGGCCAACCCGGGCCGGCTCGCGCTGCTGCGCTCGGACCCCGGGCTCGCGCCCGTCGTGGTCGAGGAGATCCTGCGCATGGCCGTGCCGAGCCTGCACGGCCTGCCCAGGTACGCCCACGAGGACATCGAGATCGACGGCCGGACGATCCGTCGCGGCGAGGCCGTCGTGATCAACCCGGGCGTGGCCAACCGGGACGAACACGTCTATCCGGATCCCGACGCCTTCGTCATCGGACGACCGTCGACCGACCCGCACCTCGCCTTCGGGTACGGCCCGCGCTTCTGCATCGGCGCGAGCCTGGCCAGGGTGGAGCTGGAGGCCGTCTTCGGCCGGCTCTTCCAGCGTTTCCCGGACCTGCGCCTGGCCGTCCCCCTCGCGCAGCTGCCGCGCAACGAGGGCAGGATCACGCAGGGCTTCGCCAGCCTCTCCGTGACCTGGTGACGGCCGGCGAAACGTCCCACCTGGTGAGGGCCGTCAGGTCGCGTAGCGTTCCACGCTGACGACCTGCCCGTCCCGGCGGTGCAGCACCGCGAAGGCGCCCTTGCGCAGGTGCACGTCCTTGTCGCTCAGCGTGTGGATCAGGTGCGGCAGGACCTTGCCGTGGCTGCACACGGCGGCGGCCACGGCGAGCCTGCCGACGAGGTCCGGCGTCTTGCGCGGGTCCTGGCCCTCCTCGCTGAGCAGCGCCTCGGTCCTGATCTCGGTCCCGTACGGCTCCAGCGTCTGGACGCAGCGCCGGCTCGGCGAGCTGACCAGCACCTCGGGCCGGTAGGCGGCCAGCGCGGTGGCCAGGGCCGCCGCCTGGGAGCCGCCGTCGGCGTCGAGCGGGCGCAGCGCGTCGTCGCCCTTCCACGCGCTCCTGGACCCGGCCGAACCGTGCCGTACGAGCACCAGCGGGACGGTCGCGAGCGGCGCGGCGGCCAGGGCGCGCAGCAGACCGGCGTCCCACTCGTAGGTCAGCAGGTCTCTGGCCTGCTCCAGCGGCAGCCAGCGCAGCCCGTCGACCTCCTCACCGGGCTCGAACCCGGCGTCGTGGGTCACCTGAGCCGTCCAGTAGTCGACCCGCTTGAGCCGGCCGCCGCTGAGGTAGTGGATCGGCGGCAGCGCGCGGCCGAGCACGACCGTCAGGCCGGTCTCTTCGTCGACCTCGCGCAGGGCGGCGGCGATCACGTGCTCGCCGGCCTCCAGCTTGCCCTTGGGGAGGGTCCAGTCGTCGTAGCGCGGGCGGTGGATCACCGCCACCTCGGGGCGGCTCTCCTCGCCCCTCCAGACCACGGCCCCGGCGGCCCGGAGCAGATCAGTCATCAACGGTCCTCCAACGCCTGGTGCTGACGAGATGGCTCTGCAGGTCCTCGCCGTGGTGGCGGATCCAGGTGCCGTCGGAGTTGAGCCACCACGCGTTCGTGGTGTCGGCCATGGCCAGGTCCATCAGCTCGATCAGGTACGCCCTGTGCTGCTGGGAAGTCACCTTGACCAGGGCCTCGACGCGACGGTCGAGGTTCCTGCGCATCAGGTCGGCGCTGCCGATCCACACCTCGGGCCGTCTGCCGAGGCCGAACTCGTACACGCGGGAGTGCTCAAGAAAGCGCCCCAAAACCGACCTTACGCGGATATTTTCGGACAAGTCGGGAATTCCGGGGCGGAGGATGCAGATGCCGCGCACCCACAGATCCACCGGCACCCCCGCCCTGGACGCCCGGTAGAGCGCGTCGATGATCGGCTCGTCCACCAGCGAGTTCGTCTTGATCCTGATCCGGGCCGGGCGGCCCGCCTGCTGGTGGGCGATCTCCCGGTCGATCCTGGCCAGCAGGCCGCTGCGCATGGAGTGGGGTGCGACCAGCAGCCTGCGGTACGCCGAGTGGTTGGAGTAGCCGGTGAGATGGATGAACAGGTCGGTGACGTCCTCGCCCACCAGCGGGTCGGCGGTGAGCAGGCCGAAGTCCTCGTACTGGCGGGCCGTCTTGGGGTTGTAGTTGCCGGTGCCGATGTGGCAGTAGCGGCGCAGCTCGCCCGAGGGCTCCTGGCGTACGACGAGGGCCAGCTTGCAGTGGGTCTTCAGGCCGACCACGCCGTAGACCACGTGGCAGCCGGCGCGCTCCAGCTTCCTGGCCCAGGAGATGTTGGCGTGCTCGTCGAAGCGGGCCTTGATCTCCACGACCACGACGACCTGCTTGCCGGCCTCGGCCGCGTCGATGAGCGCGTCGACGATGGGGGACTCGCCGCTGGTGCGGTAGAGGGTCTGCTTGATCGCCAGCACCCTGGGGTCGGCCGCGGCCACCTCGATGAAGTGCTGCACGCTGGTCGCGAACGAGTCGTACGGGTGGTGCAGCAGCACGTCGCGTTCGCGCAGGGTCGCGAAGATGTCGTCCTCGGCGTTGATCACCTCGGCCGGCACGAACGGGCGGTAGCTCAGCTCGCCGCGGTCGAGGTCGGCGATGGCGTGCAGGCCGGTCAGGTCGAGCGGGCCGGGCAGCCGGTAGATCTCGTGCGGGGCCAGCTCCAGCTCCTCGATGAGCGGGGCCAGCACGTCCGGCGTGATCGTGTCCTCGACCTCCAGCCGCACCGGCGGCCCGAAACGCCGCTTGAGCAACTCCTTCTCCAGCGCCTGCATGAGGTTCTCGGTGACGTCCTCGTCGACGTCGAGGTCCTCGTTCCTGGTGACGCGGAAGACGTGGTGCTGGAGGATCTCCATGCCCTTGAAGAGCTGGCCCAGGTGCGCCGCGATGACGTCCTCCAGCGGTACGAACCGGTCCTTCGAGGCCGGTACGAACCGGGGGAGCTGCGAGGGCACCTTGACCCGGGCGAACACGGTGTGGTCGGTGATCGGATTGCGTACCAGCACGGCCAGGTTCAGGCTGAGCCCGGAGATGTAGGGGAAGGGGTGGGCCGGGTCGACGGCCAGCGGCGTCAGCACCGGCCTGATCCGCTCCCTGAACAGCTTGCGCAGCTCCGTACGCTCCTCGCGGCCCAGGTCGTCCCACCGGACGATCTCGATGCCCTCGGTCGCGAGCTGCGGGCAGACCCGGTCGTGGAAGGCGGCGGCGTGCCGCTTGGCCAGGGAGTCGGCGATCGTGGCGATCCTGGCCAGCTCCTCGCGCGGCTTCAGCCCGCTCTTGGTGCGCAGCAGCAGCCCGGTGGCCATGCGCCGCTTCAGCCCGGCGACCCGTACGCGGAAGAACTCGTCGAGGTTGCTGGCGAAGATGGCCAGGAAGCGCACCCGTTCGAGCAGCGGGATCGAGGGGTCCTCGGCCAGCTCAAGGACACGTTCGTTGAACTGGAGCCAGCTTTCCTCGCGGTTGAGGAACCGCTCCTGTGGCAGGGGCAGGTCGTTTCCCGAGTGCAGCGGTTCCGCGGACATATGGCCTATATTGCCCCGATTGGTTGAACGGAACGTTAACGTAGCCGCAACGACTCACTCCGGATGCTCGGCCTGCTCCAGGCGTGCGGCGCGCTCGGCGAGCCTGACCTCCCGCTGACGGATCTTCTCCTCGCGCTCACGGGCCTTCTCCGCCTCCTTCAGCAGCCGCTCGCGCTCCTTCAACTCTCGTACCCGGGCCTTCTCTGCGTCACGCAGCTCACGCTGGCGCAGCTTCTCGGCCTCCTTGAGCTCCTTCTCGCGGGCCTTCTCGAAGTCGCGCAGCTCCTTCTCGCTGGCCCGCGGCTTGGCGAGCGCCTGCTGGTCGCGGCTGGCCACGGTGATGACCGGGCTGGGGTTCAGCCCGGTCAGGCCGTTCCAGGCCAGGTTGACCAGGTGCGCGGCGACCTCCTCGCGGCCCGGCTTGCGTACGTCCAGCCACCACTGGCCGGTCAGCGCGACCATGCCGACCAGCATCTGGGCGTACATCGGGGCGAGTTTGGGGTCGTAGCCGCGGTCCGCGAACTCGTCGCGCAGCACGTCCTCGACCTGGCTGGCGATCTCGCTGATCAGGCTCGCGAACGTGCCCGTGCCCGAGGCCGCGTGCGAGTCACGGACCAGGATGCGGAAGCCCTCGCTGCTCTCCTCGATGTACTGCAGCAGGGCCAGGGCGGCCCGCTCCAGCTTGATGAGGGAGTGGGAGGCGGCGAGGGCGGAGGTGATCATGCCGAGCAGCTTCTGCATCTCGCGGTCCACGACGACCGCGTAGACGCCTTCCTTGCCGCCGAAATGCTCGTACACCACGGGTTTGGAGACCTGCGCGGTGGCGGCTATCTCCTCGATAGAGGTCCCGTCGAACCCCTTCTCGGCGAACAGCGTGCGGCTGATCCGGATCAGCTGCTCTCTGCGCTCTCTACCGGACATGCGCCTGCGAGATCGGGGTTCGGTCACGGTTTCCATAATGACGGCCACGGACGAATGGCCATTCATCGGCTGATCATCATCAGGCAATGCGCTTCGCCGCCAGGCGCTCCGGCGTCGGCCAGCGCACGTCGTCCACCCAGCCCGCCCGCTCGAAGATGCGGATCAGGCCGGCGCTCAGGTCGATCTGGCCCTTGAGCGCGCCGTGCCGGGCGCAGGTGGGGTCGGAGTGGTGCAGGTTGTGCCAGGACTCGCCGAACGACGGGATGGCCAGCCACCAGACGTTGCGCGACTTGTCGCGGACCTGGAAGGACTCCTCGCCGAAGACGTGGCAGATCGAGTTGATCGACCAGGTCACGTGGTGCAGCAGGCCGATGCGGATCAGCGAGCCCCAGAACAGCGCGGTCAGCGCGCCCTGCCAGGACCAGGTGAGCAGCAGGCCCAGCACGCCGGGCAGCAGGACCGAGACGAGGGCCAGCGTCGGGAACCACTTGTGCAGCTTCTGGATGTCCTCGTCCTTGCACAGGTCGGGGGCGTACTTCTCGCGGTTGGTGCGCTCGCTCTCGAACAGCCAGCCCATGTGGGCGTAGAGCAGGCCCTTGGACATCGACTTGAAGCCGGGGCCGAAGCGCCACGGCGAGTGCGGGTCGCCCTCCTTGTCGGAGAACTTGTGGTGCTTGCGGTGCGTGGCCACCCAGTCCAGCACCGACATCTCCAGCGACAGGCTGCCCGCGATGCCCATCGCGATCTTCAGCGGCCGCTTGGCCTTGAACGAGCCGTGCGTGAAGTAGCGGTGGAACCCGACGGTGACGCCGAGCCCGGAGACGATGTAGAAGACGAAGGCGATGGCGATGTCCGTCCAGCCGAGTCCCCAGCCCCATGCCAGAGGTACCGCCGCCGCGATCGCGATCAGGGGCAGTCCCACCACGAGTGCGAACGTGACGAGCTCCGCCTTGGATTTCGGTTCGGGTTCGAAGTCGGGCTTCGGGGCAGGGGATGAGCGCTCGGCGAGAACGGTCATGGGCTACCTCCAACGACATGTATGAGGACGAATGTCCGGGCTACGCAACCGTAACCTACGCCATCGTAAGTAAGGAAGCCCTAAGCTGTGGATGTCACATAGCTGACGGGCGGCTCGTCGAGGTGAGTGGGTTTCGTACCTTGCGGCTTTTCGGGAGGTCTGTTATGTGAGCAGCGCGCCGACCAGCCCTCATGACCCCGGTATTCGCGGGGACTGGTGAGGTGGGAGAGAATTGAGGGCGCATACGCCCGTGCGGGCTCGGTATCGTAGGGGCTGTGCCGGACGCCGCGGCGTCCGGTCCGTCCCGGATCGTCTAATCGGCAGGACAAGTGGTTTTGGTCCACTTTGTAGGGGTTCGAGTCCTCTTCCGGGAGCCTTGACACACATTTCGCGACTCCCCGGGCGAAAGAGCCCGGAGCCGGGCAGGTATCCTCACGGTGTCGGGAGGGTTGCGGGGCGGTAGCCGCGCCGACGACCCTGATCCGTCCAGTCACAGGGAGCCTCAGTCCGTGAGTGTGCCGCGCCCGGCAGCCGTCATCGTCCTCGCCGCCGGCGAGGGCACCCGGATGAAGAGCCAGACCCCGAAAGTCCTGCACGAGCTGTGCGGCCGCGCGCTGGTCGACCACATGCTCGCCGCCGCCCGCGACCTCGGTCCCGAACGGCTCATCGTGGTGATCGGCCACGCGCTCGAACAGGTCGGCGGCCATCTCGCCGCGACCAGCCCCGACGCGCGCGCCGTGCCCGGCCGTGAGCAGCGCGGCACCGGCCACGCCGTCCGTACCGTGCTCGAAGAGGTCGGCACGATCTCCGGCACGGTCCTGGTCACCTACGGCGACGTGCCGCTGCTGCGTGCCCGTACCCTTTCCGACCTGCTGGACAAGCACGCCGCCGACGGCAACGCGGTCACCGTGCTGACGGCGCAGGTGCCCGACCCGACCGGCTACGGCCGGATCGTCCGCGACCCCTCGGGCGCCGTGCTGGAGATCGTCGAGGAGAAGGACGCCGACGACGAGCAGCGCGCGATCAAGGAGATGAACTCCGGCATCTACGCCTTCGACGGCCTGCTGCTCGCCGACGCCGTCAAGCGCGTGTCCACCGACAACGCCCAGCGCGAGGAGTACCTCACCGACGTGCTCGGCATCCTGCGCGGCGACGGCCACCGGGTCGGCGCCTGCGTGGTGGCCGACCACGTCGAGGTCGAGGGCGTCAACGACCGCGTCCAGCTCGCCTTCGCCCGCCAGGTGCTCAACCGGCGGCTGCTGGAGGAGCACATGCGCGCCGGCGTCACCGTCGTCGACCCGTCCAGCACGTGGGTCGACGTGGGCGTGGAGATCGCGCCCGACGCCGTCATCCACCCCGGCACCCAGCTCCACGGCCGTACGGTGATCGAGACCGGCGCCGAGGTCGGCCCGGCGACCACGCTGACCGACACCCGAGTCGGCGAGCGCGCCGTCGTGCGCAACGCGGTCTGCGACAGCGCCGAGATCGGCCCGGAGGCCAACGTCGGCCCCTACGCCTACCTGCGCCCCGGCACCGTCCTCGGCCGGAAGTCCAAGGCGGGCACGTTCGTCGAGCTGAAGAACACCAAGGTCGGCGAGCGTTCCAAGGTGCCCCACCTGACCTACGCCGGCGACGCCACCCTCGGTGAGGACGTCAACATCGGGGCCTCCAGCGTCTTCGTCAACTACGACGGGGTCGACAAGCACCACACCACCGTGGGCGACGGCGCGTTCGTCGGCTGCGACACCATGCTCATCGCTCCCGTGACGATCGGCGACGGCGCCACCACAGCGGCCGGATCCGTCATCGTCAGCGACGTACCCCCAGGTGCGATGGGCGTGGCAAGAGCGCGACAGCGCAACATCGAGAAATGGGTCTTGCGCAAGCGCGCGGGCACGAAGTCGGCCGCCGCCGCCGAACGGGCGCTGGCCGAGCGAGCACAGCAGGAGAACGAACAGTGACCAGCATCAAACAGCCGGGCGAGAAGAACCTCATGCTCTTCTCCGGCCGGGCCTATCCAGAGCTGGCCGAAGAGGTTGCCGAGCACGTCGGCGTCTCCCTCACCCCCACCAAACTGATCGACTTCGCCAACGGCGAGATCTACGCCCGATACCTTGAGTCCGTCCGCGGTTGCGACGCCTTCGTGATCCAGAGCCACACCGGCCCGATCAACAAGTGGATCATGGAACAGCTCATCATGGTCGACGCGCTCAAGCGGGCCTCCGCCAAACGCATCACCGTGGTCATGCCGTTCTTCGGCTACGCCCGCCAGGACAAGAAGGGCCGCGGCCGCGAGCCCATCACGGCCAGGCTGATGGCCGACCTGTTCAAGACCGCGGGCGCCGACCGGCTCATGTCGATCGACCTGCACACCTCGCAGATCCAGGGCTTCTTCGACGGTCCCGTCGACCACCTGTTCGCGATGCCGGTCCTGGAGAGCTACCTGAAGAACAAGCTCGACCTGGCCAACACCACCGTCGTCTCCCCCGACACCGGCCGCGTCCGCCTGTCCGAGCGCTGGGCCGACACCCTCGGCACGCCCCTGGCCTTCATCCACAAGCGCCGCGACCTCGACGTGGCCAACTCCGTGAAGGTCAGCGAGGTCGTCGGCAAGGTCAGTGGCCGCACCTGTGTGCTGATCGACGACATGATCGACACCGCCGGCACGATCTGCAAGGCCGCCGACGCCCTCTACGAGCAGGGCGCCACCAACGTGATCGTCGCCGCCACCCACGCGGTCTTCTCCGACCCCGCCGTCGACCGGCTGAAGAACTCCCGCATCTCCGAGGTCATCGTGACCAACACGCTGCCGCTGTCGGAGACCAAGCGGTTCGACAAGCTGACCGTGTTGTCGATCGCCCCGCTGATCGCCCGCGCGGTCACCGAGGTCTTCACCGACGGGTCCGTCACGAGCCTGTTCGAGGGCGACACCTGAGCGAGTAAGCTGTACGGGTTGCGCTCGTAACGCCTTCCGCTAGGGCGGGTGAGGGGGAGCGCGCCACAATCCGATCTCTGCATCCCTAGGAGATGTCGTGTCCGAAGTACGTATTGCCGCCGAGCCCCGCACGGTGTTCGGCAAGGGCGCCGCCCGTAAGATCCGCCGCGCCGACAAGGTGCCCGCCGTTCTCTACGGGCACGGCATCGACCCCAAGCACCTGACCCTGCCCGGTCACGAGGTGCTGCTCGCGCTCCGCACGCCCAACGTGCTGATCCGCCTCGAGGGTGAGGGCGTCGACGAGCTTGCCCTGCCCAAGGGCGTGCAGCGCGACCCGATCAAGGGCTTCGTCGAGCACGTCGACCTGATCCTGGTCAAGCGCGGCGAGAAGGTCACCGTCGAGATCCCGGTCACCACGACCGGCGACGTCAACTCCGAGGGCCTGCTCGACCAGCAGCTCGTCGCGGTGGCCGTCGAGGCCGAGGCCACCCACATCCCGACCGGTGTCGAGGTCGACATCGAGGGCATGGAGGTCGGCACCGTCGTCACCGCCGCGCAGCTCAACCTGCCGTCGGGCGCCACGCTGGCCGCCGACCCCGAGGCCGTGGTCCTCCACGTCATCGCCAAGCCGACCGAGGAGCCCGCCGCCGAGGCCGCCGAGGTCGCCGAGGGCGAGGTCGCCGAGGCCGAGGGCGAGGGCGAGACCGCCGAGGCCGCTGCCGAGTAAGCACGTCCTGCGAACGGGGGTGGCGCGAGGCCGCCCCCGTTCCGCTGTAAGGGGAGCACATGGACCGCTGGCTGATCGTGGGACTGGGCAATCCGGGGCCCGAATACGCGGGTAACAGGCACAACGCGGGCTTCATGGTGCTCGACGAGCTGGCCGCGCGGGCCGGTGGGCGCTTCAAGGCCCACAAGAGCAGGTCCGACGTGCTGGAGACGCGGGCGGCCGTGCTGGCCAAGCCGCTGACGTACATGAACCTGTCGGGCGGGCCGGTCAAGGCGCTCGCCGACTTCTACAAGATCGGTCCCGAGCGGCTGATCGTCGTGCACGACGAGCTCGACGTCCCCTACGGCGCGCTGCGCGCCAAGCTCGGCGGCGGCGACAACGGCCACAACGGGCTCAAGTCCATCACCAAGGTCCTCGGCACCCGCGATTACCTGAGGGTGCGCTTCGGTATCGGCCGGCCGCCCGGCCGCATGGACCCCGCCTCCTTCGTGCTCAGAGACTTCGCCACCGTCGAGCGCAAGGACCTGCCCTTCCTCGTCGACCGCGGCGCCGACGTCGTCGAGTCGCTCATGACCCGCGGCCTGGAAGTCACCCAGAACGAGTACCACCGGGCTGATCTGCACATTTCCGGCCCTCCGCGCTGATCGCCGCATAGAACCGTTCGCCGCCTGTCGCCGCGTACGCACGGCTACCATCTGTGACTGTCCGTTCGGTAATGGACACACACAGGTGTGCCGGGGAGACGGCGGGAGCGGAGCGGGGGAAGACGGCATTTGGCGACCGAGGCCGCCTCACGCAGTGAGGCAGGAGAGCCCGTGAGATCGGGCGAGGCCGTCTCGTGGCGGGTGAGCCCGGTGACGCCGGTGTGGATGCGGTCCTACCGGTTCCGTGCCGTCGTGGGCGATCTGTGCGGGGCGGGCGTCGGGTCCGCCGCCGCCTTCTGCGGCAGGTTCGGGGGGTTCACCCCGTACGTGCTGCCGTACCTGCTGGTCAGTGTGGCGTTGCCGTGGGTGTGGATCTGCGCGGTCGCGTTCAACCGGGCCTACGAGCCGCGCATGATCGGCGTCGGCACCGAGGAGTTCCGCCGGGTCGTGCACGCCGGCGTGGCGCTGACCGCGGCCACCGCGATCGGCTCGTACGTCACCAAGACCGACGTCGCCCGCGGCTACGTCGTGCTCGCGCTGCCCCTGGTCACGCTGCTCACGCTGGTCGCCCGCTACCTGCTGCGGCGCTCGCTCAACCGGCGCAGGGCGGCCGGCGCCTGCATGCGCAGGGTGGTCGCGGTCGGCCATCCGGCCTCGATCGCCGAACTGGTCCAGCTCTTCCGCAGGGAACGCCACCACGGCATGGACGTCGTGGCCGCCTGCGTGCCCCACGGCGACGCCCAGGGCGCGCTGAGCGGGGTGCCCGTGGCGGGCGACTTCCGCGACGTGCCGCTGGTGGTCGACCAGGTGCGCGCCGACACCGTGGCCGTGCTGGCCTGCCCCGAGATGGACGGCGACGCGCTGCGCCGGCTGGCCTGGCGTCTGGAGCGCAGCCACACCGAGCTGGTGGTCGCCCCCGCGCTGATGGACGTCACCGGCCCGCGCATCATGATCCGGCCGGCCGCCGGGCTGCCGCTGCTGCACGTCGAGCACCCCGAGCTGACCGGCGCCAGGCAACTGGTCAAGAACGTCTTCGACCGCCTGGTCGCCGCCGCGCTGCTGGTGCTGCTGTCGCCGCTGCTGGTGGGTCTGGCGGTGGCCGTACGCGGCACGAGCCCCGGGCCCGCGCTGTTCCGCCAGGTCAGGATCGGCAAGGACGGCAGGCCGTTCACGATCCTGAAGTTCCGTACCATGCGGCGGGGCTCGGAGGAGCAGAAGATCACCATGGTCAGCGACCGTGACGGGCTGCTGTTCAAGATCCGCAACGATCCGCGCGTGACGCCGCTCGGCACGCTGATGCGCCGCCACTCCCTCGACGAGCTGCCCCAGCTCATCAACGTGCTCCTCGGACACATGTCGCTGGTCGGCCCCCGCCCGCCGCTGCCGGAGGAGGTGGCGCGCTACGGTGACGATGTGCGCAGAAGGCTGCTGGTACGCCCCGGGCTGACCGGGCTGTGGCAAGTGAGCGGACGATCCGACCTGTCCTGGGAGGAATCGGTCCGCCTTGACCTGCGTTACGTTGAGAACTGGTCCCTCACGCTGGACCTCCAGATCCTGTGGAAGACTTGGTCGGCCGTCGCCCGCGGGCAAGGAGCATATTGATGACGATTCGCGACGACCATGCCGTGGCCGCCGACCTGGCGACCGAGGCGGGCGAGCGGCTGCTGGGAGTTCGCGAGCGCACAGGGTTCGGCGACTCCGCCGCGCTGCGGGCGGAAGGCGACCGGGCCGCGCACGTGTTCCTCATGGAGGCGCTGGCGCGCTTGCGTCCGAGTGACAGTGTCCTGTCCGAGGAGGCCACCCGCGAGGAGCGGCTCGACCCGCGCAGGCTGGGCGCCGAGCGGGTGTGGATCGTCGATCCCCTCGACGGCACCCGCGAGTTCTCCGAAGAGGGCCGTTCCGACTGGGCCGTGCACGTGGCGTTGTGGGAGCGCGGCAGGCTGACGGCGGGCGCCGTGGCGCTGCCCGCGCAGGGCCGTACTCTGAGCACGGCCGAGCCGCCCGCGCTGCCGGCGTTCGAGAAGGGGCGCTTCCGCATCGCGGTGAGCCGCACCCGGCCGCCGGAGTTCGTCCAGAAGCTGGCCTATCTGCTGGGGGCCGACCTGGTGCCGATCGGCTCGGCGGGCGCGAAGATCTCCGCGGTGCTCACCGGCGAGGTCGAGGCGTACGTGCACGCCGGCGGCCAGTACGAGTGGGACTCCGCCGCCCCCGTCGCCGTCGCGCAGGCCGCCGGCGCCTTCGCCAGCCGGGTCGACGGTTCGGAGCTGACCTACAACCAAGCCGACCCGTCACTACCGGATATCCTGGTTTCCCTACCGGAGCTGGCGACATCCCTGCTCGCCGGAATTCGGGACCTGCACCGCTAACCGCCGGAGGAAGCGCCCATGCTCCAGCGCGACTACACGACGTCGCAGCTCGACGTACTCGAAGCCGAGGCCATCCACATCATGCGCGAGGTGGCGGCGGAGTTCGAGCGGCCGTGTCTGCTCTTCTCCGGGGGCAAGGACTCGATCGTCATGCTCCGCATCGCGGAGAAGGCGTTCTGGCCCGCGGCCATCCCGTTCCCGCTGATGCACGTCGACACCGGGCACAACTTCGACGAGGTCATCGAGTTCCGCGACCGCCGTTCCGAGGAGCTGGGCGCGCGCCTGATCGTGGCCAGCGTGCAGGAGTCGATCGACAGCGGCCGGGTGGTGGAGGAGACCGGGCGGCGCGCCTCGCGCAACCGCCTGCAGACCACCACCCTGCTCGACGGGATCGAGGAGCACGAGTTCGACGCCGTCTTCGGCGGGGCCAGGCGCGACGAGGAGAAGGCCCGCGCCAAGGAGCGCGTGTTCTCCTTCCGCGACGACTTCGGCCAGTGGGACCCGAAGAACCAGCGCCCCGAGCTGTGGAACCTCTACAACTCGCGCATCCGCAAGGGCGAGCACATCCGGGTCTTCCCGCTGTCCAACTGGACCGAGCTGGACATCTGGGACTACATCCGGCGTGAGGGCATCGAGATCCCCTCGATCTACTTCTCCCACACCCGCAAGGTGTTCGAGCGCGACGGCATGTTGCTGCCCGACTCCGACGTCGTCTCGCGCGGCGACGACGAGCCGCTGTTCGAGGCCGTCGTACGTTACCGCACCGTCGGCGACATGACCTGCACCGGCGCCGTTCAGTCCAAGGCCGTCACGGTCGAGGAGATCATCGAAGAGATCGCGGCCACCCGGATCACCGAGCGGGGGGCCACCAGGGCCGACGACCGCTCGTCCGAGGCCGCCATGGAGGACCGCAAGCGAGAGGGCTACTTCTGATGGACATTCTTCGCTTTGCCACCGCGGGAAGCGTCGACGACGGCAAGTCCACCCTCATCGGACGGTTGCTCTTCGACTCCAAGGCCATCTTCGAGGACCAGCTCGAAGCGGTCGAACGCACCTCGCGCGACCGCGGCACCGAGTACACCGACCTGTCGCTGCTGACCGACGGCCTGCGGGCCGAGCGCGAGCAGGGCATCACGATCGACGTGGCCTACCGCTACTTCGCCACGCCCAAGCGCAAGTTCATCATCGCCGACACGCCCGGGCACATCCAGTACACCCGGAACATGGTCACCGGCGCCTCCACGGCCGACCTGGCGATCATCCTCATCGACGCGCGCAAGGGCGTGCTGGAGCAGTCGCGCCGGCACGCGTTCCTGACCTCGCTGCTCCGCGTGCCGCACCTGGTGCTGGCCGTGAACAAGATGGACCTGGTCGACTACTCGCAGGAGCGGTTCGAGGAGATCCGCGAGGAGTTCACCTCCTTCGCCTCCAAGCTCAACGTGACCGACCTGACGTTCATCCCGATCTCCGCGCTCAACGGCGACAACGTGGTCTCGCGCTCGGAGAACATGCCCTGGTACCTCGGCACCTCCCTGCTCCACCACCTGGAGAACGTGCACATCGCCTCCGACCGCAACCTGGTCGACGTGCGTTTCCCGGTCCAGTACGTGATCCGCCCCCAGAAGGCCAACGACCACGCCTTCCACGACTACCGCGGCTACGCGGGCCAGGTCGCGGGCGGCGTGCTCAAGCCGGGCGACGAGGTCGTGCACCTGCCGTCCGGGCTGACCACGCGGATCGCCTCGATCGACACGTTCGACGGGCCGGTGGAGGAGGCGTTCCCGCCCATGTCGGTCACGCTTCGCTTCGAGGACGACCTCGACGTCTCGCGCGGCGACATGATCGCCAGGCCCAACAACCAGCCGCACGCGGCCCAGGATCTGGAGGCCATGGTCTGCTGGATGGCCGACGGCCTCAAGCTGGCCCCGCGCTCCAAGCTGACGATCAAGCACACCACCCGTACGGCGCGGGCCCTGGTGCGCGACCTGCACTACCGGCTCGACGTCAACAGCCTGCACCGCGACGAGGAGGCCACCGCGCTCGGCCTGAACGAGATCGGCCGGGTGTCGCTGCGGGTCACCCAGCCGCTGTTCGTCGACGACTACGCCCGCAACCGGCTGACCGGCGGCTTCATCCTCGTGGACGAGGCCACCAACGGCACGGTCGGCGCCGGGATGATCATCGACGCCAACTGAGCGCACCGACCGTACTGGACGGCCCGGCGATCTTCGCCGGGCCGTCCGCGTTTCGGTAGATCTTTGCGAGGTTTCCTGACCTTCTGATTACCCTGCGCGCTAGTGTCGTCGCATTCCGTGTTGGCGACGTGAAGGCCCTCCCCTGTGACCGACCGCGCAACCGCCACCCGAGTGATCTTCCTCGGGGGCCTCGGCCGAAGTGGCACCACTCTGCTGGAGCGGCTGCTCGCGGAGCTGCCCGGCGTGGTGGCGCTCGGCGAGGTGGTCCACCTGTGGTCGAGGGGCGTGCTGGCCGGGGAGCCGTGCGGCTGCGGGGCCGCCTTCGCCGCCTGCGACTTCTGGCGGCGGGTGGGGGAGCGGGCGTTCGGCGGGTGGCGTCCGTCGCTGGCCGAGCGGGTGCTCGTGTTGCGGCGGCGGGTGGACCGTACCCATCGGATGGGGTGGATCGCCCATCCCGACCTGGCCGAGTACGCGCGGGCGTACCGGAGGGTCTACGAGGCGACCGGCGCGCCCGTCGTGATCGACTCCAGCAAGCACGCCTCGCTCGCCCACTGCCTGGTCGCGGCCGGGATGGACGTACGTGTCGTGCACGTCGTCCGGGATCCGCGGGCCGTGGCCCACTCCTGGCGCAGGCTCGTCGAGCGGCCCGAGGACGGGCGTCCGATGACCCGGTGGGGGCCGTTCCGCACGGCGCTCCACTGGACCGCCCAGAACGCCGGCCTCGAACTCCTCGCCCGCCAGGGCGCCCGGGTGGCCCGGGTGCGCTACGAGGACCTGGTCGCCGACCCGGAGCGCACGCTGACCGAGCTCGCCGGGTTCCTCGGTCTCGACGTGCCCGGCCTGCCGTTCCTGGAGGGCGCGACCGCGCTGCTCGGGCCCGCGCACACCGCGTCCGGCAACCCGATGCGGTTCCAGGTCGGGGGGATCCGGTTGCGGTGCGACGACTCGTGGCGTTCGGGGCTGCCGGTGCGCGACCGGCGGCTGGTCGCCGCGCTCACCTGGCCCCTCCGCGTGCGGTACGGCTACCGGGAGGTGGCCGCGTGACCGCGCCGCCGTCCGTGGGCGTGGTGATCCCCACGCGGGGCGATCGGCCCGGTCCGCTGCGCGAGGCCGTGGCGGCCGTGCTGGCCCAGGACTACCCGGGCCGGATCGCCGTGGTCGTGGTCGCCGACGGGGGCGACGCGGGGGAGCCGGGTGTGCCCGTGCTGGCCAACTGCCGTACCCCTGGGCTGCCCGGGGCGCGCAACACCGGCGTTGAGGCGCTCGACACCGACCTCGTGGCGTTCTGCGACGACGACGACCTCTGGTTGCCGGGCAAGCTCGCCGCCCAGGTGCGGGCGCTGGGCGGGGGCGAGTTCGCGAGCTGCGCCATCGAGGTCGAGCACGGGCGGCGCCGGGTGGTCCGGCTCGCGGGCTCGGACACGGTGACCGTGGCCGACCTGGTGCGGTCGCGCATGGTGATGGTGCACTCCTCGACGTTCCTGTTCCGGCGGGGGGTGTTGTGGGCCGACGAGAGTGCCCCCGGAGGGCAGAACGAGGACTGGGACCTGGCCCTGCGCGCGGCCCGGCGGCAGCCGATCACGTACGTGGACCGGCCGCTCGTACGGGTGCGGTGGGGTGGTTCGTCCCACTACGCCGCGCGCTGGGCGGACCGGATCGCCGGGCTCGACTGGATGCTCGACCGGCACCCCGAGCTGGCCCTCGACCGGCGCGGGGCGGCCCGCGTCTACGGGCAGCTCGCGTTCGCGCACGCGGCGCTCGGGCGGCGGCGGGAGGCGGTCCGGTGGGCGTGGCGCACGCTGGGGGCGCGGCCGGGCGAACCGCGCGCGCCGATCGCGCTCGCCGTCGCGGCCGGGCTCGTGCCGGCCGCGACCGTGCTCGGGTTGCTGCACGGGCGGGGGCGCGGCATATGAGCGCCCCGAGAACCCGCACCCCCGCCGTCCCCGCCCAACGGCCCCCGTCCCACGCCCCCGCCGACAGCAAGGGCAGCGTGTACGGCCCCTCGGTTCCGCTGCGTTCCAGGGCGGCGGGGCGGGTGGTGGTGGCCGGGGTCGGGGTGGACGTCGTCACCGAGGCCGACGTGGTGCGGTGGGTGGAGCGGGAGGCGGCGGCCGGGCGGGGCGGGCGCATCGTGACGCCCAACGTCGACATCTGCCGGGCCGTCGCCCGCGACCCCGCGCTCCAGGAGCTCGTACGCTCGGCCGACATCGTGGTGGCCGACGGCATGCCGCTGGTGTGGGCGGCCAGGCTGCTCGGCACGCCGCTGCCCGAGCGGGTCACCGGGGCCGACCTCATCTGGTCGCTCAGCGAGCTGGCCGCGGCCCGGAGCTGGCCGGTGTACCTGCTCGGCGGGCCGCCGGGCGTGGCCGAGCTGGCCGCCGCCGAGCTCAGGAGCTGCCGTCCGGGGCTGAAGGTGGCCGGGGTGCACGCTCCGCCGTACCACTTCGACGCCACGGCGGAGGGCAGGGAACGGGTGCGGCGGCGGGTGGTCGCGGCGCGGCCCCGCCTGGTGTTCGTCGGCCTCGGCTTTCCCCGGCAGGACCTGCTCATCGCCGAGCTGCGGGAGGAGTTGCCGGAGGCGTGGTTCGTGGGGTGCGGGGCGGCCATCGCCTTCGCCGCGGGGACGGTCCAGCGGGCGCCGCGGTGGATGCGGCGGGCCGGGCTGGAGTGGGCGTTCCGGCTGGTGAGCGAGCCCGGACGGCTGGCGCGGCGTTACCTCGTGGACGACCTCCCCTTCGCGGTACGCCTGCTCACCGGCTCCCTGCTGCGCCGGTTCAGGCGGTGAGGGCGCGGACTCGGGTGACTTCCTGTGGGGTGAGGCCGCGGGCGGCGGTGGTCAGGGCTTGACGGGAGTCCATCGGCCGGAAGGCCGTGCGGGACAGGCCCGACCAGGCGAAGGCCGCTGACCGGCCGGAAGCCGTCGTGCACGCGCGTACGATCCGGCGTTCGGCGGACGGGGTCCAGGGCAGGCCCGCGTGGGCGTACAGGCGTCTGAAGCCGGTGACCGGGTCGCGTGCCAGGGACTCGTACGAGACGACCAGGATGCCGGGGGTGGCGGCCAGCACCGACCGGGCGGCCCGCCATAGACCGGCGGTCCTGGCCAGTACGTCCGCGGAGCCGAGCAGGGGACGCAGGTCCAGCACACCGGGATGGTCGCGGACGAGGAGCGGCTGGTCGAGCAGGTCGCGGACGTCGAACGTCCAGCCCAGGCGGCGCCAGCTCGCGGCGAAGGACACGGGATCGCGTACGAGGGCGATGACCGCGCAGCCCAGCCGCCGGGCGAACCAACCGGCCGAGAACACCGCGAACGGGTCGTCCAGCAGCGCCCGGCGGCCGGTCAGGCGGCCGTACGCGAACGCGGTGCCGTAGCGCGCCAGGCGGGCCAGGTCGTAGGGGGAGTGGTTGGCGCGCAGCTCGGCGAGCCAGTGGTAGCGCAGGGCGACGGTGTCGCGGAAGGCGGGCAGCCAGGTGGCGGCGTTGTCGTCGCAGATGTACTGGAAACGGTGGGCGACGTCCGCCCGGAGCACGCCGGGGCAGCGGCCGGGCGGGTGTTGCGGGTTGAGCGGCTCGTTGACGTAGACCAGGCCGCCGCCGGCGGCGAGCATCTTGCCGGCCCAGCTCGTGCCGCTCCTCGGCAGGCCGGTGACGAGGACGGGGGCGTTCACGCGGCCGTGGCCCAGGTGCGCGGGCGCAGGGCGGCCAGGGTGTGGCGGCCGAACGGGCGCAGGCCGTAGCGGTGGTGGAGTTGCCACAGCGGCAGCAGGTTCTTCACGATCACGCCGGACGACCAGCCGATGACCGCGCCGAGCGCGCCGTGGGAGGGGATCAGGACCAGGTCGAGCGCGACGGTGCAGGTGATCGCGGCCAGCAGGTTGAGCAGGCTGGTCAGGGTGTGCCCGGCGGCGGTCAGGACGACGTCCACCATGCCGCAGGCGGTCGCGACCAGCATGGTCCCGGCCAGGACGAGGGCGATGGGGGCGGCGGCGCCGTACGCGGGGCCGAAGACGCGCAGCAGCCACGGCGCGAGGACGGCGTAGCCCAGCCACACCGGCCAGGTCAGCAGCACCAGCCAGATCGTGGTGGCCTGGTACAACTCCCGCGCCCGGCCCAGCTCCCCGTCGGCCAGCGCCCTGACCAGCCGCTCCTGTACGGCCTGCGCCAGCCCCTGGTTGGCGAGCTGCCCGACCACCCGGAACCGGGTGGCGGCCGTGTAGACCGCGGCCTGGGCCGGCCCGGCGAGCCAGGCCACGATCACGATGTCCAGCCGCTGGAACACGGCCTGGATCGCGCCGGCGACGGACCGCGGCGCGGTGTACCGCCACAGGTCACGCCCGGTCCCCGGCAGGTACGGCGTGCGCGGCGCGCGCCCCGGCAACCCGGCGAGGGCCAGGACGAGCAGCGGCACGAAGGGCAGTGCCCAGGCCGCCGGCAGCCATTCGGGAGCTTTCGCCAGCGCCGCCCACGAGACGAGCACGAGCTGCGCGGTGGGCAGCAGCACCCCGTCCAGCAGCACGGTGGGACGTATCGAGCCGAAACCGCGGGTCGCGGCCAGGGCGACGTCCCCGAGCACGATGACCGGCAGGGCCCAGGCCAGCAGCCCGATGCGCGGCTCCAGCAACACGCCGGCGCCGCAGGCGACCAGCGCGCACGGCACCATGGCCGCCCGGATATATCCGGAAATGCCGCGATAGTCGTAGGTCTTCGCCCGTGCGATGAAGTACACCAGCCCGTTCCCGGCATCCAGCTTGGCGATGCCGGCCGCCATCAGCGTCAGGGCCGTCACGCTGAAGAACGCCCCGGCCTGCGCCGGGCTGAACGCCCTGGTCACCACCACGGCGAGCGAGAACTGCGCCAGCGCGCTCACGCCCGCCCCGGTCAGTCCGGCGATCCCGCGCCGGACCATCACCGGCGCCACGACGGCTCACCGCCCAGCCAGCGCGTCAGCCGCGCGTCGTACGGTTCGAAGTGATCCCTGAGCGCCTGCTCCAGCACGCCGGGTACGGGCCTGGGCAGCGGCCTGCCGTTGTGCCGCTCGAACGCCGGATATCCCAGATGCGGCACCCCCAGGAACTCCAGCACACGATCGTGCACGGACTCCGGCTCGGCGAAGAACCGGTGGCTGTCCAGCACCAGCATGCGGTCGCGGCCGAACAGCGGTTCGAGGCGGTCGAGCTGGTCGGCGTACCGGCCGCGGGCCACGTACGCGTGGTGGCGGTGGGAGTGGTGCTCCGAGTACGGCGACGCGCGCAGGCTCTCCTCGGCCCCGGCCAGCCGCGCGGCCTCCAGCTCCAGGGCGGACTCCAGGTGCGACTCGGTCTCGAAGCCCCTGGCCAGCTCGTGGGCGTGGGCCGAGCAGGCCCGCGCGACCGGGTCGCGGACCAGGACGATCAGCTTGACCCCCGGCAGGTCGGCGGCGATGCGCTCCCCGGCCGGCGGATGGAACAGGTAGTAGGGGGAGGACTCGAACGCCTGGGGCCGGCCGCCGTACCGGTGGGCGAGCAGGGCCGCGCCCGCCCGCAGCGGGAAGTGCGCCTGGTACCAGGACAGGGGCCGGTGGTAGCCGACGTCGAAGTAGTGGACCCCTTTGTGCAGGACCGGCTTGAGCAGCAGCGGGTGCTGGGCCAGCGCCCGGTAGAGCGAGGTCGTGCCGCACCGCTGCGCCCCGATGATCAGGAACGCCGGCAACACCCGCGCGCCCGACGTGAACCGGCCCGCGAGGCGCGAGAAGGACAACACCGGCCGCTTCATCGTCCTCATGGCAGCAGCTCCTCGTGGTCGACGGCCGGGTTGAGCCAGGTCTCCGGCGGGCCGAGCACGAAGTGGCCGTCGGCGGCGTGCCGGTCGGCCAGCACGATGAGGTAGCGCAGCGCCGTCTGCCTGGCCGCGGCCGACGACAGGCCGAGCGGGGCCAGCTCACGGGCCGCGCGGGCCACGCAGGCGCGGGCCGCCTCAGGTGGGGCCATCCGGCGCAGCGCCCGCTGGAAGAAGTGGTGGACGGCGTCGAGGCCGTAGGGGACGCCGGTCTCGTACCGCTCCCAGTCCCAGACGAGCAGCCGGCCGTCGGCGGACGGGCACATGTTCCACGGGGACAGGTCGCCGTGCCAGGCCGGGGCGGGGCCGCCGGTGGCGGCGATCTCCTTGACCGCGGCGTACAGCAGGGAGGGTGACACCCGGCCGCGCCGGACGGGCAGCGGCGAGAGCGCCAGCACGGGCAGGCCACGCCACTCGCCGTGGTGCAGCACGTCGGGCACGACGACGGTCTTCAGCGGCGCCTCGGCCAGGCCGCGCAGGGCCGCCGCCTCGTGGTCGACCAGCTCGCGGGCCGGCGGGCTGTCGCCGACCTTCACGAACGCCAGCAGCCGGCCGCCGCTGCGGACCTCCAGGACGGGCTTGCGGTTGGGACGCAGCGCGGGACGTACGTGCAGCACGGTCTCCACGGGCGCGTCGAAGACCTCGCCCAGGTAGGTCGCGATGGAGTCCTCGACCGGCACGGTGACCGCGCCCCCCGGATGCCACCAGCGCCGCGGCGCCAGCCGGCGGGGCAGCACCCGGTGCGGCAACACCGAGTACGGCCGCGGCGACCCCATGCCCGGGAACAGCAGGCGCACGGTCTCCCGGAGGTATCCGAGCCGCGCGGAGGCGTCCTTCATGCGTTCCTCCACAGCAGGGCGAACGAGATCAGATAGAGGCTCAGCGGCGTCACCAGGCCGTCGTAGACGAACATGTAGAGCAGCACGAGACCCATCACCAGCACCCCGGCCAGCCCGATCGGGGAGCGGTCGGCCCAGTGGCGGCGGATGGCGCCGAGGAAGAAGGCCACGTAGAGGGCGGCCCCGGTGAAGCCCTGGGTGATCAGCAGCAGCCAGAGCTGCCCGTCGCTGCCGAGCGGCGGATGCCCGCAGGCGGCGCACCACTGGGTCTTGCCGGTGGTGATCGAGCGGTGGTTGCCGAGCGTGTTGCGGGTGTTGCCGTAGCCGATGACCGGCGAGTGGCGGGCCGCGGCGACGGTGGCGGTCATGGTGAACGCCCTGACGTCGTTGGAGTGCGGTTTGTCCAGCCGCTGGGCGAACACCGAGGCCAGCGGGCTGAGCGCGAACGCCACCAGCCCGGCGGCCACCGCCCCGCACAACGCGATCCTCGTACGACCCCCCACCCGCACGATCAGGTACGCCACCGCCACCCCGAGCCCGATCCACAGGCCGCGGTTGAGCGAGTACACGACCGGGACCGCGGCCAGCGCGATCACCAGGACCGCCAGCACCCGGCGGCCCCGCCCGCCGTACGTCCACCAGCCGACGACGAACCAGATCAGCAGCACCGAGGCGTTGCTGCCCCACGCGTTGGCCCATTCGAAGGGCGCCTCCGGCCTGGGCGAGGAGTAGCCGAGCACCTTCTGCGTCTGGGCGGCCGTGGGATGGATGAGGTTCTGGACGAAGGAGTTCTCGCCGATCCAGCCGGGCAGCAGCAGCTCGACCGGCGAGGTGAAGGCGAAGTGCGGCAGGACCACGCCGAGCAGGCCGCCGGCGACCGTGGTCAGGAACAACACGCCGAGCCAGCGCACCAGGCGTAGTTGCGGCAGCTCGCGCTCGGTCAGGTTGCCCAGGTAGAGCACCATGATCAGGATGGACACGTACAGGGCCAGGCGCATGGCCCAGCCGATCAGCCGGCCCATGCTGAACTCGCCGTACGTGCCGGGGGGCAGTTCGTCCAGCATCATCGCGCTCAGCGCGTAGCCGGCGAGCAGCAGCAGCCACAGGCCGAACCCGTGGGGCACCCTGATCGGCCGCCGCCGCCACAGGATCACCGCCATCGGCACGGCCAGGACGATCACCGACAGGCCGCCGAAACCCAGGGCCCACCAGATCGGGTAGCCGAGCAGGAGCGCCGCGATCGGCCAGGCTGGTCCTGTCACGTCTGCTTGCGTTGCCGGTGGTGGAACGACTGCATGGGGGTGGTCTCCGCCGACACGCTCACCTGCAGCTCGCCGGTGGCGACGAGCTTGCCGAGCGGGGTGTGGGTGCGCGGGTCGAGCAGCGGGACGAACTCCGGCACCGCGTCGGTGGCCGTCACCACGCCGACGACCGGCACACCGTGCCTGTCCAGCTGGCGTACGGCGGCCACCACCTCGGTCGAGGCGACCCGGCCCAGCCCGACCAGCACCAGCGCCGCGTCCGCCCTCGCCAGGTCGCGGACGTCGGAGCCGTCGAGCACCGACAGCGGCGCGCTGACGGCCAGCGGCTCGGCCAGCGACGAGGCGTAGAGGTCGGCGGGCAGCGACCGGACCAGCAGCCGTTTGCCCGGGCACGAGGCCACCACGGCGCAGGCCAGCTCGTGCAGCACGCCGTGCTCGCGGGACGCGGACAGGTCGGTCAGCACGGGCAGCCCGGTCAGCCGTTCGACGTCGGCGGCCGTACGCAGCCGGGTGTCGAGCCGGTCGCGGGCGTAGGCCGCCGCCGCCCCGAGCAGCAGCCCGGCCATCAGGCCGGTGCCGAGGAAGAGCGGCAGGCTGGGGGAGCTGGGCCGGGCGGGCGGCAGGGCCTCGCTGATGACCGAGCCGGGGGTCACCGCGATCGTGCGCAGGGCGTCGTACTTGAGGGTGAGGCTGGCGGCCTGGCGGTTGAGCATGCTCTGGCGCTGGGTGGCGATGGTGTGCTCGGCGCTGCCCTTGATCAGGCGGCCGGCCTCTTTGACGGCCGCGTCGAGGGCAGCCTGGACCTGCTTGAGCTTGGCCGCCACCGCCTGCTGCCGCTCGGCCGTCGCGGCCCGCGCGCTCTCGCGCCTGTTGGCCAGGTAGGCGTCGGCGTAGGCCCGGGACTGCGCGGCCGCGGTCACGGGCTCGGGCGCGGTCACCGAGATCCACAAGACGGCGGAGTTGGGCGGCACCGAGACCTCGACCGGCTGGGGCGCGGGGATCCGCAGGGCCTGGGCGACCCGGGCCGAGACCACGGCCGACTGGGCGATCTGGGCCTCGGTGTCGAGGTTGAGCGGCTCGCGCTGCCGGTTGCTCACCTGGTTGCTCTGGTCCTGGCCGTCGACGGGCGTGACCAGGACCTGGGTGACGGCGGTGTAGGCCGGCGGCGTGGCCCGCAGCAGGGCGAGCCCGGCGGTGCCGCCGACCACGACGCAGCCGACGAGGAGCAGCCACCGCCTGCGCAGCAGCGAGAGATGCTCGTCCAGGTCGGCGCGGGGGCGGCGCGCCTGGAGGTCCGGCGACGGACTCATGGGGACGGTCTCCTGGAGGGGATGCGCGCTGTCGCGAGTGTGCGACGCTGCGTCACTTGCCGAAGTGTGCGCCCACTATAGGCCGGACGGATATTACCCAAGTCGAATACTGAAGATTTTTTCCGGTACGGCCTTAAAGACGTACCTCTTTAAATGGACTTTTCGCGAAAAGTCGGGTGGGGGGACGTGCTCGCTGAACTGGGCAGACGGGCACACTGGCTGAAGTTCGAGGAATGGCATGGCAAGGTTCAGGTTTGAAAGGCGGGGGTCCGTCGACAAGGGGGTTGGAAGGCGTTGCAACATCGGGGCTTTTCTCATTTCGCGACGAAGACCGCAATCACCTGTGCGGTGCTCTCGCTTCTGGCCGCCTGCTCGACCGCCGAGGGCGCGCCCGCCCGGGTCGACTCCAGCACGGCCGAGCTGGCCGGCGCGCCCTCCTGCGCGGTCACCGCCAGGCTCATCCCCTCGTGCGGCGCCTGGTGGGGCGTGGCGCCCGAGGTCTTCACCGGCGCTCCCGTGGCCGAGGCGCTGCGCGGGGCCGAGTCCCGCATGGGCGTCGGCGCCGACGTGCTGCACGTCTACCACCGGGGCAGCGAGCTGTTCCCCACGCCGCAGGAGATCGACCTGGCCCGTGACTCGGCCCGGCCCAGGCTGCTCATGATCAACTGGAAGCCGTCGTTCGACCACACCTGGGCCGAGATCGCCGACGGCGCGCTCGACCGCCGGATCGACCGGCTGGCCGCCTACCTCAGGCGCACCTTCCCCGAACGTTTCTTCCTCACCCTCCACCACGAGCCCGAGAACGACGTGAACGCCCGCTCGGGCTCGGGCATGCAGGCCACCGACTACGCGGCGATGTTCCGGCACGTCGTGCTCAGGCTGCGCGAGCGCGGGGTGAAGAACGCCGTGACGGTCATGACGTACATGGGGGCGCCCAACTGGGCGGCCAAGCCCTGGTTCGAGGACCTCTACCCGGGCGACGACGTGGTCGACTGGGTGGCGATGGACCCGTACGCCGACGACCGGGTGCACGACTTCGACGGGCTGGTGAACAAGACGCGCAAGGAGTACGGGCAGTGGCCGGGGTTCTACCGGTGGATGCAGGCCCGCTTCCCGGGCAAGCCGGTGATGGTGGCCGAGTGGGGCGTGTTCGAGCGGACGGACGACCGGGCCTTCAAGCGGCGTTTCTTCGAGTCGGTACTGAGACAGATCAAGCGATATCCGCAGATCAAGGCAGTGTTGTACTTCGACTCGCCGCAGGCGCCGCGCGGCAACACGAGCTTCGACTCCGACTCGGGCGCGGCCCGCGCGTTCACCCAGCTCGCCCGCGACCGCTACTTCCGTTCGACCCGCGTGCCGCGGCCCTAGCGCCGCGCTTCCTGGGGCAGCCCGACGGCCGCGTTCGCCCCGCCGCGGCGGGCCAGGACGCCGTCGCGCAGCCGCCAGCCCGCGAACGTGACCGCGCAGGCGGCGACGAGGAGCCACACGGTGACGGCGTTGCCGACGTCCAGGAGCTTGAGCGCCGAGGCGAGCAACACGATCGCCAGCAGGGCCCTGATCAGGCCGCCCGGGGCGCGTGAGGAGATCCGCGCGCCGAGGTAGACGCCGGGGATCGAGCCCACGAGCAGCGAGAGCGTGAGCTCCATCTTGAAGTCGCCGAACAGCAGATGGCCGAGCGCGGCCGAGGCGACCAGGGGCACGGCCTGGACCAGGTCGGTGCCGACGAGCTGGTTGGCCTTGAGCGCCGGATAGAGCGCGAGCAGCGCGACGATGATCAGCGAACCCGAGCCCACGGAGGAGACACCGACCACCAGCCCGCCTACCGTACCGACCAGTAGGGTCGGAATTGGGCGCACGACGATCTCGTGGGCGCTCGACGAGCCGCCCCGCGTGCCGAGCCAGCCCTTCAGGGCCATGCCCGCGACGGCCAGCAGCAGCGCCACGCCCAGCGCGTACTTGACGGCGTCGGTCACCGCGAACGCCCTGGCCAGGAACACGCCGCAGAACGCGGCCGGCACCGACCCGGCGCACAGCCAGCCGACCAGCCGCAGGTTGACCGTGCCCCGCCGCAGGTGGACGACGCCGCCGACCGGCTTCATCACGGCCGAGGCGACCAGGTCGCTGGAGACCGCGGCCAGCGGCGGGACGTTGAAGAACAACATCATCATCGGGGTCATCAGCGCGCCGCCGCCCATGCCGGTCAGGCCGACCACGATCGCGACGACGAAGGACCCGGCCACCAGCGCGAAGTCGATCAACGGACCCACCCTCCGGACTGCAGCGTCCCCAGGACCCGGGAGACGGCCGCCTCGATCGAGATGTGCGTGGTGTCGATCACCAGGTCGGCGTCGTCCGGCTCCTCGTACGGGTCGGAGATGCCGGTGAACTCGGGGATCAGGCCGGCGCGGGCCTTGGCGTACAGGCCCTTGCGGTCGCGCCGCTCGCACTCCTCCAGCGGCGTGGCGACGTGCACGAGCAGGAAGTCGGCCCCGACGGACTCGACCATCTCGCGCACCTCCTCACGGGTGGCCGCGTAGGGGGCGATGGGGGCGCAGATCGCCAGGCCGACGTGGCGGGCGGCCTCGGCGGCGACGAATCCGATGCGCCGGATGTTCAGGTCGCGGTCGGCCTTGGAGAAGGTCAGGCCCTTGGACAGCAGGTGGCGTACGACGTCGCCGTCGAGGTGGGTGACCGTGCGGGTGCCGAGCTCCAGCAGCGCGTCGCGCAGGCCGCGGGCGACGGTGGACTTGCCTGAGCCGGACAGGCCGGTGAAGAAGACGACCAGGCCGCGGCGGTGGGGCGGGCCGGGGAGCGTGACGGGCTCGGGGCCGGCGAGGTGCTCGGTCGCGCCGTAGGCGGTGGCGACGTGCTCGCGCAGTTCGAGGTCGATCTCGGGCTCCTCGCGCGGCGCCAGGGGCACCGGGACCACGAGGGTGCCCTCCGGGAGGCGTTCCGCGGCGCGGAGGGCGGCGCGGACGACCGCGGGGCCCGCCTCGCCGTACGAGAGGGGGAGCAGCACGATCACCGCGTCGAGCTCCTTGGCGGTGGCGGTGATCTCGGTGAGGTCGTCGAGCGGGCCGCGCATGGTCACGACCAGTGCGGGCCGTCCGCCGAGCGCGGCCCTGACCTCGGCGGGCGTACGGCGCAGCCGGGCGAACGGGCCGTGCTCGGGTGTGCCGAGCGCCTCGATCGGGCCCGCGGTCAGGCCGTCGGCGTCGTGGGCGGTCACGGTGAGCACGGCCAGCGGCAGGCCCTCGGGGTCGAGCAGGCGTACCTCGTCGCCGGGCGAGACCTCGGCGGACAGGTGGAGGGTGACGGGGGCGGGCCACGGCGTGCCGTCGGCGAGCGTGCCGCGCTCGTGCACGGCGTGCAGGTCGTCGTGGCCCAGGAAGCCGGTCAGCGGCTCGAACGCCCCGGACAGCAGCAGCTCCAGATCGGCCAGCTCGTGCGCGTCCGGGGTCCACTCCACGATTTCCGACATCCCAACTATTCCGATTGAATTGGTAGGAAAGGAGTCTACCCACTGATCCCGTCGTGTCGCTAGAGCAACCGGGCGAAGTGGTGCTGAGGCTTCCTGATCACCATCATGATCTCGTCATGCGTGGCGGGATAACGCCCGTTGCTCAGCCGCTCGACCGCGGCGACCGCGGCGGCGCCGATCCGCCCGGTACGGGCCGGACCGCTGATCCGGCGCTCGTCGTCGGTGATCAGCAGACCGCGGCTCAGGCAGAACGCGTGCATGCCGTCGCTGGAGGCCAGCGGCTCGTATACGACGGGCAGCGGGCCTGGCGTGCCCGGGGTGACCAGCGTGCGCCACAACACGCGGCGCAGCCAGGACGGCGTGAGCCGGTCGAGCAGCCCGTAGGCCGACTTCCTGTCGCGCATGCGCAGCAGCACCAGCCCGCCCGGCCGCAGGGACTGGAGCAGGCGGTCGAAGACCAGCTCGGCGTGCTGGACGCGTTCGAGCAGGAAGGACAGATGGATCACGTCGTAGGCGCGGTGCTGGAGCGGCACGCAGCGCAGGTCGCCGAGCGACCAGGCCACGAGGTCGGCGCGTTCCTCGACGACGTCCCTGATGGCGGGGTGGTCCTCGTCGGCGCCGGTCGCTCTGGCCTCCAGCGGCTCCACGTCGAGCGGCTCGTCGTGGGCGCAGCCCGCGACGAGTATGTCGAGCCGCCGGCTGAACCGCCCGGCCCAGTGCTCGCGGATCCGTTGACCGAAGAGGTCGCCTCGCTGGGCGACTGATCGCACCTCAGACATGTCACCTACAGTAATCAATCGAGCGGCGTCGGTTACGCACTTCCCTGCTAGCGTCCTGCCCCGTGGGCGAGCAGGTTTACGTGGGAAACGCCAATATCGACGCCGCCGGCGACCGTGGCTGGCTACTCGGTCACTTCAAACCCCTCGGCGACCCACGGCACAGTGAAGAAGTCGAGATCAAGTGGGGCGTGCACCCGGCGGGCGACGAGCGTGCCCAGTGGGTGAGGGGCGAGGCGCGTACGGCGCTGCTGGTGTTGATCAGCGGGCGGTTCCGGGTGGAGCTGCCGGGGCGCAGCGTGCTGCTGGCCGAGCCCGGCGACTACGTGTTGTGGGGCAAGGGCGTGGACCACTCGTGGGTGGCCGAGCAGGAGTCGGTCGTGCTCACCGTACGCTGGCCGTCGGTCCCCGGTTACCGGGTCCCGCACCCCGAGTAGGGTGGGTGGAGACCCCCGCGACCTGACCCGGCCGGGGGTAGTTGTGTTGCCGTCGTGGGGCTGTGGGCGTAACTGATGAGTCTTTCCGGACTGCTAGACCTTGTTGCCCTGGGGGCCGGGGCCGACCCGAAGCTGCGCGCCGCCCTTGAGGAGGGCGGCGACGTCTCGCTGATCGCGCCTTCGGCGCTGCGCCCGTTCGGCGTGGCCGCGCTGGCCGCGCACGACCAGCGCACCGTCCTGGCCGTCACCGCCACCGGCCGTGAGGCCGAGGACCTGGCGGCGGCGCTGACCAGTCTCCTCGAGCCGAGCTCGGTCGCGGTGTTCCCGGCCTGGGAGACGTTGCCGCACGAGCGGCTCTCGCCGCGCAGCGACACCGTCGGCCAGCGGCTGGCGGTGCTCAGGAGGCTGGCGCACCCGATCAAGGGCGACTCCGCCGCGGGGCCGCTCGGCGTGGTGGTGGCCCCGGTCAGGGCGCTGCTCCAGCCCATCGTCAAGGGGCTCGGCGACCTGGAGCCGATCAGGCTGAAGGCGGGCGACGACGCCGACCTCGACGAGGTGGTCGAACGGCTGGTCACCAACGGCTACCACCGGGTCGACATGGTGGAGAAGCGCGGCGAGGTGGCCGTGCGCGGCGGGCTGCTCGACGTGTTCCCGCCCACCGAGGAGCATCCGCTGCGGCTGGAGTTCTGGGGTGACACGGTCGAGGAGATCCGCTGGTTCAAGGTGGCCGACCAGCGTTCGCTGGAGGCGGCCGAGGACGGCCTGTTCGCGCCGCCGTGCCGCGAGCTGCTGCTGACCGGCGAGGTCCGGGAGCGGGCGCGGGAGCTGGCGCGGGAGCACCCCTCCCTCGCCGAGGTGCTCGACCAGCTCGCCGAGGGCGCCGCGGTCGAGGGCATGGAGGCGTTCGCGCCGGTGCTGGCCGGGGAGATGGACCTGCTGCTCGACCACCTGCCGGTCAGGTCGGCGGTGTTCGTGTGCGATCCCGAGCGCATCAGGGGCAGGGCGGAAGAGCTCGTACGCACCTCGCAGGAGTTCCTGGAGGCGTCCTGGATCAACGCGGCGGCCGGCGGCGAGGCGCCGATCGACCTGGGCGCGGCGGCCTTCCGCACGCTGGAGGAGGTCCGCGGCCACGCCGACGCGCTGGGCCTGCCGTGGTGGACGACGGCGCCGTTCGGCAACGGCGTCGAGCTCGACGCCCAGGACTCCGAGGCGTACCGGGGCGACACCGCCAAGGCGCTGGCCGACATCAAGGGCTGGCTGGCCGAGGACAAGGCGGTCGTGCTGCTCAGCGAGGGCCACGGCCCGGCCGAGCGCATGGTCGAGCTGCTCAAGGGCGTCGACGTGCCCGCCAGGCTGCGGCAGTCCGTGGACAAGGCGCCCGAGCCGAAGGTCGTGCACGTCTCGACCGGCCTGATCGAGCACGGGTTCATCACACCGGGCCTGGCCGTGCTCACCCACCTCGACCTCGTGGGGCAGAAGGCGTCCACGAAGGACATGCGCCGGCTGCCCTCGCGCCGCCGCAACATGGTCGACCCGCTCCAGCTCAAGGTCGGCGACCACGTCGTGCACGAGCAGCACGGCGTCGGCCGCTATGTCGAGATGGTCCAGCGCACGATCCAGGGCGCGACCCGCGAGTACCTGGTCATCGAGTACGCCAAGGGCGACCGCCTCTACGTCCCCACCGACCAGCTCGACGAGGTCACCCGGTACGTCGGCGGCGAGGCGCCCACGCTCAACCGCATGGGCGGCGCCGACTGGGCCAAGGCCAAGTCCAGGGCCAAGAAGGCGGTCAAGGAGATCGCCGGCGAGCTGATCAGGCTCTACTCGGCCCGCATGGCCTCGCCCGGCCACGCCTTCGGCGCCGACACCCCGTGGCAGCGCGAGATGGAGGACGCCTTCCCCTACGCCGAGACCGGCGACCAGCTCGAAGCCATCGACGAGGTCAAACGCGACATGGAGCGCGGCGTCCCGATGGACCGGCTGATCTGCGGCGACGTCGGCTACGGCAAGACCGAGATCGCGGTGCGGGCGGCGTTCAAGGCCGTGCAGGACGGCAAGCAGGTGGCCGTGCTGGTGCCGACCACGCTGCTGGTGCAGCAGCACATGTCCACCTTCACCGAGCGCTTCTCCAGCTTCCCCATCGCGATCAGGCCGATCTCCCGCTTCCAGACCGACGGCGAGGTCAAGGGCACCCTGGAAGGGCTCAGGGCGGGCGCGGTCGACGTCGTCATCGGCACCCACCGGCTGCTCAGCCCGGAGGTCAGGTTCAAGGACCTCGGGCTGATCATCATCGACGAGGAGCAGCGGTTCGGCGTCGAGCACAAGGAGGCCATGAAGCACCTGCGCACGCAGGTCGACGTCCTGGCCATGTCGGCCACGCCGATCCCGCGCACGCTGGAGATGGGGCTGACCGGCATCCGCGAGATGTCCACGATCCTCACGCCGCCGGAGGAGCGCCACCCGATCCTCACGTTCGTGGGGCCGTACGAGGAGAAGCAGATCGGGGCGGCGATCCGGCGCGAGCTGATGCGCGACGGCCAGATCTTCTTCGTGCACAACCGGGTGGCCTCCATCAACCGGGTGGCGGCGCGGCTGCGCGAGCTGGTCCCCGAGGCGCTGGTCGCGGTGGCCCACGGCCAGATGAACGAGCACCAGCTCGAAAAGATCATGGTCGGCTTCTGGGAACGCGAGTACGACCTGCTCGTCTCCACCACGATCGTCGAGTCCGGCCTCGACGTGCCCAACGCCAACACACTGATCGTCGACCGGGCCGACAACTACGGCCTGTCGCAGCTCCACCAGCTCAGGGGCCGGGTCGGGCGAGGCAGGGAGCGCGGTTACGCGTACTTCCTCTACCCGCCGGAGAAGCCGCTGACCGAGACCGCCCACGAGCGCCTGGCCACCATCTCCCAGCACACCGAGATGGGCGCGGGCATGTACGTCGCCATGAAGGACCTGGAGATCCGCGGCGCGGGCAACGTGCTCGGGGCCGAGCAGTCGGGCTTCATCGCGGGCGTCGGCTTCGACCTCTACGTACGCCTGATGGCCGAGGCCGTGCAGGAGCAGAAGGCCAAGCTGTCCGGGGCCGAGGTCCAGGAGGAACAGCAGGACGTCAAGGTCGAGCTGCCCATCAACGCCCACATCCCGCACGACTACGTCACCTCCGAGCGGCTGCGGCTGGAGGCGTACAAGCGCATCGCGGCCATCATCGCGCCGATCCACATCGACGAGGTGCGCGACGAGCTCACCGACCGCTACGGCAAGCCGCCGGTGGAGGTGGAGAACCTGCTGGAGGTGGCCCGCTTCCGGATCAGGGCGCGCTCGGCCGGGCTCACCGACGTCACGCTGCAGGGCCAGAACATCAAGTTCGGCCCGGCGCGGCTGCGCGAGTCACAGCAGGTCAGGCTCGACCGGCTGTACAAGAAGGCCATCTACAAGCAGGCGGCCGAGACGTTGCTCGTGCCGGTTCCCAAGACCAAGCCGCTGGGCGGGCAGCCGTTGCGTGACCTCGATCTGCTCAAATGGTGCGGTGACCTGGTCGAGGCGATGTTTCTGGAGCCCGCGCGGGTAAGCTAAGCGCGGTTTTTGTCGGAAAGGGACGCATGTGAAGTCGATTCGAGTGGCTGTGGCCGCCGGTGCGGTGGGACTCGCCGCGCTGACCGCCTGCTCTTCGCCCATTGAGGCCGGAGCCGCGGCCGTGGTCGGGAGCGAGCGCATCTCGGCCCGCGATCTGACCAGGAACGTTCAGACGTACGAGGCGGCGCTCAAGCGCGCCAACGTCTCGGCCGAGCAGCTCGGAGTGCCCGTCACTCAGTTCGTGCTCTACCGGATGGCGAACGAGAGCGCGTTCAGGCAGCTCGCGGCCAAGCACAACGTGCAGGTGAGCGACGGCGAGATCGACGCCGCGCTCAAGGACCCGGGCCAGTACCAGTCGCCCGAGATCAACCTGATCGCCAGGGGCGTGAGCCCGGCCGACGCGCGTGGCTACCTGCGTGCGGAGCTGGGCGCGATCAAGGTGCGCAACCAGCTCGGCGGCGCCCAGGACCAGGCCGCCCAGGAGAAGTTCGTCAAGGAGCTGACGAGCATCAAGCCGATCTACAGCCCGCGTTACGGCGAGTTCACCCAGCAGGGGTTCGTCGATCCGGGCCGGTTCGGCAAGTCCTCCCAGCAGGCGCAGCAGCAGCCGCAGCAGGGCTAGCGACATGCCGCTCATCGTCGTCACCACCTCGCCCAGGGTCGCGCCGGGCCTGCTGAGCGACCAGGCCTGGCAGGCGCTGCGCTCGGGGCCCGTGCTGACCGCCACCGACTCCCACCCCCAGCTGCCCTACCTGGCCGCCGCCGGGATCGAGGTGGAGGTCGTCGCGCCCGACGCGGTCGGGCTGTCCAGGCTGGCCGTGCGGGAGCGCGTGGTGTGGCTCGCCGGTGACGACGAGGACTTCATGCGCGCGATCGGGCGGGCCGCCATCTCGCTCGACGAGCCGCCGCTGATCGAGGTCGTGCCCGGTTCGTACGACCTGCCCGGCTCGCGGGTGCTCGACCTGGTCGCGGTCATGGACCGGCTGCGTACCGAGTGCCCCTGGGACCGCAAGCAGACGCACGAGTCGCTGGCGCCGTACCTGCTGGAGGAGTCGTACGAGGTCCTGGAGACGATCGAGCAGGGCGACTACCCGGCGCTCCGCGAGGAGCTCGGCGACCTGCTGCTCCAGGTGGTCTTCCACGCCCGCGTGGCCGAGACGTTCGACATGGACGACGTCGCCGCCGGCATCGTGGACAAACTCGTCCGGCGCCACCCGCACGTGTTCGGTTCGGTGCGGGTGGAGAGCGCGGACGAGGTCAACGACAACTGGGAGGCGATCAAGGCGGCCGAGCGGGCGGCCAAGGGCGGCGAGTCGTCGGTGCTCGACGGCGTCCCCATGGGGCAGCCCGCGCTCGCGCTGGCCGCCCAGCTCCTGCGCAGGGCCGGGCGGGCGGGGGCGCCCGACGCCCTGGCCGCCGCGATCGGCCAGGGCGTGGCCCGGGAGCTGTTCGACCTCGTACGCCGGGCGCAGGAGGCCGGGCTGGACGCCGAGGCCGAGCTGCGCGCGGCGGCCCGCGCCTACCGCGACCGCGTACGCGCGTGGGAGTCGAACGCCTAGCTGCCCGTGTTGTGGCGACAAGTCGCCGAATGCCAGGATCCTCAGGGGCTTGAACGACAGGGCCGAGGGGGACTGGTGGTGGAGCTGAGACCGCTGCGTTCGGGGGAACCGCGGGAAGTGGCGGGTTATCGCCTGCTCGGCGAGCTGGGCGACGGCGGGCAGGGGTCGGTGTTCCTCGGCCGGGACGCGGACGGCCGGCACGCGGCCGTCAAGGTGCTGCATCCGCGTCTGCTGAGCGACGAGCGGGCCACCCGCCGGTTCCTGCGGGAGAGCGCGACGGCCGCGAAGGTGGCGGGCTTCTGCACCGCGACCGTGTACGGGAGCGGGCTGACCGAGGGCCGGCCGTACATCGTGAGCGAGTTCATCGACGGCCCGTCCCTGCACGACCTGGTCATCGACGCCGGCCCGCTGACCGGCGGCGAGCTGGACCGGCTGGCGGTCGGGACGATCACCGCCCTGACCGCCATCCACGGCGCGGGCATCGTGCACCGCGACTTCAAGCCGAGCAACGTGCTGATGGGCCTGGACGGCCCGCGCGTGATCGACTTCGGCATCGCCAAGGACATGGACGTCTCCACCACGGCGAGCAGCGTCGTCGGGACGCCGGGGTTCATGTCGCCCGAGCAGATCTCGGGGGAGACCGCCACGGCGGCGTCCGACGTCTTCAGCTGGGCGGCGACCATGGGGTTCGCGGCGACCGGGCAGCCGCTGTTCGGGCGCGACTCGATCCCCGCGGTGATGAACCGGATCCTGCACGCCGAGCCGGACCTGCGGGAGGTGCCCGAGCCGCTGCGCTCGGTGTTGCGCGGGTGCCTGGCGAAGGAGGCCGGGGCACGGCCGTCGGCGGACGACGTCCTGATGCGGCTGCTGGGCCGTACCGCGCCCGACCTCCGCGCCCACGCCCCCCGCCGTACGGGCTCTCGCGCCCCACGCCGTGACGCGCGGGAGGAGCGGGGTGGCGTCCGGAGGGAGCGGGGAGAGCGCCGTGGTGTGCGCGCGGTCCGGTCCGACGGGCCGGTGGCGGGCCACGACGTGCGGGCCGTACGCAGGCGGTGGGCCGCCGCCGGTGTGGGGGTGCTCGTCGTCGCCGGGATGGTGGCCGGGGCACTGTGGCGGAACGCCGGACTGCCCTCCGCCGTCGGACGGGAGACGGCGTTCGGCGTCGAGCTCGGCCCCGAGTTCGGCCCCACGACGAGGGGGGCGCGGGTCGAGGCGATGGCCATCGGCTACGACAAGGACTCGCCCGTCGTCGCCTACGCCGAGAGGTCCGGCCACTCGATCGAGGTCTGGGACCCGAGCATCGGCGAGCGGATCGACCGGCTGGCGGACGCGGGCCCCTCGCCGGTGCGCTCGCTGATGCTGGTCCCGGTGGGCGGGCGGCAGACGGCGGTCTGGACGGGCACGGACGGCATCGTACGGCGCTGGCGCATCGGCGACCCCAAGCCAGGCAAATTGTACGTGGCGTGCCGGTCGGAAGCCCGCGTGGCGCCCGGCCTGTGGCGCAAGCAGCCCGCGGTCGTGATCGGCTGCCCCGACGGCCAGGTCGTGACGCTCGACCTGACCTCCAACCGCATCGTGGCCCGCGCCAAACCCGTGGCCGGCCCGGTCACCGCGCTGGCCTGGGACGAGGCCAGCGGCAAGCCCCTGGTCGGCACCGGCGCCGGCCTGGTGGGGGCGGCGGCGGGGGTGCTCGGCAAGGGCGAGGTGCGCTCGGTGGCCGCGTTCGGCGACGGCCCCGCCGCCGTCACCGTGGGCGGTTCGACCGCCGTGTACGACCTGGCCAGCGGCGCCTTCGTACGCGGCTTCAGCACGGGCGCGGCGGGCGTCGGCGTCACTTCGGCCGGGGGCCGCAGGATGATCGCCGGCGGCGGCGACGGTGTGACCGTGTGGAACGCCGACCACGGCGAGCGGCTGGGCGACCTGGCGCAGGGCCAGAAGGTCACCGCGCTGGCGGTGGGCGAAGGGCTCCTGGTCGCCGCGACGGACGGCAGACTGCGCGCGTGGAGTCTGTCCTCGATCGGATGATCCGCGGTGGTGAGGTGTGTGGTGGGTGACCGTGCCGTATCGGTGGCCCGGGGTACCGATAGGCTCTGATGGCATATTGCCTTTCGATTTAGGAGCGCAACCCGTGGCTACCATCGAGGTCGTTTACGCTCGCGAGATCCTCGACTCCCGGGGCAACCCCACGGTCGAGGTCGAGGTGGTCCTCGACGACGGCAGCAGCGGCCGCGCCGCCGTGCCGAGCGGGGCGTCCACCGGCCAGTTCGAGGCGGTCGAGCTGCGTGACGGCGGCAAGCGCTACGGCGGCAAGGGCGTGGAGAAGGCCGTGCTCGCCGTGACCGACGAGATCTTCGAGGAGATCAACGGCATCGAGGCCGAGGATCAGCGCATCATCGACCAGATCATGATCGACCTCGACCGCACGCCCAACAAGGCCAAGCTGGGCGCCAACGCCATCCTGGGCGTCTCGCTGGCCGTCGCCAAGGCCGCGGCCGACAGCGCCGACCTGCCCTTGTTCCGTTACGTCGGCGGCCCCAACGCCCACGTCCTGCCGGTCCCGATGATGAACATCCTCAACGGGGGCGCCCACGCCGACACCAACGTCGACATCCAGGAGTTCATGATCGCGCCGATCGGGGCGGAGACGTTCCGCGAGGCCGTGCGCATGGGCACCGAGGTCTACCACGCGCTCAAGGGCGTGCTCAAGGAGAAGGGCTACGCGACGGGCCTGGGCGACGAGGGCGGCTTCGCCCCCAACCTGCCCTCCAACCGCGACGCCCTCGACCTGATCCTCGTCGCGATCGAGCGGGCCGGCTACGTGCCGGGCGAGGACATCGCGCTGGCCCTCGACGTGGCCGCCTCCGAGTTCCACAAGGACGGCGTCTACACGATCGACGGCAAGGGCGTCTCGGCGCAGGAGCTCATCGCCTTCTACGCCGACCTGGTCGCCAACTACCCGCTCGTGTCCATCGAGGACCCCCTCGACGAGGAGGACTGGGCGGGCTGGAAGGCCATCACCGAGGCCCTCGGCGACAAGGTCCAGCTCGTCGGCGACGACCTGTTCGTGACCAACCCCGAGCGGCTGGAGCGCGGCATCAAGGAGGGCACCGCCAACGCCCTGCTGGTCAAGGTCAACCAGATCGGCACGCTGTCGGAGACCCTCGACGCCGTCGACCTGGCCCACCGCAGCGGCTACCGGTGCATGATGAGCCACCGTTCCGGCGAGACCGAGGACACCACGATCGCCGACCTGGCGGTGGCGGTCAACTGCGGTCAGATCAAGACCGGCGCCCCGGCGCGGTCCGACCGGGTGGCCAAGTACAACCAGTTGCTGCGCATCGAGGAGCTTCTGGACGACGCCGCCCGCTACGCGGGTCGCGCGGCTTTTCCGCGGTTCCGGCGCTAGTTTCGACTGACGGCTCGCGGCCTGGGAAGGGCTGAGCGCCGCGAGCCGTACGTCGAAGGGGGTGTGCAGCATTGGCGAAGAGGCCGCAGCTGACCGGGCGGGCCGCCATCCTCGCGATCGTGGTCTGCGCGATCGCGATGAGCCTGGCCTACCCTGTGCGCGAGTACATCAGCCTGCGCCGCAGCATCTCCGAGCTGCAGGCGGAGAAGGCCAGGGTCGAGGCCGAACGGCAGGCGCTGCTGGCCCGCGACCGGCAGAGCGACGATCCCAACTGGATCAAGCGCACCGCGAAGGAGCGGCTGCACTTCTGCGGCCCCGGCGAGAAGTGTTATGTGGTGATGGAGCCCGAGCAGGGCAAGGAGCAGGCGGCCGTGAAGCAGCCGGTCGAGGTGCCCCCGTGGTACCAGACGCTGTGGGAGTCGGTGGAGGCGGCCGACAAGGGCACGGGCCGCAGAGCGGTGGAGAGCAGTGGAAAGTGATGACGTCGAGGCGGTTCAGCGGCAGCTCGGCCGTCCGCCCAGAGGGCTGCGCGAGGTGGCTCACCGTTGCCCGTGCGGCAACCCCGACGTGGTGGAGACCGCGCCGCGACTGCCCGACGGGTCGCCGTTCCCGACCTTGTACTACCTGACCTGCCCCAAGGCGGCCTCGGCCATCGGCACGCTCGAAGGCTCGGGCCTGATGCGCGAGATGCAGGCCAGGCTGGCGACCGACCCCGACCTGGCGGCCGCCTACCAGGCCGCCCACGACGACTACGTCGCAAGACGCGACAAGGCGGCACAGGACGAGGGCATGGAGCCGCTGCCGCGCGACATGCAGAGCACCGGCGGCATGCCGCTGCGCGTGAAGTGCCTGCACGCCCTGGTCGCGCACGAGCTGGCGGTGCCGGGGAGCAACCCGTTCGGCAGGGAGGCGCTGGAGGCGCTCCCCGAGTGGTGGAGTGACGGACCATGCGTGTAGCCGCCATCGACTGCGGCACCAACTCGGTGCGCCTGCTGATCGCCGACGTCCTCGACGACACGCTGGACGACGTCGAGCGGCGGATGGAGATCGTCCGCCTGGGCCAGGGGGTCGACCGCACCGGCATGCTGGCGCCCGACGCGCTGGAGCGTACGTTCAAGGCGATGCGCTCCTACCGGCAGCTGATCGACCGGCACGGCGCGGTGGCGACCAGGGTGGTGGCCACGAGCGCGACCCGCGACGCCGGCAACCGGCAGGAGTTCGTCGACGGCGTACGCGAGATCTTCGGCGTGGCGCCCGAGGTCGTGACGGGGGCGGAGGAGGCCGAGCTGTCGTTCACGGGGGCGACCAGGGGCCTGCTGCGCATCTCGCCGGAGACCGAGCTGCCGCAGGGCCCGCTGCCCCCCTACCTGGTGGTGGACATCGGCGGTGGCTCCACGGAGTTCGTGGTCGGCACCGAGCACGCCGAGGCGGCGCTGTCGGTGGACATCGGCTGCGTACGCCTGACCGCGCGGCACCTGCGGGACGCCGGCGACCCGCCGCCCGCCCCGGCGCTGGAGGCCGTCGTCGCCGACATCGAGGCGGCCCTCGACCGGGTCGCGGAGGCGGTGCCCGTCGAGCGGGCGCACACGCTGGTGGGCCTGGCGGGGTCGGTGACGACGATCGCGGGCATCGCGCTCGACCTGCCCGCCTACGACTCCGGGCGTATTCACCACTCAAGGATTTCCGCCGGTCAGGTCCACGAGGTGACGCGGCGGTTGCTCGCGATGACCCATGGTGATCGCGCGGCGGTCCCGGTCATGCACCCTGGACGAGTTGACGTGATAGGTGCCGGTGCGCTTATTCTTGACCGGATCGTGCGCCGTTTCGCGTTTACGCAGGTCGTGGTTAGCGAGCACGACATCTTGGACGGCATCGCCTGGTCCCTCGCGCGATAGGTATCGCCAAATCCGGACATTTCCGATCTATGTCCTGTGTTGAGGGTGCAATCAGTATTGTGATTAGGTAAAGGTGCAAAACGGGGGCTTTGCCATTTCGCTGTGCACGGAAGGTGACGGCGTGGCGACCGTTCCCGAGCGCGTCTTTTCCCTCACGGAATGGAGCACTCTCACATGATGTCTGTTGGGTTAGCACGTAAGGCGGCGGCGTTCGGCGCCTCTGCCGCTGTGCTGGCCGCCATGGCAGCGGGTCTGGTCGCCAGCCCCGCGCAGGCGGCGACCGCGGCCGCGGCGGGCAAGGCCACCACGGCCTCCGGCGCCAAGTCGGCCAAGGTGTCGGTCACCGCTCCGGCGGCCTCGTCGAAGGACTACCAGGGTTCCTGCCCGGTCAAGGTCAACTTCTCGGCCAAGATCAAGGTTCCCGTCAAGGGCAAGACCGAACTTGCCTACCGCTGGCTCCACGGTGACGGTTCCAAGGGCAAGGTCCAGGTGGTCAAGCTCAAGGGCCACGGCACCAAGTCGGTCACCGTCAAGGAGTCGGTGACCTTCAAGGGTGACGTCAAGGGCTGGGAGGCCGTCCAGGTCCTCGGTCCGAAGAAGGTCACGTCCAAGAAGGGCTACTTCTCGGTCTCGTGTGTGGACCTCGGAGGCGTCCGTACGGACAAGGACGTGTCTGTCTCGGCGCGCGCCTGGGCCGACCCGTCCTCCTACGCCGGTCCCTGCACCCCGGGTGACAAGATCGACTTCACCGGTCTGATCAGCGTCAACCAGCCGACCTGGGTCCGCTACCGCTGGATCCTGAACGGCGACGTCGTCGACCACGGCAAGGTCAAGGTCTGGAGCAAGCGCAAGGTCGGCTTCGGCATCTCCCCGCGTCACAGCCAGCGCGGCTGGGCGCAGCTGGAGATCGTCGGCCCTGACGACGCTCTGTCCAACCGCGCCTACTACAAGGTGTGGTGCAAGGACTCGACCCCCGCTCCCGCTGTCAAGGTCTCGGCCACCGACCTGGTGACCGCCACCAACAACATCGGCTGCAAGGTCGGCGCGCACGCCAACGTGAACGCGACCGGCCCGGCTCGGGTCCAGTGGACCTGGGCGGTCAACGGCGAGTCCGTGCTCAAGGGCGAGAGCGACTTCTCGACCAGCGGCTCGAAGACCGTCGAGCTCCCTGAGCGGGCGCTGACCGGCGAGGCGGCCAAGGGTGGCAAGATCACCCTGACGGTCACCGGGCCGAACAACAGCGACTCGATCACGCAGTCGTACGCGGCGTGCGAGGCTCCCAAGCCCACCGCGTCCGTGTCGGCCGTGTCGGTCTCCGGCACCCGCAACGACATGTGCAAGGACAACCGTGGTCCCGGCGTGGACTTCTCGGCCACCCTGCACAGCACCGGCCCGACCACCGTCAAGTACTACTGGGTGGTCAACGGCGTCAAGGACGTCAACGTCCTGGAGCGTCAGGTCAACGGCGACCTCGCCGTGACCTGGGGCGTCGGTGGCACGCACAACAGCAAGGAGACGAAGGGCACCATCGAGCTCGTCGTCGTCAGCCCGAACGCCGCCTCGTCGGGCGTCGCCAACTACTCGGCGACCTGCCCGGCTCCGGCCGCCGCCTAGGCTGATCATGTGACCGGGCGGCACCCTTACGGGAGCCGCCCGGTTCTCTTGTTGCCACTACTGTGCATTGCACAGTACTCTGCTTCGCGTGGATAGCAGCCAGTTGCTCAAGGGCGTGCTCGACCTGGCCGTCCTGGCCGTGCTCGACGAGCGCGACGGCTACGGCTACGACGTCGTGCGCAGGCTCAGGGAGGCGGGCCTGGAAGAGGTGGGCGACGCCTCCGTCTACGGCACGCTGCGCCGCCTGTTCAAGGCCGGCGCGCTCAACTCCTACGTCGTGGCCTCCGACGAGGGCCCTCACCGCAAGTACTACGGCCTCAACGAGGTCGGCCGCACCATGTACGCCGCCTCCGCCAAGCGGTGGACCTCGTTCGCGGCCACCATGGATTCCCTGCTCAAGGAGGGGCACGCATGACCACGCCGGAACAGTACGCGCAGGCCGTCCGCGACGCCCTGGCGGATCACCCTGACCGCGAGGAGCTGATCGAGGACCTCGACGACCATCTGGCCGAGATCGCCGCCGAGTCCGACCTGCCGCTGGAGGATCGGCTCGGGCCGCCCGCGGCCTACGCCGACGAGCTGGTGGCCGCCTACGGGGGCCGTCCCCAGAGCCGCCAGAAGCGCCGCCGGCGGCCCCGCGAGTACGCGGCGCGGGCGCATGCCGCGCTGCTGCGCCAGAAGCCGTACCAGAGGCTCGTGGCCTTCCTGCCGGAGCTGCGGCCCGGCTGGTGGGTGCTGCGCGGTTACCTGCTGGCCATGCTGCTGCTGGCGATCACGGCCCGCGGCGGCCTCGTCCCGGGCAACCTGGCCGAGTGGGCGCTCGTGGCGGCGGCCGTGTGGGTCTCGGTGTGGTTCGGCCGGGCCGGCGGCGGGCGGTTCGCCGCGCTGCTGGCGACGGGCGTCAACCTGGTCGCGGCGCTGGCGCTGCTCGTCGGCATGGCGGAGGCCTCCGACGGGCGCGAGCAGCCGGTCGCGATGTCGACGCCGGCCGACGTGATGCTGGTCGGGGGCAGCCTCGGCTTCTACAACATCAAGCCGTACGCCAAGGACGGCAGCCCGCTGACCGACGTCTACCTCTACGACCAGGACGGCAACCCGATCACGGTCGCCCCCGAGGAGCACGGCTTCACGGTCGACCGGTCGTGCGGCGAGCCGGTGCTCAACCGCTACCCGCTGCCGCTGGTCCAGCAGGAGGAGATGTTCGCCGACGACGGCACGTCCAAGGCCACGCCGTCCACCTGCCCGACCGCGACCCCGGTCCCCACCGGCCTGCCGTCGGCCGCGCCCTCAGGCGGGCCCTCTGCCGGGCCTTCGGGTGAGCCGTCCGCCACGCCCGTGCCGTCGCGGACCAGGTGATCGGGCACCATCGGTGTCATGAGCTTCGTACCTCCCGGCACCGGCTGGCCAGGCGACCCCGCCACCCCTGACACGCCGGTGGCCCAGAACCCCGCGGACGTGCGCCGCCTCGCCGCCACCAGCAGCACCCTCGCGGAGCTCACGGCCGCGCAGTCCGTCTGCCGGGCCTGCCCGCGTCTGGTGGAGTGGCGCGAGGAGGTCGCGCGGGTGAGGCGGCGCGCGTTCGCGGACGAGACGTACTGGGGCCGTCCCGTCCCGGGGTGGGGGGCCGAGCGGCCGAAGGTGTTGCTGGTCGGCCTGGCGCCGGCGGCCCACGGGGGCAACAGGACCGGCCGCATCTTCACCGGCGACCGCAGCGGCGACTGGCTGTTCGCCTCGCTCCACCGCTGCGGCCTGGCGGCCAAGGAGACCAGCACGTACGCGGGCGACGGCCAGGAGCTCATCGACACCAGGGTCGTCGCGTCGGTGCGTTGCGCGCCCCCGGCCAACAAGCCCACGCCCGAGGAGAAGGCCACCTGCTTCCCGTGGATGGCACGGGAGATCGCGCTGGTCGCGCCGAGCGTACGGGCGGTGGTGGCGCTCGGCGGCTTCGCCTGGCAGGCCATGTGGCCCGCGCTCAAGGACGCCGGCTACGAACTGCCCCGGACGCGGCCCGCCTTCGGGCACGGCGTCGTGGTCGAGGTCCGCCACGACGCCGCCCCTGTCACGCTGATCGGCTGCTACCACCCGAGCCAGCAGAACACCTTCACCGGCCGCGTCACCGCCCAAATGCTGGACGACGTCTTCCTCAGGGCCAGGTCACTGGCCGTGTGACGTGTCCCACCACCCCCGGATTGGACTCTCCGAGAGGCCCGGACGTAAGCTTGTGAATGCTTTCACAAGCATTCCACGAGGGATGGGGCCTCAGGATGAACAAGCACATCTTGATCGTCGGCGGCGGGTACGTCGGCCTGTACACAGCGCTCAGACTGCAACGCAAACTCCACCGCGAGCTGCGTGGCGGCGAGGCGCGCATCACGATCATCGACCCCCAGTCCTACATGACCTACCAGCCGTTCTTGCCGGAGGCGGCGGCGGGTAACCTCTCGCCCCGGCACATGGTGGCCCCGCTGCGCCGGATCCTGCCCAAGGTGCGCATACTCAACGGCACGGTCACCAAGGTCGACCACGCCGAGCGCGTCGTCACCTTCCAGCCCGCCGAGGGCGAGCCGCGCCAGGTGGCCTACGACGTGATCGTGATGGCCGCCGGGTCGATCTCGCGTACGCTGCCGATCCCCGGCCTGACCGACATCGGCATCGGGTTCAAGACCGTCGGCGAGGCCATCGCGCTGCGCAACCGCGTCCTGCACCTGCTCGACGTGGCCGAGTCGACCGAGGACCCCGAGGTGCGGCGCAGGGCGCTCACGTTCGTCGTGGTCGGCGCCGGCTTCGCGGGCGTGGAGGCGCTGGCCGAGCTGGAGGACATGGCCAAGGACTCCACGCGCTACTACCGCAACATCGGCCCTGCCGACCTGCGCTGGGTCCTCGTCGAGGCCACGAACCGGGTCCTGCCCGAGGTGGGCCCCGAGATGGGCAAGTGGACGCTGGAGCAGCTCCGCGAGCGCGGCATCGAGGTCAAGCTGGACACCAGGCTGGAGTCGTGCGAGGGCGGCCACGTCGTGCTCAGCGACGGCACGGAGTTCGACGCCGAGACCCTGGTGTGGACCGCGGGCGTCAAGCCGAGCCCGGTGGTCAACGACAGCGACCTGCCCCTGGACGAGCGTGGCCGGATCAAGGCCACCGCCGCGCTGACCGTCGCCGGCACCCGCGACGCCTTCGCCGCCGGCGACGCGGCGGGCGTGCCCGACGTGACGAACCCGGGCCAGTACTGCGCGCCCAACGCCCAGCACGCCGTCCGCCAGGCCAAGGTGCTGGCCGACAACATCGTCCGTCACCTGCGTGGCGAGCAACTGGTCGATTACCGCCACAAATATGTCGGATCGGTCGCCGGTCTGGGCCTGCACCAAGGCGTCGCCAATGTCTATGGCGTGAAGCTGCGCGGTTTCCCTGCGTGGTTCATGCACCGCACTTACCATCTGTCGCGGGTGCCGACGCTGAACCGCAAGGTCCGCGTCGTCGTCGACTGGACCCTGGCCCTGTTCTTCAAGCGAGAGACCATCTCGCTGGGTGAGATGGAACATCCGCGCGACGGCTTCAGGGCCGCGGTGGCGACGACCCGCCGCTAGCCCAGGTACGGCAGCGCCCCGGCGAACATCGCCGGGGCGTTTTCGGCACTCCTGAACGCGATGCGGAAGGGGTACCAGGGGTGGGGCTCTCAGCGGTGACAGTGCTCGGCGTGGACCGGCCCGGCGTGATCGCCGCCGTCACCGGTTCGCTCGCCGACTGCGGGGCGAACATCCAGGACTCGACCATGACGCTGCTCGGCGGCCACGTGGCGATGATGTTGCTGGTCTCCGGCGACCTGGACCCCGCCGAGCTGATGAAACGGCTGCGCGCCCCCGACCTGGTGGTCTCCGCCTCGGCCGTGGAGGCGCGGCGGCACTTCTGCGACGACGGCGGCGGCCTCGGCTACGTCCTCACCGTGCACGGCCCCGACCGGCCGGGCATCATCTCGGCCGTCAGCGCCGTGCTCGCCGCCGACAAGGGCAACATCACCGGCATGAGCACCCGGCTCACCGGCCGCCTCTACGTGCTCATCGCCGACGTCGAACTGCCCAAGCACGTGGACGTCGCCGCCCTCATGCGCAGGCTGGCGGCCGTCGGCGCCGGGCTCGACTCGGAGATCACCTTCCGTCCCGTCGAGCCGGACCTGCTGTGAGCGGCGCCAGAGGCACCCCGCGGCGGGTGCTCGGCGCACCCCACCCGGCCCTGTCGGCCAAGGCCGAGCCGGTGGACCCGGCGGCCCCCGAGGTGGTGACCGCCGCCGCCGATCTCCTCGCCACCCTGCGCGGCCGTACCGCCGTCACCGGGCTAGCCGCCCCCCAGATCGGCCTGAGCTGGCGGCTGATCGCCTTCAACGCCTGGAGCCACCCCCGTGCCCGGTCGTGGGCCGGAGAGCTCGTCCTGATCAACCCTCGGCTCACGAGGGCCGCCCATTGGGACGGCGGGCGCGAGGGGTGCGCGTCCATCGCGGAGCTCACGGCGGACGTACGCCGGGCGACACGTATCACCGTACGTGGGCATTTGCCGGGCACGGGGGAGCTGGTCATCATCGAGGCGGACGCCTTCGAAGCCCGCTGCATTCAGCACCAACTGGACCATCTGGACGGTCTACTCTTCTTGGACAGAGTGCCGGGAGCCCTATCACTTCACCGCAGACTTCACAGTTGTGACGCCTGATGCGAAGTTGTGCTCCTCGGAAGCATGGTCCGTTTCGTATGATTGCGGCGCCCCCGTAGCCCAATGGCAGAGGCAAACCCCTTAAAAGGGTTGTAGTGCGGGTTCGAATCCCGCCGGGGGCACCATTCTTAAGTGTCCCCGACCTGGGGTTTTCTCCGAGTGAAGCGTCTTGTCGCATCCGCCGGTTCACTACTGTTGTCAGCCCGTCACACAATGCTTCCAGTGGTTTGCCGGGAAGACCCGATGTGGAGGGGCATCCGGAAGATTCCGTTTTCATCACGAAACCCAACAGAACCCGGTTTCAATTGGCCGCCCCGGACTTCTTCGCGGCCGGCCCGGCACCCTCCGGGCACGGGCCCGGTGACCTTGGGAACTTCCCCTGGACCGCGTTCGTTGTCCTCGCTGCCGAAGTCCCCCCGTACTTCGATCTGAGCGTGAGTTGACCTAGGTGCCGCCAGGCCCCGTAGGCTCGGCGCCACAGGAGGCAGCGATGGAGAGCAAGAACCCCGTTTTCAGCAGGTCGCGTCAGCAGCACGCGGGATGGGCCGGGCCGGCCCCGTCGCCCGACACGCTGCGGAACATGTACGACGCCCCGTCGTACGCACCCCCCGCCCCGCCCGCCCACCGGGCGATGACCCTCGACGACGTCGTGGTCCGGGGCTTCCTCACCCTGGGCGCGCTGGTCGTGGCCGCCGCCGCGGCCTGGATGCTCAACGTGCCGCCGGGGGTGGCCATCGGCGCCGCCGTCGTGGCCCTGATCCTCGGCCTGATCGCCTCGTTCACCCAGAGCGCCAACCCGGCCCTCATCCTGGGTTACGCGGTGTTCGAGGGCGTGTTCCTCGGCAAGATCAGCCAGGTCTTCGAGGGGGCCATCAGCGGCATCGTCCTCCAGGCGGTGCTCGGCACGGCCTTCGCCTTCGGCGCGGTGCTGACCGTCTACTCGCTGCGGGTCGTCCGCGTCACGCCCAAGCTGGTCAAGTTCGGCATGGCGGCCGCCATCGCGGTGGTCGGGCTGGTGCTGGTCAACCTGATCGTCGGGATCTTCAACGGCGTCGGGCTCGGCCTGCGCACCGACAGCCCGATCGGCTGGATCTTCAGCATCGTCATGATCCTGGTCGGCTGCTTCTTCCTGCTCCTCGACTTCGACGCGATCGAGCAGGGCGTGCGCCAGGGCGCTCCGGAGAAGTTCGCCTGGCAGTGCGCGTTCGGCCTCACGCTGAGCCTGGTCTGGATCTACCTCGAGGTGCTGCGCTTCATCAGCTATTTCACCGGCGACGACTGACCGTTCACCTCCAGGGGGCCTCGCCGTCACGGCGGGGCCCTCTCTTTGTGCGACCGGAAATCTACCTGCCGTCACAAAATGATGCCGGGCCGAGGGGTTGCCATTCGCACCGCGGTGTTGCAGTGTCGAGCAAAGGACCTTAATCCGCGGAGGTGCCCATGTCCTTGAACCACTCACCGGAGACGCAGACGAAGCTCATCGCAAGGGTCCCCACGATAACGGGACGCGAACTCCCCGAGTGGTTCCAAGCCATCGACAACGGCCCGGCTTTCCTGAGGTGCGACGAGCGGGCCAACTGGCTCGCCGACGAGCACGGGCTGACCCACGGCTACGCCGCCGCGATCGTGCTGGAGCACGAGCGGCACCGCCGTACCCGGATGGGCATGATGTAGAGCCCTTCCCCATCCCGCGCCCGTGCGTCGAGCACGGGCGCGTCATCATGAACACATGGATCTGGACAAGGCACTCGGCTTCATCGAGACCAACCACCACGCAGTCCTGCTCACCAGTCGTCGCGGAGGGCACCCGCAGATGTCACCGGTGCTGGCGGGCGTGGCCGGCGGTCACATCGTGATCAGCACCCGCGAGACGGCGATGAAGGTGCACAACATCCGCCGTGATCCCCACGTCTCCCTCTGCGTCCTCGCCGACGGCTTCTTCGGGGAGTGGCTCCAGGTGGACGGCACGGCCGAGATCGTCTCGCTGCCGGAGGCGATGGACCAGCTCGTCGCCTACTACCGCGACATCTCCGGCGAGCACCCCGACTGGGACGCCTACCGCGAGGCCATGGTCCGCGACCGCCGCGTCATCGTCCGCGTCACCCCGCTCCAGGCGGGCCCGGACCGCCAGGGCTGACCCGGAACGACACGAGCGGCCCGGCACGCCCGTACGGACGCGCCTGGCCGCTCGCGGCACCGGTCTAGGACAGACGCTCCAGCACCATCGCCATGCCCTGGCCGCCGCCCACGCACATCGTCTCCAGGCCGATGCTCTTGTCGTGGTGGCGCAGGCTGTTGATCAGCGTCGAGGTGATGCGCGCCCCCGTCATGCCGAACGGGTGCCCCACGGCGATGGCCCCGCCGTTGACGTTGAGCCGGTCGAGCTCGATCCCGAGGTCCTGGTACGACGGGATCACCTGCGCCGCGAACGCCTCGTTGATCTCCACGAGGTCGACGTCCTCGATCGCCATCCCGGCCCGCGACAGCGCCTGCTTCGAGGCCTCCACCGGCCCGAGGCCCATGATCTCGGGCGAGAGCCCGCTGACGCCGGTGCTGACGATCCTGGCCAGCGGCGTGATGCCCAGCTCGGCCGCCTTGACGTCGCTCATGATGATCACGGCCGCCGCGCCGTCGTTGAGCGGGCAGCAGTTGCCTGCGGTGACCGTGCCGTCGGGGCGGAACACCGGCTTCAGCCCGGCCACCCCCTCGTACGTGGTGCCGGCCCGGGGGCCGTCGTCCTTGCTGACCACGGTGCCGTCGGGGAGCGTGACGGGCGTGATGTCCTTCTGCCAGAACCCGTCGGCCAGCGCCTTCTCGGCCAGGTTCTGGGAGCGTACGCCGAACTCGTCCTGCTCGCGGCGGCTGACGCCCTTGAGCTGGGCCAGGTTCTCGGCGGTCTGGCCCATGGCGATGTAGATGTCGGGCACGGCGCCGTCCGCGCGCGGGTCGTGCCAGGTCCGGCCGCCCTCGGCCGCCTTCTTCGTACGGGCGAGCGCGTCGAGGAAGAGCGGGTTGTGGGTGTCGGGCAGCGAGTCGGAGTTGCCCTTGGCGAAGCGGGAGACGGTCTCGACGCCGGCCGAGACGAACACGTCACCCTCACCCGCCTTGATCGCGTGGAAGGCCATCCGCGTCGTCTGCAACGAGGAGGAGCAGTAGCGGGTGACGGTCGTGCCGGGCACGGTGTCGAGCCCGAGCAGGACCGCCACCACCCGGGCCATGTTGAAGCCCTGCTCGCCGCCCGGCAGGCCGCAGCCGAGCATGAGGTCGTCGATCGTGTTCGGATCGAGCTGGGGCACCTTGGCCAGCGCCGCCTGGATCATCTGTACGGTCAGATCGTCGGGACGGATGTCCTTGAGCGACCCCTTGAAGGCTCGTCCGATCGGGGAACGCGCGGTTGCGACGATGACTGCCTCGGGCATGGCCCCTCCTTGTGTCCGGCGCTGATATTAGAACTATATTCCAGTCCTCCTCGCAAGCGCCTGGGGGCCCGGGGTCAGCCGTACATGCCGGGCGCGGTGGCGGTGTGGTCGTTGACGGCGTGCACGGCGCCCTTCTCGTCCCGCCACAGGCGCCAGCCGTCCTGGCTGCCGGTGAACCACGGGGGCGGGGCGCTCATCGGCGAGACCCGCTTGCCGGTGGCCAGGTCGTACTCGCAGATGGCGGCCGTGGAGTAGAAGCCGGGGGCCTGGGCGCGCAGCGGGAGCGGCTTGGGGTCGGTGACGCAGAAGGACCAGCCGCGCTCCTCGTCCACCCGCGCGGCCTTGCCGGAGGCCAGGTTGAAGGCGCTGCCCTTGGCGTCGTGCTTGAGGAAGCCCAGTTTGTCCATGCGGTCGGGGAAGGCCAGCCACCAGCCCGAGCCCGGCACGTCGGCGGCGGTGATCTGGCCGACCACCCGGCCGGTCTCGGAGTCGAGCCTGGCGAACCCGCCGTAGGCGCCCCGGCGGTCGACCGGCCGGACGACGGGCGCGTAGCCGGGGCTGCCGCTGGGATAGACGCGTACGACCGAGGGACGCATCCAGTTGACCGTGCCGTCGCCGATCCTGATGGAGAACAACCCGAAGGTGGAGACCTGCTTGGTCTGGGGGTTGGTGTAGGGGGCGACGTAGCCGACCAGGTTGTCGCCGGTCGAACCGAACGCCCATCCGCCCGACAGGTCGATGCCCGGCCCGAGCGCCTGCTCGATCGGCTGCTGCCACTGGAGCTTGCCGGTCTTGACGTCGTACGACTCGATCATGGGGTTGGCGGCCATCCGCAGCAGCAGGACCCGCTCGGGGTCGGACCACTCGACCTCGGAGATGCCGGGCAGGCGCCACATCACCCGGCCCGTGGCCGGGTCGAGCACCACCATGCGGGCGTGGGTCAGGGCCGTGTGCTCGGACAGGCACAGGTAGGGCCCGCAGCGCTGCGGGCCGAACGTGGAGTGCATCGGCCTGGACCACTTCTGCACCCCGGACCGGGCGTCGCGGGCGACGAGGGTGGCGTTCCAGCGGCCCTTCCTGGCCGGGTCGAGCGCCACGATCACCCCCTGGCCCTTGGCCGTCTCCACGATCGCGGGGGCCGGGACGCCCATGCCGGGCAGGCGGCCGGCCATGGTGGCCGGGTAGGCCCACAGGCGCCGCCCGTCGTCGCGGCCGAGCGCCACGGTCTCCAGCGTGCCGTCGGGCTTCATGGAGGTCGTGGTGACCACGCCGGCCGCGGACACGATCCGGCTGACCGCGTTGACCTGGGTGTTCTGCCAGGAGGGGAAGTTCGCCGTGGCGGCGTCGCTGTCGGAGCAGGCCGTCAGGGCGAGGATGCCCGCGAGGGCCAGAGAAGGTTTCGTGAGGGGCCGGAGCACAGACAATTCACTCCAAAGAGGACGTGGAGTGACGGCTCGGGCTCGGAGGGTGACCGTGATCAGGCGTGGTCGAGCCACCCGCCGGACGCGCTAAGCGTCGGAAGGTGTCTCGCCGAGCCGCCGGCGGAACAGCGTGGCCCATTTGCCGTGCAGGCCCGTCGCCCGTCCGTCGACCCGGGTCGCGGTGACCTCGGTGCCGGGCTCCTCCGCGGCCGTTGCCGCCGCAAGATAGATCGGTTGGAGTCCTTCGCCCCGCGCGGGTCGCGGCTCAGGCCACAGCCCCAACGCAGCGCACACCGACGGTAGCACCGCGTAAGCGGCCTGCGCGTAACCTCGGTCAGATGGATGGAAACGATCCGGTCCGAACATTTCTGTCGGATTCGTATCGAATTCCGGGCCCAGAACGTCGGCGAACGCCACCGTACGGCCGCCCGCGTCCACGACGGCGACGGTCTGGGCGGCGGCGAGCTGGCGGCTCCACCGCCGGGTGACCCAGCGCAGCGGCTGGGCGATGGGCCGCACCGTGCCGAGGTCGGGGCAGGTGCCGACGACCACCTCGACGCCCGCCTCGCGCAGCCGCCGCACCGCCTTGGCCAGGTGACGCACGGCGGTGGCCGGCGACGTCTGCGTGATGATGTCGTTGGCCCCCACGAAGATCACCGCCACGTCGGGGCGCAGGGCCAGGGCGGCGTCCACCTGCTCGCCCAGCTCCGCCGAGGGGGCGCCCGACTTGCCCGCCACGAGCAGGTGCACCGGGCGCTCGGCCACCGAGGCCACGCCGTTGGCGAGCAGCACGGCGGGCGTGTGGCTGGGATCGGTCATGCCCAGGCCCACCGATGTGGAATCGCCGAGCATGGCCAGTTTGAGGGGGATTCCGGGGAAATCGCCGTAGACGCCGTCGGAGGGCGGTCCGTCCAGACCGTGGGGTCGGCCGATGGCCTTGCGCGCGAGCAGTCCTTCGGCGATCAGCAGGCCGTACGCCGTGGCTCCGAGAGCCGTCAGCCCGCCGCCGCCGAGCGCGGCCGCCATGGCGATCCTCCTGGCCGCACGTGCCATGCCTGCTGCCCAGACCACGTAGTGCCCTCCCGGTCGAACTCGGCGGTAGCGTTTGCTTGAAAACTAGCCGAGGGCCTGCCACCCCCAATGGATCTCGGCCTCGGGCAAGCTGATCAAGCTTCGGCAAAGAAGGTGAACACCTCGGTGCGCGTTTACGATTCCCTGGTCGATCTCATGGGGAACACTCCGCTCGTCCGGCTGCACAAGGTCACGGCGGGGATCTCCGCCCAGGTGCTGGCCAAGGTCGAATACTTCAATCCCGGCGGTTCGGTCAAGGACCGCATCGCGGTGCGCATGATCGAGGCCGCCGAAGCCTCGGGCGCGCTGCGGCCCGGCGGGGTCATCGTGGAGCCGACCTCCGGCAACACCGGCGTGGGCCTGGCCATCGTGGCCCAGCAGAAGGGCTACCGGTGCCTGTTCGTGGTGCCCGACAAGGTGGCCCAGGACAAGATCGCGGTGCTGCGCGCGTACGGGGCCGAGGTCGTGGTCTGCCCGACGGCCGTCTCGCCCGACCACCCGGAGTCCTACTACTCGGTCTCCGACCGGCTGGCCCGGGAGATCCCCAACGCCTGGAAGCCCGACCAGTACTCCAACGTCAACAACCCCGACTCCCACTACCACTCGACCGGTCCCGAGCTGTGGGAGCAGACCGACGGCCGCATCACGCACTTCGTGGCGGGCATCGGCACCGGCGGCACGATCAGCGGCACCGGCCGCTACCTCAAGGAGGTCTCCGGCGGCCGGGTGAAGATCATCGGGGCCGACCCCGAGGGCTCGGTCTACTCCGGTGGCTCCGGCCGTCCGTACCTGGTCGAGGGCGTCGGTGAGGACATCTGGCCGGCCACGTACGACACCGGGATCTGTGACGAGATCATCGCGGTGTCCGACAAGGACTCCTTCACCATGACCCGCCGGCTCGCCCGTGAGGAGGGGCTGCTCGTCGGCGGCTCGTGCGGCATGGCCGTGGTGGCGGCGCTGCAGGTGGCGGCCAACGCGGGGCCCGACGACGTGGTGGTCGTGCTGCTGCCCGACGGCGGCCGCGGCTACCTGTCGAAGATCTTCAACGACGACTGGATGGCCGACTACGGCTTCCTGACGACGAGCTCGGACGAGGGCCTGGTCGGCGACGTACTGGCGCGCAAGGGGCCGGGACTGCCGGAGTTCGTGCACGCCCACCCGCACGAGTCGGTCGGCACGGCCATCTCGATCATGCGCGAGTACTCGGTGTCCCAGCTTCCGGTCATGAAGGAGGAGCCGCCCGTCATGGCGGCCGAGGTGATCGGCTCCATCGTCGAGCGCGACCTCCTGGAGGCCCTCTACCACGGCAGGCTCGCCTCGGACGACCCGATCTCCGACCACATGTCGGCGCCGCTACCCACGATCGGCAGCGGCGAACCCGTCGCGCGCCCCGTCGAGGAGCTGGAGAAGGCCGACGCGGCGGTCGTGCTGGAGGACGGCAAGCCCGCCGGGCTGATCACCAGGCAGGACCTGCTCGCCTTCCTCGCCAACCACTGATCAGGGCTTCCGTATCGATTCGATCACGGTGCCGAGGCCCTCGTGGCCCCGCCCCTCGGCGGCGGCGCGCTCGAAGAGCCTTCGCAGCGCGTCCGGCACCGTGCTCTCGACGCCGGCCTCGCGCAGCGCGTGCACCACGTGGCCGATGCCGGCGAGCTGCATGTCCAGGGAGTTCAGCTCGCCGGGGTAGGTCCCGGCGGCGAACTCCTCGGCCAGGATCGTGGCGAAGCCCATCACGCCGTCGCCGCCGAGCTGGGTGAAGGTCTCCCGGACGAACGGGAGGAACTCCAGCGGGGAGACCCCGGCCGTGTGCAACATCGCCATGGCGTGCATCTGGCTGGTCAGGCTCGACCAGAAGATCAGCAGCAGCGACTGGTAGTACATCATCGCCAGGCCCTCGTCGGCGCCCACGTACGTGATGCCGCCGAGGGCCTCCAGCGTCGCGGCGTGCCGGTCGAGCACGTCCTTGGGGCCGCTGTAGAAGGAGTAGGCGCCCGGCTGCCCGATGCCCGGGGGCGGGACCATGATCCCGGCGGTGATGAGCGTGCCGCCCCGCCCGGCCACCCAGCGGGCCGCCGCGCGCAGCTCCTCCGGGGTGCCGGAGCTGAGGTTGACCAGCACCTTCCCGTCCAGCCTCGCCTCGCCGAGGCTGTCGTACATGGCCTGGTAGCCGATCTGGCTGATCACCAGGAGGTCGCCGTCCGCGGCCGAGGCCGCACGTCTGGCGCCCCGGACGACCAGCGGTTCTGTCTTGCTCGCCGTACGGTTCCACACGGCCACGTCGAAACCGGCGCCGAGGAACGTCTCGGCCATCTTCGACCCCATCGGGCCGAGTCCCACAACTGTCACCTGAGTCATGACAGGGAGCCTGCGGCACCCCTCTACGGAAATCCTTACGGCCTGCTACGGGTTAGGTGATGCATGGTGCGATTCGGGGTGCTCGGCCCGCTGGCCGCGTGGACGGACGACGGCGCGGAGATCCACGTCGCCGAGCCCAAGGTCCGCGCGCTCCTCGCCGGCCTGCTGGCGGCCGGCGGCGGCCCGGTCTCCGCCGACCGGCTGATCGACGACCTGTGGGGCGACCGGCCCACCCGCAACCCCGTCGGCACCCTCCAGGCCCGCGTCTCCCAGCTCCGCCGCGCGCTCGGCGACCCCGCCGCGGTCCTGCGCGGCCCCGCCGGGTACCGGCTGGCCGCCCACGACTCCGACGCCGCCCGCTTCCGCGCCCTCGCCGACCGCCGCGGCGCCGCCCCGCGCGAGCGGGCCCGCGAGCTCGACCAGGCGCTCGCGCTGTGGCGCGGCCCGGCCTACGCCGACTTCGCCGACGAGGAGTTCGCCCGGCCCGAGATCGCGCTGCTGGAGGAGCTGCGCCTGTCGGCCCTGGAGGAGCAGGCCGAGGTACGCCTGGCGCTCGGCGCGGACGTCGACCTCGCCGCCCTGGTCGCCCGGCACCCCCTGCGCGAACGGCTGCGCGCCTCGCACATGAAGGCCCTGTACCGCGGCGGCAGGCAGAGCGAGGCGCTGGCCGCGTACGAGGAGTTGCGTGTCCGGCTGGCCGAGGAGCTGGGGCTCGACCCGTCGCCGGAACTGGCCGCGCTGCACGGGGCCATCCTGCGCCAGGACCCGGGGCTGAGCCCTCCGCCGCCGCCGTCCGCCTCCAACCTGCCCGCCCCGCTCACCGGGCTGATCGGCCGCGACGCCGACCTCGCCGAGGTCATCGGCCTGCTGGCGGACTCGCGGCTGGTGACGCTGACGGGGTCGGGCGGCGTGGGCAAGACCCGCCTCGCCCTCGCCGCGGCCCGCAGGCTCGCCTTCCCAGACGCCTCCGACGTCCCCGGCGACCGGCCGGGTGGGTTCGCCGACGGGGTGTGGCTGGTGGAGCTGGCCGCGTCCGCGGACGTGGCCGAGGCGGTGGCGGCCGTGCTGGGCGTGCGCGACGACGACTCCGTGCCGCTGCCGTCCAGGCTGGCGGGGGTGCTGGCGGGCCGGGACGCGCTGCTGGTGCTGGACAACTGCGAGCACCTGGTCGAGCAGGTCGCCGCGCTGGTCTCGGTGTTGCTGCGGTCCGCGCCCGGCCTGCGCGTGCTGGCCACCAGCCAGGAGCCGCTGGGCGTGTCCGGCGAACGGGTCCGCGTCGTCCACCCGCTGCCCGAACCCGACGCCGTACGGCTCTTCGCGGCCCGTGCGGACGTCGAGCCCGGCCCGACCGTGGGTGTCATCTGCCGGCGGCTCGACGGCATCCCGCTGGCCCTGGAGCTGGCCGCCACGCGGGTGCGCGCGCTCGGCGTACAGGAGTTGGCCGCCCGGCTGGACGACCGGTTCAGGCTGCTCAGCGCCGGTATGCGGGACGCCCCGGCCCGGCAGCGCACGCTCCGGGCCACCATCGACTGGAGCTGGGAGCTGCTGTCCGCCGACGAGCGCGCCGTGCTGCGGCGGCTGGCCGTGCACGCCGACCGCTGCACGCTGGAGGCCGCCGAGGCGGTCTGCGCCGAGCCCGGCGTGGACGTGCTCGACGTGCTGGCCAGGCTCGTGGACCGGTCGCTGGTCGTGGTGGCCCGCGGTCCCCGCTACCGGCTGCTGGAGTCGGTGACCGCCTACTGCCTCGAACGGCTGCGCGAGGCCGGGGAGCACGACCTGCTGCGGGAACGGCACGCCCACTACTACACCGAGCTGGCCGCCCGCGCCGAGCTGCGTGGCCCGCGCCAGCACGAGTGGCTGGACCGGCTGGACGCCGAGAGCGCCAACCTCCGGCTGGCCCTGTCCGGGCCCGAGGCCCTGCGCCTGGCCAACGCGCTGGCCTGGTACTGGATCCTGCGCGGCAGGCTGCGCGAGGCCCGCAGGTCGCTGGCGGCGGCGCTGGCGGCGGGCGGCGAGGAGAGCGCCGCGGCCCTGGCCTCGGTGTGGCTGGCCGGGATCGGGCTGCTGCTCGGCGAGCCCACCCCGCCGGTACGCCGGTCGGGGCTCGACCGGGCGGGGGCCGCGCTGGCCGACTGGTTCCTGAGCTTCACCCGCTGGGCGTACGGCGACCACGCGGCGCACCGGGCGGCGGCGGGCCGGGCGCTGGAGGCGTACGAGGAGCTGGGGGACCGGTGGGGGACGGCGGCGGCGCTGTGCCTGCGGGCCAAGCTCGCCGTGGGACGCGGCGAGCTCGCGGCGATGGAACGCGACGGCGAACGCGGCCTGGCGATCTTCCGGGAGCTGGGGGACGAATGGGGGCAGGTCGAGGCCATGGACGTCCTCGACCGGCTGGCCGAGATCCGCGGCGACTACGAGCGGGCGGCCCGGCTGCGGCGGGAGGGGTTGCGGCTGGCCGAGCGGCTGGGGTTCGACGTGTCGTTCAAGCTGGCGGCGCTCGGGCGGCTCGCGCTGCTCGCGGGCGACTACGAGGGGTCCGACGACTACCACGGGCGGGCCAGGCGGCTGGCGGTGGCGCAGGCGTACCGGGCGGCGGAGGAGAACGCGCTGCTCGGGCTGGCCATGAGCGCCCGCAGGCAGGGGCGGTACGAGGAGGCGGAGTCGTACCTGCTGCCGGCGCTCGACTGGCTGCGGAAGGTGCGCGGGACGCCCGGGGTGGCGTTCGTGATGGCCGAGTGGGGGTTCGTGGCCGAGCAGCGCGGCGACGCGGAGACCGCGCTGTCCCGCCAGCGCGAGGGGTACGGGTGCGCCCGCGCGACGGGCGACCCGCGGGCCGTCGCGCTGGCCCTGGAGGGGCTGGCGGGCGCGTTGTCGATCGCGGGCCCTGAGCGGCTGGAGGAGGCGGCCAGGACGCTCGGGACGGCGGCGGCGATCAGGCGGTCCGTCCCCCCGCCCCTGCCCGCCGGGGAACGCGTCGACGTGGACCGGATCACCGCCAGACTGCGCGCCGCCCTCGGCGAGCACCCCTTCGAACGCTCCTTCGCCGCAGGAGAGGAGCAACTCGGCGACCACCTCGCGCAGGCTGCCGGTTCAGGCGAGGGGGAACTCGGCGATCACTTCCCAGGGGCCCTCGGGGGACGGGCCCGCGTAGAGCCGGCCGCCCAGCGCCTCCACCCGCTCGGCCATGCCGACCAGCCCGAACCCGCCGCCCAGCCGGGACACCCGCGGATCTGAGGCGGCCGAGCCGAAGTTGCGCACCCGCAACACGACCACCCGCTCGTACCGCCGCAGATCGGCCTCCACCCAGGCGGCCCGGGTGGCGTGCTTGCGCACGTTGGTGAGCGACTCCAGCAGGACCCGGTGCAGCGTGGTCATCACCTCGGGCGGCAACGTGTGGTCGTCGAGGCCCTGTCCGATCTCGAACGCCACCTTCGGCCCCTCGGCCGAGAAGCGTTCGGTCAGGATCCGCAGGTCGGCCAGGCTCGTGCCGGGTTTGCGGCCCGCCTCGTCCTCGGTGCGCAGCACGGTGACCATCCGCCGCATCGAGGTCAGCGCCTCCGACCCGGCCGTGGCGATCGCGTCGAGCGCGGGCAGCACCGCCTCGGGCTTGTTCTCGGCGACCGTACGCGCGGCCTGGGCCTGGACGACGATGCCGGTGATGTGGTGCGCGACCAGGTCGTGCAGCTCCCTGGCCAGTTCGAGGCGTTCGGCCCGCCGTACCGAGTGGACGGCCTCCGTACGGCGTTCCTGCTGGAAGCGGAGGTAGCCGCCGATGCCCGCGGCCGTCGACCAGCTCGCGAACAGCAGGAACGCGAACGCCAGCCCCGCCGAGTGGTAGTCGCGCCCCGCCGACTCGGCCATCAGCACGATCAGCCCGGCGCACGCCAGCACGGCCGCCCGCCGTACCGGCTCCACGTGCCGCAGCACGCCGATCAGGAGGATGAGCAGCGAACCCGTCTCCGCCATGCCGGGCGCGCCGGGCGCGTCCACCGACCCGATGGCCAGCGACACGGCGAAGGACAACCCCAGCACCGCGGAGAAGCCTTCGACCCGGTAGCGGCGGCGCAGCACGACGGCCGCGATCCCGGCCGCGCCGCAGCCCGGCACGAGCCACTGGAGCCCCCCGGCGCCCACGGCGATGACCAGGTCGAGCAGCAGCATCATGCCGAGCCAGCCGAGCATCGCGAGCTCGCTCAGCCGCCGGACCCAGTACACGATGCCTTTCGAATCCCCCACGCCATGAGAGTAGGCCGGAAGTCGGACAACTCGTATCAACCGATCGGCCGACCCCGCGGCCGGCGGACCAACCCTTCAGCGGAGGTGGCGGCGGGTGCCGGTCGGCGAAGCTTGGAGACATCGGAAGGGGGACAGGACATGGTTGTCATCGGGTTCGTTCTGCTGGGGTTGGGACTGGTCGTCACGGCGCTGCTCGCGCTTGCCGACCCGGTGCTGCTCTCCCGTATCAACGGGGAGGACGCGGAGGGCGGCAGTGGCCGCCACATCGACGTGGAGGTCGTACGGCTCAGCGCCGCGCCCGCTCCGGCCGTCCCGGCCGGGACGGCGAGCACGCCCAAGGCAGCCTGAGCCTTCGTGAACGTGGCCCGCGCGGCATGGCGCGCGGGCCCGGGGCGGGCGCAGTCGGGGGACGGCCCCGCCTTCGGCCCGCGGTCCGTCGGGGAACGGATCGCGGGCCGCTTTCCGTTAACGTGGGGCATATGACCAACGGTTTTGAGACCCTGGCGATTCACGCAGGTCAGGAGCCCGACCCGCTGACCGGCGCGGTCGTTCCGCCGATCTACGCCACGTCCACCTACAAGCAGGACGGCGTGGGCGGCCTGCGTTCTGGATATGAGTACAGCCGCTCGGCCAACCCCACGAGGACGGCGCTGGAAGAGGCGCTGGCCGCCGTGGAGGGCGGCGCGCGCGGGCTGGCCTTCGCCTCGGGCCTGGCCGCCGAGGACACCCTGCTGCGTACGGTGTGCAAGCCGCAGGACCACGTGATCATCCCCAACGACGCCTACGGCGGCACGTACCGGCTGTTCGCCAAGGTGCACGAGCGCTGGGGCCTGCACTACGACCCGGTCCCGCTGCACGACCTCGACGCGGTGGCCTCCGCCATGACGCAGAAGACGAAGATCGTCTGGGTCGAGACGCCGACCAACCCGCTGCTCGGCATCGCCGACATCGCCGCCCTGGCCGAGCTGGCCCACGAGAGCGGCGCGCTGCTGGTCGTGGACAACACCTTCGCCTCGCCGTACCTGCAGCAGCCGCTCGCGCTCGGGGCCGACGTGGTCGTGCACTCCACGACCAAGTACATCGGCGGCCACTCCGACGTCGTCGGCGGCGCGCTGGTCGCGGGCGACAAGGACCTCGGCGACGAGCTGGCCTACCACCAGAACGCGATGGGCGCGGTGGCCGGGCCGTTCGACGCCTGGCTGACGCTGCGCGGTCTCAAGACCCTCGGCGTGCGCATGGACCGCCACTGCGACAACGCCGAACGCGTCGTCGACCTGCTGCTCGCGCACCCGCGCGTGACCCAGGTGCTCTACCCGGGCCTGTCCGAGCACGCCGGCCACGAGGTGGCCGGCAAGCAGATGCGGCGCTTCGGCGGCATGGTGTCCTTCCGCGTCGCGGGCGGCGAGGCGGAGGCCGTGCAGGTGTGCGACCGGGCCAAGCTGTTCACGCTCGGCGAGTCGCTGGGCGGCGTCGAGTCGCTCATCGAGCACCCCGGCAGGATGACGCACGCCTCGGCGGCCGGCTCGCCGCTGGAGGTGCCGAACGACCTCGTGCGGCTGTCGGTCGGCATCGAGACGATCGACGACCTGCTCGCCGACCTCACGCAGGCCCTCGGCTAGGGCGTCGGGACCACCATCAGGAAGAGGATCACCAGCCAGATCACGGCCAGCAGGCCGCTGATCGCCGCGATCCGGCCGAGCTGCACCTGCGCGTCGTCGCCCGCGTCCTCGCTCTCAAGGACGCGGACGGCGGTGCGCAGGTCGCGGTCGATGATGACCAGCAACACGATCGCCACGATGAACAGCGTCATCGACGCCGTCATGTACCACAGGCCGAGCACGCCGTTCCCGACGGCGATGCCCACGGCCACCCCGAACACCAGCACCCCCAGACAGGCGAGGCCGTAGATCCGCGTCGTGCGCTGGATGTTCCGCAGAACGGGCACGTTCTTGTTGCGGATGGCCCGGGGAGCCGCCATCGTCGCGGCGGTCAGCGGGCCGATCGTGAAGATGGCGAAGCCGATGTGCAGCCAGAGAAGCAGGGACATGCGCCTGAGACTAGTCCCCGACGATCTCAGTCGGCGGTTCGACACTCTCTTTAACCTTCGAGGAGCAACGCATGATGAGCTCCGTGGCCGCCACCGCGACGGCCATCAGGATGATCAGCAGGATCGTGGCAATCATGGGCTCTCCTCCTTCCCCGTGGTGGACGTGAATATCGTCCGTAATGACTAGACGGACGTGCAACGGAATAAGTTCGCCACGGGTATGGTTGGGAACCGTCGCTTTTTTCTTACCCTTAGGGCACAAGGGGGTGCCGTACGTGGCCATCAGGCACGTCGAGCCGTACACCGACGAGTGGCTGCAACAGCCGGTGGGCTATGTGGAGCGCGTCGTCGACCTGCTCGGAGCCGAGGTGGCCGACTGGTGGGAAGGCCCCTGCGATCCGCGTGACGCCACGGTCAAGCTGGCCGACGGCCACGCGCTGGTGTGGGACGAGGAGAGCGGCTGGCGGCTCGGCCGTTTCGTCTCCGGCGGTCCCGGCGCGCACGCCGAGCTCACCGGGGTGCGTTACCTGGGCCACGGGCTGCTGCCCCGGCCGGAGCGTGTTCCCACGGCTCTCAGCGACGCCAGGGCGGGGGTGGGGGCCAGCTCGGCCTGGCGGCCCTGCTACCGGTCCCACCGCAACTGCCGCGACGGGTTCGACGTCGCCCTCGACTTCTACGCCCGCCTGATCGAAGCCTGACCGGCCCGGTCGCGTCCACCGGTCGCGTCCAGGTCGCGTCCACCGGTCAGGAGCGCCGGCCTGGGTCTCGCAGGCCGGCGTCCGGGTGTCAGCGGGAGCGGCGCAGGCGGAGGAAGTCGCTGACGACGTACTCGCCGAGCCGGTCGGCGCTCGGGGAGAAGACCCGGCCGCCGTTCCTGCGGGCGACCTCGTCCACGAACTCCTTCAGCCGGTCGTCGGCCGCCAGCATGAAGACGTTGATCGTGGCCCGCCGCCGGGTCATCTTGTCGACCTCGGACAACGTCAGCTCAAGCGTCTCGTGCGAGGGCGGCCACTCGAAGGCCGACCTGCCGTTGCGCATCAGGTGGGCGGTCGGCTCGCCGTCGGTGACCACCAGCACCACCGGCTCGAAGTCGGGGTGGCGGTCGAGGTGGCGGCCCGCGATCAGGAGGGCGTGGTGCAGGTTGGTGCCCTGGACCATGTCCCAGTCGAGGCCGGCCAGCTCGTCGGGCTGGAGGACCCTGGCGTAGTTGGAGAAGCCGATGATCTGCACGGCGTCCTGCGGGAACTTGGAGGCCACCAGCGCCTGCAGGGCCAGCGCGGTCTGCTTGGCCGCGGCCCACGTGCCGCGCAGGGCCATCGAGTACGACAGGTCGACCAGCAGGCACACCGCTGCGGCGCTGCGGCGTTCGGTCTCGGCGACCTCGAAGTCGTCGACGGACAGCCGTACGCGGGCCCGCCCGGCCTGCGTCGCGGTCGCCAGGCCGCCGCTGCGCACGCCGTTGACCAGCGTGCGGACCACGTCGATCGGCTGCTCGTCGCCGAAGCGCCACGGCCGGGTGGAGCCCGTCAGCTCGCCGGCCGAACCCGCGTCGTGCTGGTCGTGGTCGCCGCGCCGGCCCGCCAGGAGGGAGGAGAACACCCGCCGCAGCGCGGTTTCGCCCAGCCGCCGGACCGCCTTGGGGGTCAGCTCCAGCTTGCCGCGGCGGCGCAGCAGGTAGCCCTGCTCCTCCAGCTCCCGTTCGATGCGCTTGAGCGCCTCCAGGTCGTCGACGGCCGCCCGGCCGAGTGCCCGGCGTACGGCGGCCTCGTCGATGTCGTCGAGCCGCGCGCCCGGGTAGTCCTGGCGCAGGGCGGTCTCCAGCTGGGTGAGGTCGGCCAGCTCCTCCAGGGCGGTGACGGCGTCGCCCATGGCCAGAGGCTCGTCGCCGGTCAGCCGCTCGGGGTCGTTCCAGGCCAGGTCGGGGCGGCGGGAGTGGAGGGCCTCGCCGAGGCGGCGCATCTGCTCGGACAGGCCGGCCTGGTCGAGGGTCTGGTTGATGAGCCCGGACAGCTCCTCGCGCTGGCGGGGGGTCATCGAGGCCAGCATGCGCTGGCTCGCGGCGGCCCGGCGGGCCAGCATGTCGATGAGTTCCTCAAGGTTGCGCGGCTTCTCCGGGAACAGGTCGCCATATTTCGCCATGAAGGCGTCGAAGTCGTGCTGGGTGTGCTCGCCGCGGGTGTCCTTGTCCAACATGTCGTTCAGGTCGGACATCATCTGCCGGACGCGTTCCATGGCCTCGGGGTCGGGGTTGGCCAGCGCGTCCCGCAGCCCCCTGAACTGGCTGTCGAGCACCTCGATCGGCAGCAGGTCGCGCAGCTCCCCGAACGTCTGCCGCGCCGCCGCCGAGCGCCACTCGTACGTGCTCAGCTCCTGGATGGCGCTCGCGGTGTCCTCGGGCAGCCCGTCGAGCCCGGCCTCGCGCAGCCGCGCGTCGTCGGACGGGTCGGGGAACAACTCGGCCCGCTCCTGACCGATCGCCTTGTCCAGCAGGGCCCGCGCCCGCTCAAGGGTGCCGTCGAGCCGCCCGCGCTCGCGCAGGTCCCTGCGCCGCCTGCGGACCTCCCGGAGCATGTCGTCGAGCCCCCGCCGGTCCTGGCTGCCGGGCAGACCGCGCTTGAGCAGGTCGCGCAGCGCGTGGACCGGCGTCGAACCGGACAGGATCGCGTCGCCCATCTCGTCGAGGGCCGCGCGTACGTCATAGGGAGGGGCCAGGGGGTCGGGGCCGTCGTGGTATTCGCCGTAGCGGAAGGCCATCACGCTTCCACGCTAACCCCAACCGGCCCCCGCCCGTCTACGGACGCCGGGCCACTTCCCACACCTCGACGGCGCTGTTCGCGTCAGGCGTATAACTGACCTCGACCTGGACGGCACGCCTAGCGCCCTTGAGCGCCTTGGTGAGGTCGGCCGCCTCGCATGGCTTCGTGCCGAGCCCGCGCTTGTCGACGCCGGACGGCCTGCCCGACACCCACCGGTCGCCGCAGCGGGCCGTGGCCCGGTAGAAGGACGTCATGTACGTGTAGCCCAGCTTCACCTGCCGGCCGCCGGACCGGAACAGGACCGTCGCGTCGTCGATCCGCTCGACGGTGCCGCGCGCGGTACGCGGCTCCGGCCAGGCGTCGAGCAGGAACTCCTGTGCCTTGACGGCCTTACCGTCCTGGTACTCCACGCGCAGCGGGACCGCGCCTTCCAGGAGCGTCACGGTGAGCTGGGCCGGCTTGCACGCCGTACGGCCCAGCCCGTCGCGGTCCAGCGCCACCCGGCCCTCGGTCTCCTTCAGGCCGCAGGCGGTCGTCACCCGGCTGTAGGCGGCGCGGGTGTAGTCGAGCTTGAGCTCCTTGGCCCCCGGGACCGGGGTCAGCTTGTAGAGCACGTTGCCGCTACGCCGAACCTTGGCGGGCTTCATGGGCACAATCCGCAGACTGCCCGTGCCGTCGGCCCAGGCGTATCCGTAGGCGTGCGTGACGGTCGCCGCCCGCGCGGGCAGCGCGAGGCCGCCCAGGACGAGGGCGGCGGCGGTGGCATGGACGAGCAGACGCATGGGCGGTTCCCCCCAGAAGTCGTGAACAACCAAACGTACGACGAGGGAAACCGCCCGATTGTTCACGTCCGGTAGATCGTGACTCCGTCGAGGTCTTCCTTTGACAACCGCCGCATCAGGTAAAGACCCTCAAGCGCGAACTCCAGGGCCGCCGCGGCGTGGCCGGGGGACTCCTCGCCGGCGCCCATGCCGAGCCTGGACATGACCTGGGCCAGGCCGTTGACCGGGCCGATCTGGTGCAGCAGCTCGGCGGCGGCGACCATGTCGCCGGACTCCACCTGGGCGCCCTCGGCGAACTTGTCGGTCAACGGGGCCAGGTCCATGCCGCCCAGCCGGCTCCGGAACGTCTCGGCCGTGGCCCGGCGCAGCAGGTGGGCCAGGATCTCGGTCTCCCTGCCCTCCTCGCTGACCTCGAACTCCACCTTGCCCCGCAGGCTGTGGACCACGCAGGCCAGGTCGCAGACGCGCGTGACGGCCTGGTCCTCGCCCTTGATCGCGGACCTGCGTACGGCGGAGGCGGCGGCCGTCTCGGCGGCGGCGATCGAGAAGCGCGCCGACACGCCCGAACGGGCGTCGACGGCCGTGGACTCGCGGACCAGCCGGGTGAACCTGGCGATCACCTCGACCAGGTGCTCCGGCACGTCGGCCCCGATGTCGGGCACCGACTCCTGGCGGATGAGGGTGAGCTCGTCCTCGACCGTCAGCGGGTAGTGGGTGCGGATCTCGGCGCCGAACCGGTCCTTCAGCGGCGTGATGATGCGGCCTCTGTTGGTGTAGTCCTCGGGGTTGGCGCTGGCGATGAGCAGGATGTCGAGGGGGAGGCGCAGGTTGTAGCCGCGCACCTGGATGTCGCGTTCCTCCAGCACGTTGAGCAGCGAGACCTGGATGCGTTCGGCCAGGTCGGGCAGCTCGTTGACGGAGAAGACGCCACGGTTGGTGCGGGGGACCAGGCCGTAGTGGACGGTCTCGGGGTCGCCGAGGGTGCGTCCCTCGGCGATCTTGATGGGGTCGACGTCGCCGATGAGGTCGCCGACGGAGGTGTCGGGAGTGGCGAGCTTCTCGCCGTAACGTTCGTCGCGATGCTTCCACGCCACCGGCAGCTCGTCGCCCAGCTCCCGCGCCAGCGTCTTGCAGCGCGTGCAGGCGGGTGCGTACGGGTGGTCGTTGATCTCGCAGCCCTCGACCACCGGGGTCCACTCGTCGAGCAGGCCGGTGATCGTGCGGATGAGCCGCGTCTTGCCCTGCCCGCGCTCGCCGAGCAGGACGAGGTCGCCCGCGGCCAGCAGCGCCCGCTCCAGGTGTGGCAGAACGGTGTCGTCGAAGCCCACTATGCCGGGGAACCGGGGCTCGCCGGCCCGCAGCCTGACCAGCAGGTTTTCCCGGACCTCGGCCTTGACGGTGCGATGAACGTGGCCGCTCTCTCGCAACTCGCGGAGAATACGTGGCTGATGCACGGGATCGAGACTACGTCCCCTGCGCAAAATGCGGCAGAGAGTTTCGCATCTGGCGGAGATTTCGGATCTTGACCTATTGCGTGACGGTTCGTGCGCGTGCTTGTCCCTTTAGTGGGGAGAATCGGGCCTAAGGAACATGGACATGTCGAGGGAGGCGAGACGCGTGGCCTTGCTGACAAGCCGCTTCGCCGACGGCCTCGCGGTGGGGTCCGACCTGGTGGAGGCCGCGGAGAACGCCGTCGGCCAGGCACTGTCGAGGCTCAGCGGCCAAGCCGACCTGGTCTGCTTCTTCATCTGCGGCGAGGATCCCGAGGACGTCGCCAGGGCGGGCCAGGCCGCGATGAAGCTGGCGCCCGAGGCGCATGTGATCGGATGCAGCGCCACCGGCGTGATCGGCGACGGGCAGGGGGTCGAGCTGACGCCCGCTGTGAGCGCGTGGGCCGCCACCCTGGAGGGGGCCAGGCTCACCACGTTCGCGCTGGAGACGCTGACGGCCGAGGACCGGTTCGTGGTCGTCGGCCTTCCCGAGCGCACCGGGGACGACCATGTGGCGATCCTGCTGGCCGATCCGTACACGTTTCCGACCGACGCGTTCGTGGAGCGTTCGGTCGATGTGCTGGGCGACCTGCCGCTGATCGGCGGCCTGGCCAACGGGCTTCAGGGCAGAGGGTCCGTACGGCTGTTCGCGGACGGCAAGATCTACACCGAGGGCGCGATCGGTGTCCTGCTCAGCGGGCCGATCAAGATCAGTACGGTGGTCAGCCAGGGCTGCCGCCCGATCGGGCCCAGCATGGTGGTCACGGCCTCGGAGGAGAACCTGCTGCTCGAACTGGCCGGGCAGCCCGCGCTCGGCCGGCTGGAGGACATCGTCAGCGAGCTGGACGAGGACGACCGCGAGCTGGTCGCCGCCGGGCTCCAGATCGGCGTCGCCATGGACGAGTACGCCGAACGCCACGAACGCGGTGATTTCCTCATCAGAGGCGTCATCGGCATCGACCCCGAACGCGAGGCCGTGGCCATCGGGGACATCGTGGAGATCGGCCGTACCGTGCGGTTCCAGGTCAGGGACGCGGCCACCGCCGACGAGGACCTGTACGACCTGCTCGACGCCCACCGCGAGGAACTGGGCAAGGTGGACGGCGCGCTGCTGTTCTCCTGCAACGGCCGGGGCTCGGCGATGTTCGGCACCGCCGACCACGACCCGGTCGCCCTGCGCGACACGCTGGGACCGATCGGCGTCGCGGGCTTCTTCGCCGCCGGTGAGGTCGGACCGGTCGGCGGCCACAACCATGTGCACGGGCTGACGGCCTCCGTACTGGTGTTCTCCAGCGCCGCGGAGCCGGAGCTGTCGTGATCCTGGCGATCGACGTCGGCGGGACCAAGATGGCCGCCGGGCTGGTGGCCCACGACGGCACCGTGACCACCTCCAGGCGCGCCGCCACCCCGCAGAACGCCGGCGCCGAGACGCTGTGGAACACCCTCACGGCCCTCATCGACCCGCTGGCGGCCGGCGCCCAGGTCGCGGGCGTGGGCTGCGGAGGACCGATGACCTGGCCCGACGGCGAGGTCTCGCCGCTCAACATGCCCGGCTGGCGCGGCTTCCCGCTGCGCGCCCGGCTCGCCCGCCGTTTCCCCGGTTTACCGGTACGCCTCCACAACGACGCCATCTGCCTGGCCGCCGCCGAGCACTGGCGGGGCGCCGGGCAGGGGAGCGCCGACATGCTGGGCATGGTGGTCTCGACCGGGGTGGGCGGCGGCCTGATCCTGGACGGACGCCTGGTCAACGGCGGTACGGGCAACGCCGGTCACATCGGGCACGTCGTGGTCGAACCGGACGGCGGTCCCCTCTGCGGTTGCGGCGGCCACGGCTGCCTGGAAGCGGTGGCCCGCGGCCCCGCCCTCACCACGTGGGCCCTGTCCCAGGGCTGGACCCCCGGCACCCCCCGGGAGGGCGACGAGGAGTCGTACCGGGAGGACCGGGTGGTCACCGGACGGGCGCTGGCGGCGGACGCGACGGCCGGGGACCCGGTGGCTCTACGGGCGATGCGGCGGGCCGGACGGGCGCTCGGGATCGCCATCGCCTCCGCCACCCATCTGTGCGACCTGGACCTGGTGACGATCGGCGGCGGGTTGTCCCAGGCGGGTGAGCCGCTGTTCGGCCCCTTGGAGGAGGCGTTGCGGGAGCACGCCCGCATGGGCTTCGCCCGCCGCCTCAAGGTCATGCCCGCCGCACTCGTCCAGGAGGCCGGCCTGATCGGCGCCGCCGCCCTCCTCCTGGCCGGCGACGCCTACTGGACCTCCACCCGCGACTGACGGCCTGCTGGACCTCCGCCCGCGATTGACCGCCGGCGGTCAGGCGCCTCCTGTGCGCAGGCCGGGGCCGTCGTCGCCGGTCTCCTGGTCGACGGTGCCGCCGTCGGGCGGCCCGGGCATCGCGGTGGGCTCGCAGGCGGCCACCGCCCCCTCGACGACCTGCAACGACGTCGAGAACGGCGGCGACTCGGCCCCGCTCCGGTCCAGCGTGACCGCCAGCACGAGCGTCTGCCCCGCCGGGACCTGCCCCTTCGCGATCCGGAAGGAGATCCCGTCCCCGCTCCTGCCGATGCTCGCCTCGAACCGCCCGCCGCCGCCGTCCCCGCCGCCGTGCCGCCCGCGCGGCTCCTTGCAGGTCTGGCCGTACGGCAGGTAGTCCACCACCGCCTTGACCCCGGCCCGGCCCAGCTCGTCCGCCAGCCCGGCGGGGTCCCGGAAGGCGCTGATCTCCACCTCGACCCCGCCGTCGGCCGTCCGGTCCACCGCGTACGCCGGCCCGCCCAGCACCCCGGTGACCGCCACCGCGGCGACCACCGCGACCCCCGCCGCGGCGGCCAGCCCAACGACCCGCCCCCGCCTCCGGGGCCGGTGGGCGGCCGGCGCCACGACCGGGCCGGTCCCGGCCGCCATCTCCTCCTTGAGCGCGCCCAGCAACCGCTCCTCGAACCTGCTCATGCCTGTCCCTCCACGTACACGGCCGACGGCGAAACGACGTCCTCAAGGGCACGCCTGGCCCGGTGCAGCCGGACGCGTGCGGTGACCTGCCTGATGCCCAGGGCGGCGGCGGCCTCGGAGACGGTGAGCTGGTCGATCGCCACGAGCTCCAGGACTGCGCGCTCGCCCTCGGGCAGGCCCGCCATGGCCTCCAGGGCGCCGCGCGTCCGGCGCTCGGCGTCGATCCGCTCCTCCATCCGGACGAGGTCGTCGTCGTCCATCAGCCGCCGCCCGGCGATCCGGCTCGTCGCCTGCGCCTCCCGCGCCGACCTGCGGAACTGGGCCGACACCACGTTGCGGGCCACGCCGTACAGCCAGCCCGTCTCGCTGCCCCGGCCCGGTACGTAGGTGTGGGCCGAGCCCAGAGCCGCCAGGAAGACGTCGGCGGTCAGGTCGGCGGCGAGATGGGGATCACTCACCCGCCGGACCACGAACCGCATGACGGCGTCGACATGGCGGCGATAGAAGGCCTCGAAGGCCATCGGGTCCTCGTTGAGGCGCACTGGCCTCGCTCCCTTCGTCGTTCGCCCTTACACCTCTACTTGGACGGGACGAAGGGATGCGTTTCAGTGCAGGTCAGGCGAGTGTCGGGCGGCGCGGCTGGAAGAGCCAGGCGTCGAAGAGCGGGTCGAGGTCCTTGCCCGACACGTTCTCGGCCAGGTCGACGAACTGCCGCGTCGTGACGTTGCCGTAGCGGTGTTGCGCGGTCCAGGTCTTGAGCAGCTTGAAGAACGCCGGGTCGCCGACGGCCTTGCGCAGGGCGTGGAGGGTCATGCCGCCGCGGGTGTAGACCGACTCGTTGAACAGGTCGCCGGGCTTGGCCCGGCCCGGCGGGTACGCCCACACCGGGTCCTGGGCGCCGCGGTTGTAGAAGTCCTTGAAGATGGCGTCGGCGCTCTTCTTGCCCTTGTGCTCGGACCACAACCACTCCGCGTACGTGGCGAACCCCTCGTTGAGCCACAAATCCTTCCACCGCTTGATGGTCAGGCTGTCGCCGAACCACTGGTGGGCCAGCTCGTGGGCGATGATGCCCTCGTCGGGGTCGAAGCCGCCGTAGAGGGGCTTGGTCTGGTTCTCCAGGGCGTAGCCGGCCGAGTAGTCGTCGACCACGCCGCCGGTCGAGGAGAACGGGTAGGGGCCGAAGACCGTGCTCCAGTAGTCGGTGATCTCGCCCGAGAGGTTGTAGACCTTGTCGAGGCTGGTCTTGAACCGCGGGTCGACCGCCGCGTACGTCGGGATGCCGCCCCCCGAGCGGCCCTCGCGGACCTGGAACTTGCCGATCGTGGCCGTGGCGAGGTAGGTGGCCATCGGGTGCCGCTCGCTCCACCGGTAGGTGGTGCGGCCGCCGGAGGTGGCCGGCGGCGCGGTCTGCTCGCCGTTGGCCACGACGGTCAGGCCGGCCGGCACGGTGACCGTGAAGTCGAACGTGGCCTTGTCGGCCGGGTGGTCGTTGCTGGGGAACCAGGTCTTGGAGCCGTTGGGCTCGGAGGCCACGAACGCGCCGTCGGCGGTCGGGATGAACCCGTACGTGCCGAGGTTGGCGGTGTCCTTGGCGGGCGCCGGAGTGCCCGAGTAGGAGATCTCCGCGGTGAACGGCGAGTCGGCGACGAGCGGCGCGGCCGGGGTCACGGTCAGCTCGCCGCCCTTGCGGGAGAAACGCGCGGGGTCGCCGTCGACGGTGACCTTGGCGACGTCGAGGCCGGTGAGGTCGAGGTTGAAGCTCGACAGGTCCTGGGTGGTCTTGGCGCGGATCTTCGTCACCCCGGTGAGCCGCTTGCTCGCCGGGGTGTAGTCGACGGTCAGCGAGTAGTTGGCGACGTCGTAGCCGCCGTTGCCGTCGCGCGGGAAGTCGGTGTCGCCGATGCCGGGCGCGCCCGCGTGCCGGGCGGCGGCCGCGCGGGGCGGCGGTTCGTCGGTGGGCGCGCACGCGAGCACGCTGACCAGCGCCGCCAGCACGGCCATACCGCGTCTGTTGATTAGCATGCGTGAACGAGCCCCCTTCAACACGTGACCGAAATCTTACTCTGGGTCACACGTGCTCGACGAATCGTCACGCTGAAGGGGGCCGAGCCGGAGGCGCCGGCGGCTGTTCGCCGCCGGCGCCCCATTGGTCCAAAAAGTGGTGGTGGTCCCATAAAGTCCAGATCACCCCCACCGAGTCGGGACAAACTAAAGGTTGCCCCTGCGTTCCTGCTCACGCTCGATGGCCTCGAACAGGGCCTTGAAGTTGCCCTTGCCGAAGCCGAGCGAGCCGTGCCGCTCGATCAGCTCGAAGAAGACCGTGGGACGGTCCTGTACGGGCTGGGTGAAGATCTGCAGCAGGTAGCCGTCCTCGTCCCGGTCGACGAGGATCTTGCGCTTCTTCAGCTCCTCGATCGGCGCCCTGACCTGCCCGATGCGCTCCCGCAGCTCGGGGTCGTCGTAGTAGCTGTCGGGCGTGTCGAGGAACTGCACGCCCGCGGCGCGCATGTGGTCGACCGTGGTGAGGATGTCGTTGGTGGCCAGCGCGATGTGCTGCACGCCGGGGCCGCCGTAGAACTCCAGGTACTCGTCGATCTGCGACTTCTTGCGGCTGATCGCGGGCTCGTTCAGCGGGAACTTGACCTTGCGCGTGCCGTCGGCCACGACCTTGGACATCAGCGCCGAGTACTCGGTGGCGATGTCGTCGCCGACGAACTCGGCCATGTTCGTGAAGCCCATCACCTTGCGGTAGAACTCCACCCACTCGTCCATCTTGCCCAGCTCGACGTTGCCGACGCAGTGGTCGACCGCCTGGAAGAGGCGTCCCGTCTTGGTCGTGGGCGGCGCGACGAGCGGCTCGGCCGGCACGTACCCGGGCAGGTACGCGCCCCCGTAGTTGGACCTGTCGACGAGCGTGTGCCGCGTCTCGCCGTACGTGGCGATGGCCGCGATCACCACCTTGCCGTGCTCGTCCTCCAGTGTGTACGGCTCCACCAGGCCCTTGGCCCCGTGGGCGACCGCGTAGGCGTACCCCGCCTCCACGTCGGGCACCTGGATGGCCAGGTCGATCACGCCGTCACCGTGCTCGGCGACGTGCCGGGCCATGTCCGTGCCGGGCCGGACCGAGGCCCTGAACTCGAACGTGGCACTGCCCGAGGTCAGGACGTAGGCGACCTCGTCGCGGCTGCCGTTCTCCGGCCCGCGGTAGGCCGTCAGTCGCATGCCGAAAGCGGTCGAGTAGTAGTGGGCGGCCTGCCTGGCGTTGCCGACGGCGAACACCACGGCGTCCATGCCGTTAACCGGAAAGACATCACTCATGCCCCTAACTCTCGATATAGCTGGACGAGTTGTGCAAGAGTTACATGAATGAGTGCACAATCTGCCTACCCTCACAGGGGCAGAGTCGGAGAATCTGTACAGCATGACGATCGATGAACTGGACGCCCGGCTGATCTCACTCCTGACCGCCGAGCCCCGGCTGGGCGTGCTCGAATGCTCCCGCCGCCTGGGCGTCGCCCGCGGGACCGTCCAGGCCAGGCTCGACCGGCTGGTCGCCAGGGGTGTGATCACGGGGTTCGGGCCCGACGTGTCGCCCGTGGCGCTCGGCTACGACGTGACGGCGTTCGTCACCATGGAGATCAGGCAGGTCTCCGGGCACGACCCCGTCGCCCACCGGCTGGCCCACATCCCCGAGGTGCTGGAGGTGCACACCATCACCGGCGGCGCGGACCTGCTCTGCCGGGTGGTCGCGCGGACCAATGCCGATCTGCAAAGGGTCATCGACCAGATCGTGGAGGTTCAGGGGGTGCTCAGGACTTCTTCGATCATCGCGCTCGACACGCCCGTTCCTTACCGAGTGCTGCCATTGGTCGCCGATGTTCCGCGCCGCGGCGGTCGCTAGACGTACCATCGCTAAGGGACGAGGCACCGTTATCGATCGTTTACCCTTGACATTCGCCCAGCTCGCGGGGGTTGGGCGAGGGTGTCTGAAGAGGGGGTTCTCGGATGCGGGGCGGTGGTGGAAAGGGCATGCGAAAACGGCGCGTACTCCGAATTCTGTTGATCTCTTTCGGCGCCGGAATCGTGGTGCTCGCCGGGCTTTTCGCCATTGCTTGGGCGATGACTCCTATTCCCGACAGCACCCAGAAATCGGCCACCGCCGAGGGTTCGGTGATCTATTACCGCGACGGCAAGACCGTGCTCGCCAGGCAGGGCGTCGACCGCAGGAACGTCGAGCTGGCCAAGGTGCCCAAGCACGTACGCGACGCGGTCATCGCCGCCGAGAACCGCTCGTTCTACAACGACGGCGGCGTCTCGCTCAAGGGCACCGCGCGGGCCGTCTGGTCCACCCTCACGGGGCAGCAGCTCCAGGGCGGCTCGACGATCACCCAGCAGCTCGTGCGCAACTACTACAGCGGCCTCAGCCAGGAACGCTCGGTCACCCGCAAGTTCAAAGAGATCCTCATCGCCATGAAGGTCGACCAGTCCAAGTCGAAGGACTGGGTCCTGGAGCAGTACCTCAACACGATCTACTTCGGCCGCGGCGCCAACGGCGTCCAGTCGGCCGCCCGCGCCTACTTCGGCAAGGACGTGGACAAACTCACCGTCGCAGAGGGCGCCTACCTGGCGGCGGTCATCCAGCAGCCCAGCCGCTTCGCCGACCCCGAGGGCGCCGATCTGGCTGCGGCCCGCTACCGCTGGCAGGGCGTGATCAACGCCATGGGCCAGACGGGCGCGCTGTCGCGCCAGCAGGCGGCCGCCGAGCGTTTCCCGGTGCTCAAGGCGCCCAAGAAGCCGTTCGTGCTCAAGGGTCAGGGCCAGTACATGCTCGACCAGGTCACCGCCGAGCTCAACCGGCGCGGCTACTCCGACGAGGCCATCAACGGCGGCGGCCTGAAGATCGTCACGACGTTCGACAAGAAGCTCATGGCGGCGGCCGAGCAGGCCGTCAAGGACGTCGTCCCGGCCTCGACGCCGAAGAAGGTGCGCACCGGGCTGGCCGCCGTCGACCCGGCCAACGGCGAGGTCGTCGCCTTCTACGGCGGCCGCCACGACCAGGTCGGCGACTACGACAACGCGTTCTCGGCCAAGCGGATGGCGGGGTCGACGTTCAAGCCGTACACGCTGGCCGCCGCGCTCGACAACGGCTTCGACCTGTCCACCAGGGTCGACGGCAACTCGCCGCTGCGCGTGGCCTCCGCCGACAAGCCCATCCCCAACGACAGCGGCCGTTCCTACGGTCAGATCAACCTGGTCAGCGCCACCCAGAACTCCGTCAACACCGCCTTCGTCGACCTCGGCCAGAAGGTCGGCCTGGACAAGGTCGCGGCCGTCGCCGAGGCCGCGGGCATCCCCAAGGAGCAGGTGCAGGGGCAGCAGGCGTACGCGACCTTCCCGCTCGGCGTGTCCTCGGTCAGCGCCGTCCAGAACGCCTCGGGGTTCTCCACCTTCGCCAACAAGGGCGTGCACATGGAGGCCCACGTGGTCAGGTCGGTGACCGACGGCAAGGGCGAGAAGAAGACCGTCAAGCCCGTCGCCACGAAGGTCGTGGGGGAGCAGGCCGCCGCCGAGGCGGCGTACGCGATGCAGCAGGTCGTCAAGTACGGCACCGGCACCGCCGCCCGCCTCTACGACCGCCCGGTCGCCGGCAAGACCGGCACCACCGACGACTCCAAGAACGTCTGGTTCAACGGTTTCGTCCCGCAGCTCGCCGTCGCCGTGAACATGTTCCGCAGCGACGACAAGACCGTCACCATCCCCGGTTACGGCACGCAGTTCGGCGGCCAGCTCCCGGCGCAGGTCTGGCGGGCGTTCATGACCGAGGCGATGGCGGGCGAGCCCGTCGAGGAGTTCCCCGAGCCGTCCCAGTACGGCTACGAGTCCTCCTACTCGCCTCCCGACCGCAACCGTGACGTGCCGGACGACCGCCCGTACACGCCGCCGGCCGACCAGGGCGAGTGGGGCACCCCCGACCCGGGCCGCAGCGAGGCGCCCTTCGGCGACCAGCCCACGACCGACGCCCCCACCGACGACGGCTTCGGCGGCGACAACCGCGGCAACCGGCAGGACGAACGCCCCCAGGACGCCCCCACGACGGCCCCCGACCAGCCTTCAGGGCTCCCTGACGAGAGCCGCGACACCCAGGGCCGCCCCTCCGGCACAGGCTGAACCGCGCCCGGGGCCTCTCATCAGGCCCCGGCCGCCAGTTCGGCGCGGAGCGCGTCGACCGTGGTGACCGGCAGGCGGCAGGTGAAGCCCCTGCACACGTAGGCGGCCGGCGCGTCCCCGATCGGCCCGCGGCCTTCGAGCAGCGCCGGGAAGGTCTGACCGGCCTCGCCGGGCGCGACCACCAGCCCCGGCACGTCGGCCAGCAGCGCCTCCCGGTGGAGGGCGGCCGTACGCGGGTCGGCCGGGCTGCCGACGACCGCCACCTCCACGGGCCCGTCGAGCGCCGCGCGGGCCACGGCCAGCCCCCACCCGGCGAACCTGGCATGCCCCTCGGCCAGCACCGACACCGTGCCCAGCGCGGCCGAGGCGGCCTCGCGGTACCGGGCCGCGCCGGTCAGCGCGCCGTAGGAGAGCAGGGCCCCGGCGGCCGCGTACTGGCCGGAGGGCGTGGCGTTGTCGGTGGGGTCCTGCGGACGCTGGAACAGCCGTTCGGCGTCGTCAGCGGTGTCGTAGAAGCCGCCGGAGCCGTCGGAGAAGCGGTCGAGCACGGCGTCGAGCAGCGTGCCGGCCAGCCGGAGCCACTTCGTCGTGCCGGTCACGCCGTAGAGGGAGATCAGCCCCTCGGCCAGGTTGGCGTAGTCGTCGAGCACGCCCGCGTTGGCGCCCGCCCGCCCGTCGCGCGAGGTGCGCAGCAACCAGCCGTCGGCCATGTGGGTGGTCGCCAGCAGCTCGGCCGCGCCGACGGCGGCCTCGACCAGGTCGGGCCGCTCGAACAGCACGCCGGCCTCCGCGAGCGCCGCGATGGCCAGGCCGTTCCAGGAGGCCACGACCTTGTCGTCGCGGCCGGGCCGCACCCGCAGCTCCCTGGCCGCCAGCAGCCTGCCGCGCACGCCGGCGTAGCGTACGGGGTCCTCGGGGTCGCGCGGGAGCTGCAGGACCGACGTGCCGTGCTCGAACGTGCCGGTGACCTCGAAGAGCCCGGCGGCCCAGCGCCCGTCGTCGTCGCCGAGCACCTCGCGCAGCTCCTCGGGCGTCCAGACGTAGAACTTGCCCTCCACTCCCTCGCTGTCGGCGTCGAGGGCCGAGGCGAAGCCGCCCTCGGGCGTACGCAGCTCGCGCAGCATCCAGCCGGCCGTCTCCAGCGCCACCCGCCGGGCCAGGTCGCCCCCGCCGGCCTTCCACCAGTGGGTGTAGACCCGCAGCAGCAGGGCGTTGTCGTAGAGCATCTTCTCGAAGTGCGGGACCACCCAGCCGGAGTCGACGCTGTAACGCGCGAAACCGCCGCCGAGCTGGTCGTAGATGCCGCCGCGGGCCATGGCCTCAAGGGTCTTGCCGCTCATCTCGCGCTCGCCCGAGCGCAGCAGGAACTCCAGCACCATCGACGGCGGGAACTTCGGCGCGCCGCCGAACCCGCCCGCGACGTCGTCGAACGACTCCCGCAGGTTGGCGACGGCCCGCTCCAGCGTCTCGGCCCCGGGCGTGGCGCCGCGCGGGAACGTGGTGCCCTGGTTGAGCGCCTCGACCACCTTGGCCCCCTGCCGCAACACGGACTCCCGGTCGCCGGTCCACACCCGGTGGATCTCGGCCAGCAGGCGCCGGAAGTGGGGACGCGGGAAGTAGGTGCCGCAGTAGAACGGATGGCCCTCGGGCGTGGCGAACACCGTCATCGGCCAGCCGCCCTGCTGGGTCATGGCCTGGGTGGCGGTCATGTAGACGGCGTCGACGTCGGGGCGTTCCTCGCGGTCGACCTTGACGTTGACGAAGTGCTCGTTCATCACGGCGGCCGTCTCGGCGTCCTCGAAGCTCTCGTGCGCCATCACGTGGCACCAGTGGCACGCCGAATAGCCCACGCTGATCAGCAGCGGCACGTCCCTGCGGCGGGCCTCGGCGAACGCCTCCTCGCCCCATGGATGCCAGTCCACGGGATTGGCCGCGTGCTGCAGCAGGTAAGGACTCGTGGCGTCGTTCAACCGGTTCATCAGGACCTCCCCAGGATCACCCTAGCCGCGCTCCCGTACGCCGGCGGGCCGCCCCCATGGCTGACTCCGGCGGCGGGTACGGCGTAGGTTACGGGCGTGGACATCGACTACGTCTGCGCCCACGCGGGCCGCCCGGCGACCGCCGTCACGCGCAGGGACGTGGCACGCGCGCTGCTCGCCGTGCCCTCGGGCGTGGCGCTGGTGGCGCTGCCCGACCTGCGCCGGGCCATGATGTCGGCGGGCAACCCGCTCTCCCTGCCGTTCTGGGACTCCGCCAAGGCCACGCTCGGCTCCATCGAGGCGGGCCTGGCCACCGTCGGCGACGTGCAACGCTGGGTCGAGTCCACCGGCACCGAGCCGATCCTCATGACGCCCAGCTACTTCGTCTGGCCCGAGGAGGACGAGCGCGGTCCCGTCGCGGCCGAGATGTTCGACCACATGGTGGCCTTCCTGGAGGAGCGCGTCAGGGCGGGCGAGATCGACCCCGACGCGCTGGCGCGGGGCGAGCACGCCGCCCGCCGGGCGTACGAGGAGCTTCAGGAGCACTGGCTGGCCACGCCGCTGCCCGACGGCCGGGTGCCCGGCTTCGCGGTCAGCGACGAGCAGGACGAGGAGCTGTTCGCCGCGCTCGACGAGGAGGAGGCGTTCGCGCTGTCGGAGTTGCGGCGCATCGTCGGCGACCTGCCCAAGGCGCCCGATCTGCCCGTGGTCGAGCTGGAGCTGGCCGCCGCGCGCCTGCGCGGGCTGCTGGACCTGCCCGGCTACCCCGCGAACGTGTTGCGGGCCTGCGCCGGGTTCGACGAGCGGCCGGTGCCCGACGACGACATGGAGTTGTGGCTGACGGTGGCGGCGGGCGTGGCAGGGCCGGTCTCCGACCTCTCGGAGGAGGGCGACGCGCCGGAGGAGTTCGCCGACCTGGAGAGGGAGCTGAGCCACGAGGACACCGCGCTGGCCAACCTCTGTGCCATCCAGCACGCCGACTGGCTGGCCGCGGTGGCGGCGCTGGCCCGGCTGGGGCCCGGGGTGCTGGCCTCGCCCGAACGTGTCGCCAGGCTCATCGCCGAGTCGGACGACATCGACACCGACGAGCAGGACGACGACGACCTGGACGCCACCGAGGGCCTGTTCGCCTCGGTGGTGAGCCTGTGGTCCTACCTGGGCATCGTGGACGCCGGAGAGGTGCTCACCGCGCTGGGCTGGTGGGGCCTGCCCAAGGCGCTGGAGCGGGCCTGGTCACCCCGCGGCTGAGGAGTCGGTGAACTCCCTGAACTCGGGGTGACGCTCGATGTAGCGGGCCACGTAGGGGCACAGCGGCACGATGCGCAGCCCGGTGTCGATGCTCGCGCGCAACGCGAACTCGACCAGCCTGCCGGCCAGCCCCTGCCCCTCGTAGGCGGGCAGCACCTCGGTGTGGGTGAAGACGATCTTGGTGGGCAGCAGGCGGTAGTCGGCGAACCCGGCGACCTTGCCGTCGACGAGCACCTCGAAGCGGCATTCCGTCGAGTTGTCGACCACTTCGATCGGCATCTATCCGGCCTTCTTGTCCACGTCGCCCTCGTGCGGAACCTGGATCTTCGAGATCTGCTTGTTCATCGACTTGATCAGGATGTACAAGGCCAGCCCGATGAGGGCGACGACGGTGAAGCCGAGCAGACCCGGACTGATGTCACCAGCTACGAGAACTGTCACACCTTCAGTCTGCCACCCGGATGGGATGGTCCGGTCAGTGGCAGGCGGGTGAGACGTCCTCGGCGTGGATGCCGGCGAACAGGTCGTCCTCGGGCGCCTCGGTGTCGACCAGCGAGCGAGCCAGGTGGTAGTCCTCCGTCGGCCAGATCTCCTGCTGCAGCTCGCGCGGGCAGACGAACCAGAAGCCGTCGGGGTCGACCTGGGTGGCGTGCGCGAGCAGCGCCTCGTCGCGGATCTGGAAGTACTCGCCGCACGGCACCCGCGTGGTCACCGGCCACTTGGCGGGCCGGTCCTCCCACCGCGCGATCCAGTCGGAGTACGGGGAGCCGAGCCCGCGCTCGGTCATGGCCTCGTGCAGCGCCTCGAAGCGCTCCTTGGTGAAGCCCATCTGGTAGTAGAGCTTCAGCGGCTGCCAGGGGTCGCCGGCGCCCGGGTAGCGGTCGGGGTCGCCGGCCGCCTCGAACGCCTCGACCGAGACCCTGTTGGTCATGATGTGGTCGGGGTGCGGGTAGCCGCCGTCGTCGTCGTACGTGATGATCACGTGCGGACGGAACTCGCGCACGGCGGCCACCAGCGGGGCCGAGGCGTCCTCAAGCTTCTGCAGGGCGAAGCAGCCCTCGGGCAGCTCCTCCTCCTCGCTCTCCGGCAGGCCGGAGTCGACAAAGCCCATGAAACGCTGCTGGACCCCGAGGATCTCGCGGGCCCGCTCCATCTCGGCCTTGCGCACCTCGCCGATGTTCGCCACGACCTCGGGCCGGTCCATCTTCGGGTTGAGCACCGAACCGCGCTCACCGCCCGTGAGGGTACAGACCAGAACTTCCACGCCTTCGCGTACGTAACGCGCCATCGTGGCGGCGCCCTTGCTCGACTCGTCGTCGGGGTGGGCATGGACTGCCATCAACCTCAGGGGTGCACTCACGGGCGCGTTCTCCTCACAGGGTCTCCTCGGTGGAGGACCGGTCACTCGTCCAGAGAGGTTAGTTTCTGCTGGGCGGTCGCGAGGGCACGCCCCCCGCGGGCGACAATTGTCTCGGATAACGCTCAGGGAGTGCAGGGAGATTCCGCCATGGTCACCGAAGATGTCGGGAACGGACCCGTTCTCGGCACACCCGACGACTTCCCCGACCGTCCGAAGAGAGGCGGCCGACTGGTCGTGCATGTCGTGATCGGCGTGCTGGTGGCCATCGTCGCAGGTGGATGGGGCTACGTGATGTGGTCGATGACCGCGGGCGGCTCGGAGGCCCCGTCGCAGGTCGTCGCGTTCAACGTCGACGCGCCCGGACGCGCGGAGATCACGTTCGAGGTGTACAAGCCCGACGATAGAGTGGCCGTCTGCCGGATCAGGGCACTGGACGTCTACCACGCGGAAGTCGGTAGCAAGGAAGTAAGAATCCCGGCTGGTGAGGGTAGTAAGCAGCTCAAGGAGAGCCTGGACACCAGTGGTCAGGCCACTTCCGTCCACATCCAGTACTGCAATCTCGTATAGTGAGACATTTGGGGAAGCGTCCGGTCGGTTGAGTTGTTAGCCTTTCGCAATTCAACCATCCGCATCCTCAACTGATCTCAGGGCCCCCTAGGCAAGCAAGGAGAACCCGTGGCCGACTCTCGCGATGAGAACGTCACATGGCTGACGCAGGAGGCGTACGACCGCCTGAAGGCGGAGTACGAATATCTCTCTGGCCCCGGGCGCGTCGACATCGCCAAGAAGATCGAAGCCGCCCGTGAAGAGGGCGACCTGAAGGAGAACGGCGGCTACCACGCCGCCAAGGACGAGCAGGGCAAGATGGAGGCCCGGATCTTCCACCTCCGCCAGATCATCGACAACGCCAAGGTGGGCGAGGCCCCGAAGGCCGAGGGCGTGGTCGGCCCCGGCATGACCGTGACGATCCGGTTCGTCGGCGACGACGACGAGGTCACCTTCCTGCTCGCCTCCCGCGAGGAGAGCGGAGCTCCGATCGACGTCTACTCGCCCAAGTCGCCGCTCGGCTCGGCGATCAACGGCAAGAAGATCGGTGAGAAGGCGACGTACTCGATGCCCAACGGCCGCCAGAACACCGTCGAGATCCTTGAGGCTGTGCCGTACATCGGCAACTGACCCCCGCAGATCCTGACCGCCGGGCCCACGTCGGCCCGGCGGCGTTTTCGCGTTCGCCCGGAATCGCGCAGGATCTTGGCTTCCTGGTGAAGACGCGGAAACGGCGAGACTTATCCAGGCTCATCCCGTTCATCGTGGTGACGCTCGTGGCGGTGCTGACCACCGACGTGCTGGTGCTGGTCCAGACGGGGGAGCAGGCGCCGCCGGCCGACGTGGTGCGGGCGCGGCCGGTGCCGGAGCAGACACTCCTGGCGCAGGCCCGTACCGCCCAGCCGGTGTCGCCGCTCGGCAAGTTGCACAAACCCAACCTCTTCGTGCTCACGCGCAAGCCGTTCACGGAGGAGTTGCTGCGGAAGGTCGCCAAGCTGCGCGGTGTGCGGGCGCTTGAGCTGGCCGACGCGGCCTCGATCTCGCTCGACGGCAAACGGGTGCAGACGCTCGCGGTCAACCCCTCCACCTTCCGGTCCTACACCCCCAAGGTGACCGCCTCCTCCGACGCCCTGTGGCAGAACGTGGCCTCCGGTGACGTGGCGGTCTCGTTCGTGCTGGGCAACGACGGCGGGCTCGCGCTGCACAGCCGTGTGAGCGGACCGGCCGGACCGCTGCGCATCGGCGCGTACGCGACCACCGGGTTCGGCGCGGTCGACGCGGTCGTGTCCAAGGAGACCGGGCGCAGGCTGCGCCTCCCGCGCGACAACGCGCTCATCGTCAGCGCCCCGAGCACCAACTCCGACGCGTTGCGCCGGGCCATCCTCGCCGCGATGCCCAAGGGCACGCAGGTGGCCACCGTCAACCCCGTCCAGCCGCGCGCCCAGACCGCCAACCCCCAGAAGTGGCCGTCCGGGTCGTTCATGACCGTGGAGCAGCTCACGGCGGCGCTGAAGGCCGCGGTGTCCAAGCTGGGCCGCCCGTACGTGTGGGGGGCCGAGGGGCCCGACACGTTCGACTGCTCGGGGCTGGTGCAGTGGGCGTACGCGCAGGCGGGCGTACGGATGCCGCGGGTGACGCACCAGCAGTGGGTGGCCGGGCCGCAGGTGCCGCTGGCCCAGGCGCAACCCGGCGATCTGATCTTCTGGCGCAACGACCCGACGAATCCGGCCTACATCTCGCATGTGGCGATCTATTGGGGCGACGGCAAGGTGTTGCAGGCACCCCGTACCGGTGACGTCGTCAAGATCTCCCCGCTGAACACCCGGAACCTGGCCGGCGTCGTCCGGGTCAGCCCGGTCGTGGCCGCCCGCGTCCGCTGAGGCAACCCCTGAGCAGAATCCGCGGTTCGGCTCGTGCATTTCGTCCGCAACTGTGTAATCGTGATTACATGTCAACAGATGAAGTGACCGCGCAGGTCCGGGGCTGGTTCACCGGCCGGCTCCCCGAGGGCTGGTTCGTCGAGACCCCCGAGATCGTCCGGGACCGCGAGGAGATCGCGGTGCTCGGCAAGCTGCGCGCCCCGCCCGCCGACACCCCCGAGGCCGAGCGCGCCGCCCTGATCGAGGGACTGGCCCGTAGGTTCAGGGAGGAGACGCGGGAGCGGCGCATCGAGATCGCGCGCGAGGCCGAGCGCCGCTTCCGCCAGAAGGTCTCCTGGGGCGTGCGGTGCGGGGGTGAGACTGTGATGTTCACCACACTGTCCGTGCCCGTGATGACGCGACTGCGCCAGTCGGAGCGTCAGGTGCTCGACACGCTCGTGGCCGCGGGGGTGGCGAGGAGTCGCAGCGACGCGCTCGCCTGGTGCGTACGCCTGGTCGGCAAGAACACCGACACCTGGCTGGCCGAGCTGCGCGACGCGCTCCAGCATGTGGACAGGGTGCGCAGCGCGGGCCCCGACGTCAATTCATGAGAAGACCGGGCGGAAACGGCTCCGGGAATTGGACTAAACCACTTCGGTAATTGGTTTAGACCACGGGAATTGGCCTGGACCACTGGCCGGAAATCCTTCTTTTAAATCCCGGAGACTTGGGTAGGCTCCCCGGATCGTCAGGGCCGCTGCCTGCGGCGACGGTCGCGCCAATAGGTCTATGCCAATTGGCTTTCATGCGCCTTCGTCGTCAATGATGTTTGGGCCCTGAGAGAGTGGAGGAGTCACAGTCGTGTCCGTTTCCGTGGAAGTGCCCGCGCCGACGAGCAATCGCGAATTGGTCGCGTGGGTGAACGAGATCGCAGCCCTGACCCAGCCCGACCGGATCGAGTGGTGCGACGGTTCGGAGGAGGAGTGGACGCGCCTGACCAACCTCCTCGTGGAGCAGGGCACGCTCACCCGGCTCGCCGCCCGCCCCAACAGCTTCTACGCCAAGTCCGATCCCAGCGACGTGGCCCGGGTGGAGGACCGTACCTACATCTGCTCCGAGCGCGAGGAGGACGCGGGGCCCACCAACAACTGGATCGCTCCAGCGCGGATGCGCGAGACGTTCGGCGAGCTGTTCCAGGGCTGCATGCGCGGGCGCACGATGTACGTCGTCCCGTTCTGCATGGGCCCGCTCGGCGGCGAGATCTCGCAGCTCGGCGTCGAGATCACCGACTCCGCGTACGTCGCCGTGTCGATGCGGATCATGACCCGTATGGGCGACCGGGCCCTGCGCCTGATCGAGCAGCGGGGCGACTTCGTCAAGGCGGTCCACTCCGTCGGCGCGCCGCTGGAGCCGGGTCGTCCGGACGTGGCCTGGCCGTGCAGCTCGACCAAGTACATCAGCCACTTCCCGGAGACCCGCGAGATCTGGTCCTACGGCTCCGGCTACGGCGGCAACGCCCTGCTCGGCAAGAAGTGCTACGCGCTGCGCATCGCCAGCGTCATGGCCCGCGACGAGGGCTGGCTGGCCGAGCACATGCTCATCCTCAAGCTCACGCCGCCCGCCGGCGAGACCCGCTACGTGGCGGCCGCCTTCCCGAGCGCGTGCGGCAAGACGAACCTCGCCATGCTCCAGCCCACGATCCCGGGCTGGAAGGTCGAGACGATCGGCGACGACATCGCCTGGATGCGCTTCGGCGACGACGGCCGCCTGTACGCCATCAACCCCGAGGCCGGCTTCTTCGGAGTCGCGCCCGGCACCGGCGAGGTGACCAACGCCAACGCGATCAGGACCCTCTGGGGCAACAGCATCTTCACCAACGTCGCCCTGACCGACGACGGGGACGTGTGGTGGGAGGGGCTCACCGAGGAGCCCCCGGCGCACCTGACCGACTGGAAGGGCCGCTCCTGGACGCCCGACAGCGACGAGCCCGCCGCCCACCCGAACGCCCGCTTCACCACTCCCGCCTCCCAGTGCCCGACCATCGCACCGGAATGGCAGGACCCCAAGGGCGTGCCCATCTCGGCGATTCTCTTCGGTGGCCGCCGCGCCACCGCCGTGCCTCTGGTCACGGAGTCGCTGAGCTGGGAGCACGGCGTCTTTCTCGGAGCCAACGTCGCCTCCGAGAAGACCGCCGCGGCCGAGGGCAAGGTGGGCGAGCTGCGCTACGACCCGTTCGCCATGTTGCCGTTCTGCGGCTACAACATGGGCGACTACTTCGGGCACTGGCTCAAGGTCGGCCGGGTCAAGGGCGCCAAGCTGCCGCGCATCTACTACGTCAACTGGTTCAGGAAGAACGACGAGGGCGCGTTCATCTGGCCCGGCTTCGGTGAGAACAGCCGCGTGCTCAAGTGGATCGTCGACCGCCTCAACGGCGAGGGCAAGGCGATCCCCACGGCGATCGGCCTGCTGCCGGCCGAGCTCGACACCAAGGGCCTCGACCTGTCCGCCGAGGACCTGCGCACGCTGCTGTCGGTCGACCGCGACGTGTGGCGCGAGGAGGCGGCGCTGATCCCGGCCCACTTCGAGAAGTTCGGCGACCACCTGCCGAAGGAGTTGTGGGACGAGTACGACGCCCTGCTCGACCGGCTCGGCTGAGCGGGCGCCCGCGGTGCGGCGGTGCTGGCCGCCGCACCGCACGCGGGCGTCTTGGTCGCCCGGAACCTTTATGCCCGTCTTATACGTCTTCCCGGTACGCGGCCCGTCGGGCCGTACGAGGGGAGGGCGTATGGATCTGTTCCTTCTCATCCTCGCGGTGGCGCTGGCCGTGACGGCAACCGTCACGGTTCTCGCGGTCCGGCGCGAGCACACCGCCATCCGGGGCGCGGCCACCGAACCCCGGCCGCACGATCTCGGCCCCTACGAGCTGGCCTTCCTGGCAGGCGGCGCGCGGCGCGCCGCCGAGACCGCCGTCGGGCTGCTGGCCGCGTCAGGGGCCGTACGCGTGTCCCGCGACGGACGGGTGCACCAGGTGGCCGGCGCGCAGAGCACCGGCGAGCCGGTCGAGGACGCCGTCCTGGACGAGGTCGAGCGCTCCCCCGGAGGCTGGGCCAGCACGATCAGGCATCGCGTGAGCCAGAGCGCCACCCTGGACGAGCTCAGGCACCGGCTGGGCAGGATCGGCGCGATCCACCCCACCGGCTCCTTCATCCAGGTCGACCGGCTGATCGTCCGGTTACGGGTGCTGGCGGTGCTGGCCCTCGCCGGGGCGGTCGTGGAGGCGCTGTCGGTGGCCGCCGAGGGCACGTCCCCGCTTCCCCTGGCCGCGCTCGGCGTCCTGGCCGGGACGGTCGTGGGCGCGCCGACCGCCATCGCCGGACACCGGCGCTCGTTCCCGACCGACCTGACCGCTGCCGGGCAGGCCGCGCTCGACCGGGCCAAGCTGGACCACCCGCCGGGCACGTCCGGAGGCCCGGTGGCCGTCGCGCTGTACGGCCTCGGCGAGCTGAACGATGCCAACCTGACCCTGGCGATCAACGGTTCCCCAGACCTGACGCTGTTGCGCGGGCGGCGGCGCAGCGGACCGGGCGGCCACATCCAGTCGGAGAGCCCGGGCGGGCACGGCGGTGGTTGCGGCGCGCCGGGATGCGGCGGCGGGAGCGGTTGCGGAGGCGGCGGCTGCGGGGGCGGTTGCGGCGGCGGGGGGAGCTGACATGCCGGACCTGGGCGTGCCGGACCTGGGTGTGGGCATCGGCTGGCGGCCGGAGCTCGACCTGACGATCGAGCGGATGGCGGGTGTCGGGTTCGTCGAGGTGGTCGCCGAGAACATCGACCCCGCCCACCTGCCCGAGTCGCTGCGCGTGCTGCGCGCCAGGGGCGTGCCGGTGATCCCGCACGGCGTCTCGCTCGGCGTCGGCGGCGCCGAGCCGCCGGACCCGGCCCGGCTGGCCCACCTCGCGGCCTGCGCGCGGGCTCTGGGCTCGCCGCTGGTCAGCGAGCACCTGGCGTTCGTCCGCGGGGGTGGCATGGAGGCGGGGCACCTGCTTCCCGTCCCGCGTACGCGGGAGTCGCTGGAGATCGTCGTGGAGAACGTGCGGCTGGCCCAGGAGGCGCTGCCCGTGCCGCTGGCTCTCGAGAACGTGGCCGCGATCTTCGGCTGGCCGGACGACGAGCTGACCGAGGCCCGCTTCCTGGCCGAGGTCGTGGAGCGTACGGGGGCCGGGTTGTTGGTGGACGTGGCCAATCTCCACACCAACCAGGTCAACCTGGGGCTGTCGGCCATGGAGGCGCTGGACACGCTCCCGCTGGAGCATCTGGCGTACGTGCACGTGGCCGGCGGGCACGAGCACCACGGGATCTGGCACGACACGCACGCCGCGGCCGTCCCGCCGCCCGTTCTCGGCCTGCTGGCCGAGTTGTGCGCCCGGACCACGCCGCCCGGGGTGCTGCTGGAGTGGGACGACGACTACCCGAGCGCCGCCGTCCTGACCGAGGAGCTGGCGCGGGTCCGGGCCGCGATGTCCCCGGCCGGGCAGGCCGTGGGCGGGCGCGATGAGTGAGGACGCGCGGGCGCGGCTGGCACGGGCCCAGGGCCGGGTCGTCGCGAGCCTGGTGGCCGGGGCGGCCCCGCCCGAGGGCTTCGACGCGGGACGGCTCGGCGTGCAGGCGGCCGCCCTGGTGGCCAAGCGGCGCGGCGTGGTGGCCAGGCTGCGCCCGGACGCCGCCCGTGCCGCGGGGCCCGCCCTGGCCGCGGAGTTCGCCGCGTACGCGGCGGCCCGTACCGTTCCGCCGCCCGGTTACCGGGCCGACGCCGACGACTTCGCCGCCTGGCTGGGCGCCCGTGGTCTCATGCCGGTCGGGAAACCGCGTCGGTGGACCCGCCTGTTCCGCCGAGATCGCGGCTAAGCTGCTCGTAGCAAGCGCTTGGGAGGCGGTACGGCGTGCGGATCGTCAACATGGGCGAGTGGCCCCTCTCCGAGGAGGACGAGCAGCTCCACGAGCCGGGCGACGACCCGCTGTGGAACGAGTCGTACTACCTCGACTTCGTCGCCGATGACGGCGAGCTGGGCGGATACGTCCGCATCGGGCTCTATCCCAACTGGAAGCGCACCTGGTTCTGGGCCCGGCTGGTCAGGCGGGACGGCGGCCTGGTGGAGATCACCGACCAAGAGGCCCCGCCAACCGGCCTGACGCTGTCGGGCGACGCCTACGAGGCCGACCTGACCACGAGCGACCCCCTCAGGGCCGTACGGCTGCGCCTGGCCGCCCCCGGGTTGTCGCTCGACCTCGAATGGCACACCCGCGGCGGCGTGTACGGCTACCAGCTCACCCCCCGCTACGAGGTCCCCTGCGAGGTGACAGGGACCGTCGACGGCCGGCCCTTCCACGGCCACGGCGAGCGCGACCACAGCTGGGGCGTCAGGGACTGGTGGACGATCTCCTGGACGTGGAGCAGCGGCCGCCTCTCCGACGGCACCCACCTGCACGGCACCCAGGTCAACCTGGGCATGCCGCTGCCGTGGCCGGCGTTCACGGTGCCGCCGGGCGGCGAGATCGAGCACGCCGGGGGATTTACGGCCGGCACCCGGTTCGACGGCGACCGTCCGGCCGAGGCGCTGTTGAGCTTCCCTGGGCGCGCGGTGACCGTGCGGCCGGTCGCGTTCGCCCCGGTCACGCTGGTGTCGCCCGAGGGGGCGGTGGCCACGTTCCCGAGGGCGATGTGCGCGCTGGAGTCCGACGACGGCGCCACCGGTTTCGGGTGGACGGAGTGGCACCAGCCGCCGGGCTGGCGCGAGCACGGTTGGCACCCCTTGCTCTGAAATATCAAGACATCCTAGGTTTGGGTGGTGATTGTCGACGCGCATCAGCACTTCTGGGACCTCGAAACCGGCGGCTACCCCTGGCTCACCCCCGACGCGGGCGTGCTCTACCGGACCTACCGGCCGGAGGACCTGCGACCCGAGCTGGAACGGGCCGGAGTGGACCGTACGGTGCTGGTGCAGGCCGCCGACTCCTACGCCGAGACCGACGCCCTGCTGGCACTGGCGGACGCCCACGACTTCGTCGGCGCGGTGGTCGGCTGGGTCCCGCTGCTACGCCCGGACGAGACGGCCGAGGCGATCGCCCGGTACGCCAGACATCCGAAGTTTCGCGGCGTCCGCCACCTGATCCACGACGAGCCCGACCCCGACTGGCTGGTCCGGGACGAGGTGCTGGAGTCGCTGGGCCTGCTCGCGTCCGCCGGGCTGACGTTCGACGTGGTCTCGCTCCTGCCCCGGCACCTCGACCACGTGGTCACGCTGGCCGAGCGGCACCCGTCCCTGAAGATCGTCATCGACCACCTCTCCAAGCCGCGCATCAAGGACCGCCAGTGGGAGCCGTGGGCCGCCCAATTGGCCCGCGCGGCCCGCTGCCCCAACGTGTACGCCAAGGTCTCCGGCCTGGTGACCGAGGCCGACCACCGCGACTGGACGGTGGAGGACCTGCGGCCGTACGTCGAGCACGCGGTCGAGCGGTTCGGCCCGGACCGCCTGATGGCCGGCAGCGACTGGCCGGTGGCCCTGCTCGCGGCCGACTACCGCACGGTCTGGGAGGTCACCGGAGCGCTGCTGGCCGGAACCGACAGGGACCGCGTCCTCGGCGGCACGGCCGAGGGTTTCTACGGGTTTAGCTGAGTTAGGGCCGGAAACGGGGAAGGGCGTGGGGGGACTACGCTGTGTCGATGGGTCATACCTGACCGTCACGCCTGTCGCGTGCACGGACACCGTCGGCACGCCGTACGAGATCACCCTTGAGCTTCATCGCGACGGCACGCCGTACGGGAGCGTGGGGGAGCGGTGCGGCTGGCTGCTCGCGCGCCTGGCGCGCGGCGTCGACGAGGCCCGGCAGGGAAGGGGGGCGGCCAGGCGGTGGGTCGATCCCGACGACCGCTTCCCCGACGAGGAGCCGGAGAGCGAGTTGTTCTCCTTCCGCTACCGCACCCGCTCGGGTCTGGTGGGCGGCGGCGAGCTGCGCTGCCAGTTGCGCACCATCCCCATCTGGCAGCCCGCGCCCGGCCAGTGGCGGCTGACCCGCAGGGCCTACGTGGAGGCGTGGGGGTCCGGCGGGGTGGGCATGCGGGCCGTCCTGACGTCGGCGGAGTTGTCCGAGTTCGTCCGCGAGCTGGTTCATGAGGCCGAGGGTTGTCTGGGCGGAAGAGATCTCGCCAGGAATCCCATTGGGGGAGCAGGCACGGGCGAAACGCGGTGATAATTGCCTGTTGGGTCATTCGACCAAAGGCACAGCACCGCTGGGGAGGCACTCCGTGGGCCTGCGCGACCTGGTCTACCGGCTGTACGAGCACCGGCTGGAGACCAAGCTGTCCAAGGACAGCGTTCCCCGGCATGTCGGGGTCATCATTGACGGCAACCGCCGCTGGGCGCGCGCCATGGGCATGCGCGACGTGGCCACCGGCCACCGCAAGGGCGCGGACAAGATATCCGAGCTGCTCGGCTGGTGCCGCGAGACGGGCGTCGAGGTCGTCACCGTATGGATGTTGTCCAACGACAACCTCAACCGGCCCAGGGAAGAGCTGGAGCCGCTGCTGGGCATCATCGAGGACGTGGTCCAGGAGCTCGTGGCCGAGGGCTGGCGGGTCAGCCCGGTGGGCGCGCTCGACCTCCTCCCGGCCCGAACCGCCAATGTCCTAAAAAACGCAAAAGAAGCGTCATCACACCGTCCGGGCCTGATTGTGAACGTTGCAGTTGGGTATGGAGGAAGACGTGAGATTGCCGATGCGGTGCGCTCACTCCTCCAGGAGCATGCGAGTAAGGGCGCCAGCATCGAGGACCTCGTCGAGGTGCTCGATGTCGAACACATCGCGGAGCATCTCTACACTCGCGGCCAACCCGACCCGGACCTCCTCATCCGTACGTCGGGCGAGCAACGTCTGTCCGGATTCATGTTGTGGCAGAGCGCTCACTCAGAGTTCTACTTCCACGAGGCTTACTGGCCGGACTTCCGCAGGGTCGATTTCCTGCGGGCGCTGCGCGATTACGCTGCGAGACACCGACGTTACGGTTCTTGATGCGACATTCGGGTATCCAAGACGTAACGTTGGAAGTGTCCGGCCACAGGCCGGGCATCCCGGAGAGGGCCCGCCTTTGCATCGACATCTGCCGAGGGGGGCCGGAGTCCGGCTCCGCCGGCAGGTAGCGGTCGGGGACGCGGGTCCGGTCCGGTTCCCACCTCGTCTGCAGGGTGCCCGCACCTATGGGCACCCGGGGGAGAACGTGTGGCAGTGTCCTCGAGCAACCCTACTCACCAGTCGGCCAAGCGCACGTATGTGCTGGACACCTCGGTTCTGCTGGCCGACCCGGCGGCATTGACGCGCTTCGCCGAGCACGACGTCGTCCTTCCCATCGTGGTCATCACGGAGCTGGAAGGCAAACGACACCATCCCGAGCTCGGCTACTTCGCGAGGAAGGCCCTGCGCTACCTCGACGACCTGCGGGTTCAGCACGGCAGGCTCGACGAGCCGATGCCGACGGGGGATGGCACGATCAGGGTTGAGCTCAACCACAGCGATCCGTCCATCCTGCCCGTCGGGTTCCGCCTGGGTGACAACGACACGCGCATCCTGACGGTCGCGCGTTCGCTCGCGGCCGAGGGCTGCGACGTCGTCCTCGTCTCCAAAGACCTGCCCATGCGGGTCAAGGCGGCCTCGATCGGCCTGGCGGCCGAGGAGTACCGCGCCGAGCTGGTGGTCGAGTCCGGCTGGACCGGGATGGCCGAGCTGCAGGTGACGGCCGAGGACGTCGAGACGCTCTTCGACAAGGGCACTGCGGACCTGGAGGAGGGAAGGGAACTCCCGGCGCACACCGGCCTGCGGTTGTTGTCGGCGAAGGGGTCCGCGCTCGGCAGGGTCGCGCCGGACAAGTCCGTACGGCTGGTCCGCGGCGACCGCGAGGTCTTCGGCCTGCACGGCCGCTCGGCCGAGCAGCGCATCGCGCTGGACCTGCTCATGGACCCCGAGATCGGCATCGTGTCGCTGGGCGGCCGGGCCGGCACCGGCAAGTCCGCGCTGGCGCTCTGCGCGGGCCTGGAGGCTGTCCTGGAGCGCCGCCAGCACCGCAAGGTCGTCGTCTTCCGCCCCCTGTACGCCGTCGGCGGCCAGGAGCTCGGCTACCTGCCGGGCACCGAGGGCGAGAAGATGGGCCCGTGGGCGCAGGCGGTCTACGACACGCTCGGCGCGATCACCTCGCCCGAGGTGATCGAGGAGGTGCTCGACCGGGGCATGCTGGAGGTGCTCCCGCTGACGCACATCCGCGGCCGGTCGCTGCACGACGCGTTCGTGATCGTGGACGAGGCCCAGTCGCTGGAGCGCGGGGTGCTGCTCACGGTGCTGAGCCGGATCGGGGCCAACTCCCGGGTGGTGCTCACGCACGACGTCGCCCAGCGCGACAACCTGCGGGTCGGCCGGCACGACGGCGTGGTGGCCGTGGTGGAGAAGCTGAAGGGCCACCCGCTCTTCGCGCACGTCACGCTCACCAGGTCCGAGCGTTCCCCGATCGCCGCCCTGGTGACGGAGATGCTGGAGGACATCACGATGTGAGGCGCGGGCCTACTTGAGCTCCGGGCAGGTGTACGGCCGTCCCTCCGCCTTGGAGGGGCGGCCGTCGTTCTCCCGGACGATCTTGACCTGCTCGAACGCGGCGTCCTGCTGCGCGGTGCAGACGATCTGGGCCTTGCCGAGCCTGCTCAGCGGCCGGTCGCCCTTGAAGTAGACGGTCAGCGTGGACGTGCGCGGGAGTTGCATCTCGTCGCGCTGCACGGGGTCGAGCGAGTCCTTCATGCCGACGTACTCCAGGCCGCGCAGCTCGGTGGTGCGGTCGCCGAGCGGCTGGTCGGAGGCGGCGAAGAGGGCGCCGAGCAGGCTGCCCACGGTGTCGGTCTCGACGTCGGCGGGTTCGAGCGTGAGCTCCTTGTTCCTGATCAGGTAGATGGTCTTCGAGGGCGGCGGGAGCTTGATGGTGGGGGCGGCGCCCTTGGTCTGGACGTCGGTCGTCGAGATGCCGCAGGCCGCCGCGGCCAGCAGCGCCGCGGCGGCGCAGAGGAGTCGTGGCGCTCTCATTGGTGCGGCAGCCAGACCGTGAACAGGGTGCCGGGCTGCTGGGCGCGTACGGAGATCGTGCCGCCGTGCAGGTGCACATTGGCCCGCGCGATGGCCAGGCCGAGGCCGCTGCCCTGGCTGCGTGCCCGGCCCGCGCCCGCCTTGAAGAACCGGTCGAAGACGTGGGGCAGCGCCTCGGTGGGGATGCCCTTGCCGTGGTCCCGCACCTTCACCTCCAGGCCGTTCTCGGTGCCTCTGGCGGTGACCTCCACCGGCGGCAGGCCGTGCTTGAGCGCGTTCCCGACCAGGTTGGCCACGATGACGTCGAACCTCCTCGGATCGAGGTTGACGGTCAAGCCCTGCGAGGCGGTCACGTCCACCTTGTCGCTCCAGCCGCGCACCTCCAGGCAGTCGAGGATGGCGTCGGCCACGTTCACGGGCTCCACGTTGAGCGTGGCGGTGCCCGCGTCGAACCTGCTGACCTCGATCAGGTGCTCGACCAGCTCGCGCAGGCGCCCGATCTCCCGCAACACCAGCCGTACAGCCTCCGCGGGAGCGTCGGGCAGCCGGTTGGCCTCCTCCGAGAGCATGTCGGCCACGGCGGTCATGGCGGTGAGCGGCGTGCGCAGCTCGTGCGAGACGTCGGCCACGAACCGGCGCGACATCGCCTCCAGCGAGCGCAGCTCGGACACGCTGAGCTCCAGCGCCGCCGCCGCGTCGTTGAACCTGGAGGTCAGCTCGGCCAGCTCGTCCCCGCCGTGCACCGGCAGGCGGGTGTCCAGGTGGCCCTGGCCGAGCGCCTGCGCCGCGGCGCTGAGCCGCCGTACGGGCAGCAGCACCTGCCGGGCCGACAGCAGCGCCACGACCAGCGCGATCAGGACGATGACCGTGCCGCCCTGGGTGAGCGTGTTGCGCAGCGTGGCGAGCTGGCTCTCCTCGTCGTGCAGCGGGAAGAACACGAACGCGCGCAGGCCGGTGGCCTCGGGGCCGGTGCCGGGCTCGTACCGGTGGACCTCGGCGCCGACGACGAGCCACAGCTCGTTGCCGATCACCTTCCGCTGGGTGACGACGTTCTGCTTGGCCCGGCCGTACAGCTCGTTGGGGACGTCCTTCATGGTCATCGGGCCGTCGGCGGACAGCAGGTTGCCGTACTCGACCAGGACGCTGCGTCCGGGGCTGGACAGCGTGCGGACGACCTGGTCCAGCTCCTTCATGGACGGCGCGGCCTCGCCCGGCCTGAGCTTGCCGACGGGGAAGGTGATCCGGCCGAGCTCCCGGGTCACCAGGTCGAGCGAGGTCGTCTCGGCGCGGGTGACGAGCGCGGTCTTGGCCAGCTCGAAGCCGATGGTGGCGACCAGCACCGACGCGGTGACCGCGACGAGGGTGAACGTGATGACCAGGCGCGCCCGCAACCCGGTGGGCAGCGGGATCACGGAGGGCTGAAGCGGTAGCCGAAGCCGCGCACGGTGTGGATGAAGACGGGCTCGGCCGGCCTCGGCTCGATCTTGGCGCGTACGCGCTGGACGCAGGCGTCGACCAGCCGCGAGTCCGCGACGTGCGTGTGGTCCCAGACGACCCGCAGCAGGTAGCGGCGGTTGAGCACCTGGCCGGGATGCCGGACCAGCTCCAGCAGCAGCCGCAGCTCGGTCGGCGTCAGGTGGATCTCCTTGCTGGCCAGCGTCACCTTGAGCGCCCCCCGGTCGATCACGAGATCGCCGAAGGTGATGCGGTCGGAGGTGGCGGACTCGGCCCTGCGCAGGATGGCCCGGATGCGCGCGTCGAGCACCCTGGGCTCGACCGGCTTGACCACGTAGTCGTCCGCGCCCGCCTCCAGGCCGACCACGACGTCGAGGTCGTCACCGCGGGCGGTGAGCAGGATGACCGGGAGCTGGTCGAGCTTGCGGATGCGGCGGCAGACCTCGACGCCGTCGATGCCGGGGAGCATGACGTCGAGGATCGCGATCTCGGGGCGGCGTGCCCGGATGTGGTCCAGAGCCTCCTCGCCCGTCGCGTAGGACGTGACGGAGTGTCCCTGCCGCGTCAACGCCAGCTCCAAGGCTGTGCGCACGGAGGGGTCGTCTTCTACAAGAAGGATGCCGGCCACGCGCACATTATTATTCCATGTCCCGTATACCCGGGTTGTGTCATCAAACTGTGACCGGGTGCGGATCGAATCCCGAAGATGGGGCGGAACCCTGAAAGCGGCCTCCCTTCGGTGCGGGCGCTCGAAGGGAGGCGCGCCTCCCCCTGTGACCAATTTCACAATTTTTGGTGAAAAAGGTCGTTACCTGCTGGTTGGCCAAGAGAACGTCAACCGAATACCGCGATCCGGTTGCGGACCACCCCCTATGACAGGGCAAGCTCATGGATCGTGAGCCCCGGTCCGCAGTTGAGTGAGCGCCCCACGAAGGATGACCTTCGCTCGGCGCGCCGGCCTTCGCGTTTCACCCCCAAGCGCATCGCCGTCGCCGTCGTGTCCCTGGTGGTCGTCGTGGGCGGTGGCGGCTACGTCGCCTACCGCGCCGTCGACAACGCCAGCAAGCCGCCGGTCGAGTCCTTCACGCCCGAGCAGCTCGGCGCCCTCGCCGGAGGCGACCTGTTCGCCCCCGACCCCGAGAACGACGCGCTGAAGAATGCCGCCGAGCAGGCGTACCGGGCCGACCAGCTCAAGAAGGACCGCCCCGGGGGCAAGAAGCTCGACTGGGTCGTGCCGAAGAAGGCGCCGGGCGGCAGCGGCTTCCCGCCGGCCAACTTCCCGCCGGGCAGCAACCCCTCGCCGGGCACCAACAAGGGCGTCGCCAAGTCGATGCTCGCCGCCCGGGGCTGGGGCGCGGACCAGTGGGGCTGCCTGGAACGCCTCTGGCAGAAGGAGAGCGGCTGGAACGAGCGGGCCATGAACCGCTACTCCGGCGCGTACGGCATCCCGCAGGCCCTGCCGGGGAGCAAGATGGCCAGCGCGGGCGGCGACTGGCAGACCAATGCCACCACCCAGATCGCATGGGGGCTCGGGTACATCAAGGGCCGCTACGGCACACCCTGTGGAGCGTGGGGCCACTCACAGTCCACGGGATGGTACTAACAGGTCATCTTTCCTTCTGTAATCGGCAAGCCGTCTCACCCGATCGTGTATGCGCGGCGCACGCTGGCCGCATGGGTGCGAAGGTCAGTGTGATCATCAATGTCCACAACCCGGGTGACACCGCGGACGCGTGCATCCGCTCCGCGCTGGAGCAGACGCTCCCCGCCGCCGACCGCGAAGTGATCTTCGTGGACGACGGGTCCACCGACGGGATCGGGGAACGGCTGGACACCATCGCCGATCTGCGCGAGAACGTCCGCGTGCTGCACCTGCCGCACACGGGTTCGGCGTCGCGCGGCCGCCACCTGGGCCTGGCCGCGGCCGAGGGCGACTACGTCTTCTTCCTCGACCAGACCGACCTGCTGGAGCGCGACGCGCTGGCCCGCATGCACGAGCGCGCGGTCGAGACCGACGCCGACGTGCTGATCGGCCGGCTGGCCCGCGACTACGGGCCGCCGATGGTGGCCTTCGAGCGCAGCACGGCCCGCGCCGACATCCTGCGCGACCGCCTGATGAGCCTGCTCCTCCCGCAGCAGCTCTACCGCCGGGCCTTCCTGGAGGAGCACGAGCTGGGCTTCGCCGTGCCCGGCGGCCGGCTGGCCGAGCAGACGTTCGTGATGCGGGCGTACCTGCACGCCAAGGTGATCGCCGTGCTGGCCGAGGACGTCTGCTGCCATATCGGCCCGCGGCCCGAGGCGGTCGAGGAGGAGCCCAGGGCCATCGTGACCGGGCTGAGCACGCTGCTCACCGACATCGACACCTACGTCGGCGCCGGCCGCCAGCGCGACCGCATGTACGCCTACTGGCTCCGTTCCGCCGCGCTCAGGCCGCTGCTGACCGCCAGGTTCGCCGACTCCTCCGTCGACCGGGGCATGCACTTCCGGCTCGTGCAGGAGCTGATCACCGAGCGATTCCCGGAGCGGGCGGACCGCTACCTGCCGGTCCAGCTCCGGGCGGTGGCCGCGTTCGTCAGGCAGGGACGCCTGGACCAGATCGTGATGTTGTCCAACTCCTCCAAACGCGCGGGCCTGAGCGCCGAGCTGACCGAGATGCGCTGGGACGCCCACATCCTGGTGATCGGCCTGACCGTGGAGGTGCTGTCCGGCGACGGCCTGCCCGACCGATACCGGGTGGACGGCGAGCGCGTGCACTGGAACCCGCCGCGCTCGATCGACGGCAAACTGCTGCCGAACGACGTCACCGACATCACCGCCGACGTCGAACGGGCCCGCGTGGACGTCTACGTCCGGCACACCCAGACCGGCGTGGTGCACTTCCTGCCGATGAACCAGAACGTCGAGCGCCTGCCCGACGGCCGCCTCTACATCCGCGTACAGATCAGGGGCGAGGCCCGGCTGGACGTGACCAACGCGGCGCTCGGCCGGCCGCTGAGCCCGGGGCAGTGGGAGGTGCATGTCCGCATGTTCAGCGGCGCCAACCAGGCCAGGAGCCGGGTCGGCCGCGCCGAGGGCCCGCTCAACTGCCTGGGCGTGCTGGCGCAGCGGCCGCGGATGCGGCTGGTGGTGCCGTGCTGGACCGACAAGGGGGAGCTGGGGCTCGCCGTCGAGCCGCGTTCGTTCTCGGAGTCGATCGCGCTGGTGTCGCCGGGGGTGACCGTCCGCCAGCTCGACGGGCACGGGTACGTCGTGCTGCCGGTGCCGTACGTGCCGCCGAGCGGCGGGCCGCCCCTGGAGCTGGTGCTGCGCAGCACCGGACGCCGGGAACGCGAGGTGTGCGCGCCCGCGCTGGTCGAGCCCGGCGTGCCGGGCAAGCTCGCCGGGCAGCTCGTCGCCAAGGTCCCGGTCAAGCGGCACCTGCCGGGCGAGGACCACCTCGGGCCCGGCGCCTGGCTGTCGTCGCTGCGTACGGCGGAGGAGGAGATCGGGCTGCGGTTCGGCCTGCGGGTGCGACGGGGACGGGTGGAGACGCGCCCGGCCGTCGCGGCCGAGCTCCCGCGCCGCTCGCCCATGGGCCGCGACACCGTGCTGCACCGCATCGGCAGGCGCCTGCCCGGGGCGCGGCACATGGTGCGCTGGGCGCGCGCGGGCAGGCATCGCTACCTCAAGGAGTGACCCAGCCCTCCAGCTCCTCGAAGGCGTCCCTGAAGGCCGGGAGCATGGGCCTGAGACGGTCGGGGTAGACGTCGACGAGGCTGTCGAGGTGGTTGCCGCCCTCGATCCGGTGGTAGCGGAAGGGCCGGTGGGGGCCGACCATCCGGGCGTAGACGTCGGAGTCGCGGGAGATCGGCAGCAGCGAGTCGAGGGTCCCGTGGATCGTGATCAGCGGCTTGGTGATCCTGCCGGTCAGCCCGATCCTGGCCATGGCGGCGTACGGCTTGCGCGCGTCGTAGTCGTAGTCGGCCGCCGCGCCCGTGTACGACGGGTCCAGCTCCTTCTGGTAGAGCTGCTGGGTCAGCTCCCAGTAGTACTGCCGGTGGAAGGGCCACAGGAACTCCGACCCGGGCGCGAACCCGGCCGCCCGCACGCCCGCCTCGTCGGGATATGCCTTGAGCGCGGCCGGCAGGAAGTTCAGCAGGTTGTCGCCCTTGACGCGGAAGAGGGTGCCCTCCCAGTCCACGCCGCCGTCGTAGAGCCATCCGCGGTTCTCCAGCTGCCACCTGACCAGGTAGCCGCCGTTGGAGATGCCGGACATGAACGTACGGGCGGGCCCCCGGCCGTACCGCTGCCTGACGACGGACTTGGCGGCCACGGCGAGCTGGGTGACACGCTCGTTCCACTCGGCGACGGCCTCGTCGGGGCGGCGGCCGTCCTCGTGGAAGGTCACGCCGACGTTGCCCTTGTCGGTGGCGGCGAACGCGTACCCCTTGGACAGGACCCAGTCGGAGATCGTGTAGTCGTTGGCGTACTGCTCCCGGTTGCCGGGGGTGCCGCTGACGACCAGGCCGCCGTTCCAGCGGTCGGGCAGCCTGATGACGAACTGGGAGTCGTGGTTCCACCCGTGCGTGGCGTTGCCGGTGGAGGTGTCGGGGAAGTAGCCGTCGAGCTGCGTGCCGGGCACGCCCGTCGGGTTGACGGTGGCCTTGGAGTGCAGGCCGGCCCAGTCGGCGGGGTCGGTGTGGCCGGTCAGCGTGGTGCCGGCCGTGGTCAGGTCGTCGAGCCTGGCGCTGACCAGCTTCTCCGCGCCGGGCACGGACAGCTCGTACGCGGCGGGGGCGGTCAGCAGGCTCGCCACCAGGGTGAGGGCGACGAACATCACGCCTCCCGTACGTGCTCGGCCAGCAGGCGGCGGAACTCGGCGGGCCGTTCCAGGTGCGGGCTGTGGCCGCAGTCGTCCAGCACGACCTCGCGGTAGCGGCCGTAGCGGTCGAGGACCGCCCTGGTCTGCGTCACCATCGGCTGGGCCGGGGTGCCGGGGGAGCCGGGCACGACACCGATCGCGCCCAGGTGGGCCAGGTCGAACAGCGAGGTGTCGGAGACGATCACGTCGTCGGCGCCCCTGATCCACAGGACGGGCGGCCTGGGGCCGATCTCGTGCAGGTCGTCGAGGCGGAAGTGGGTGGGGGCGCAGGCGTTGAGCACGCCGTGCTTGCCGGGGGCCACGCCCGGCCAGGCCGGCGAGCCGGCGGCGTCGCCCGGGTAGTTGGCCTCGCCCACGCGGGTGGTGAGCATGGACCGCAGGTAGAAGTCCTCGTCGGGGATCTCGGGGTGCTTGACGTAGCCGGAGCGCAGCACGTTGCGCGGCGAGGTGGGGGAGTCGCCGGACAGGTCGCCGGCCTTCAGCCGGGCCACGAAGTCGGGGTTCGCGGCCCCGGCGCCCGAGCCCGTGCCGTCGGGGTGGGTGAGCGTGCCGTCGGGGCCCTCGGTGCCGCCGAAGCCGTACGGGGAGATCGGGTTGACCAGCGTGACGCTCCTGACCAGCGCCGGACGGTCGCGCAGGAGCTGAAGGACGACGCCGCCGCCGAGGCTCCAGCCGACCAGGTGGAGTCCGTCGAGGCCGAGCGCCTCGGCCAGCTCGATCAGGTCGTCGGAGAAGTCGCGCAGGCCCCTCGTGGCGTCCACGGGCTCGGGGTCGGTGTCGCCGAAGCCGCGCAGGTGGTGGGCGAGCGGACGGTAGCCGCCGGGCAGCGCGGCCATGCTGTCGCGCCAGAACGCGCCGGAGGAGACGTTGCCGTGCACGAACAGCACGGGCTCGCCGGACGTCCGGCCTTCCACGGTCAGTACGTGCTGCTTGAGGCGGGGGGTGGTGACCTTCATCGCACGTGCATCCTCTCGGCCAGGTCGCGTCCCTGGGTCTCGCGGGCGGTGTAGACGGCGATCAGCGTGAGCACCGCAGCCACGCCAAGGTACGCCGAGATGGGCACGCTGCTGGAATAGCTCTTCAGCAGCGCGACCGCGATGAGCGGGGCCAGCGCGCCGGCCACGATCGCGGAGAGCTGGGCGCCGATCGACACGCCGGTGTAGCGCATCCTGGTGCCGAACAACTCGGAGAAGAAGGCCGCCTGCGGGCCGTACATCATGCCGTGGAAGAGCAGGCCGACGGTGATCGCGAGGGCGATCGCCAGGAAGTTGCCGGTGTCCACCAGCGGGAAGAAGGCGAAGATCCACACGCCGATGCCGGCGGCCCCGACCAGGTAGACCGGGCGGCGGCCGATCCGGTCCGACAACGCGCCCCACAGCGGGATCGTGACGAAGTGGATCGCCGAGGCGAGCAGCACCGCGTTCAGGACCGTCGAGTTGTCGATCTTGGCGTTCTTCGCGTACGTGATGACGAACACGGTCAGCAGGTAGAACGAGATGTTCTCGGCCAGGCGGGCGCCGATGGCGACGAGCACGTCCTTCCAGTGGTGCCACAGCACGCCCACGATCGGCGCGGCCGGCTCCGGCTGGGTCTCCTGGGCCTGCTGGAACACCGGCGACTCGCTGATCGTCAGCCGGATCCACAACCCGACCATCACCAGCACGCCCGACAGCAGGAACGGGACCCGCCAGCCCCACGCCAGGAACGCCTCGTCGGACTGCCAGGCGGCCAGCACCGCCAGCACGCCGGTGGCCAGCAGGTTCCCGCCGGGGGCGCCCGCCTGCGGCCAGGAGGCCCAGAAGCCGCGCCGGTTCGTGTCGCCGTGCTCGGAGACGATCAGCACCGCCCCGCCCCACTCGCCGCCGAGCGCGAAGCCCTGCACGAGCCGGAGCGCCGTCAGCAGCAGCGCCGCCGACGACCCGAGCGTGGCGTACGTCGGCAGGCAGCCGATCAGGAACGTGGCGGCGCCCATCATCAGCAGGCTGACCACCAGCAGGTTCTTGCGGCCCAGCCGGTCGCCGAAGTGGCCGAAGACCAGGCCGCCGAGCGGGCGGGCGACGAATCCGACGGCGTAGGTGAGGAACGACAGCAGCGTGCCGGTCAGGGGATCGGACTCGGGGAAGAAGAGCTTGTTGAACACGAGTGCGGCTGCCGAGCCGTACAGGAAGAAGTCGTACCACTCGATGGTGGTGCCGATCAGGCTCGCGGCGACGATCTTCTTGATGGAAGTGGCCATGCCGGTCACGGTAAAGAGTGACCGGCGTCACTTATATGGAGTCTGGACCCACAGTCTGTGTGGTTGATGTGTGGCCGAGCCGGTGGAGCCGGAGGGCGAGCTGGATCTCCAGAGCGCGTTCGGGCTCCAGCCAGCCGTCGCCGAGCAGCTTGCCGATGCGGTCGAGGCGTTGCGTCACGGTGTTGACGTGGATGTGCATGGCCTCGGCCGTACGGGAGGGTGAGCCGCCGGTGCCGAAGTAGGCGGCCAGGGTGTCGGTGAGCGCGGTGCCGCGGCGGGCGTCGTAGTCGATCACCGCGCCGACCACGCGGCCGACGAAGCCGCGCACGTCGCGGCCGTCGCCCACGAGCAGGCCGACGAAGCCCAGCTCGGCGGGGCTCGCGCCGTCGCCGGCGCGGCCGAGCGCGATCAGCGCCTCGGCGCACCGCCGCGCCTCCTGGTACGCCTCGGCGACGCCACCCACCCCCGCGCCCGCGCCTGTGCTGTCCGGGAGGCGGGCCGGGGCGGCGCCCGCCGTGGCGGGGGTGTGCAGCGACGCGCTCAGCTCGGCGGCCACCCGCTGGGCCAGGCCGCCCGCGTCGACGCCCGGCAGCAGCAGCACCACCTCGTCACCGCGCCCGGCAGCCAGTCCGTGCCGCACCGCGGCGTGGGAGGAGGCCCAGAACGCGGCCCGCTCACGTTGCCCGCCGTGCCTGGCGACCACCACGACGTGCGGCGCGCGCAGGTCGACGCCGAGCCGCCGGGCCCGGTCGGCGAGGCCGGGCGAGCCCGGCCGCAAGATCAGGTCCTCCAGCAGCTCGCCCCTGACCCGCCCCTCGGCCTCGGCCACGCTCCGCCTGAACAGCAGCAGCAGCGCGCTGACCAGCGCGGCCCGCTCCAGGATGCGCTCGTCGGCGTCGTCGCTGCGCAGGATGAGCGTGCACAACGGCTCGCCGCCGACGTCCACCGACGCGATCAGCAGGTCGCCCCTGCGCACGGTACGGCCCAGCGCCCTGGACGCCTGCGCCGCCTCGAACACCCCCGCGTCCAGCTCGCCCACGTCGCCCGTGATCGGCCGGCCCAGGTCGTCGAGCACGGCCAGCGACCCGCCGAGCACCTCGGTCACCACAGCCGCGACGTCCTCGATGCCGCCGCCCCGCAACACCAGCGAGGTCATCCGGTCGTGGGCCAGCGCGGCCCGTTCGACGGCCTCGCCGTGGGCCCTGGCGGTCCGGTGGGCCTGGGAGAGCTCCTCCAGGGCGTTCCTGGTCTCCTGCAGCAGCCGGGCGTTGTCGATCGCGACGGCGGCGTGCGCGGCCAGGCTGGCCAGCAGCGAGACCTCCTCCTGGTGGAAGGGCCTGGCGCTGCGGTTGGCCGCCATGAGCACGCCGATCACCCGCTGGCCCAGCCGCAGCGGCACCCCGAGGATCGCGACCAGGCCCTCCTCCTTGACGGCCTCGTCGATGTGCCCCTTGTGCCGGAACCTGGCGTCGGCGAAGTAGTCGGCCGTCGCGTACGGCGTGGCCGTCTGCGCGACCAGCCCGCCGAGCCCGGCCCCCATGGCCAGCCTGAGCGCCCGGAACTTGGCCGAGATCGACCCGTCGGTGACCCGCATGTACGTGTCGCCCTGCTCGGGGTCGTGCAGCGTCATGTACGCGATGTCGGTCGCGAGCAGTTGCCTGGCCCGGTGGACGATCGCTTCGAGCACGGCGTCGAGGTCGCGCAGCGCGGCCAGGTCGCCGGCGGTGTCGTACAGCGCTGACAACTCGGCCTCGCGCCTGGCCCGCCGCCTCAGCAGGGCCCTGACCTTCAGCGCCTCGACCTTGGCCTGTTCAAGCTCCTCGATCGTGGCCGGATCGGCGCCCTGCGCCCTGGCCTCGACGATCGGCCCCTCGAACTCGACCGCCGACGCCTCCCGCGCCAGCAGCTCCAGGAACCGCCTGCTCATGGCCTCACTCCGTGAGGCCGGCTCGGTCGCCATGTGCCGGTGTCTTCCCCCGCTCCGATCTCCGCGCTCCCGCCACCCTCTCGCAGGCTCACTAGTGGGCCGTCCAGCCGCCGTCCACGGGCAGGGAGACGCCGGTGATGAAGGAGCCGTACGGGCCGCAGAGGTAGGCGACCAGCTCGGCCACCTCCTCGGGCTCGATCAGCCGCTTGACCGCGGCGGGCCGCAACATGATGTTCTCGACCACCTCGTCGCCGCCGATGCCGTGGACCCGGGCCTGGTCCTCGATCTGCGCCTCGACCAGCGCCGTACGCACGTACGCCGGGCACACGCAGGTCGAGGTCACCCCGTGGGCCGCCCCCTCCAGCGCGACGACCTTGGAGAACCCCTCCAGCGCGTGCTTGGCCGTCGTGTACGCCACCTTGTACGGCGAGGCCCGCAGCCCGTGGACCGACGAGATGTTCACGAACCTCCCCCAGCCCCGGGCGTACATGCCGGGCAGCACCCGCCGCGCGATCAGGAACGGCGCCTCCACCATCACCCGCATCATGGCGGAGAACACCTCGGAGGGGAACTCCTCGATCGGCGCCACGTGCTGGAACCCGGCGTTGTTCACCACGATGTCCACCGGCTCGTCCGGCAACGACCCGGCGAAGGCCGGATCGCCCAGATCGGCCACCACCGCGACCCCGCCGATCTCCGCGGCCACCTTCCCGGCCGCCTCGCCCTGCCTGTCGACCACCAGGACCTTGGCCCCCGCGGCGGCCAGTCGCCGGGCGCAGGCGGCGCCGATGCCGCCCCCAGCCCCCGTCACCAGCGCGGTCCGCCCAGTCAGCTCCTTCGCCATACTCCGAACCCTAGGCGGTCGCCGCGCCGGGACGCATGGGTGCGGCCGACATAGATCCGTGTCGACCTATGTGGATCAGTCCTCCGTGGGCGGCCTGGTCATGGACAGCACGTCGAGCGCGTCGTCGAGCTGCTCCTCGGTCAGGGTGCCGGCGGCGACGTGGCCGCGTTCGAAGACGACCTCGCGGATGGTCTTCCGCTCGGCCAGGGCCTGCTTGGCTATCTTGGCCGCCTCCTCGTAGCCGACGTACCGGTTCAGCGGGGTGACGATCGAGGGGGAGGACTCGGCGTACTCGCGCAGGCGGTCGACGTTGGCCGTGATGCCGGCGACGCAGCGGTCGGCCAGCAGCCGGGACACGTTCGCCAGCAGCCTGATCGACTCCAGGATGTTGCGGGCGATGACCGGGAGCTGCACGTTGAGCTCGAAGCTGCCCGAGGCCCCGGCGAAGGTGATCGCCGCGTCGTTGCCGATGACCTGGGCCGCGACCATGGTCGTGGCCTCGGGGATCACCGGGTTGACCTTGCCCGGCATGATGGACGAACCCGGCTGGAGGTCGGGCAGGTTGATCTCGCCGAGCCCGGCGCGCGGGCCGGAGCCCATCCAGCGCAGGTCGTTCGCGATCTTGTTGAGCGACACGGCCACCACCTTGAGCTGCCCGGACAGCTCCACGATGGAGTCCTGGGCGCCCTGGGCCTCGAAGTGGTCGGCGGCCTCGCGGAAGGGGATGCCGCTCGCCTCGCCCAGCTTCGCGATCGCCCTCCTGGCGAAGCCCGGCGGCGTGTTGATGCCCGTGCCCACCGCGGTGCCGCCCAGCGGCAGCTCCAGTACGTGCTCCAGCGCCGTACGCACGCGGGTCACGCCGTGGTCGACCTGGGCGGCGTACCCGCCGAACTCCTGGCCGAGTGTCACCGGCGTGGCGTCCATCAGGTGGGTCCGGCCCGACTTGACCACCTGCGCGAACTCGGCCTCCTTGGCGTGCAGCGTCTCGGCCAGGTGCGTGAGCGAGGGCAGCAGGTGGAAGGTCACCTCGATCGCGGCCGCCACGTGGATCGAGGTCGGGAAGACGTCGTTGGAGGACTGGGAGGCGTTCACATGGTCGTTGGGGTGCACCGGACGGCCCAGCCGCTCCTCGGCCAGCGTCGCGATCACCTCGTTGGCGTTCATGTTGGACGAGGTGCCGGAGCCGGTCTGGAAGACGTCAATGGGGAAGTGGGCGTCGTGCTCGTTCTCCGCGACGTCGGCGGCGGCCTGCGCGATGGCCCCGGCCAGGTCCTTGTCGATCACGCCCAGCTCGCCGTTGACCTCGGCCGCGACCGCCTTGATCAGGCCCAGCGCGGCGATGTGGGACGGTTCGAGCGGCCGCCCCGATATCGGGAAGTTCTCCACCGCCCGCTGGGTCTGCGCCCGCCACCGCGCTCCCGCCGGCACGCGGACCTCGCCCATCGAGTCATGTTCGATTCTGAACTCGCTCATGACTCCAGTCTGAACCACCGCCGCCCTCCGGGACCGGCCGCCGTACGGGGTCGGCCTGAGGGGCGGCGTGAGTGGGTCAGCTGGAGAGGAGGGCCACGATGAGGACGGCGATCACGACCGCGGCGGCGGCCGCCACGGCCATGAGCACGAGCATGCCGTTGCGGTTGCCCGCGGGCGGCTTCTCGGGCTGCCCGGCGATGGCGAACAGGTCCGTCCCGAGGCCCTGGCCCTGCGGCCCGCCCTGCCTGGGCATGGGCCGCTGCGCCCCGCCCCGCTGCGGTCCACCCTGCCCAGGCCCCTGCTGCGGCCCGCCCTGGACGCCCTGCCCCGGCCCCTGCTGGGGGTGGGGCTGCTGCGTCGGCGGGTAGACCTGCTGGCCGGGGGAGCGGGGGGAGGCGATGCGCATGGTGTTGATAGCGCCCTCGTCGTCCTGGTTCTGCCCCGGACGCCCGCCCTGCTCAGGCGAGAACGGCCCCTTGGGACGCTGGACGCTGACGGTCCGCTCGGGATCGAAGTCCCCGTCGTCGCCCGAGGCCCAGCCCCCGAGCCCTCCGGCGGCACCCGGCACACCGGCACCAGGTCCGCTCCCGGCCGCGCCCGGCCCGCCGTGCGGCGACTTCCCGGGTACGGTCCCCTGAGGCATCGTCGGCGCCCCCAACGGCCCCCTGCCGGCCCCTTGAGGGCCCGACTGCCCCTGAGGGCCTGCGGGGCGGGCTCCGGCGGGGTGTGGCGTGGCCTGCGGGCCCGAGGCGGGCGATCCGGGCGTCCAGCAGGGCCCGTACGGCCTGGAGGAACCCGCGGCCCCCCTGCCGCCGGGCGCACCCGGCGCTCCCCCGGGAGCCCCGAAGGCACCAGGGGCCCCGGAAGCATCGGAAGAGCCGGAGGAGGAGCTGAAGGGGTCGGGCAAGGCGGTCTCCTGCGCGATCAGGGCTTCGGCCGTGAGCGCCGGCATCTCGCTCGTGGGCGTGTCGGCGACCATCCGCATGAGGGTCTCCGCCTTGGCAGCGCTGAGCCGCTGCCGGTAGTCCTTGTTCAGCAGCCCGTTCAGCACCGGCCGGAGCTGCCCCGCCTGCGTGGGCGGGTCGGCGCTCTCGCTGAGCAGCGCCGCCAGCGTCTCGGCGATCGTGGCCCGCTCGTACGCAGGCCGCCCCTCGACCGCGAAGTACAGCGTCGCCCCCAGCGACCAGATGTCCGACTCCGGCCCGGTGTACTCACCCCTGGCACGTTCCGGCGCCGTGTACCCCGGCGAGCCGATCACCATGCCCGTCTTGGTGAGCCGCGAGTCGCCCTCGGCCTTGGCGATGCCGAAGTCCGTCAGCACCACCCGGCCGCTCTCGGTGATGAGCACGTTGCCCGGCTTGACGTCGCGGTGCGTGATGCCCTGGGAGTGTGCGGCGCGCAGCGCGCCGAGCAGGTCGACGCCGATCTCGGCCACGAGCCGCGGCGGCAGCGGCCCCTCCTCCTCGATCACCTGCTCCAGCGAGCGGGCCTCGATGAGCTCCATGATGATCCAGGGACTGTCGTCCTGGATGAGCACGTCGTGGATGGCTGCGACGGACGGATGGTTGATCCGCGAGGCGAGGCGGCCTTCGCGCACCATGCGCTCGCGCAGCTCGGTCCGCTGTTCCTCAGTGAGCCCCGGGTCCTGGCGGATCTCTTTGACCGCCACCTCGCGCCCCAGCGCACGGTCGCGGGCGCGCCACACCGTGCCCATCGTGCCCCGGCCGAGCGGGGACATGAGCTCGTAGCGCTCCGCGAGCAGGCGTGTCTGCTGTTCCGGCATGAGAAGAAGATATCGATTCTCGCTTGGGAAGTGCTTTACCCTCGCTTGCGAAGTTCTCTTGGCCAGAACCGCCGAGGAAGGAACAACTTTATCACCGCCGCCTTGAAACGGGCATAAGTGGACGGAGTTGGACGGGCTTCGACCCGCCTCCGGTGGACGCCCTCACCCGCTCGCCGCTCCTGACGCGGCGCCGGGACCGACAGCGCGGCCGCGGTGGCCTCCGCCCTGTGCAGCCCGCGGTGCGCGGGCCTGCGTGCGAAAGGGGGCGAGGCGATCACCGGCACCGGGCGTACGGGCCTGCGCGGGGCCAGTGGCTCCTCCGCCGAGCCGCCCGCGGCCACCCTGGCCAGCATGAGCGAGGCCCGTACCGAGTCGAGCCGGGTCTGTGGATCGATCCTGAGCAGCGCGTCGAGCACGGGGGCCAGCGGGCCCGCCTTGCTCATCGGGATCGGCTCGCCACTGGTCAGCGCGGCCAGGGCGGCGGCGGCCGTACGGCGGCCGTGCAGACCCCGGCCCTCGACGGCGGTGTAGAGGGTCGCGCCGAGCGACCACAGATCGCCCGCGGGGCTGGCCTTCGAGCCGAGAACCCGCTCGGGTGCGATGTAACCGGCCGATCCCAGGACGATCCCCGCCTGTGTGATGGAGACGTCGCCTTCGAGGGCGGCCAGTCCGAAGTCGGTGAGCACCGCGCGGTCCTCGGTCACCAGGACGTTGCTCGGCTTGACGTCGCGGTGGAGGATGCCCTTGGCGTGGACGGCCCGCAGCGCGCCGAGGATCTGCCGGCCGATCTCGGCGGCCCGGCGCGGGTGGAGCGGTCCGTGCTCCTGGATGAGCTGCTCCAGAGACTTGGCCCGGAGCAGCTCCATCACGATCCAGGGGCGGTCGTCCTCGGTCACGACGTCGAAGACGGTGATGACCGAGGGATGGGCCACCATCGCGGTCGCCCTGCCCTCGCGCTCGGTCCGCGCGCACAGCTCGGCGCGCAGCTCCTCGTCGAGGACGGTGGGCAGCCGAACTTCCTTCACCGCCACGTCGCGGTCGAGCAACTCGTCATGCGCCCGCCAAACGGTGCCCATGCCGCCGCGACCAACCGGCTCCATGAGCCGATAGCGCGCGGCGAGTAGGTAACCGGAGGGCGCACGCATGCCAGGCAGCTTACCTATTTGTGTAAACCGACCAGTAGAGGCCGGGCCGATAAAAAGTTGCGAACTTCAGTCAACCTGCCTGACTCGTTACGTCAGCGAACCTGCGGGCCACATCGGTCCAGTTGACGATGCCCCACAGTTTCTCGACGTAGTCCGGGCGCACGTTGCGATACTGCAGGTAGTAAGCGTGTTCCCAGGCGTCGAAGACGAGAATCGGCGTGGTGTTCATGCCGACGTTGCCGTGGTGGTCGTAGATCTGCTCGACGACCAGCCGGCGGCTCAGCGGCTCCCAGGCCAGCACGCCCCACCCCGAGCCCTGCACGGACGCCGTCGCCGTGGTGAGCTGCTTCTGGAACGCCTCGAAGGTGCCGAAGTGCTCGTCGATGGCGGCCCTGAGGACGCCGTCGGGGCGGTCGCCGCCGTCGGGCGACAGGTTCTCCCAGAAGATCGAGTGCAGTACGTGCCCGGACAGGTTGAAGGCGAAGGTCTTCTCCAGGCCGACCAGGTTGCCGAAGTCGCCGCCCTCGCGGGCCTCGGCCAGGCGTTCGAGCGTGTCGTTGGCGCCCTTCACGTAGGCCGCGTGGTGCCTGGCGTGGTGCAGCTCCAGGATCTCGCCGGTGATGGCCGGCTCCAGGGCGCCGTAGTCGTAGGGCATGTCGGGAAGGGTGTAGTCCGCCATGTGCGCGTCCTCTCGAAGTAGATCTACGGACGACACTATTGCAAGTGATTCGCAACTGCATCAGACTTGCGACCTAGGTCCCGCCTTGGCATCGTGGCGAGGGTCAGTTAGGTCCAGCCGGTGCGCGGGTGGCATTGGGCCGCCCGCGCACAGGCGTCCGTGGGGATTTCTTGGGATGGGAATTACCCAGGTCAGGGCGCTGTTGTAGCTACTTGTACCGCGACGGCAGGGCAGCCGTGTCGAGGCGCCCCCGCAGATCTGTCGTCATCACCCATCGCAGGATTCACACCTGTGACCCGCCGTGCCTCATGCGCGGACGGTGAGCAAAGGAGCACCCCCCGATGGCCAAGCACGCCATGATGACCAGTACCCATATCGCCAAGCTCGCTCTCGGCGCGACCATCGCCGTGACCGCTCTGGGCGCCGCCGCCGCCGTCAACGCCGAGACCGCGCACGTGACCGGCACCAAGACCGCCGCGCAGGAGTCCGCCGCGCAGGGGTCGGCCCAGGGCAGGGTGAACGTCACCGCCGCCCAGGTCCTGGCCACCGCCAAGGCCCAGGTCGGCACCACCGAGGACGCCAACGGCGGCGGCACCAAGTTCCAGAAGTGGTACGCCTCCTCGCAGCGCGCCGGCGAGACCGTCGCCCGTGACGGCGGCAGCCGCCAGGACTACGTCAACGCCGCCTGGTGCTCGATGTTCGTCTCCTGGGTCGGTGAGCAGACCGGCGCCCGCCCGCAGGTCGGCTGGGACGCCTACACCGTGGCCCACGCCAAGTGGTTCGCCGCCAACGACCGCTGGGGCACCGAGGCCAAGCCCGGCGCCGTGGTCTTCTTCGCCTGGAACGGCAGCAAGGACCTGAGCGCCATCCAGCACGTCGGCTTCGTCGTCAAGGACAACGGCGACGGCACGATCTCCACGATCGAGGGCAACACCGGCAACGGCAAGGTCGAGGAGCGCGTCCGCCCGACGTCGCAGGTCGTCGGCTACGGTTACCCGTCCTACGCCGCCTGACACATCCACAGAGCGCGCATTCCTACCGGGGATGCGCGCTTTGTCCGCGTTAGTGCACGTCAGCGCGGTTGTGACGTTCGGCACACCCGTCTTCCCGATAAATGTGCATGATGCCTAGTAGGGGACTTTCAGCCGTACGGCAGGCTGATTGACAGGAACCACGAGGCACCGTCAGCAAGCTGTAAGGGTGCCGAAAGGGGACGGGGGCATGGTTATCCCATGAGAGCAGGCGAGCACCCAGAAGCGCCGAAAGTGTCGGTGTCGGCCGCCAAACTGGGGGAATACGCCGAAGGTTCCACTGACGACAGAAGTTGAAGGACGTGATGAAGATGCGCCAGACACAGGTTCGCCGCCGGCCGAAGAAGCCGACCACAGCCGCACTGGACCTTCGCACGCCGTCGGGGCGACAGTTGCCCTTTTGACCAGCAGGAAGCAGGAGCGCCATCTGAGAGGTGCGCGATGATGTGCATTCACTTTCCCGTATGCCCCAGTGCGGACTCGCCCGACCGTGAGCGTTCGCACGTGATCTCGGCCCACCCCGACCAGGGCTGGAGCCTCCTCTGCAACGGCGTGGTGCTGTTCGAGGACACGGGTCTGCTCCTGCCTGACGGCAGCGTCGTCGCCCCCCACCGAGCGATCGTCGCGGCCTGAGCCCCGGCGGGCCTCCCCGGCCCGAGGGCAACCCCCGTCGTCCGGTGCCGAGGGGCGCGACCGCCCGCCCGGCACCCTTCGACGCGCTCGGGCCTACCTGCGCCCGATGCTCAGCACCGGTCCGGTGCGGTCGGTGAAGAAGTCGTCACCCTTGTCGTCCACGACGATGAAGGCGGGGAAGTCCTCGACCTCGATCTTCCACACCGCCTCCATCCCCAGCTCGGGGTATTCGAGCACCTCGACCTTCTTGATGCAGTCCTGGGCCAGCCGGGCGGCCGGGCCGCCGATCGAGCCCAGGTAGAAGCCGCCGTACTCCTGGCACGCCTCGGTCACCTGCTTGGACCTGTTGCCCTTGGCCAGCATGACCATCGAACCGCCCGCCGCCTGGAACCGTCCGACGTAGGAGTCCATGCGGCCGGCCGTGGTCGGGCCGAACGAGCCGGAGGCGTAGCCCTCGGGGGTCTTGGCCGGGCCGGCGTAGTAGACCGCGTGGTCCTTGAGGTACTGCGGCATCTCGCCGCCGTCGTCCAGCAGCTCGGCGATCTTCGCGTGCGCGATGTCGCGGGCGACGACGAGCGGGCCGGTGAGCGAGAGCCGGGTCTTGACGGGGTACTTCGTCAGCTCGGCGAGGATCTCCGGCATCGGCCTGTTGAGGTCGACCCGTACGACGTCGTCCGACAGGTGCTCGTCGGTGGTCTCCGGCAGGAAGCGGGCCGGGTCGGTCTCCAGCTTCTCCAGGAACACGCCCTCAGCCGTGATCTTGGCCAGCGCCTGGCGGTCGGCCGAGCACGACACCGCGATGGCCACCGGGCAGGACGCGCCGTGCCGGGGCAGGCGGATCACGCGTACGTCGTGGCAGAAGTACTTGCCGCCGAACTGCGCGCCGATGCCGAGCTTCTGCGTCAGCTCGAAGACCTTGGCCTCCAGCTCCAGGTCGCGGAAGCCGTGGCCGGAGGGCGAGCCCTCGGTGGGGATGGAGTCGAGGTAGCGGGCGCTGGCGTACTTGGCGGTCTTCAGCGCGAACTCGGCGGACGTGCCGCCCACCACCACGGCCAGGTGGTACGGCGGGCAGGCCGCGGTGCCCAGCGAGCGGATCTTCTCCTCCAGGAACGCCAGCATGCGCTTCTCGTTGAGCACCGCCTTGGTCTCCTGGTAGAGGAACGACTTGTTGGCCGAGCCGCCGCCCTTGGCCATGAACAGCAGCTTGTACTCGTCGGCGTGGCCGTGGGGGTCCTCGGCGTAGAGCTCGATCTGCGCGGGCAGGTTGCTGCCGGTGTTCTTCTCCTCCCACATGGTCAGCGGGGCCATCTGGGAGTAACGCAGGTTGAGCTTGGTGTAGGCGTCGTAGACGCCGTGCGAGAGGTGCTCGGCGTCCTGGCCGTCGGTCAGTACGTGGCGGCCGCGCTTGCCCATGATGATCGCGGTGCCGGTGTCCTGGCACATCGGCAGCACGCCGCCCGCCGAGATGGACGCGTTCTTCAGCAGGTCGAGGGCGACGAACCGGTCGTTGCCGCTGGACTCGGGGTCATCGACGATCTTGCGGAGCTGGGCCAGGTGCGACGTACGCAGGAAGTGGGAGATGTCGTGGATCGCGGTCTCGGTGAGCAGCCGCAACGCCTCCGGCTCGACCTCCAGGAACGTACGCCCAGCCGCTTCGACCTTCCGCACCCCCTCCGACGTGATCAGCCGATACTCGGTCTCATCGGCGCCCAAAGGGAGCAGATCGGTGTAGTCGAAGTCCATGTCCATAGAGGGTACGCCCCCCTTTCGGTGGTCATCCCGGGACCGGTACGGCCCCCGGAGAACGCCGCGCCGTGAGCCCCACCAGGATGCCCGCGATCACCAGTCCGGCCCCCGCCAGGTCGTAGACCGACGGCGTCGCGATGCCGAGCAGAAGGCCCGTGACGATCGCGCCGACCGGGATGAGCCCCGCGAACAGCCCGGCGAGCCCCGGCCCGAGCCTGGGCAGCGAGGTGTACCAGAGGAAGAAGGCCCCGACCGTGACCACCACCGCCAGGTACGAGAAGCCCAGCGTCTCGGCCGCGCTCGGCACCCTGAACATGGCCGTGCCCTCCTTGACCAGGCCGATCACCGCCAGCATGGGCACCGCCAGCGCCGTCGAGTACGCCGACACCCGGATCGCCCCCAGCTTCGGCAGCAGGGGGATGGCCAGCATGGAGAAGCTGACCTCGCCCACCAGCGCGCCGAGCGCCCACAGCAGGCCGGTCGGGTTGCCGCTGCCGAGCCCGGTGGCCAGCGTCGCCCCGGCCACCACCACCGACGCCCCCACCAGCAGGCGCGGCGCGGGACGTCCCCCGGCCAGCGCGAGAGCCAGCGGCACGGTGCCGAGAACGGTCCCGACCAGCGCCGGCCCCGAGGCCCGGGTGGACTCCACGACGCACACGTTGAAGATCACCAGGCCGAGCAGGGTGAGCCCGCCGAGGTACAGGGTCTCGCGCCGGGTCAGCCGGACGAACCGCAGGCCGAGCGCCCGGGTGATGACCAGCAGGACGGCGGCGGCCGCGAGGTAGCGCACGGCCTGGCCGCCGTACACGGGATAGGAGCCGATCAGGCCGGACACCCCGGCCAGAGTGCCGACCAGGAACATGGCCGTCGCTGCTCCGGCGATTCCGTTTCTCATGGAGAGGATGCTAGGGAGAGAATGGTTCATCCAAACAGTCCAATCTCCCGCTATATGACAGGACCAATATGGCTGACCTCCACATCCAGATAAATCGGGACCTGGGGGGTATTGCTGGGCAGATCGCGTCCGAGCTGCGCGAGAGCGTGCGCCTCGGGCGGCCCGTGCCCGGCACCCGCCTGCCCGCCACCCGCGACCTCGCCGCCGACCTCCAGGTCTCCAGGGGCGTGGTGGTGGAGGCGTACGAGCAGCTCGTGGCCGAGGGGTTCCTGGTCTCGCGGGTGGGGGCCGGGACCGAGGTGGCCCCGCTGGGCGCCGTACGGGCCGCCCGGCCGGAGCCGGTGACCGACGGGGGCGCCTGCGGGCCGTACCACGGGCACCGGGCCACGTCCCCCGATCTCGGCCACTTCCCCCGGGAGCGCTGGTTGTCGGCCGTACGGCACGTCCTGGCGACGGTGCCGTCCGACGCGCTCGACTACGGCGACCCCGGCGGCGTCCCCGAGCTGCGCGAGGAGCTGGCCGGCTACCTGAGACGGGTCAGGGCGGCGGACGTGCACCCGGACAACCTGGCCATCGTGGGCGGCGTGGCCCAGGGCCTGAGCCTGGTGCTGCACGTCCTGGCCCGGGGACGCGGGCTGCGCCTGATCGTGGAGGACCCTGCCAGCCACCGCCAGGTCCCGCTGCTGGAGCGCGCGGGAGCCCGCCTGGTGCCCGTGCCCGTGGACGACGAGGGCCTGACCGTGGACGCCCTGGACGGCGACGCGGTGCTGGTCACGCCCGCCCACCAGTACCCGACGGGCGTCGTGCTCTCCCCGGCCAGGCGGGCCGCGCTCCTGGAGTGGGCCCGCGCGGGCGACCGGATGATCCTTGAGGACGACTACGACGCCGAGTTCCGCTTCGACCGCGACCCGGTCGGCTGCCTGCAAGGACTGGCCCCCGACCAGGTGATCCTCTCGGGCAGCGTCAGCAAGGCGCTCGCGCCCGGCCTGCGGCTCGGCTGGGTCGCCGCCCCCGACGGCCTGGCCGCCGCGATCCGCCGCGCCCGGGGCGAGCTCGACCTCGGCTCCCCGGTCATCGAGCAGTACGCGCTGGCCCACTTCCTGCGTACCGGCGGCTACGACAAGCATCTGCGGCGCATGCGCAGGGAATACCGCCGCCGCCGGGACGCGCTGGTCAGGGCGCTGGCCGAGGAACTGCCGGAGATCCGCGTACGCGGCATCGACGCCGGTCTGCACGTCTGCCTCGACCTGCCGGACGGCTGGGACGAGCTCCGGGTCGTCCGCGCCGCCCAGGGCATCGGCCTGTCCGCCGAGCCGGTCGGGCCGATGCGGTTCTCGCCCGGCCCTCCGGCGGTCGTGGTCGGGTTCGCGCGGGTCCCGGTCCATCAGGCCGCGGAGGCCGTTCAAGGCTTAAAAGTCCATATGTCTGGACATAGTATGGACTGAGGAGAAAAGCCCGTTCGGAACCCCGCTGGAGGCGGCATGCGTGTGGGACTGCTGGGCCTGGGCCGGATCGGCGCCTTCCACGCCGCGAACCTCGCCGCGCATCCCCTGGTCGACGAGCTGATCGTGGCCGACCCGGTCCGCACCTCGCCGTACGGCAGGCCGGGGGACCCGTTCGAGGCCGACGCCGTGGTCATCGCCACGCCGACGGCCACGCACGCCGAGCTCCTCGTACGGGCCTGCGAGCTGGGCGTCCCCGCCTTCTGCGAGAAGCCGGCGGCGGGCACGGTCGCCGAGACGGTCAAGGTGCTGGAGGCGAGCGCGGGTAACCGGGTGGGCATCGGGTTCCAGCGCAGGTTCGACCCCGGTTACCGGGCCGCCGCCGCGGCGCTGCGGGCCGGGGAACTGGGCGAGCTGCACCGCGTCCACCTGGTCACGGCCGATCCGGCGCCGCCGCCGGCCGAGTACGTCCCGCTGTCCGGAGGCGTCTTCCGCGACTGCCACGTGCACGACTTCGACATCCTGCGCTGGGTGACCGGCCGCGAGGTCGTCTCGGTGTACGCCGCCGGCGCGAACCGCGGCGCGGCCTTCTTCGCGCAGGCCGGCGACGTGGACAACAGCGCCGCCCTGCTCACCCTGGACGACGGCACGCTGGCCACGCTCCAGGGCTCCCGCTACAACGGCGCCGGCTACGACGTGCGCATGGAACTGGCGGGCACGAAGGGCACCCAGGCGGTCGGGCTCGGCCCGCGTGCCCCGCTGCGCAGCGCCGAGGGCCTGCAACCGCCCGGCCCGCCCTGGCCCGACTTCGTGGCCAGGTTCGGCGCGGCGTACGCGGCCGAGATCGACGCCTTCCTGCGCGGCGGCGAGGGCCTGTGCTCGGTCGAGGACGCCCTGGCCGCCCTGTACGTCGCCGAGGCCGCAGACCTGTCGCTGCGCGAGTCCCGTCCCGTACTGGTGGCCGAGGTGCGCGCCTGAGCGGCGGGCTACGCCTCGGCGGCGGCCCGCCTGGGCGCGAAGCCCGGTGCCAGTGCGATGATCACGCCGGCCAGCAGCAGCGGCGCGACGAACGCCACCCGCCAGTCCGCGGCGTCGGCGATGCCGCCGATCAGCGCCGCGCCCACGATGAAGCCCACGTAGTTGAAGAGGTTGACCCTGGCGATGGCCACCCCGGTGCCCGCCGGGTCGAGCTTGCCCGCCGCCGAGAACGACTGCGGCGCCACCACCGACAGCCCGAGCCCGGTCAGCCCGAACGCGACGATCGCCAGCGGCTGGCTCGGGGCCACCACGACCCCGAGGAAGCCCAGCGTGGCCAGTGCGCCGCCGAGCCTGACGATGGCCGCCGGGCCGTAGCGGCGGACCGCGCCCTCGCCGCCGAGCCGTACGGCCAGGGTCGCGCCCTGGTAGACGCTGTAGGCCAGCTTGGCCACGCTGTCCTGGGCGAGCAGGGCCTTGCCCATGAAGACGGTCGCGAAGTTCGACACCGCCGCGTCGCCGATGTAGAGGAAGCCCATGGCCAGGCAGAGCGGGATGATCGGCCGCCACGGGAACTTGCCGGTCGCGGCCTCGACGACGTTCTCGACCTTCTCCTCGGCGATCGTGCACAACTTCGGCCCGGCGTAGAGCGAGCCGGCCAGCGCCAGGACCATCGGGATCGCCATCGTGACGGCCAGCGAGATCCGGCCGGCCGCGTACACCGCCCACAGGGCGCCCGCCAGGCTGAGGACGCTCCACAGGCAGTGGAAACCGTTCAGCACGGCGGTGCCGTAGCGGCGCTCGACCGCCACGCCCTGCATGTTCATCCCCGCGTCCACCGCGCCGACCGCCAGGCCGAACAGCAGCAGCGCGGGCACGGCCAGCGGCACCGAGGGCGCGAGGCCGGTGAGCACCACGGCGAGCGCCTCGGCGGGCTGCGCGACGCGCAGGAGCAGCTTGCTGCCGTAGCGGGCGGCGAACGTGCCCGCGCCGACGCTGCCCACGCCGGCGAAGACGGGCACGATCAGCAGCAGGAGCGTGAGCGCCCCGTCGGTGAGTTCCAGCTTGCCCTGGAGGCTGGCCACCTGGACGAGCAGGGTGGCGAAGGAGAGGCCCTGCACGCCGTACACGACGAATGTGGCGGTACGGGCCTGGCGATCACGTGGGGACGGCACGACGGCCTCCTGATCGGGGGGTAATCAAAACGTGAGGCGGAGTCAGGTTAGCGGCTGGTCAGGGCCGTACGCCAGCAGCAGATAAGGTGCCGGGGTGAAACGGGGTTACGCGACCGGAGAGGCGCGCAAGGAGCGCATCCTGGCCGCCGCCCTCCTGGAGTTCGCCGACAACGGCTACCGCGGCGCGTCGCTGGCCCGCATCGCCGAGCGGGTCGAGCTCTCCCAGGCCGGCCTGCTCCACCACTTCAAGAGCAAGGAACGCCTGCTCGTCGCGGTGCTCGACTACCGCGACGAACTCGACCAGCGCAGGTTCGGGCCCGGCCGGGAGGGCGGCGCCGACGCGCTGCGCGCCCTGGCCGACGTCGTCGACCACAACGCGCGGGTGCCGGGTCTCGTCCAGCTCTTCTCGGTGATCAGCGGCGAGGCGGTGACCCCTGGCCACCCCGGCCACGAGTGGGCCAGGCGGCGCTACCGGCGGCTGCGCGCCGACGTCGCGGCCTCGCTGCGCCTGGGCGTCGAACGCGGCGAGTTCCGGCCCGGCCTCGACGCCGAGGCCCACGCCGACCGCCTGATCGCGATGATGGACGGCCTCCAGACCCAGTGGCTGATCGACCCCGACCACGTGGACATGGCGGCGATCTTCCGCGGTTACGTGGAAGAGCTCATCGCCGCTCTACGGCCTGACTGACCACCCGCGCGGGCTCGGCCGCCGCCAGCCGCCCGGCGGCCGCCCACACCCCGAGGGCGAGCAGCGCGGCCACCTCGGTGACGGCCAGCCCCCGTTCGACCAGGCCGAGCGGCATGACCCGGTACCAGGGCAGCCCGTGGCCGGAGCCGATCAGCATCGCCGTACCGATGCCCGCGACCCATAAGATCGAGCACACCCCCAGCCCGAACGCCACCACCGCCGACCTGCGCCGCTCCGGATGCCGCCAGGGACGGGCGATGACCACGGCGGCGAGCGGCAGGCTGAGGAAGGCCACGAAGCTGCCGATCCGGTGGATGCTGCCGCTCATGCTCGGACCGACCGACCAGTCGTGCTTCTGGAACGAGGCCGTCATGAACAGGCCCACGCTCCAGGCCATGAGCGCGACCGTGCCGACCGCCCCGGCCAGCCGTTTGCGCACCAGGGACACGCCGATGGCGGCGGACCCGGCCGCGAGCAGCCCCACGGCGACCCCGAAGATCCACCCGCCGGGGCCGAGGCCGTGCTCGCTGATCGTCCGCCTGATCGGGTTGACCTCGTCGAGGCTGGTCAGCTCCAGGCCCACGATCACGGCGATGCCCACGCCCGCCGCTCCCAGTCCCCACCGTGCCGGTTGATGCACGCCCGCCTCCCGGGTCCGACGGCCAGAAGCCTCTCGCGGGGATCAACGGTGACAAGCGCGGCAGGATTCCGGCGCGCCGAGGCGAACGTGGAACCGGCCCGGGAGTTCGGCGCGCTGCTCGGGCGGATTCGCGGATGTGCGCCCTTGTTGGTCAGCTCTTGGGCGAGCGATTACCCGGGTCGCCGGATATCGTCAGAAGTGTGAACGAACGCGCTGGATCGTGGTTGCCGAAGCTGCAGGAAGTCGGAGAACGGCTGGCCGAGGAGTTCGTGACGGCCCGGCGCAATCCCGCCGCGCCCGGCGTTCCGCAACCCCACGAGCTGCGCGCCTCCGACGCCGACCGCGAGCGCATCGCGCAGGTGCTCCAGGACGCCCACGCCGACGGCCGGCTCGACCTCGTCGAGCTGGAGGAGCTGCTCGGCGTCGTCTACTCCGCGCGTACGCTCGGCGACCTGGCCGGGCTCACCGCCGACCTGCTCCCGGCCGAGGAGCAGCCGCTCAACCTCGACGGCCGGCCGGTGTCGGCCATCTTCAAGAAGGAGCAGCGCGGCGGGCGCTGGGTGGTGCCCGCCGAGTTGGGCGTCACGGCCATGTTCGGCACCACCAAGCTGGACTTCCGCGACGCGATCCTGCAGAACAGCCGGATCGTCATCAACGCCACCCTGGTCTTCGGCGGCCTGGAGATCCACGTGCCCGAGGGTCTTGAGGTGATCAGGGTCACCAAGGACAAGACCGTCCGCCTGACCAAGCAGCCGGTCGACGGCGTCGGGCCCGTGGTCGAGGTGCACACCACGAACTTCGCCGGCGAGGTCAAGGTCAAGGAACCGCCCAAGCGCAAACGCCGCCGCTGAGCGTCAGCCGGCCGTGTCGAAGTTGATCGCGCTGTAGGCGCGCAGCTTCCACAGCTGGTGCTCGCTCTCGATCTTCCTGATGGTCCCTGACCGGCCGCGCATCACCAGCGAGCTGGTCACCGCCGCGCCCGACCTGAACCGTACGCCCTGCATCAGCTCGCCCTGGGTGATGCCGGTCGCGGCGAAGAACACGTCGTCCGACCTGACCAGGTCGTTCGTGGTGAGCACCTGGCTGAGGTCGTGCCCGGCCTCGACGGCCCTGCCGCGTTCGGCGTCGTCGCGCGGCCACAGCCGGCCCTGGATCACGCCGCCCAGGCACTTGAGCGCGCACGCGGCCACGATGCCCTCGGGCGTGCCGCCGATGCCCAGCATCAGGTCGATGCCGGTGCCCGCACGGGCCGCCATGATCGCGCCGGCCACGTCGCCGTCCACGATGAACTTGATCCGGGCGCCCGTCTCCCTGATCTCCTTGACCAGCCTCTCGTGCCGCGGCCGGTCCAGCACGACCACCGTGACGTCGGACGGCGAGCAGTGCTTGGCCCTGGCCACCGCGTTGATGTTGTCGGCCACCGACGCCTCGATGTTCACCACGTCGGCCGCCTCCGGCCCGGTGACCAGCTTCTCCATGTAGAACACCGCGGACGGGTCGTACATCGAGCCGCGCTCGCTCACCGCGATCACCGACACCGCGTCGGGCATGCCGAGCGCGGTCAGCCTGGTCCCGTCGATCGGGTCCACCGCGACGTCGCAGTCGGGGCCGCTGCCGTCGCCGACGCGCTCGCCGTTGTACAACATCGGGGCGTGGTCCTTCTCGCCCTCCCCGATGACCACCACGCCGTTCATCGACACCGTGTTGATCAGCTGGCGCATGGCGTTGACCGCCGCGCCGTCGGCGCCGTTCTTGTCGCCCCGGCCCACCCAGCGGGCCGCGGCCATCGCAGCCGCCTCCGTCACGCGTACCAGCTCCATCGCCAGGTTGCGGTCAGGGGCGTGCTCGCCCGTCGCGAGCGCTGCCGGTACCGACGTCTGATCGGACATGTTGAGTGGCCTCCTCGTTGAGAACTCTCTCGATCGTAGTTGCCGGTCTATTCCCGGCCAGAAGGGGATAATCTGCACCCTCCGGCGCGCCTGCCTGCACGACGGTTGCGGCGCGATGGTCAGGGACTGGCCAAAAGGGATATCTATATGGGTGCCCCCGCATGACGGAGAACGGATTTTGCGCCATATCCCGTGCGCGTAGAAGATCTCGCCTCCACCATGGACATGCGCCCCGGCCGTGGAGGAGATCGAATGAGCGAAGTGGAACACGCGGTGACCCAGCCTCGCACGTCCGAGCGCGGCGCCGCGACGCGGAGTTCGCTGCTGGCGGCCGCGAGGGAGGTCTTCGTCTCCAAGGGCTTCGCCGAGGCCGGAGTCACGGACGTCGTCGCCAAGGCCGACGCCAGCGTGGGCAGTCTCTACCACCATTTCTCCGGCAAGGCCGACCTCTACCTCACGTTGTGGGAGGAATGGCAGGCCCGGCAGGCCCAGCGCACCAAGCAGGCCGCCCGTACGGCCCCCGCCGCCGGCGAGGGCGACCCCATGCGCGTGTTCATCGACGCCGCCCGCGCCTACCTCGACGGCTGCCTTGAGGAACGCGAGCTGGCCGCCCTGTTCCTGCGCGGCGACGGCCCGCCCGGCTTCGAGGTGGTCATGCGCGACCGCCTGCGTACGTGGGCCCAGCGCAACGCCGCCCTGTTCGAGGACGAGCCCGCGCTCGTCGTCGTGGTCACCGGAGCCCTGGCCGCGGCCGTCTCCGAGATCGTCTTCTCCGGCGACCGCGCGATGGCCGACGAGGTGCTCGCCATCATCGGCCGGATCAGGCCCGCCGCTTCGGCGACCGCGCCCTCCAGCGGGTAACCTCGCCAAGTGTGCGACGGTTCACCCAAGGTTTCTACGGCTACGCGGTAGCCCTCTTCGTGTGTCTGGCGGGCGTGGGGCTGTTCATGCTCGTCGCCCCGCAGAGCCGGGAGGAGCACATCCCGCGGCTCGACTACTCCATCACCGTCGCCAACTTCGGGCACGAGGTGCCCTACCAGGTGTGGGCCCCGCAGAAGGACCCGTCGGGCTGGGTGCCCAACAGCAACAGGATCGCCAAGGGCGAGGGTGGCGCGCAGGTGCTCTACCTCGGCTACGCCACGGCCGCCAGGCAGCACGCGATGTTCGCGCAGAGCGACGAGAAGCCGGCCGCCGAGTTCGCCAACCGCATGACGGGCATCGCCAAACCCGCGGGCAACCAGCAGGTCGGCGACGTGACCTGGGAGAGGCGTTTCCGCGAGGACAAGAAGCAGCGTTCGCTCGTGCGCGTGCTCCCCGACGTCACCCTCGTGATCACCGGCACGGCCGACTGGGCGGAGCTGACCGAGCTGGCCGGGCTCCTGCAGCAGCGCGGCAAGGGCTGAGGCCTGGCCGGGCCCGCCGGCGTCTAGGGTGGTGGCCGTGGCAGACGAGAAGACACCTTCGTACGAGCAGGCCCGCGAGGAGCTGACCGAGGTGGTGCGCCGCCTTGAGACGGGCGGGCTCACCCTGGAGCAGTCGATCGAGCTCTGGGAGCGCGGCGAGAAGCTCGCGGCCGTCTGCGAGGAGTGGCTCCAGGGCGCCCGGGTCAAGCTCGCCGCCGCGATGGCCAGGCGCTCGGAGCCGGGCGCCGACGACGCCCCCTTCTGATCGGGCCGGCCGCCTCAGGAAGCGGTGCGGCTGAGCGCCACCACCGGGATGCGGCGGCTGGTCTTGGCCTCGTACTCCGCGAAACCGGGGGCGATCTCCACCATGCGGGCGTAGAGCGCGTCGCGCTCCTCGCCTTCGACGAAGTCGGCCTTCACGTCGAACGTCTCGACCCCGACCTCGGCGGTGGCCGTGGGGGTGGCGCGCAGGTTGTGGTACCAGGCCGGATGGTTGTCGGCGCCCGCGTTGGAGGCGATGACCACATAGCGGTCGCCGTCGGGCAGGTACATCACCGGCGTGGTCGTCGGCCTGCCGCTCTTGGCGCCCGTGGTCGTGAGCAGCACCAGCGACGCGCCCTCGAACGGACCGCCCACCCGGCCCTCGTTGGCCCGGAATTCGTCGATGATCTGCTGGTTGAACGAGTTGGTCATGCTCAGCTCCTCATAATCGGAGAGTTCTCCGATTCGGAGAATACCGGAGAGCTCTCCGTTTACAAGTGGGGTTATGCTCCAGGCGTGCGCGCACGTCGACCATTGCCCATCGTCGGGCAACCCCAGCCCGAACGGGCCGACGCCGCGCGCAACCGCCGGAAGATCATCGAAGTGGCCGCCACGATGATCGCCGAACGCGGCGCGCACGAGCTCTCGCTCGACGAGGTGGCCAAGGCCGCCTGCGTGGGCGTGGGCACCGTCTACCGGCGCTTCGGCGACCGGGCGGGTCTCGTCCTCGCGCTGATCGACGAGCGGGAGCGGCGGTTCCAGGAGGCGTTCCTGAGCGGGCCGCCGCCGCTCGGGCCGGGCGCGCCGCCGGCCGAGCGGGTCACGGCGTTCCTGCACGCGCTGGTCGACCGCATCGTCGAGCAGGAGGAGCTGTTCCTGCTGCTGGAGAACGGGCCGGGCAAGGCGCGCTACAGCGGGCCGTACAAGGTGCATCACGTGCACCTGTCGAGCCTGCTCGCCCAGAGCCGCCCAGGGCCCCACTGCGCCTACCTGGCCGACGCGCTGCTCGCGCCGGCGAGCGCGTGGCTGATCAGGTTCCAGCGGGAGGAGCGCGGCATGACGGTGGAGGACATCAAGGCCGGCCTCGCCGACCTGGCCGCCGCCGTCGTGCGCGGGTGTTAGTCCTCCGTACGGACCGACAGGCGGTCGTCGCTCAGCCTGATCGTCAGCGGGGTGCCCGGCGGCACGTCCTTGGCCAGGCGTACGACCTCGCCCGACGGATGCTGGACGATCGCGTAGCCACGCTCCAGCGTGGCCGCCGGTGACAACGCGACCAGGCGGGCCCGCAGGTGCGTGAGGTCGTCGGTAGCCCGGTCGAGCGAGCCGGTCAGCGAGCGCCTGGCCCGCTCCCGCAGCGCGTCGACCTGCTCGGCCCGGCGTTCGAGCTCGCGTACCGGATCGGCCAGCGAGGGCCGCGAGCGCACCGACGTCAGCCACGACATCTCGCGGTCGAGCCAGCCGTTCAGCACCCGGCGCCCACGGTCGCGCAGCTGGCGGACCAGCGTGAGCTGCTCGCCCACGTCGGGGACGACCTTCTTGGCGGCGTCGGTGGGCGTGGAGGCGCGTACGTCGGCCACCAGGTCGAGCAGCGGGCTGTCCTGCTCGTGGCCGATCGCGCTGACCACCGGGGTACGGCAGGCCGCCACCGCGCGGACGAGCGTCTCGTCCGAGAACGGCAGCAGGTCCTCCAGCGAACCGCCGCCCCTGGCCACCACGATCACCTCGACCTCGGGGTCCGCGTCGAGCTTGCGCAGCGCCTCGGTGACCTCCCCGACCGCGTACGGCCCCTGGACGGCCACCTCCTCCACCTTGAACCGCACGGCCGGCCACCGGCGGCGGGAGTTCTCCAGCACGTCGCGCTCGGCGGCCGAGTCACGCCCGCAGACGAGCCCGATCGTGCCCGGCAGGAACGGCAGCCGCCGCTTCCTGTCGGCGTTGAACAGCCCTTCGGTGGCCAGCAGCCGGCGCAGCCGCTCCAGCCTGGCCAGCAGCTCGCCCACGCCGACCGGCCGGATCTCCATGGCCGTGAAGGCGAACGAGCCCTTGTTGACCCAGAAATCCGGCTTGACGTGCACCACGACCCTGGCGCCGTCGGTGGGGCGCGGCTCGGCCGCCTCGTAGACGCCGCGCGGCGCGGTGACCCGGGCCGAGACGTTGGCCACCGGGTCACGCAGGGTCAGGAACACCGTGCCGCCACGCGCGCTCAGATCGGTGATCTGGCCCTCGACCCAGACCGTGCCGAGCCTGCCGATCCATCCGCCCACCATCTGCAGGACCGTACGGATCGGCAGGGGGGACTCGGGCGTGGTCTTCGAGGTCATGCCGGAAGACTACGGGCTCGCCGTGACTATTCCCCGGCCCGCAGCTTGACCAGGCGGTTCTCAAACATGCGCACGACCTCGTCGCGGGCATGGGTGGCCCGCTCGTAGGCGAGGTAGTCGCCGATCTGCTCGGCGGACTTGCCGCGCATCCTGGCGCGCAGGGAGGCGACGGTCAGCTCGGAGTAGCCGGGCAGCGGCTCGGCCAGGTCCGCGGGGACGTGCTTGGGCTCGTCCGCGGCGGCGGCCGGCTCGGTGGCCTCGGCGGCGGCCTTGAGCACACCGTCCTGAGCCGCGGCGACGGGCTCGGCAACGGCTTCGGCGGCGGGCGCGACGGCGGCTTCGGCGGGGGCCTCGGTGGCGGCGGCTTCGGCGGCGGCCTTGGAGGTCTTCGTAGCCTTGGTGGTCCTGGTGGCCTTCGTGCCCTTGGTGCTCTTCGTGGCCTTCGCAGCGCTCTTGGGAGCCTCAGCCACCTCGGGAGCCTCAGCGGCCTCAACAGTGGCCTCAGCGGCGGCCTCAGGGGCGGCGGCGGGCGCGGCCGGCGCCTCAGCGGCGGGCGCCTCAGCCACAGCGGCCTCCGCGACCGGCTCGGCCTCCGCGACCGGCTCGGCGTCCGCGACCGGCTCGGCGTCCGCGACCGGCTTGGCGTCCGCGACCGGCTCGGCGGTCGGCTCGGCTTCGGGGGCCGTCTTGGTGGTGGTCTTGCCGGCGGGCGCGAAGATGACCGGGTCGGGCTTGCCCTTGGAGGATCCGTTGGGCGCGGCCTCCGGACGCGGCGCGAAGATCACCGGCTCCTTGCGCGCCGCCTTCTCACCCTCACCCGGCGGAACGGCGACCTGCTCGGCGGCGGAGGGACGGGAGTCGTGCTCCTCTTCCTCCTCCTTCCCGCCGCCCAGCCCCTTGATGGAGTTCTTCATCCGGTCCACCACCAGCAACGCCTGCCCGGCGGCACTGAGCGTGGTCTGGACGACGAGCAGCGGCAGGTCCTTGGCCTTCTCCTTGAGTTCGTCCTTGTTGGTAACGGTTCTGGCGATGTTGCGTATCACGTCGCTGAGGGACATGACATCTCCCTGGGAGGTCTGTATTGGACGGCCAGTCTGGCAAACGGCGGGCGACCACGCACGCGCAGCCCTGATGGCCGCTCCACGTAGCATAAGAAGTATGGAGCCCCAGACCCCCACTTCCCGCCGAGTACTCGTAGCCAAACCACGTGGCTACTGTGCCGGAGTCGATCGAGCCGTGGTTGCGGTCGAGAAGGCCCTGGAGCAGTACGGCGCGCCGATCTACGTCCGCAAGCAGATCGTGCACAACACCCACGTCGTCAAGACGCTGGAGGCCAGGGGCGCCATCTTCGTCGAGGAGACCGAGGAGGTGCCCGAGGGCGAGATCGTGGTGTTCTCGGCCCACGGCGTCTCGCCGGCCGTCCACGAGGAGGCCAGGCAGCGCGGCCTGCGCACCGTCGACGCCACCTGCCCGCTGGTCACGAAGGTCCACAACGAGGCGAAGCGGTTCGCCGCCCAGGACTACGACATCCTGCTCATCGGACACGAAGGCCACGAAGAGGTCGAAGGCACCTCCGGTGAGGCCCCCGACCACATCCAGCTCGTGGACGGCCTCGACTCGGTCGACAAGGTCCAGGTGAAGGACCCCGACAAGCTCGTGTGGCTCTCGCAGACCACCCTGTCGGTCGACGAGACCACCGAGACGGTCGCCCGCCTCAAGGAGCGTTTCCCCACCCTGATCGACCCGCCGAGCGACGACATCTGCTACGCCACCCAGAACCGGCAGGTCGCGGTGAAGGAGATCGCCGCCGAGGCCCAGCTCGTGATCGTGGTCGGCTCCGAGAACTCCTCCAACTCCAAGCGCCTGGTCGAGGTGGCCAAGGACCACGGCGCCGAGGCCGCGTACCTGGTGGACAACGCCGGATTCATCCAGGACGAATGGCTCGAAGGCGTCACCACGGTCGGCGTGACCAGCGGCGCCTCGGTGCCCGAGGAGCTGGTCGACGAGGTGCTCGCGCGCCTGGCCGGTCACGGGTTCGACGACGTGCGCGAGGTCGAGTCGGTGCCGGAGAACGTGCGCTTCGCGCTCCCGCACGAGCTGCGCAAGGACCTGCGCGTGTCCTAGTCGTCGCCGCGCGGGGTGCCGTAGACCTTGGGCTCGAAGTAGCCCTCCGGCTCGGGCACGAACGGCTGGCGCGGGCGCGGCATCTCCGCGCCCGCCCGCAGGTCCTCGCGCAGCTCCCGTACGTTGTCGCGCAGGCCGCGCCGCCAGGCCACGGCCAGGACGACCGCCGAACCCGCGAACAGCCAGGGCGCGCCGCGGGTCAGCGAGCCGTACAGGCCGAGGGCCAGCGACTGGACGATCGACACCGAGCCGAACGCGCGCCCCAGCTCGACGAAGAGCGTCGCGCAGAAGAACACCAGCGGCGGCGTGACCACCAGGGACAGCAGCTCGCGCCGGTTGACCAGGAGCACGCCGAGCAGGCACGACCCCACGAACGCGGCCCCCACCAGATAGGACAGGCCGAGCACGGCGGTCAGCACGTAGCCGGCCAGGGTGGCGACCAGGGTGAGCGCGATGGCGCCGCGAGCGGTCAGCCTGACGCCAGAACGCCTGCCCTTCTCTGCCAATGTCCCACCCCCGTTTACGGCGACCCGCCTGCCAACTTACCGTTCGAGTGCGAAATCAGAGACGTGGTTTCGAGCAGTTCGGGGGAGGCCAGGGGTCTCGGCAGCCCTTCGAGCATGTCGGGGGCGTCGAGATCGCCGTCCACGACACCCAGATCGTGCAGTTTGCGTGCGGTGACCAGTACGCGGCTTTCGAGCGAACCGACCGACTTGTTGTACGCCTCCACCGCTCGCGTCAGCGCCTTGCCCAGCGACTCCACGTTCCTGCCGAGGGACGACAGCCGCTCGTACAGCTCCTTGCCCAGCTCGAACACCGCGCGCGCGTTCTCGCTCAGCGCGGCCTGCTGCCAGGCGTAGTGGGCGGTACGCAGCATCGTGATCAACGTCGTCGGCGTGGCGATGTGCACCCGCCGCGCCATGGCGTACTCCAGCAGGCCAGGATCGCGTTCGAGCGCGGGCGCGAGGAACGCCTCGCCCGGGATGAACAGCACCACGAACTCCGGCGACGGGTTGAACCCCTGCCAGTACGCCTTGGCCGCCAGCCGGTCGACGTGCTCGCGCACGTGCCTGGCGTGCGCGTCGAGCCGGACCGTGGCCAGCGACTCGTCCGACGCCTCGGCGGCCTCCAGGTAGGCCGCGAGCGAGACCTTGGAGTCGACCACGATGTTCTTGCCGCCGGTCAGCCTGATCACCATGTCGGGACGCATCGCGCCCTCGGTGACCTGCTCCTCGAAGTCGCAGTGGCGCTGCATCCCGGCGATCTCGGCCACCCGGCGCAGTTGCAGCTCGCCCCAACGCCCGCGGGCCTCGGGCCGTTGCAGGGCCCTGACCAGCGCGGTCGTCTGCGAGCGCAGCTGCTCGTTGCTCTGGCGCACGAACTCCATCTGCTTGGCCAGCTCCGCCCGCGCCGCCCGCTGCCCCGACTCGGTGTCGCGCAGTTGCGACTCGACCCGCGCGAGCGCGTCCTTCAGCGGCTCGACCAGGTGCTCGACGGCCTGCCTGCGCTGGTCGAGATCGCCGGCGGCCTCGGCGCGGCTGGCGGAGAACCGGGTCTCGGCCAGTTCGAGGAACCGTACGTTGTTGACGTCGAGCGCGCGCGTGGACAGGGCCTGGAAACGCTCGGCGAGCTGCTCCTCGACGTAGACCAGCTTCTCGGCGGCCGACCTGGCGCGCGCGTCGGCCTCGGCGACCCGCACCGCCGCCCGCGTCCTGGTGACCAGGAAGCCGACGAGGAGTCCGAGGGCGAGTCCGATGAGCAGCGAGACGACATCCACTCAATCGATGATTGCAGCTGATCGCGTACGGATCTTCCCGACACGCTTGCGGAATCCGCTTGTGCGCCGGGCGATCCGTCACGCAGAGTGTTGTCATGGCTACCGGTACGACCGTCGCCGTCACCGTGTCCACGGTGTCGGTCGCCCTGATCGCCCTGGCCGGAGCCGTGATCATCAACTCGGGGTCCGACGATCCCGCCCCCTCCCGTCCCACGCTGCGCTGGACAACCGGCGCCTGCGTGACCGACCGGTACGCGCTGACGCCCTGCAACGGCGGCGACTTCGAGGTGCTGGCCGTCGCCCACGACCCGCCCCTGCCCGCCGACTGCCCGGACGACACCGACGACGTGCTCCGCATCGGCCTGGGCCGCACCGCCTGCGTACGGTCCTTCCTGGCCCCCCACGCCGGCGCGCCCGGCGGTGGCGGCCGCCTGCTGCGCCCCGGCGACTGCGTGGCGCTCGACGGCCGGGAACACCCGTGCGCGGGCCCCGGCTGGTACGGCAGATCCATCGCGATCACCTCGTCCGCGGACGATTGCCCCTCGACCACCCTCGACACCCTCGAAAGCGGTGCCGAGACCGTCTGCCTGGGCTCCGGCGGCCGGGTGCTCGCCCGGGGCGCGTGCGTGGCCCGACCGGCCGCCGACGTGGTCGCCAGGTCGGCCGTGACCAGGGCCGCCTGCGACTCGCCGGACGCCTGGGCCCGGATCGTCTCCTTCGAGACCACGCCCGCTGCCTGCCCCGCCGACGCCCAGCGCTACCTGCGCGCGGCGCCCGGGACCTACCGTCCGGTGACCTGCCTGCACCTGCTCAGCAAGTAAACTCGCTGTCCGTGAGCCTTTCCATCGGCATCGTCGGCCTGCCCAACGTCGGTAAGTCCACGCTCTTCAACGCGTTGACCAAGACCGGCAACGCACTCGCTGCGAACTACCCGTTCGCCACCATCGAGCCCAACGTGGGGATCGTGGGCGTGCCCGACGACCGGCTGCCCAAGCTGGCCGAGATCTTCGGCTCGGCCCGCATCCTGCCCGCCAAGGTCGAGTTCGTCGACATCGCGGGCCTGGTCAAGGGCGCCTCCGAGGGGCAGGGCAGGGGCAACCAGTTCCTCGCCAACATCCGCGACACCGACGCGATCTGCCAGGTCATCCGCGTCTTCGGCGACCCCGACGTCACGCACGTCGACGGTGAGATCTCGCCCAAGCGGGACATCGAGACCATCAACACCGAGTTGATCATGGCCGACCTGCAGACGGTCGAGAAGGCCGTGCCGCGCCTGCAGAAGGAGGCGCGCAACAACAAGGACAAGAAGGCCGCGCTGGAGGCCGCCGAGGCCGCGCTGGCCGTCCTGGAGACCGGCAAGACCGTCTTCGAGAGCGGTCTCGACCGGGAGGAGCTGCGCGAGCTCCACCTGCTCACCGCCAAGCCCTTCCTCTACGTCTTCAACCTCGACGCCGACGAGCTGACCGACACCGCGCTCAGGGAGCAGCTGTCGGCCCTCGTCGCCCCTGCCGAGGCCGTCTTCCTCGACGCCAAGATCGAGTCAGAGCTGGTCGAGCTCGACGAGGAGGAGGCCCTGGAGCTGCTGCAGTCGGTCGGCCAGGAGGAGTCGGGCCTGCGCCAGCTCGCCAGGGTCGGCTTCGAGACGCTGGGCCTGCAGACCTACCTGACCGCCGGCCCGAAGGAGACCAGGGCCTGGACGATCCGCAAGGGCGACACGGCGCCCGAGGCGGCCGGCGTGATCCACACCGACTTCCAGCGCGGCTTCATCAAGGCCGAGGTGGTCTCCTTCGACGATCTCGTCGAGGTGGGCTCCATCGCCGGCGCCCGGTCCGCGGGCAAGGCGCGCATCGAGGGCAAGGACTACGTCATGCGCGACGGTGACGTGGTGGAGTTCCGCTTCAACGTCTGACGGGCGCCGGCCGACCAGGTCGACGCCTGACGGCCTGATCGCCTACTCGCCTGACCGGCGTCAGCCGAGCAGGCCGCCGAGCAGGGCCAGGGGGCCGCCGCTGAGCGGCCCGCCCCCGCCGCCGAGCGCCCCGCCCACGCCGCTGTTGCCGGGGCGCTTCTTGTCGTAGTGGACGAGCTCGTTCGCGTACGTGCCGCCCTGGCACACGGCCTTGCCCCGGCCGACAGGGGAGATCTTGCCCCCCGCGTCGGTGCACTCGGCGTCGGTCACCCAGGAGGGGGCGGCGACGGCCGGGGAGGGCGCGCAGAGGGCGGACGCGGCCAGCGCGGCGGCGGGCAGGAGGGTGGCGGCGAGACGACGCATCACATCGGTCCAATCACGGTGGGCTAACTTTCGCTACGCTAGGTTACCGGCGGATCGCCGTCGAAAGCCCATCGTCTGGCCGACGAACTCGCAGGCCCTTCCGGGATTATGTGATTCCGGGACAACTGCGACGTCAACCACTTTGGGCCCCCGCGCGTCGAATCGTCACGGCGTTCACGCTGACTCGGGAGGCCCTCATGATCCGACGCATCATCCGGAAACGACGTCCTGCGCCCACACTCGCGGGCATCAGCCTGGAGGAGGAGCTGGCCCTGATCAGGGTCGAGCTGATGTACGGGTTGCGCGTCAACCGTGAGGCGTACCTGCGCAGGAAGGTCGACGAGCGCAACGAGCTGGCCAGCCGGATGCGCGAACGAGATGCCGCCTCGATGCTCGCGGACCTTCGGGGGTCGCTGGAGCGCGTGCTGCCGCCCACCGTGGTCGACCTGCACAGCCGCCGCCGGGCGCGCACCACGCAGGATCCGGAGCCCGCCTGAGGCGTCGGCAGCGTCGTACCCCCAGGAGTGGCGCACAACACCTTCTGTCCCCGTCTCATGCCAAATGCGCAGGTCGTGAGAGTCCATGCCTATTTTGGACAGGAATCCGTGTCCGCGCGGCTAGGCTGAATTAGGCGTTTGGCCTGGTCAAATGGGTATTCAGCCGCGAAGTGGCAGGAATCGGTACCGAAGCCTGTCATACGGATCCGGTTTGCCGTGAGGGCGGTCATGCCTGCAGCATGGGCGTGGCTTTCCTGGAAGAATGGCGGGACCGGATAGGGTGACTACTTCACCGCGGATGATGGGGATCGGCAACGGACGACACCGCGCCAACCGGGGGGATCGGCGCGAGCGGAGGCGTGATGGCTCGTAGGTCTACCGTCCAGCACGATCCTCGGATCGCTGGCGAGCCTGAGCTTTCCGCGCGCCCGGACACGGCTGACTTCGACGCGCCGCCCTCGCGCAGGCCGCGGCGGGGCGGCTGGTCCGGCGGCGGCGGACGGTGGCTGGTGTGGGCCGGCCGTATCATTCTCTGGGCGCTTATTGTGGTTATCGTGGTCAATGGGATTCGTGCCCCATTTGAGCGGTTTACCCAGCAAGAGCCCACGACGACGAATGGCGCCGTCGTGGCGCACAAGGGATTCCCCGCTGACCAGGGCATGGCTTTCGCCGCCCAGTTCGCGGGGGTCTATCTGAATTTCAGCCCGGAAGACGCGCCCAGCAGGACCAGGAAGCTGGCCGCTTTCCTGGCCGAGGGCATGGACGCGCAGATGTGGTGGGACGGCTTCGGCAAGATGGCCGCCGTCGCGATCCAGCCGTACGACATCGAGACGACCGACGGCCAGAACGCCGTGGTCAGCGTGGCCTTCCAGTCCGGGCCGCGCCGGCTCATGCTGTCGGTCCCGATCTACTACTCGGGCGACGACAACGGCAAGCGGTTCGTCGTCGCCGGCCGCCCGGCCATCCTGCCCGCGCCGGCCCCGGCCGACCTGCCCCAGGTCGCCCAGCCGGAGAGCGACGACGCGGCGGCGGCCGAGCTCAAGCCGCAACTGGAGGGCTTCTTCAAGGACTACGCCTCCGGCGACACCGCCGGACTGCAGCGCTACGTAGCCGCCGGGAAGACCCTGCCGAGCTTCGGCAGCGCGTTCACGTTCGCAGAGCTCAAGGACGTCGTGGTGCCTGTGGGGGGTGCCACCCGAGAGATCCAGGCGGTCGTGGTGTGGATCGTGCCCAACGGCGACGCTCCGGCCACGCCCAGTGCCACCGACCCGGCCGCCGTCGGCGGGCGGCTGGAGCAGGCCTACCGCCTCACCGTGGAGAAGCAGGGCGACAAGTGGTACGTCGCCGACATCCGCGGCGCTGGTCGGGCCGTTGGATAGACGCACGGCCGCGCTGTTGTTCGGTACCCCCCGGGAGGACAAGAAGTGACGTTGAAGACCGTAATGCTCACCTTGATCGAAATGACGCCGACGCCCGCGCCGACCGGCATTGACACCGGAGGGCTCGCCAACTTCCTGCGTGCCTTCTTCGCCCCGTTGTTCCTGGTGGTCGTCTCCGTGGTCGCGCTCTTCTTCCTCTTCACCCGCGAGATCACGCGTTTCGTCCAGTTCCTGATCCTGGCCGTGGCCATCGGAGTGATCTTCTACGTTCCCAACATCATCGAGGTGACGGCGAAGGCGATCGCGGGCGCACTGGGCATCAAGTAAGGGTTGAGACCGCCCCCGGGCGGTCATGTACGAGCGGGTGGAGAGGAGGACCGCGTGGACCTGCCCACGTATACGAACATCTGGCGCATCGAGAAGCGGCTCTACAAGCTTTACGACCTTCGCCTCCCGATGCCGCTCCCCATCGTCTGGATCGGCGTGTTCGTCGGGGTGTTCGTGCCGTGGTCCCTCCTGCTGATCCTGGTGGGCGTGCCCGTGGCGATGCCGTGGCACGTGTTGTTCCTGGTCCCGCCGGGGATCGTGACGTGGTTGTCCACGCGGCCCGTCATCGAGGGGAAGCGGCTGACCGAGCTTCTGGAGTCCCAGCTTCGCTATCTGGGCCAGCCCAAGGCGTGGTACCGGCTCGCGCCCACCGCCGAGCCCGAGGCGGTCTCGTTCTCGGGGCGCGTCTGGCGTACCACTCCGGCGCGGGTCAAGGCGAAGGCCGCGCGCAAGGCCCGCCAGCCGCAGCGCAGGCGCGAGGGGCAGCGGATCGCCGGGCCGCGCCAGGTGCGTCCCGCCGTGGCCGCCGCGGCCGCGGCCGCGCAGCAGGCGCCGGTGGCCGAGACCCGCAACGGGTGGGGTTCCCGTACGCGGCGGGGCATGGCTCCCGCGCTGAGCCCCCGGGCCGGCCGTGCGGCCCCCGCCTTCGGGCGGGAACTGCCGCTGGTCGTGGTCCCCGCGGATGAGACAGGGCCGGCGTCGCCGCCGGTCGAGCACGACGTCGCCGCCGGAGAGCTGGCCAGCCGCGAGCTCACCGGCGGCGCCCTCCCCGGCCGCCCCCGCCACACCCACGCCCACCCGGCCTCCGAGCCGGACGCGGCCGCCGTCGTCCAGGAGGAGCAGGGCGTACGGGAGGCTGAGGGCGCGGCGGAGGCCCGTGCCGACGGGCGCGCGGGCGCCGGGGCGGGACGAGCCTCGGGGGAGACGCGGGACGGTCGCGGGACGGTCGTGCCGATCAGGCCGGAGGGGCACAAGCCCGCGCCGGGCAAGCCCATCGACACCGAGGCGCTGCGGCGGCTGCGCAGGCTCGCCGCCAGCGCCGACGCGCCGCCGGCGACACCGGAGACGCCGGGGCGTTCCGAGGACGAGCGCGGCGCGGCACAACACCGCGACGACGCGGCCGCACACCGCCAGGAGCCCGAAAGCACAGACCGCCGCGACGACGGTCGCGACGACCGCCAGGACGACGGGCGCGGCGACGACATCGCGATCGCGCACGGGCAGCACAGGAAGGGGCAGCCGCCGAAGTCCGGGCCGGCGACGGTGATCCCGGGCACGCCGCGCGTCTGGCCCCCGGTCAACCCCGACGCCAAGCCCTTCTCCGGGCCCACCCTCCGCCTTGAGGACCAGATCCCCAAGCCCGCCGAAGGCACGCCCCCGGTCGAGGACGCCCCCGCCGAGGTCGGACACCCGGCGCCCGAAGGGGAGTCCCCCGTGAGGGAGGACGTTCCCGGCGCCGACACGAACGACGAGCCGACGCGGGAGCCGGCGGCGCAGGAAACGAAGGCGCAGGAGGCGGCGCGGGAGCGGCAGGCCGGCGGGAGGCCCGGGGACAGGGCCGGCGGGTTCGTGGCGCCCGTGCCCGTTCCCAGGCCCGGTGAGGGCAGGTCCGGCGAAGGACGCGTACGCAGGGTCGAGTCCGTGATCGGCCGCGACTCCGGCGGCTGGCGCAGGATCGCCCAGGTCGTCGTGGGCGGAGGCGGCGTACGCACCGACGGGTCCGAGATCGACGAGGCCAGGGCGAGGGCCGTGTTCGGCGGCAGCCGGCGGATCGTGGTGCTCGGCTGCACCGGCGGCGCGGGCCAGTCCACGACGGCGCTCATGCTCGGCCACACCTTCGCCTCCCATCGCGACGACAGGGTCGTGGCCGTCGACGCCAACACCGGCGGCACCACCCTGACCAGCAGGATCGAGCCGGAGACCCCCGAGACGCTCACGTCGCTGCTGTCCGGCCTCGACCAGGTCAACGGCTACCTGACGATGCGGGGCTTCACCACCCGCACCGCCTCCGGCCTGGAGGTGATCTCGGCCGACACCGACGCGGTCGCCGCCCAGCGGCTCGCCGACCGCAGCTTCTTCTCCGACCACCGCCTCGGCGAGTCGATGCGCCTGCTCGACCGCCACTACAAGCTGTCCGTCATCGACCCGGCCGCCGCCCTCGCGGCCCGCATCCTGCCGTACGCGGACCAGCTCGTGCTGGTGGTCCCGGCGAGCGAGGAGGCGTCGGAGGCGGTGGCGATGACGTACGAATGGCTCGACGGGCACGGCTGCGCGGAGCTGCGCAGGCGTGCGGTGATGGTGGTCAACGGCGTGAGCAGGCGTTCGATGGGCGACGTCGAGCAGGCGGAGGCGGTGGCCAGGGGCAGATGCCGGGCCATCGTCAGGGTCCCGTGGGAGGACGGCCTGGCGCCCGGCGGCGCCGAGATCGTCGACCCAGGTCAGTTGCGCGCGGCGGGACGGCGGGCCTATCTCGCCCTCGCCGGTGTCGTGGTTGCAGGCTTCGCGGTACAGGCACACGGACACTCCGTCCGACCGAGCGAAGAGGAGTTGGCGAGTGACCCCCCGGGCACGAGAATCGGTGAGCGTTAAGTGAACAAGCGAGCAGGTCTGGCCCGTTCATGCGCCGAGGGGGCGGCATGAGCAGGGCGTCCCGTGCGCACCAGCGCCTCGCGGTCCGGTACTTCGACGACCGCATCCTGCTCACGGACACCTGCGCGTGGGCGTACTTCCGCCTTCCGACGGTCAGCTACGAGTTCGTCACGCCGGAGGAACGCGAGGCGCTGGCCACCAACATCACGATCGCGCTGGCCGCGATCAGGATGCCCGACGCCGAGGTCCACCTGCGGGTGGCCCATCGCACCTACCCCGCGGCCGAGTGGGCCATGGCGCTCAACGCCACGTCCGACGAGGGGCCGGGCTGGCGCGACTACCTGGAGGAGATGTACCGGCACGTCTGGGCGAAGGACTTCTGGTCGAAGGAGGTCTACCTCGGCGTACGCCTCGGGCCGCGCGGCAAGCAGCTCGGCAACGGCGTGCTCGCCCAGCTCCTCGGCTTCTACCAGAAGACCGAGAGGACGCTCGGCATGGAGGACGACCACGTGCCGGACAGCGAGATCGGCCGGTGGACGGAGTCGGCCGAACGGCTCGGCAGAGCTCTGGCGTCCAGCGCCCTGTACGCCAGGCACACCACTTCCGTCGAGGTGGCGTGGTTGTTCCAGCACGCCGCCGCCGGAGCCCTCGGCGACCCGCCGCCCTCGGCCAGCCCGAAGCGGCGCTGGGGCAAGGGCGAGATCGAGTCGCTGGTCGAGGGCGAGATCCACAACGGCAGGTCGCTGCTGCGGATCGTGCAGCCGCAGGGCGACTCGTACGTGGCCAACCTGTCGTTCGCGCGATTCCCCGACCTCATGCCGTTCCCCGACGGCGAGCCGTGGATGCACTTCGCCGACCAGCTCCCCTTCCCGGTGGAGATCTCGTCGAGGATGCGGCTGATCCCGCCGGTCAAGGCGTCCAAGGATGTCGCGCGCAAGCTGGCCCACGCCCGCGACATGGACCACCACATCCGCGAGGCGGGCGCGGAGGCGCCGATCGCGCTGGCCGAGCAGATCGACGCGGCCCGGATGCTCGAACACGGCATCACCAAGGAACGACTGCCCTTCGTGTACGGCTGGCACCGCCTGATCGTCTCGGCCCCCACCGAGGACATCTGCGTACAGCGGGTCGAGGCGGTCGTCGAGCACTTCCGCGACATGGGCATCGACGTGGTGAACTCGACCGGCGACCAGTTCTCCTTGTTCTGCGAGGCGCTGCCGGGCGAGAAGGTGCGCGTCAACGCCTACGCCCAGCGCCAGCCGCTGCGGACCATCGCCGGCGGCATGGCCACGGCCACCGTCGACCTCGGCGACCGGCTCGACGACGGCAGCGAGGGCTGGCTCGGGCCGTACATCGGCGAGACGGTCGGCAGGGCGCGCAGCATCGTGCACTTCGACCCGCTGCTGGCCGCCAGCCGCAACCGGCCGACCGCCATCGCGATCACCGGCGAGCCGGGCGGCGGCAAGACCACGCTCGCGCTGCTGATGATCTACCAGATGGCGCTGCGCGGGGTCACGGTCGCGGTGATCGACCCGAAGGGCGACGCCGAGTCGCTGGTCCAGCTCCTGGAGAAGCGCGGACGCAAGGCGCGGACGATCCCGCTCGGCTCGGCCGCGCCGGGGCTGCTCGACCCGTTCTCGTTCGGCGACGACATCGCGGCGAAGAAGACCATGGCGACCGAGACGTTGCGGCTGCTGCTGCCCCGCATGTCGGAGGAGCGCGAGTCGGCGATGATCCAGGCGGTGGCCGCGGTCTCCAACGGGTCCGACCCGTCGCTGGGCAAGGTGGTCGACTACCTGGAGCAGGCCGACGACGCGGCCTCGAAGAACCTGGGCGCGGTGCTGCGTTCCATGTCGGAGATGCATCTGGCCAGGCTCTGCTTCGACCCCTCCGGCGGTGACCAGATCGACAGCGAGGGCTGGACCACCGTGTTCACCCTGGGCGGCCTGACGCTGCCCGACGTCGCGACGACCAGGGACGACTACTCCTACGAGCAGCGGCTGTCGGTGGCCCTGCTCTACCTGGTCTCGCAGTTCGCCCGCAGGCTGATGAACGGCCTCGACCGCCGTGCGCCCAAGGCGATCTTCCTGGACGAGGCGTGGGCGATCACCTCCACGCCCGAGGGCGCCAAGCTGGTGCCCGAGGTCAGCCGCATGGGCCGGTCCCGCAACACCGCACTCGTCCTGGTCTCCCAGAACGCCGGTGACCTGCTGAACGAGCAGGTGACCAACTGCCTGTCCTCGGTGTTCGCGTTCCGGTCCACCGAACGGGTGGAGGTGGAGCACGTGATGTCGCTGCTCGGTGTGGAGGCGTCGGAGGAGCACAAGGCCGTGCTCCGCTCGCTCGGCAACGGCGAATGCGTATTCCGTGATCTGGATGGCAGGGCCGGGCGGATCGGAGTAGACCTGATCTCCGAGGAACTGCTCCGCTGGCTCGACACGAACCCGACACACGACAAACCAGACGGTGGCGGGCATGATGATCACCGAGGGGGCGTGGGCAGGGCGCAGGAGGTACGGTCATGAAGATCCGACTATCCCGACGACTGGCGCTGGCACTCGCGCTCATCAGTGCCGTCCTCGTGGTTCCGCTGGTGGTGGGCGGCTTGTCCACGCCCGTCGCGGCGGCGCCCTGTGACCTGTCGGGGCCGCTCAACCCCGAGATCATCGGCGGCGGCACCGACGGCATGATCCAGCCGCCGCCCCCCGCGGGCGGGGCTCAGGCGCCGACGACCAACTACGGCCAGTTCGGCATGGCCGGCCAGTTCTGGCAGACCCACGACCTCGGCTGCTCCGACTACGTCGCCGTGCTCGGCAACATGTGGGCCAACGGCGTCTTCACCGCGGCCAAGGCCGTCGACCGGCTGACGATCACGACGTACCAGGCGGCGGCCACCGAGGGCCCGCTCCAGTCGATCAAGGACGTCGTCGACGACATCGTCCAGAACCTGTCCGAGGCCATGTACTGGCCGTTCCTGCGGCCGATCGTGATCCTCGGCGCGATCTGGCTCGCCTGGTACGGACTGATCCGCAAGCGGGCCACCACCACCGCCGAAGGCGTGATCTGGATGGTGCTCGCGGTCACCGTGGCCGTGTGGTTCTTCAGCCGGCCGGGCGACTTCACCGGGCTCGGCAAGGTCGTCACCGACAAGACGGGCGAAGTGGTCAACTCCGCCTTCTCCGGCCTGCCGGGCGCCGGCGGCGCGTCCTGCCTGCCGCCGCCCGGCCAGACGAACCCGCAGGTCAAGCCGGGCGGCTACGGCCAGACGGGCACCGCCGGAGTCGAGCAGAACGCCGACGCCCTGTGGTCCACGCTGGTCTGCAAGCCGTGGCTGGTGGGCATGTTCGGCACCGCCGACCCGCAGCAGCCCATCGTGCGCGACTTCGGGCGCAAGATGCTGGAGACCCAGTCGATCGCGCCCGCCGTGGCCGGTCAGCCCGCCCCTGACATCGCCGCCCACCAGGCCGAGTACGCCAAGGTCGCCGAACTGCTCAAGAACGACTCCCGCTACACCGTCTTCTCCGGCCGCGACTGGTCGGGCAGGCTCGGCGTGGCCGTCGGCGCGCTCATCGCGGCCGTGGTGGCCGGGCTGCTGATCTTCCTGGTGGCGGTCTCGCTGCTGGTGCTCAAGGTGGGCTTCCTGCTGATGCTGATACTCGGGCCGGTGTTCCTGCTGGTCGGCGTGCATCCGGGCAGCGGGCGCATCATCGCCATGCGCTGGGTGGAGATGCTCGTCGGCACGCTGTTGCGGCAGGCGGTGCTGACGCTCGTCCTCAGCGTCCTGGTCTACGGGTACGCGCTGATCATCTCCACGGCGATGCCCTGGGGGTTGCAGGTCCTTTTCATGGCGTTGCTGACGATCGCGGTGTTCTTCTACCGGCGGCCGTTCCAGCATCTGTTCGCGTCCCTGAGCGGCCACACGGTCGCCACGCGGATGCTCGGCGACGCCGCGAGCTCGCCCGTCCTGGAGCGGGCCGCGAACGTGTTGCCGCCGGTCGCCGGGGCCAAGCTCGGACGTTGGGGCCTGCGCAAGGCCGAGCCGCTCATCAGGGCGGCGGCGGCCGGGAGCGGCGCGGGCGCCGCGGCCGGCGCCGCGGTCGCCCAGGCGAGGATGCGCGGCGAGGAGGGCGAGGGCGTCTCCGCCGGCACCCGGATGCCGGTGTCGGCGGCGCCGCTCGACACCGACCAGCAGGGCGGCAAGGCGGGGGCCCGGCCCCCGCTCGAACCCCGTCGGGGCACCGCGCCGCCGCTCAACCTCAGCGGGCAGCACAGCAGGACGCGCGGCGCCCGCGGTGCCGCCCCGGCCTCCGGGGGCGGTCCGGGCGGCACGCCGTCCGGCGGGATGGTCCCGTCCGGCGGTTCGGGCGGCGCGTCCGGTGGTGCTTCGGGTGGTTCCTCGGGTGGCGGCGGCTGGTTCGGTGGCCGGTCGGGCGGTGGCTGGGCCTCGCGCGGCGGGTCGTCGGGCGGGTCGTCCGGTGGGTCGCGCAACGGGTCCTCCGGCGGGTCGCGGGGCTCCCGGTTCGGTGGCGGCGGTGGCGGCTCCCGGGCGTCGGGGTCGCGTTCGCGTGGGTCCGGTGGCGGGCTGTTCGGCGGTGGCGGCGGTTCCGGCTCGGGTTCCGGTTCCGGCTCCGGCGGCGGGTTCTTCGGTGGCGGTGGCGGGTCCAGGAACGGTGGCGGGTCCAGGTCCGGAGGGTCCGCGTCCCGGCCGTCCGGCGCGTCGTCGGGGCCGCGGATCTTCGGCTCGGACGAGTCGTCGTCCCGCTCGTCCGAGGCGCCGCCGTTGTGGCTGCGCAACAGCGGCAACAGCGGTTCGGGTGACGATCCGTCCGTGCCGTTCTGGCTCAAGCCGAACCGGGGCAAGGACTGACCATGGCTCAGTCCGGTGACAAGCGCGGGCTGGCCTTCGCCGCGATCGTGGTGGTCATCGCCGCGGTCGGCCTCTACCTCACGATGTGGCCGAGCTCGGACGATCCGCCCGAGCCGGCCCCCGCCGGGGGTACGACGGCCGCCGCCGCGCCCTCGGCGACGAGCAAGCCGCTGGCCACGGCCAGTGCCGCGCCGTTCGACGTCTACTCGTACCTGCCGATGAAGAAGGAGCAGCTGGCCGCGGCGGCGGACCTCGCCGAACGCTTCACCGCCGTCTACGGCACCTTCAGGTACGACGAGGACGCGGCCGCCTACGCGGGCCGGGTCAAGGCGTTCACCACCGCCGAGCTGGGCAACATCCTCGCCAGGACGCTCACCTCGGCCGGCACCGTCCAGCAGAACCGCGACGACCAGATCATCTCCCAGGCCACGGCCAGGCTGAAGGAGATCAGGCAGATCGAGAAGACCTCCATCGTCTTCATCGTGACCGAGACCAGGCAGGTCAACGCGAAGAGCGGCGACCAGAAGGTCGTCGAGGACCTCGCGGTGACGGTGAGCCAGCTCGGCGCGGACTGGCGGATCTTCGACGTGCTGCCCGCGACCGAGGGCCAGGACGGGGACAGCTAGCGGTGAACCCCCCCTCCCGAACCCGTCTGGCTCTGCTGCTCGGAATCGCCGGGATCCTGCTCCTGGCCGCGATCATCATCTCGCCGATGTTGCTGGTCTCGATGCCGTCGTTCCTGAACGGCGACGGCGCCTCGATCGACTGCGAGGGCGGTACCAAGGTGGAGGAGGTGTCCGACTCGGGCGCCGCCGACATCCCGGGCGACTACCTCGATCTGTACAAGAAGTGGGGCAAGAAGATCGGCGTCCAGTGGAACATCCTGGCCGCCGTGGGCAAGCGCGAGACCGACCACGGCCGTTCGAACCTGGCCGGGGTGAAGAGCGGCACCAACTACGCGGGCGCGGCGGGCCCGATGCAGTTCCTGATCTCGACGTGGGGCGGCAAGGCGCAGGTCGCGATGTCCTCGACGTTCAACGGGTACGCCTCCGACGGCGACGGCGCCGGAGTGGGCGACGTCTACAACCCCGCCGACGCCATCCTGGGCGCCGCCAAGATGCTCAAGCGCAACGGCGCGCCCGAGAACGTCCGGCGGGCCCTGTTCACCTACAACCGCGCCTGGTGGTACGTCGACCAGGTCGAGGAGATCGCCAGGAAGTACGCCAAGTCGGGCGCGGTCGAGGTGCCGCCGCAGGCGTCGGAGGAGTGCGACGACCCCCTGGTCGCGGCCGCCCCCAGCGAGATCGTGGCCAAGATCCTCCAGTACGCGCTGGCGCAGCGCGGCAAGCCGTACCTGTGGGGCGGCACCGGGCCGGACGCGTTCGACTGCTCGGGCATCATCTACGCGGCCTACCGGGCGGCGGGGCTGAGCATCCCGCGTACCACGTTCACGCAGTGGCCGTTCGGGGTGAAGGTGTTAGCGGGTGAGGAGCAGCCCGGGGACCTGGTGTTCTTCAACGCCGGTCCGGGCACGTCGGCCGACAATCCCGGCCACGTCGGGCTGATCGTGTCGAAGGGCAAGATGGTGGAGGCCCGGTGCACGTTGTGCGGGCCGATCAAGGTCACGAGCTACCAGGCACGCGACAACAAGGTGGGCTTCACCCGTCCCCTCCAGAACCCCGACGTGCTCGATCAGCTCAAGAAGCTGCAGACTCCCGCACTGTGAGGATGACGGACGTATGAGCACGATCGTGGTAGCGGCGGTGATCGTCGCCCCCGGCGGCAGGGTGCTGGCCGCGCAGCGGGCCGCGCCCGCCGCGCTGGCCGGCGGCTGGGAGTTCCCCGGGGGCAAGGTGGACCCGGGGGAGGGCGAGGTCGTGGCGCTGATCCGGGAGTGCCGCGAGGAGCTCGGCGTGGAGATCACGGTGGGCGAGCGCGTGGGCGGGGACTGGGCGCTGTCGGAGGGGTACGTCCTGCGTGTCTGGCTGGCCACGCTCGCCTCCGGCACGCCCGAGGCCCGCGAGCATCTGGCGTTGCGGTGGCTGGGCCCCGGGGAGTATTACGACGTGGAGTGGCTGGGGGCCGACCTGCCGATCATGAAGACGGTGGAGAGTCTGCTTCAGTAGGGTTAGAGAGTCGCTCTCTGTGACATAACGATTACTAGGTGTAATTTGTCGCAGTGGGGGAGTCCGAGTGATGCGGCGTGGCTGGATCCTTTCTGGAGCGCTGATCCTGGTGGCGGTGCCCTCCGTGCCCGTGGCGGCGGCGGGGGTGACGCTCGTGCTCGAACGCGTGAGCGGCCCCGAGGGCGCGGGCAAGTGGATCAGGACGGGTGACGTCCAGAGGTTCAGGGTCCGGCTCAACGGGATGGCCAAGGGGGCCAAGGTCGCGGTGGCCACCAGCCCGGTGGAGGCGCTGGAGGGGTTGGCCTGTTCGCCCGCGGGGCCCAAGTCGGCAGACGACTTCTGGGGTGCGTCCCGGAGGGGCGACGGCGGCGCGGAACCTGGTGGGGACTTCGGCAGGGACTTCGGCAGGGACCTCGGCAGGGACTTCGGTGGAGACTCCGGCGGGGACGTCGAGTCGTGGCCGTCCGGCCGGGATGTAGTGGCGGGGGCGTCCGGTTCGGGAGGGCCGGGCGCGGCTCCCTTCCCGTACGCGGGAGGGGAGCCGGTGCCGTGGGGGGCCGCGGGCGCGATGGGGCCCGAGGTGGGTGAGGGGCCGTACGAACGGGATGCGTGGCAGCCCGTACCGGGCCGGCGCGCGACGCGGGCGGGGGCCGCCGAGGAGGGTGCGCCGCAGTTCGGTGTCGGGGTGGAGGCTCCGGGGGCCGATGGAGGGCAGGGCTTGTCGCAGGCGGAAAGCGGGCGGCAGGCCGAGAGCGGGCGGCAGGCGGCGGGGGTGTTGGCCGCGGCGGCGCTGGCCGGAGGGGAGGGCTCGGCTCTCACCGGAGGTGCGCTGCCCGGCGCCGGGGTGTGCGCGCTCGGGGCCGTCTCGGGGGAACGCGCGGTTGACGTGACCTTCCGGGCGCCTGCGGGGGCCAAGGAGGTGGTGCTCACGGCGGTGGCCAGGTTGCGGGAGCCCTCCGGTGGGTTGACGACCATGAGCAGGACCACCGCCGTGCCGGTGGCCGAGGAGATGCCACGCGAGGTCGCCACGATCAGCGGCCAGGCGGTACGCGTCCCTCCGGCGGAGGCGCGCAACCGGCGGCGGGGGGCGGGAGGACGTACCGGCGCGGGGACCGCGGCGGGAGGCGGAGGCGCCGCCGGACTGCTGTGGGGGACGGGTGCGGGGGCGACGGGTACCGGGTTGACGCCGGGGACGGGGGCCGGGCTGCTGCCGGGGGGCGTCGGCGGGACGACGCGAGGTGGCATCGTCGGCGGGGGCGGTGTGTCCTCGGGGCATCGCGGTCTTCCCGGCGGCACCTCGGGGCTGGGTGCCGGAGGCGGGGCCCACGCGGCGTCTCCCCGAGCGGGAGAAATCGGGGGTGCGTTGGGTGCGCTTCCCCGAGCGGGGGGTGCTGCGGGGGCGCTTCCTCGGGCGGGTGGGGCTCAGGGCGTTCTCCCGGGGGTGGGGGGTGTCCAGAAGGTGTTGCCGCAGGCCGGTGGTACGGGGGGTGCTCTTGGGGCGTTTCCGCGTGCGGGAGGTTTGGGGCAGGGCGCTGTGACTGGAGGGGGCGGGGTCGCGTCCGGCGGTGTGCCGGGGGTGGCGCAACCTGGTGTCCCAGGTGGTGGGGTGGCGCAGGGAGGGATCCCCGGTGGCGCGGTTCAGGGAGGGCTGCCGGGTGGTGCGGTTCAAGGTGGGCTGCCTGGGGGGCTCGTCCAAGGAGGGCTGCCTGGGGGGTCGGTTCGTCCGGGGCAGGTAGGTGGGGGTGTCTCGGGGATGCCCGAGGGCGCGGGTGGTGGGGCGCCTTGGCCGGTGCAGGTGGTGGTGGCGCGGAAACCGGTACGGCCGGTCGCGTACGCCAGCCCCCTGGACGGGCCGCGCGGTTTGTCGCTGGTCATTGGGGGGATCGGGGTGTTGTTGCTAGCTCTGTGGCTGGTCGCGCGCATACAACGCAGCAGACATAAGCCGCGAAACGTATGGTGATTACGTCTTTACTGTGGCTTTGACCCGACTAGTATTCCCTTGACCATGGTTCCGGGACTATGCGGAGGGCTCCGGTGGCACGCACGCGAGCGACAGCCGTGTCCGCGATCGTCCTCGCGTTAGGGCTCACGGGTGTCGGCGTGGCCCCGTTCGTCGGCCAGAGCGCGAGTGCTTCTGTCAGCCGCGCGGCCTTCGACCCGGCGGTGGAGCCGTGCGACGCGGGTGAGACCTGCGACCCGCAGACCACGGTCACGGTCACCACGACGCTGGGTTCGCCGACGCCGGAGGATGCTCCGGAGACGACGATCACCCACACCGTCACCGCGTCCCCCACGAAGACCACCAAAGCGCCGAAGCCACCCAAGACCACCACCGCGCCCACGCCTCCGCCCGTGCAGGAGACGACGCAGCAGCCGATCGCGCCCCTGCCCACCGCGCAGACCACGGCCGGGCCGCTGCCCACGGAACCCACGACGGAGCAGTCCGTCGAGATGCCCTCCCTCGCGCCGTCCGACACGCCGACCGTGACCCCGCCGAGCGACACCGCCCCGACCACGGACTCGGTCCAGCTTGAGGTGCGCAAGGCCGCGCCGGAGTTCGACCAGAAGTCGCTGACGCAGAAGCTCAGCATCCCGGCGCTGGTGCTGGTCCTGCTCGCGCTGTTCGCGGTGCTCATCTTCGAGGGACGACTGCGCCGCGTCGCCCACGCGGCCGCGGTACGCAAGGCCGGTCCCCAGGCGGCGACCCGTACGGATATGCCGCCGCCCGGCTACCCGGCCGGCCCCGGGTACGCCACGGCGGCCTTCCCGGCCCCGGGTTACCCGGGCGGTACGGCGTACGCGCCGATCATCAGCTTCGTCCCGGTCCAGACCTACCCGACCGCCCAGCCCGGCTACGGCCCGGTCTACCAGGACCCGTACGGCGGCCAGCCCGGTTACGCGCCCGAGCCGGCGCCCCCGACCGTGCCCGAGCCCGTCGTGCTGCACCCGGACGAGTTCGACTCCTACAACGAGCCCGCGCCGAGCCCCAAGGACTACCGGGACCCGTTCGAGCCGCTGGTCCCGGCCGAGCAGCCGCCGGGTGACATCCCGCCGGGCGGCGCGAAGCCGTACGAGGACGAGCGTGAGTTCCCGCTCGCGCCGGCCGCGGCGGCGGAGAGCGGCGACTCCGAGCCCTGGCAGCAGGGCGCGTCCCTGTTCGAGCCGAGGCAGCCCCAGCAGGCCCCGCCGGTTCAGCAGCAACCGTCGTCGCCGCCGGAGGGGTACCGGCCGCCGCCGTACCTGCCGCCGGAGGGGGACGCGGCGACGGTCGTCCACCCGCTGCCGCCGCTGCCGCCGGAGGGCGCCACCCAGGAGATGCCCGACCCCAAGCACAAGAAGAAGCGCTGGGGCCGCAAGTAACCGAACGCGGAACGCCGAACGCCGAACGCCGAACGCCGAACGCGGAAGCGGGGGCCGGATCCGATCCGGCCCCCGCTTCCGCGTTCCGTCGCCTACAGTGGCTTCGGCTTTCCGCCGCTGCTTACTTGGCGCGCTTGAAGATCTTGTTGCCCAGCCACACCAGCGGGTCGTACTTGCGGTCGGCCACGCGCTCCTTCATCGGGATGAGCGCGTTGTCGGTGATCTTGATGTGCTCGGGGCAGACCTCGGTGCAGCACTTGGTGATGTTGCAGTAGCCGAGCCCGTGCTCGTCCTGGGCGGATTCCTGCCGGTCGGCCACGTCATACGGGTGCATGTCCAGCTCGGCGATCCGCATGAGGAAGCGGGGACCGGCGAAGGCCGGCTTGTTCTCCTCGTGGTCGCGGATCACGTGGCAGACGTTGTTGCACATGAAGCACTCGATGCACTTGCGGAACTCCTGGGAGCGCTCGACATCGACCTGCTGCATGCGGTACTCGCCCGGCCGTACGCCGGCCGGCGGGGTGAACGAGGGGATCTCGCGGGCCTTCTGGTAGTTGAAGGACACGTCGGTGACCAGGTCCTTGATGACGGGGAAGGTCCGCATCGGGGTGACCGTGATGGTCTCGTCCTCGGAGAAGGTGGACATCCGGGTCATGCAGCCCAGCCGGGGCTTGCCGTTGATCTCCATGCTGCACGAGCCGCACTTGCCGGCCTTGCAGTTCCAGCGCACCGCCAGGTCGGGGGCCTGCGTCGCCTGGAGCCTGTGGATGATGTCGAGGACGACCTCGCCCTCGTTCACCTCGACGGTGAAGTCCTCAAGCTTGCCCTCGCCGCCCTCACCACGCCAGACCTTGAACTTCGCCTTGTAACTCATTTGGCAATCCCGTCGAACTCGGCCATCTCTTCGTCGGTGAGGTACTTCTTCAGCTCGTCCCGGTCGAACAGGGTGATCAGGTCGTCGCGCATGGACGGCTGGATCTTCTCCGCGACCTGGACGTCGCCGCCGTCCGCGGTGGAGCAGACGAGCAGCTTGCGGCGCCAGTCGGGATTCATCCCGGGGAAGTCGTCGCGCGTGTGGCCGCCGCGGCTCTCCTCACGCAGCAGGGCGGCGCGGGCCACGCACTCGGAGACCAGCACCATGTTCCGCAGGTCGATCGCCAGGTGCCAGCCGGGGTTGTAGATCCGCGAGCCGGCCGCGCCGACCTGGCGTACGCGCTCCTTGAGCTTCTCCACGACCTCCATGGCCTCGGAGACCTCTTCGGCCTTGCGGATGATGCCGACCAGCTCGTTCATGGTGCGCTGGAGCTCGTGGTGCACCTCGTACGGGTTCTCGCCGTCGCGCTGGAGGGGCGCCAGGGCCTCCTCGTGAGCGGCGTCCACGAGTTCCTGGTCGATCTTGGGGCGGGCCTTGAGGCCGTCCACGTACGCCGCCGCGCCCGCGCCCGCGCGCCGTCCGAACACCAGCAGGTCGGACAGCGAGTTGCCGCCCAGCCGGTTGGAGCCGTGCATGCCGCCGGACACCTCGCCCGCCGCGAACAGCCCGGGTACGGCCGCCGCGCCGGTGTCGGCGTCCACCTCGACGCCGCCCATGATGTAGTGGCAGGTCGGGCCCACCTGCATGGGCTCGGCGGTGATGTCGACGTCGGCCAGCTCCTTGAACTGGTGGTGCATCGACGGCAGCCGCTTCTTGATCTCCTCGGCCGGCAGGCGGGTCGAGACGTCGAGAAAGACGCCGCCCTGGGGGGATCCGCGACCGGCCTTGACCTCGGAGTTGATCGCGCGGGCCACCTCGTCACGCGGCAGCAGCTCCGGCGGGCGCCGGTTGTTGGCCTGGTCGTTGTACCAGCGGTCGCCCTCCTCCTCGGTGGTGGCGTACTTGTCCTTGAACACCTCGGGGATGTAGTCGAACATGAAGCGCTTGCCCTCGGAGTTGCGCAGCACGCCGCCGTCGCCGCGGACGGACTCGGTGACGAGGATGCCGCGCACGGACGGCGGCCAGACCATCCCGGTGGGGTGGAACTGGATGAACTCCATGTTGATCAGGTTGGCGCCGGCGAGCAGGGCCAGGGCGTGGCCGTCGCCGGTGTACTCCCAGGAGTTGGAGGTGACGACGTACGACTTGCCGATGCCGCCGGTGGCCAGGACCACCGCGGGGGCGTCGAAGAGCAGGAAGTTGCCGGTCTCGCGCCAGTAGCCGAACGCGCCGGAGATGCGGTCGCCGTCCTTGAGCAGGCGGGTGACCGTGCACTCGGCGAAGACCTTGATGTAGGCCTCGTGGTCGCCGTGCGTCTCGAAGTCCTCCTGCTGGAGCGCGACGACGCGCTGCTGCAGCGTGCGGATCAGCTCCAGGCCGGTACGGTCGCCCACGTGTGCGAGCCGCGGGTACTCGTGACCGCCGAAGTTCCGCTGGCTGATCTTGCCGTCCTTGGTGCGGTCGAACAGCGCGCCCCACGCCTCCAGCTCCCAGACGCGGTCGGGGGCCTCCTTGGCGTGCAGTTCGGCCATGCGCCAGTTGTTGAGGAACTTGCCGCCCCGCATGGTGTCACGGAAGTGCACCATCCAGTTGTCGTCGGAGTTGACGTTCCCCATGGCGGCGGCCGCGCCGCCCTCGGCCATGACGGTGTGCGCCTTGCCGAACAGCGACTTGCAGACGATCGCCGTGCGCTTGCCCTGCTGGCGGGCCTCGATGGCGGCCCGTAGCCCGGCGCCGCCCGCACCGATGACGACGACGTCGTATTCGTGACGCTCGATTTCCACTTGAAGAAGTCCTTTATGCGAACGGGAAGGCGATGACGCCCTTGGCGACCATGCGGACGTAGAAGTCGGCGATCATGACCGAGAACATCGAGGCCCAGGCGAGCTGCTGGTGCTTGGCGTTCAGCTTGGAGACGAACGTCCAGGCCCGGTAGCGCAGCGGGTGACGGGAGAAGTGGTTCAGCCTGCCCGCGGTGATGTGCCGGCACGAGTGGCACGACAGCGTGTAGACGTTGATCAGCACGGCGTTGACGACCAGGATCCACGTGCCGAGGCCCTGCGGCTTGTGCACGAGCGCCAGGACGGCGTCGTAGGCCAGGACGAGGCCGATGACGATGGCCGCGTAGAAGAAGTACCGGTGGATGTTCTGGATGATCAGCGGGAAGCGGGTCTCACCGGTGTACTTGCCGTGCGGCTCCTGGACGGCGCACGCGGCCGGCGACAACCAGAACGAGCGGTAGTACGACTTGCGGTAGTAGTAGCACGTCAACCGGAACCCGCCGGGCAGGCCGAGGATGAGCAGCCCCGGCGGCAGGGTGAACCAGTCGCCGATCGGTGCCCACCCGAACAGCCGCGCGCCCTCGGGGCACGCCGTGGTCAGACAGGGCGAGGCGAACGGGGCGATGTACGGATCGACGAAATAACTGCCGTCGATGATCGCCCACACACCGTAGACAAGGAACGAGCTGAGCCCGAGGAATGTCAGCAGCGGGACCAGCCACCACCTGTCGGTGCGCAGCGTGCGCACCTTTACCTGGGCGCGCTGCCTTCTGACCGGGGCTTCGGGCGTCGTCTGGGTCATCGCGGACCTCTCCACCTCCCGCGGACCCTGCACACAGGGGGTCCGGGTCGTTTCACTGGGCGCGCGTACGGCGGGTGCGGTACCGCTCTGGGCGCGCATTGGTGGGGGATACGTTACGACGACCGCATAGGATTTTGTGAGCGGGGTCACTCACTTTTTCGATGACCTGATGTGATTCCTGTCACGTACGCGCGTCAGGGCCGCTGTCCTTGGTCCGGGAGCTTCACCACGGTGACGAAAAAATCATCTATTTGCCGGACAACACGGATAAATTGCTCGAAATCCACGGGCTTCGACACATAGGCGTTGGCGTGCAGCCGGTAGCTGTGCAGGATGTCCTCCTCCGCCTCCGAGGTCGTCAGGATCACCACCGGGATCGTCCGCAGCGTGGCGTCGGCCTTGACCTCGCGCAACACCTCCAGGCCGTTCATCCGGGGCAGGTTGAGGTCGAGCAGGATCAGGTCGGGCCGGGGCGCGTCGGCGTAGGCGTGCTCCCGACGCAGGTACGCCATCGCCTGCTCGCCGTCGTTGACCACGTTGAGCCGGTTCCTGACCTTGTTGAGCTCGAACGCCTCCCTGGTGAGCAGGATGTCCCCCTGGTCGTCCTCCACAAGGAGCACGTCGATCGGGCGCCAGTCCGTCATGAGTCGTCTCCCGCCGCCGGCAGCGTCCAGCGGAACGTGGCGCCCCGGCCGGCCGGCGTGTCGTCGAGCCAGAGCTGTCCGCCGTGGTACTCGACGATCTTGCGGCAGAGGGCCAGGCCGATGCCGGTCCCGGGGTAGACGTCCCGGGGGTGGAGCCGCTGGAAGATCAGGAAGATGCGGTCGGCGTACTTGGGCTCGACGCCGATGCCGTTGTCGGAGCAGCTGAACTCCCACAGGTCGCCCTTCCGCTCGGCTGTGACGCGCACGTTCGGCGGGGACTCCGAGCGGAACTTGATCGCGTTCTCGACGAGGTTCTGGAAGAGCTGGGTGAGCTGCAGCCGGTTGCCCGTGACCACCGGCAGGTCCTCCCGGGTGACGGTGGTGCCGGTGTCCTCGATCGCGGCCGACAGGTTGTCCAGGGCGCGGTCCAGGGCCTCGCCCGAGTCGGTCGGCACCCGTTCGCCGCTCACCCGGCCGACCCTGGAGAAGTCGAGCAGGTCGTTGATCAGGAGTTGCATGCGCTTGGCGCCGTCGACCGCGTAGTGGATGTACTGCCGGGCGCGGTCGTCGAGCTGCGTGCCGTAGCGCTGCTCCAGCATCTGGGTGAAGCTGGCGACCTTGCGCAGCGGCTCCTGGAGGTCGTGGCTGGCGACGTAGGCGAACTGCTCCAGCTCGCCGTTCGACCTGCGCAGCTCCTCGGCCTGGTCGGCGGCCTCGCGCCAGGCCGAGACGATACGGCGGCGCATGGAGTCGACGTGGCTGGACAGCTCGCTCAGCTCGGCCGGCCGGTCCACGCCGAGCCGGTGGTCGAAGTCGCCGGCGGCGACCGTGCGTACCTGCTCGCTGAGCTGGGCGACGGGCTTCAGGACGGCGTACCTGACGATGAACGCCAGCCCCGCACCGCAGGCCAGCAGCACCGCGAACAACACGATCAGCGCCACGTTGAGCCGGTCGAGCTGGGCGGCCACCTCGGGCCTCGGGCCGAGGGAACGCGCGTGCGCGATCATCGCCATGGTGACCACCACGCCGGCCGCGAACGCGACCCCCGCAACCGCGCCGATGAACAGGAACCAGCGGGCGACCGGCAGCCGGCCGACCCCGGTCGGCTGCTTCGGGGGAGGCAGTGGATGGATGCTCACGGCGACCTCCTCGACACCAGGACGACCGCGAGGTCGTCGCTCAGCCTGCCGGCGTGCCGGATCAGCCGGTCGAGGTCGATGACGCCGTGCTCGCGCACCAGGCCGACCAGGCCGTCGACGCCGAGCTGCCCCTTCTGCTCACCGACGGCGGCCTCGATCAGGCCGTCGGTGTAGAACATCATCGACCACTCCTCGCCCAGCGGCACGTCGATGACCGTCCACTCGGCGTCGGCGAAGATGCCGAGCGGCGGCCCCGAGGGCGCGTCGGCCACCACCGTGGGGACGCCGTCGCGGACCAGCACCGGCGGCGGGTGCCCGACCACGCGCAGCCGGGCGTGCAGCAGGTCGGGAGTGAGCGTGGCCGTGCACAGCGTGGTGAAGATCTCGGGAGCCTTGCGCTCGGCGCGCAGCAGGGCGTCCATCGTGCGCAGCAGCGTGTCGCCGGTCTGACCGGCCAGCACCAGCGTGCGCCAGGCGATGCGCAGCGCCACGCCGAGCGCGGCCTCGTCCGGCCCGTGGCCGCACACGTCGCCCACCACGACGTGCACCGCGCCGTCGGCGGTCTGGACCATGTCGAGGAAGTCGCCGGCCAGCAGCGTGCCCTGGTCGCCGGGCAGGTAGCGGATCTGGTGGGTGATCCCGTCGGTGCGCAGCAGGGGCACCGGGAGCAGGCCGCCCTCCAGGCGGGCGTTCTCCTTGGCCGTCAGCTCGGCCTCGAACAGTCTGAGCTGGGCCAGGTCGGCCCGCTTGCGCTCCATGGCGTACCGGATCGACCTGGCCAGCAGCCGGGCGTCCACGTCCTGCTTGACCAGGTAGTCCTGGGCGCCGGCCTGGACGGCGCTGACGCCCACGTGGACGTCCCTGAGCCCGGTCAGGACGAGCACCGCCGTGTGCGGCGCCAGCGCGAGCACCTCCTCCAGCGCTTCGAGCCGGCTGGCGTCGGGCAGCGTGAGATCGACGAGCACGCACTGGACCGCCGGGCCGAGCTTGGTCCTGGCCTCCTGGAGGCTGCGCGCCCGGAAGATCCTCGGCGGCGCCTCGGCCTGTTCGAGCAGTTCCTCGACGAGGAAGGCGTCGCCGTCATCGTCCTCGATGAGGAGCAGTGTCAGCGTTTCGGTGAGGTTTGCCGTCACACGCCTCTCCGGGGAGTCGGGCCGTTGCTGCTCATTCTGCGATGAGTTCGACCCCTTGCGGAAGCGTGCCTTCCTGGCCGGCTTCGACCACGAAGGAGAGCAGGGTCTCCCGGAACGCCTGCGCGGCCCTGGTCGGGTCGACGTCCTTGCGGTGGGCCAGGGCGATCGTACGGCTCAGACCGGGCGGCGCGAGCGGCGTGCCCGACAACCCCGGCCGCCCGTCGAGCACCATCGACGGCACCACGGCCACGCCGAGCCCCGCCTCCACGAACCGCAGCACCGCGTCCATCTCCCCGCCCTGCACCGAGAACCTGGGCTCGAACCCGGCCTGGCGGCAGGCGGTGAGGGTCGCCTCGCGCAGGTCGTAACCACGTCTGAACATCACCATCTGCCTGCCGCGCAGGTCCTCGATCCGCAGGTACGGCCCCCGCATCCGCTCATGGGAGGGCGCGACCACGACGAGGTTCTCCCGCAGGATCTCCTCGGTCACCAGCGAGGGGTCGTCGCTCTGCAGCGGCATGATGATCAGCGACAGGTCGAGCTGCCCCCTGGCCAGCGCCCTGACCAGGTCACGCGAGCCGCCCTCCTCCACCAGCAGCTCCACCCCCGGGTACGCCCGATGGAAGCGGGCCAGCGCGTCGGCCAGCAGCCCCGCGCACAACGACGGCGTGGCCCCCAGCCGCACCCGGCCCCGGCGCAGCCCCGCCAGCTCGGCCACCTCCTGGCGGGCGGTGTCGGCGTCGGCCAGCATCCGGCGGGCCAGGGGGAGCAGCGCCTCGCCCGCCGCCGTCAGCGTGACGTTGCCGCGCGCGCGGGAGAACAGCCGCGCGCCGAGGTCGCTCTCCAGAGCCTTGATCTGCTTGCTGAGCGAGGGCTGGGCGACCCGCATGCGCTCGGCCGCCTGGGTGAAGTGCCTGGTCTCCGCGACCGCCACGAAGTAGGCGAGCTGTTGCAACTGCATGTGATTTTCCTCGCACCGGCCGAGCATTTTTCCTTATGCCGACCGTATAAACCAAGCATCATAGCCGGAAGCTATGGAAACCAGATCCGCGATGACTTGGACGGATCATTGCTGGATACCTAGCGTTCAAACGTGACTGCCACGATAGAGCGCGGCGCCGCCACCGCGCCTGTTAACGCCCCCAAGGGTGCCTCGCACGCACCAACGTCCAAGAAGCCGAGCCGGTTCCTGAGCTCGTCGAACGGCAAGAAAGTCGTCATGGCCGTCACGGGCGCCGTGATGGTGTCCTTCCTTGTCCTTCACATGCTGGGCAACCTCAAGATCTTCCTCGGCAAGGACTCGTTCAACGAGTACGCCGACGCGCTGCGCACGCTGTTCGAGCCCATCGCGCCGTACCGGACGGTGCTGACGATCCTGGAGATCGGGCTCGTCGTCTCGGTCGTCCTGCACATGTGGGCCGCGATCTCGCTGGCGCGCAAGGCCGCCAAGGCCCGTCCGGTCAAGTACGTGGCCAAGAAGTCCCAGGCCAACGGCTACGCCACGCACATCATGCGGTTCGGCGGCCTGACGATCCTGCTCTTCGTGATCTGGCACCTGCTCGACCTCACCTTCGGCGTCGTGAACCCCAAGGGCTTCGACTCCGCGCCCGCCGACCGCATGGTCGCCGGCTTCGACGCCTCCCGCTGGTGGGTGACCCTCATCTACCTGGTGGCCGTCGTCATGGTCGGCCTGCACCTGCGGCACGGCATCTGGAGCGCCTTCCAGACGCTCGGCTGGGCCAACCGCAACCGCAACCGCGGCCTGCGCCTGACGGCCGGCCTGGTCTCGGCGGTCCTGGTGATCGGCTTCCTGGCCCCGCCCCTCGCGATCACGTTCGGAGTTGTGAAGTGAAGTACACCGAAGGCTCGGAGATCCGGGACTCCAAGGCTCCCGCCGGTCCGATCGAGGAGCGGTGGGAGAAGCGGAAGTTCAGCGCCAAGCTGGTCAACCCCGCCAACAAGCGCAAGCTCAACGTGATCGTCGTCGGCACCGACCTGGCGGGCGGCTCGGCCGCGGCGACCCTCGGCGAGCTGGGCTACAACGTCAAGTCGTTCTGCTACCAGGACACGCCCCGGCGCGCCCACTCCATCGCCGCGCAGGGTGGCATCAACGCCGCGAAGAACTACCGCGGCGACGGCGACTCGATCTACCGGCTCTTCTACGACACGGTCAAGGGCGGCGACTTCCGCGCCCGCGAGTCGAACGTCTACCGCCTGGCCCAGGTCTCGGTGAACATCATCGACCAGGCCGTGGCCCAGGGCGTGCCGTTCGCCCGCGAGTACGGCGGCCTGCTGGACACCCGTTCCTTCGGCGGCGCCCAGGTCTCCCGTACGTTCTACGCCCGCGGCCAGACGGGGCAGCAGCTCCTGCTGGGGGCGTACCAGGCGCTGGAGCGGCAGATCGCGGCCGGGACCGTGGAGATGCACACCCGCCACGAGATGCTCGACCTGATCGTCTCCGACGGGCGGGCGCGCGGCGTCATCGTGCGCGACATGGTGACCGGCGAGATCGAGCGGCACCTGGCCGACGCCGTGGTGCTGGCCACCGGCGGTTACGGCAACGTCTTCTTCCTGTCCACGAACGCCAAGGGCTGCAACACGACGGCCATCTGGCGGGCGCACGAGCGCGGCGCGTACCTCGCCAACCCGTGCTACACGCAGATCCACCCGACCTGCATCCCGGTCTCCGGCGAGTACCAGTCGAAGCTGACGCTGATGTCGGAGTCGCTGCGCAACGACGGCCGCGTGTGGGTGCCGCTGCGCAAGGACGACGACCGGGCCCCCGGAGACATCCCGGAGGAGGAGCGCGACTACTACCTGGAGCGCATCTACCCCGCCTTCGGCAACCTGGTCCCGCGTGACATCGCCTCCCGCGCCGCCAAGAACGTCTGCGACGAGGGCCGCGGTGTCGGCCCCGGCGGGCTCGGCGTCTACCTCGACTTCCGCGACGCCATCGGCCGCCTCGGCCGCGACGCCGTGGAGAAGAAGTACGGCAACCTCTTCGAGATGTACGAGCGCATCACCGGCGAGAACCCGTACGACGTGCCGATGCGCATCTACCCCGCGGTCCACTACACGATGGGCGGCCTGTGGGTGGACTACGACCTGCAGTCCACGATCCCCGGCCTGTTCGTGATCGGCGAGGCCAACTTCTCCGACCACGGCGCCAACCGGCTCGGCGCCTCGGCGCTGATGCAGGGCCTGGCCGACGGGTACTTCGTGCTCCCGACCACGATCGGCGACTACCTGGCCAACGGCCCGTACGGCGAGGTGGACGAGGAGGCCGTGGCCGAGGCGGAGATCAAGGTCCGTACCAGGATCGACCGCCTGATGTCGGTGAACGGCACCCGCACCCCCGACTCCTTCCACCGCGAGCTGGGCAAGCTCATGTGGGACTACTGCGGCATGGAGCGCACCGAGGAGTCGCTGCGCAAGGCCCTGGAGCGCATCCCCGAGCTGCGCGAGGAGTTCTGGAAGAACGTCAAGGTGTCCGGCACCGCCGAGGAGCTGAACCAGGTCCTGGAGAAGGCCGGCCGCGTCGCCGACTTCTTCGACCTGGCCGAGCTCATGTGCCTGGACGCCCTCGTCCGCACCGAGTCCTGCGGCGGCCACTTCCGCGCCGAGTCGCAGGACCCCGACGGCGAGGCCCTGCGCGACGACGAGCACTTCGCGCACGTCTCGGCCTGGGAGCGCACGCCCTCCGGCGAGACGGTGCTGCACAAGGAAGCGCTCGAGTACGAGTACGTCAAGATGACCCAGCGGAGCTACAAGTGAACCTGACCCTCAAGGTCTGGCGTCAGAACGGCGCTTCGGACGCCGGACGCATGGTGACGTACCGGGTGGAGGACGTGTCCCCGGACATGTCGTTCCTGGAGATGCTGGACGTGCTGAACGAGCGGCTGATCCTGGAGGGCGACGACCCGATCGCCTTCGACCACGACTGCCGCGAGGGCATCTGCGGCATGTGCGGCATGGTCATCAACGGCGTGGCGCACGGCGAGCAGCGTGCCACGACGACGTGCCAGCTCCACATGCGCCACTTCGAGGACGGCGCCGAGATCACCATCGAGCCGTGGCGCGCCGCGCCGTTCCCGGTGGTGAAGGACCTGGTCGTGGACCGCAGCGCGTTCGACCGCATCATCCAGGCGGGCGGGTTCGTCTCGGTCCCGGCCGGTTCGGCCCCGGACGCGCACAGCGTCCCGGTGCGCAAGGAGGACGCCGACGCCGCGTTCGACGCCGCGACCTGCATCGGCTGCGGCGCCTGCGTGGCGGCCTGCCCGAACGGCTCGGCCTCCCTGTTCACCGCCGCCAAGATCACCCACCTCAGCCTGCTGCCCCAGGGCCAGCCGGAGCGCCTGACCCGCGCCAAGGCCATGGTGGACCAGATGGACGCCGAGGGCTTCGGCGGCTGCACGAACACCGGCGAGTGCACGGCCGTGTGCCCCAAGGGCATCCCGCTGGACGCGATCGCCCAGATGAACAGCGACTATCTCAAGGCCAACGCCAAGTAGGTACGGTCTCGCAGGCCCCGTCCCGGTACGCACCGGGGCGGGGCTTCTGCGTACGGTCGGCTCGCACGACATCTGATGATTTCCGAACGAGCTGTAACAACAGGGGCGCTCGGACCACTTCCCGGTGTCAGAAAGAACGCACCAGGGACGAAGGGGCTGCGCGGTGACGGATGATTCCCGCCGTTTCACCGGCATGTACGACGAATGCCGACAACGGGTGTGGGCCTACGTGGTCAGTCGTGCGGGCCGGCAGGTGGCCGACGAGGTGGTGAGCGAGACGTTCGCCGTCGCGTGGCGGCGGCTGGACGACGTGCCCGAGCCGCCGCTGCCGTGGCTGCTCGGCGTGGCGCGCAATCTCCTGCGGGACGACGCCCGCTCACAGGCCCGCAGGGACGCGCTGGCCGCCGAGGTGGGCTCGTGGACCGAGGAGGACGGCCGCACGGACGTGGCCGAGCAGGTGACCGAGCGCATGGGCGTGCTGCGGGCCCTGGCCGCCCTGAACGAGGACGACCGGGAGGTGCTGATGCTGGTCGCCTGGCACGGCTTGTCGCCCAAGGAGGGCGCCCGGGTCGTCGGCTGCTCGACGGCGACCTTCCGCGTACGGCTGCACCGGGCCAGGAAGCGGCTCGCGCACGCCATGGAGTCTCCCGAACCGTCCCGTACCTACGTGCGCAACCTCAGCGAGGAGTGGTCATGAACCCGATCGACGAACTCCGGGCCGCCCGGCCCGCGCACCTCGGCGACCGGCCGGTGGACGAGCGCACCAGGGCCGCCGAACTGGCACAAGCCATGGCGGTCCCGCGGCGGACGCGCCGCCGGCGCAAGGCCGTACGGCCGGTGCTGGGGCTCGCGGCCCTCGCGGCCGGGGCGACCGCCGTGGCCGTCGTGGTGGCGGGCAACACCGCGCCCCCGCCGCAGCGGCAGGCGCCGCAGGCCGGGCCGAGCGTGTCCGCGACGCCGCGCAAGGTCACGCTGTCGGCCAGGGACGTGCTCCTGGCCGCCGCGGAGAAGGCCGGCCGGCAGCCCGACCGTACCGGTGACTGGTGGCACACCACGGCGGTGAGCAGGCACGTCTACCCTGCCGTGAAGGGCGGGTACCTGGTCGAGGACCGGCAGCGGATCGAGGCGTGGACGCCCCGCGCGACCGGCGGCGACCAGTGGAGCCGCGAGCAGACGCTCGGCGCCCGGCCCGCCGGCGAGGCCGACCGGGCGGCCTGGGAGCAGGCGGGCTCGCCCACGAAGATCGACGTGATCGTGCCGGGGAAGAAGCTGGCCCCGATGAGTCTGTCGACGGCCTCTCGCGAGCCCGTCACCGGCCACAGCCCGCTGGTGGACGGCGACAAGGTGTTCTGGCTCGGCCGGAACGTCACGATGAAGGACCTGCGCGGCCTGCCGGACGAGCCGGGGAAGCTGAAGAAGTGGCTGCTCGACTCCTATGACGGGCATTCGACCGAGTCGTCCAGCGTGAAGATGTCCTCCGACGCCTGGCTGTTCGCGGTCAGCGTCGGGCTGATCGTCGACATGCCGGTGACGCCGCAGGTGCGCGGCGCGGCGTTCCGCATGCTGGCCGGGCTCGACTCCGTGAAGGTCGTCCAGGACGTCACCGACGCCGAGGGCCGCACCGGCACCGCCGCGGCCGCCGCGGCCGGCGACGCCAAGACCGGCCTGCGGGAGAGCCGCCTGATCTTCGACGAGACGACCGGGCAGGCGCTGGGCAGGGAGAGCGTCGTGGTCGAGCCGCGCGGCGCGCAGGCGGGCCTGGAGCCGGGCACGGTGTGGAGCTCCGAGGCGCTCCTGGAGGCCGGCTGGACGGACGTCAGCCCCAAGCGGTGACGACGCCCCGTACGGTGGCGAACGCGGCGTTGACCACCGATTCGTACCGGGTCCACTCGGCCTCTTCCACGGGGGCGCGGCCGTGCTGGACGATGGTGTTCGCGCAGGTCACCGCGAGCACCCTCTCCGGGGCCGGGCCGCCGCCAGGGCTGGGTGGCCCGTCACAGGCGCCGGACGCGCAGCACGCCGGTCAGCATCGGCAGGGTGAACTCCCCACGGGCGGTCTCCGGCCCGCTCGCCAGGAACGCGCGGATCCGGCCCAGCGTGGCCTCCCGCTCCCGGTCCGGCATGACGAGCATCCCGGCGCGCGTCGCGATGGTCGCGACGAGCGAGTCGGCGGTACGGCGCTGCCCGTGCGGGAACTCGGCCTGCTCCGGCGAGCCGAACCGGGCGCTCCCGCCGGTCCTCGGAAGGTGCATGGCGGCCGTCTCGGCCCGCCAGCTCGCGGGCGTGTCCCGCGGGCCGACGGCCGCGCTCCCGCTGACCCGCGCGAGCCCGGCGACCCACTCGACCCGGTCGTCCATGAGGTTCCACAAACCGGCCAGGACGCCGCCGGGGGCGAGGACCCGGGCGATCTCGGGCCCCGCGACGGCCATGTCGAACCAGTGCATGGCGTTGCCGGCCACCACGGCGTCGACGGACCCGTCCGGCAGCGGGATCGCCTCGGCGCTGCCCGCCAGGGCACGGACACCCGGCAGCGAACGACGCAGCTCGGCCAGCATCGCCGGGTCGGGCTCGACCGCGACGACCTCGGCGCCCAGCTCGGCCAGCGTGGCGGTCAGCTTGCCGGTCCCGGCGCCGAAGTCGATCACGCGCGGGCCGGGCGCGGCCTCAAGCGCCCAGCGCACCGCCGCACGCGCGTAGTCGGGCCGGTGCTCGGCGTACGCGACCGCCGCCGTGCCGAACGACGAAGCATGCGAAAGCTGTTCATCCTCATCCATACGATCACGCTACCGCCGCAGGCGGGACGTTCCCGGTGGCCGGAGGTCAGCCCTTGTAGTTGAAGACCTGGCGCAGGGTGTGCTGCACCTCGACCAGGTCCTTCTGGTCGGCCATCACCTGGTCGATCGGCTTGTACGCGTCCGGGTGCTCGTCCACCAGGGCGGCGGCGCGATCCGCGTTCCAGGTGCGGCCGCTCATCGCCTCGGTCAGCGAGCGGACCGACAGCTCCCGCTTGGCCTTGGTCCGTGACATCCGGCGTCCGGCGCCGTGGGAGCAGGAGTTGTACGACTCCGGGTTCCCCCGGCCGCGCACGATGTACGAGCGGGTGCCCATCGAGCCCGGGATCACGCCTTCGTCGCCGGTGTCGGCCTTGATGGCCCCCTTGCGGGTGATCCAGAGCGACTTGCCGTAATGGGTCTCCTGCTGGGTGAAGTTGTGGTGGCAGTTGATCGTACGGACGCGCTGACCCTTGCCGACGACCTTGAACAGGGCGTCGATCAGGACCTTGTCCATCCGGGCCCGCGAGGCCATCGCGTAGTGCTGGGCCCACAACATGTCCTCAATGTAGGCGGTGAACTCCGGCGTGCTCTGCACGAGGTAGGCGAGGTCCGGGTCCTCCAGGCCGACGGCCTGCTTCCTCATCAGCTTCTTCGCGCCCGTGATGTGCATCTGGGCGAGCTGGTTGCCGATGCCGCGCGAACCCGAGTGCAGCACCGTCCAGACGTGGTCACGCTCGTCGAGGCAGACCTCGACGAAGTGGTTGCCGGAGCCGAGGGTGCCGAACTGCTCGGCCACCTTCTTCGTCTGCTTCGGGTTGAGGTCGGTGTACGGGACCCCGAGGTCGCTCAGCGTACGGTCGATCGACGGGTCGTCGTGGCCCTTGCCGACGCCGGCGGGGATGCGGCGCTCCACCATCGGCATCAGGGCGGCGAGGGTGTCGGGGAGGTCCGCGGCCGTGAGCGTCGTCTCGGTGGCCACCATTCCGCAGCCGATGTCCACGCCGACGGCGGCGGGGATGATGGCGTTCTCCGTGGGAATGACCGAGCCGACCGTCGCGCCGATTCCCACGTGCGCGTCGGGCATGAGAGCGACGTGGCCGGAGACGAACGGCAGGCGGGCGGTGCGTGCGGCCTGCATGATCGCGCCTTCGTCGATCTCGCTGGCCCACGACAGCAGGTTCGGTGCGGGCTGGTTCGGCATGGGTTGATCTCCTCACTGGTTCGTGATCAGTCTGGCTGCACCCAGGGAGGAATTCCCACTCATTTTATCGAACGCGCGATTTATGCCGCATATCATTCGGTACCAATACATTCTCCCGTCCGTCATTTCCGTCTCAAAGACGCACGTCAGGGGTGGGGAACCGATCCGGCGCGATCGGAGGCGCTGCGCAGGACGCAGAACTCGTTGCCCTCGGGGTCGGCGAGGATCGTCCAGCCCGTGCCGTCCGGTTCGCGGAGGTCGGCGACCAGGGTGGCGCCCAGGTGCAGCAGGCGGTCCACCTCCTCGTCGCGGGTGGAGTCGGGGCGCAGGCACAGGTGCACCCGGTTCTTCACCGCCTTCGGCTCCGGCACCTTGTTGAAGTGCAGGATCGGGCCCTCCCGCAACATCACCCGCGTCTCCTCGTCCCCCGGGCCGTCCTCCGGGTGGACGGGACAGCCGGTCACCTCGCTCCAGAAGCGGGCCAGCTCGTACGGGTCCGCGCAGTCGATCGCGACATTCTGCAGTACCGAAACCATGGATGGGATCCTCCCCCAAAGCGGGGCGCCTGTCCCGTGGGAGCCGTCGCGCGTCGCCGATCGCGAGGTTGCTGTGGTCAAGATCACCTGACTCGCCGCGACGCCGGAGGAGCCCTCGTACGGACCCGGCCGGGCGCACCGGGGACGCCCGTGTGACCTGCGGCGAACCCCGGCTCCGGGCGGTCCTCCCGTAGAGCCGGAAGGTCGTGGATATCGGGGGAGCCGAAATCGCATTTAGGTGTTGTTCGCCTGCTGTTCGCTTTCTTGATCACTCGCTGCGCGAAGCTGACGCACGTTCAAGAGCGACAGTAAGGACGAACATGCGCACGATCACCAAGACGTTCTTCGCCGCGGGTGTGCTCGCCTGCGGTCTGGCGAGCGCCCTGCCCGCCCAGGCCACGACCGCCGCCGTGGACCCGGCGGGCGTGTGCGGGTCGGGGTTCCGAGTCATCGACTCCCACCCGTTCAAGTCCGGCAGCACCGCGCTGGGCACGATCTACCTGTCCTACAACTCCAGCACCGGCAAGAACTGTGTGGTGACGGTCAACAAGACGCCGTACACGCGGTGGATGCGGGCGACGCTGAGCGTGCAGGGCGGCGCGACCAAGACCGACGCCGGTGAGTTCAAGTCGTACGCCGGACCGGTGATCCTGTCCGCGACCAACACCTGCGTCAAGTGGGGCGGCGCCTGGGACGAGTCGCCGTATGTGTGGACCAGCGGCTGGAGCCACTGCGGCTGATCCCGCCCGAAGGACGTCCGAGCCTCGCGTCCGGGGCTCGGACCCCGCAGGAGGGTTGTGTCAGGCGGTCCAGGAGGCCGTGAGGTCGAGGCGTTCGCGCCACAACTTCTCGCCGCCCCCGCCCGCCTCCCAACGGCCGCAGAAGTCGAGCAGGTCGCGGCAGCGGGCCACCATCGAGGCGTGCCGCTCGGCCCAGGCGGGCACCGGGCCGCCGTAGGCGTCGAAGAAGCGCGGCAGCAGGGGCACGTGCTCGGGATGGTGGACGCGGACGATCCACTCGCACCAGGCGAGGTCCTCGACCGGCCGGCCCGGGTGGGCCCACTCCCAGTCGAGGATCGCGGTCGTCTCGAACGTGGCGGGGTCGAACAGCAGGTTCTGGGGGCCGTAGTCGCCGTGCACGATGCCGAGACGGTGGATGCGGGCCAGCACCCTGCCGCACTCGGCCAGCACCTCGGCCGCCCGGCCCGCGTCGAGCAGGTCCTGGCCGTGGGCGCCGGCCACGAAGCGGGTCGTCAGGCTCGTGGCGGTGATCTGGTGCACGCGCGGGACCGGGAGCCGCCCCCGCAGGCGGCGCAGGTATCTGCTCTCCGTGCCCAGCCTGAACGCGGCCTCCGGGCCCTGGTAACACTTCACGACCAGAGCGCCGTCGCCGACCGTGCTGTTGGTGTACCCGTGCTCCACAGCCAACGATTCTGGCGCACCGGCACCCCTTCCGGGTGGCGCGGCGCGCTATCGGGACCGGGCCCGATACACGATGTAAGGGCGGAACAAATAGGGGATCGGTGCCGAAAGCGCGTGCACGAGGCGGCTGAACGGGAAAAGCACGAACAATGCCATCCCGATCACGGTGTGCACCTTGTAAAGGATGCTCGCGTGCCCCATCGCGGTGGCGTCCGGGCTGAGGGCGAAGATGCCGCGGAACCAGGGGGCGACCGTCGTCCGGTAGCTCACCTCGCTCGGCACGACCCCCGCGACCGTCGTCACCACGCCCGCGATGATCGCCGCGGCCAGCACCACGTACATGGTCTTGTCGTTCTTCGTCGTGGCCAGGAAGACGGGCCCGTTCGTACGGCGGCGGTAGATCAGCATGGCCAGCGCCACCAGCGTGGCCAGCCCGGCCAGGCCGCCCCAGATCAGGGCGTTGGTGTGGTAGGTCTCGTTCGACACGCCGATCGCGTCCGTCCAGGAGAGCGGGATGAGCAGGCCGGTCACGTGCCCGATGATCACGAAGATCAGGCCGTAGTGGAACACCGGGCTGGCCACCCGGAGCAGCGGGCTCTCGTAGAGCTGCGAGGACCGGGTGGTCCAGCCGAACTTGTCGTACTTGTACCGCCAGATCAGGCCGCCGATGAAGATCACCAGGGTGACGTACGGCGCGACCACCCAGAGCATGCTCTCGCCCCAGCTCACAGGTACCCTCCCACGGTCTCGGCCGGCGCGCCCTCGGCGGCCAGGCGGTGCGCCGCGGCGCGTTCGGCGGCGGTGAGCGGCGGCAGGGCCGCGCACACGACGGCGATCACCTCCGCGTACGGCGACCCCAGCTCGGTCAGGGCGGTCAGCAGCAGCTCAAGGCCGCTCCGGTGCTCCTTCAGCAGCGCCACGCCGGCCGGGTCGAGCGCCGCGAACTCCAGCACGACCGGCAGGAAGTCGGGCAGTTCGTCCTCCAGCGGCTCCCAGCCGGCCGCGCGGTAGCGCTGCTTGAGCGCGGCCAGGGACGCGCCGCGCCGGCGGGTGTCGCCGTCGGTGTAGTAGGTCAGGTAGAGGCAGCAACGCCGGTGCAGGTCGAACGTCTCGACGTAGTGGGCGGCCAGGTCGCCCGCCTCCAGGTCCGCGATCCGCGTCAGGAACGCCGCGAAGTGCGGCTCGGCGGCCTCCCTGATCAGCGGGAGGCGGTGGTGGAAACGTTCGTCGGGATAGGCGAGCAGGTGTGCGGCGGCCTGCCAGATCACGGCCTTGTTCATGATTTCCCCTTCTTCGGGGGGAAGAGTCCGGCCGGGGCGCCCCGGCCGTCCCAGTTGAGGAGGTTCACCCGGTCGCGGGTGATCTCGTCGTTGGTCTGGCGGTCCTTGAGCCCGTGGAAGCTCTCGACGGAGACCGGGAGCGGCTTGCCCGACGCCTCGCCGAAGGGCCCCTGCATGCCGGGGCCGCCGTAGTAGTCGAGGCTGCAGCCGGCCTCCTCGACCACGCCGGGCGTGTTGCCGTACGCGGTCGGGATCACGTACCGCTCTTCGTACTTGGCCAGGGCCAGCAGGCGGTACATGGCCTTGATCTCGTCCTCGTCCAGGCCGGTGTCCGGCAGGACGGGCTCCTCGCCCAGGTTGACCCCCCGCATGTACGAGCGCATCGCGGCCAGCCGCCGCAGCGCCGCCGTCACCGGTACGGGATCGCCCGCCGTGAACAGCTCGGCCAGGTACTCCACCGGGATGCGCAGCGACTCGATGGCGGCGAACAGGTTGCCGGCGTCCTCGCCGTCGTGCCCGGTGTTCGACAGGGCGTCCACGACGGGGGAGAGCGGCGGGACGTACCAGACCATCGGCAGCGTGCGGTACTCCGGGTGCAGAGGCAGCGCGATGCGATATTTCATGATCAGGTCGTAGACGGGGGATCTGCGGGCGGCCTCGACCCACTCGGCGGGCAACCCGGCGGTGGCCACGGCCGGGTCGTCGGGATCGACGAAGATGCCGAGCTGGGCCTCGTACAGGTCGCGCTCGTTCTCCACCGAGGCGGCCTCGGTGACCCGGTCGGCGTCGTAGAGCAGCACCCCGAGGTAGCGCAGGCGGCCCACGCAGGTCTCCGAGCACACGGTCGGCAACCCCACCTCGACCCGCGGGTAGCAGAACGTGCACTTCTCGGCCTTGCCGGTCCGGTGGTTGAAGTACACCTTCTTGTACGGGCACCCCGTCACGCACATCCGCCAGCCCCGGCAACGGTCCTGGTCCACCAGGACGATCCCGTCCTCGGCCCGCTTGTACATGGCCCCGGACGGGCAGGAGGCCACGCACGACGGGTTGAGGCAGTGTTCGCAGATGCGCGGCAGGTAGAACATGTACGCCTGCTCGAACTCAAGCTTGACCTGCTCCGACAACTTCCCCAGCACCGGGTCGGGGGACGGGTCGCCGCCCAGGTTGTCGTCCCAGTTCGCGCTCCAGCGGATCTTCATCGGCTCGCCGCTGATCAGCGACCTGGGCGGCGCGACCGGGACGTCGTCGGACAGCGGCGCGCGGGTGAGGTTCTCGTAGTCGTAGGTCCAGGGCTCGTAGTAGTCCTGGATGGAGGGCATGAGCGGGTTGGCGAAGATGTTCAGCAGCTTGCGGAACCGGCCTCCGGCGCGCGGCGTCAGCCGGCCCTTGCGGTCGAGGGTCCAGCCGCCCCGCCAGCGCTCCTGGTCCTCGTACCGCCGGGGGTAGCCCTGGCCGGGACGGGTCTCGACGTTGTTGAACCAGACGTACTCGACGCCGGGACGGTTGGTCCAGGTCTGTTTGCAGGTGACGGAACAGGTGTGACATCCGATGCACTTGTCCAGGTTCATCACCATGGCGATCTGAGCCATGATCTTCATCAGTAGCGCACCTCCTGCGACCTGCGGCGAATGGTGGTGACCTCGTCCCGCTGGTTGCCCGTGGGGCCGAAGTAGTTGAAGGCGTACGAGAGCTGGGCGTAGCCCCCGATCATGTGCGTGGGCTTGATCAGGACCCTGGTCAGCGCGTTGTGGATGCCGCCGCGGCGGCCGGTGGCCTCCGACTTCGGCACGTCGATCAGCCGGTCCTGGGCGTGGAACATGTAGACCGTGCCCTTCGGCATCCGGTGGGACACGATGGCCCTGGCCACGACGACGCCGTTGCGGTTGACCGCCTCGATCCAGTCGTTGTCGGCGATGCCGAGCCTGGCCGCGTCCTCGGTGGACATCCAGATGGTCGGGCCGCCGCGCGACAGCGACAACATGAGCAGGTTGTCCTGGTACTCGGAGTGGATCGACCACTTGGAGTGCGGGGTCAGGTAGCGCAGGGTCGCGCTCTCGCCGAAGAGCTCGGCCATGTCCAGCGGCGGGCGGTAGACCGGCAGAGCCTCGCCGTACTCGTGCATCCAGTCGTGGTCGAGGAAGAAGTGCTGGCGGCCGGTGAGGGTGTGCCAGGGTTTGCCGTTCTCGACGTTGATCGTGAAGGGGGAGTAGCGGCGGTCGTGCGCCTCCTTGCCGGACCACTCCGGGCTGGCGGCGACGTGCGTGGGCCGGGCCTGGGTGTCGGCGAAGACGATGCGGTGGCCCTCGTCCATGAGGTCGTCGAAGTTGCCCCCGGTGCGCCGGGCGAGCTGGCGGAAACCCTGGGCGGCCAGCCGGCCGTTGCTCACCCCCGACAGCGCGAGGATCGTCTCGCACGCCTTGGCGTCGGTGTCCAGCTCGGGACGGCCCTTGGCCACGCCGCGCGGCACCAGGCCACAGCGCTGGCCCAGCCAGGCGACCTCCTCGTCCGGCATGAACGTGACGCCCTTGACCTGGAGGCCCAGCTTCTCCGTGAGCGGGCCGAGCGCGGCCAGCTTCTCCGCGACCGCGCCGTAGTCGCGCTCCACCACCTTGAGCGTCGGTTCGTGCGTGCCGGACGCGCGCCCGCCGGGCTGCCCGGTCTCGCCCGGCGTGTCGTGCTGGTACGGGACCACGACGACGTCCTTGCGCACCCCCAGCCGCTCCTTGGCCAGCGCGCTGAAGGCCCTGGCGATGGCGTGGAAGGCGGCGAAGTCCGTCCGGGTCTCCCAGGGGGGCGAGATGGCCGGGTTGAACGCGTGCACGAACGGGTGCATGTCGGTGGAGGACAGGTCGTACTTCTCGTACCAGGTGGCGGCCGGCAACACGATGTCGGAGAAGACCGTCGAGGAGGTCATCCGGAAGTCGAGCGTGAGCAGCAGGTCCAGCTTGCCGCTCGGCGCCTGCTCGTCGGGCTGCTCCAGGTTGGAGCCGGCGCCGAGCAGGTGGTGCAGGAAGTACTCGTTGCCCTTGGCCGACGAGCCGAGCAGGTTCGAGCGCCACAGGGTCAGCACGCGTGGCCAGTTGACCGGGTCGTCAGGGGCGTCCACGGCGTGCCTGAGCCGTCCCTGCCGCAGCTCCTCCAGCGTGTACGCCACCGGATCCTCGTGCTCGCCCAGCTCCAGCGGGTTGCGGTCGAAGGCCGGCGACATCGGCATCCAGCCGTTGCGTACGGACTCGGCCACCAGGTCGACCGTGTGCCTGCCGCGGAAGGCCCTGGGGCCGAGCGGCGTGGTCAGCGCGCCCGCGTCGAACCGGTCGTAGCGCCACTGGTCGGTGTGCAGGTACCAGTAGGGCGTGCCGGGCACCTGCCGGGGCGGCCGGGACCAGTCGAGCGCCCCGGCCAGCAGCGCCCAGCCGCTCTGCGGGCGGCACTTCTCCTGACCCACGTAGTGGGCCCAGCCGCCGCCGTTGCGCCCCTGGCAGCCGGTCAGCAACAACAACGACAGGAACGCCCGGTAGATCGTGTCCCCGTGGAACCACTGCGTGGCGCCCGCGCCCATGATGATCATGCATCGGCCGCGCGAGGTCTCGGCCGTCCTGGCGAACTCCCGGGTGATCTTGACCACCCGCTCGGCCGGGACGCCGGTCACCGGCTCCTGCCAGCCGGGCGTGTACGGCTCCGCCGCGTCGTCGTACCCGGTCGGCCAGAGGCCCGGCAGGCCTGGCCTGGGCACGCCGTACTGGGCGAGGAGCAGGTCGAACACCGTCGTCACCAGGCGTCCGCCGGCCCGCGCCACCGGCACGCCCCTGCGCAGCGTGCCCTCGCCGTCGAAGCGGGGCAGCAGGACCTGCGCGGACTCGCCGCCGTACAGGGTGAGTTTCGGGTCGGTGTCCAGGTCGAGGTTCCAGCGGCCCTCGCCGGAGTCGGTCCAGCGGAAGCCGACCGAGCCGTTCGGGACCACGGGCTCGCCCGACTCCGCCATGAGCACGGTCTTCCACTCGGCCGCCTCCTCCGCCGAGCCCAGGTCCTTGGCCGTGAGGAACTTGTCCGGCACGTACGCGTCCTCGTGCTCGCGCAGCGTGACCAGGAAGGGCAGGTCGGTGAAGCGCTTGACGTAATCGGTGAAATAGGGGACCTGGCGCTCGACGAAGAACTCCGACAGCAGCACGTGCCCCATGGCCATGGCCAGCGCGCCGTCCGTGCCCGGCCGCACGCTCAGGAACTCGTCGGCGAACTTGGCCGCGTCGCTGTAGTCCGGGGAGACCACCACGACCTTCTGGCCCCGGTAGCGTGCCTCGGCCATCCAATGGGCGTCCGGGGTCCGGGTGACCGGGACGTTGGAGCCCCACATCATCAGGTACGCGGCGTCCCACCAGTCGGCCGACTCCGGGACGTCGGTCTGGTCGCCGAACACCTGGGGCGAGGCCACGGGCAGGTCGGCGTACCAGTCGTAGAAGGAGAGCATCGTGCCGCCGATCAGCGACACGAACCGGGAGCCGACGGCGTGGGAGACCATCGACATCGCCGGGATGGGGGAGAACCCGGCCACGCGGTCGGGCCCGTACGCCTGGATGGTGTGCACGTGCGCGGCGGCGATCATCTCGACGGCCAGGTCCCAGGTGACGCGGACGAGGCCGCCCTTGCCGCGGGCGCTCTGGTAGGCCGCCCTCTTGTCCGGGTCGGTGGTGACCTCGGCCCAGGCGGCCACCGGGTCGCCCAGTCGCTCCCTGGCCTCCAGGTAGAGCTGCACCAGCACGCCCCGCGCGTACGGGTAGCGGATCCGGGTGGGCGAGTAGGTGTACCAGGAGAAGGCCGCCCCTCGCGGGCAGCCGCGCGGCTCGTACTCGGGCCGGTCGGGGCCCACGCCCGGGTAGTCGGTCTCCTGCGTCTCCCAGGTGATGATCCCGTCCTTGACGTAGACCTTCCACGAGCACGAGCCCGTGCAGTTCACGCCGTGGGTGGAGCGGACGACCTTGTCGTGGCTCCACCGGTCCCGGTAGAAGGCGTCGCCTTCGGTGCCCCCCTTGAGGAAGAGAGTCCGCAGATCGCCGCTGGTGGTCGATCTGCGGAGGAACCGGCCGGTCTTCAGCAGGACGTCCTCGGCGCTCATACCCCCACTTCATCACAGAAGGTGACCCTCTGTTACACAGAGTGTATGTCTGTGCTTCGTAAAGGTCAGGTGCGGAACCTGGCGCTGGCCACGGCGGCCTTCGCCGTGACGTTCTGGGCCTGGAACCTCATCGGGCCCCTGTCGGGCGGTTACAGCAGGCAACTGCACCTGTCCCCGACGCAGACCTCGCTGCTGGTCGCGATCCCGGTGCTGGTCGGCTCGCTCGGCCGGATCCCGGTGGGCATGCTGGCCGACCGGCTCGGCGGGCGGCGCATGTTCGCCGTCATCTGCTTCGTGTCGATCGTGCCCGTGTTGTTCGTGGGCTGGTCGGAGTCGTACGGATGGCTGCTGTTCTGGGGCTTCCTGCTGGGCATCCCCGGCACGTCGTTCGCCGTCGGCATCCCGTTCGTCAACGCCTGGTACGAGCCCGCCCGCAGAGGCTTCGCCACCGGCGTGTTCGGCGCCGGCATGGGCGGGACCGCGCTGTCGGCGTTCTTCACCCCGCGCCTGGTCGAGGACTTCGGCCGGTTCCCGACACACCTGCTCATGGCCGCGGTGCTGGCCCTGATGGGCGTGATCATGATCGGCGGCAGCCGCGACTCGCCCGAGTGGTCGCCCGCCACCGCCCCGGCCCTGCCCCGGATGCGTGAGGCGGTGAAGATCAGGGCCACCTGGCAGTGCGCCTTCCTGTACGCCGTCACCTTCGGCGGCTTCGTGGCGTTCTCGACGTACCTGCCGACCCTGCTCCAGAACGTCTACCACTTCGCCCAGACCGGCGCCGGGCTGCGCACGGCCGGGTTCTCGATCGCCGCCGTCGCCGCCCGGCCGATCGGCGGCACGTTGTCCGACCGGATCGGGCCGGTCAAGGTGATGCTCATCTCACTGGTCGGGACCGTCGTGATGGCGGTCGCGCTGGCGTTCAAGCCGCCCGCCGAGGTGCCCGCCGGGACGTGTTTCGTGCTCATCGCCTTCTTCCTCGGCCTCGGCACGGGCGGGGTGTTCGCCCTGGTGGCCAGCCTGGTCGAGGCGTCGAAGGTGGGGACGGTGACCGGCCTCGTGGGCGCCGCCGGCGGGCTGGGCGGGTACTTCCCGCCGCTCGTGATGGGGGCCGTCTACGGCGCCACAGGGTCGTACACGGTGGGATACATGCTGCTCGCGCTGACCGCGCTGGCCACGTTGTTCTACACCGCGCGCACCTTCAGGCACGTGCCCAGCCGTTAGCGGAACGAAAAACGGTTTGCCGGGCCGGGGGATGGGTTGTCAACCTTGTCAGGCTATGCGTTCCCTACCTGAGGCCGATCCCGGCCTGCCCGACATCCGCAGCCCGCTCCGCTACCTGTGGTGGAACGCGCGGCGCCAGGCCCGCTCCCTGCTGGCCGGCATCGGCTTCGCCACGCTCTGGTGGCTGGTCCAGGCGCTCGTGCCCGCGGTGCTCGGCAAGGGCATCGACGCCGTCACCGCCAAGGACACCGGGGCGCTGCTGACCTGGGCGTCGATCCTGCTCGGGCTGGGGTTGCTGCAGGCGTTCACCGGGATCATGCGTCACCGGATGGCGGTCTTCAACTGGTTGTCGGCGGCGTACCGCACCGTGCAGGTGACCGCGCGGCAGGCCGCCAGGCTCGGGGCGACGCTGCCCAAGAAGGTCTCGACCGGCGAGGTCGTCAGCGTCGGCAACTCCGACATCGCCCACATCGGCAGCTCCATGGACATCCTGCTGCGCGGCACCGGCTCGGTCGTGGCGATCGTCGCGGTCACCGTGATCCTGCTGACGACCTCGGTCCCGCTCGGGCTGCTCGTGCTGTTCGGCGTGCCGCTCATGGCGGTCGCCGTCTCGCCGCTGCTCAGGCCGCTGCACCGGCGGCAGAAACACCAGCGCGAGCTGACCGGCGAGCTGTCCACCAGGGCCGCCGACATCGTGGCGGGCCTTCGGGTGCTGCGCGGCATCGGCGGCGAGCAGGTGTTCGCCGCCCGCTACGGCGAGGAGTCCCAGCGGGTCCGCCATGCCGGGGTCGGCGTGGCCCGGGTCGAGTCGCTGCTCGAAGGCGCCCAGATCCTGCTGCCCGGCCTGCTCATCGCGGTCGTCACCGGCATCGGCGCCACGTTCGCGGTCGGCGGCGAGATCAGCACCGGCGACCTCGTCGCCCTCTACGGTTACGCGGCGTTCCTGATCGGCCCGCTGCGCACCTTGACGGAGGCCGCTGACAAGCTCACCAAGGGCCACGTCGCGGCCCGCCGCGTGATCCGCATCCTGTCGATCGAGCCCGAGGTCACCGGCGGCGCCGAGACCAGCGGCGGCGGCGTGCTGCGCGACTCCTACAGCGGCGTCACCCTCCAGCCGGGCGCGCTCACCGCCGTCGCGGCGGGCGCCCCGGAGGAGGCCGCCGCCATCGCCGACCGGCTCGGCCGCTACGCCCCCGGCGACGTCACGTTCGGCGCCGTCGAGCTGGCCACCCTGCCCATGGACGAGATCCGCTCCCGCATCCTGGTCGCCGGCAACGACGCCCGCCTGTTCACCGGCAGGCTCAGGAGCGAGCTCGACGTCCGCGACGCCGCCTCGGACGAGGAGGTGCGCGCGGCCCTGCACACCGCCTGCGCCGAGGACATCGTCGAGGCGCTGCCCGACGGCCTCGACGCCCTGGTCTCCGAGGCCGGACGCGAGTTCTCGGGCGGCCAGCAGCAGCGGCTGCGCCTGGCGCGGGCCCTGCTCACCGATCCCGAGGTGCTCATCCTGGTCGAGCCCACCAGCGCCGTCGACGCCCACAGCGAGGCCCGCATCGCCGAGCGGCTGGCCAAGGCGCGCGCGGGCCGGACCACCATGATCTGCACGACCAGCCCGCTGGTGCTCGACCGGGCCGACCACGTGATCTACGTGGAGGACGGCCGGGTGCTGGCCGAGGGGACACACCGGCACCTGCTGGCCGCCTCCCCCCGATACGCCGCCACCGTGACCCGAGAGGAGGACTGACCATGGCCCGCGAGATCCTGCCGGTCGCCGACCGGAAACAGGTCCGCGCGTACGCGCGCCGCCTGACGCTGAAGTACCCGCGTCAGCTCACCGTCGCCCTGGCCCTGCACGGCCTGGCCGCCGTCGCGGGGCTCGTCGTGCCCTGGCAGCTCGGCAGCCTGGTCCAGACCGTCCAGGACGGCGGCGACGTCGACGGCGTGGTCGTGGCCGTCGTCATCGGCGCGTTCCTCTTCCTGCAAGGACTGCTCATCCGCTTCGCCGTGCTGGCCTCGGCCAGGCTGGGCGAGAAGGTGCTGGCCGAGCTGCGCGAGGAGTTCGTCGACCGGGTGCTCGGCCTGCCGCTGTCCACGGTCGAACGGGCCGGCGCGGGCGACCTGATCACCAGGACGTCGCGCGACGTCGACTCGTTGTCCAGGACCGTGCGGCACGCCGTGCCGGAGACACTGATCGCGCTGGTCACCTTCGTGATCACCATGGGCGCGCTGGTGCTGGTCAGCCCGCAGCTCATGTTGCCGATGCTGGTCGCGGGCCCGCTGATCTGGTTCGCCACCCGCTGGTACCTGAAGCGGGCGCGCGACGGCTACCTGCGCGAGAACGCCGCGTACGCCGACATGACCGAAGGACTGGCCGAGACCGTCGAGGGCGCCAGGGCCGTGGAGGCGCTGCGCCTTCAGGAACGCCGCCGCGAACGCACCGACGGCGACATCCGCCGCTCCTATGCCGCCGAGCGCTACACCCTCGGCCTGCGTACCCTGTGGTTCCCCGCGGTCGAGCTGGGCTACGTGATCCCCGTGGTCTCGACGCTCCTGGTCGGCGGCCTGTTCTACACCAACGACTGGGTGACGGTCCAGCAGGTCACCGCCGCCCTGGTCTACGCCCAGCAGCTCATCGACCCGCTCGACCGCTTCCTCATGTGGATCGACGAGCTCCAGGTGGGCGGGGCCGCCATGGCGCGGCTGCTCGGCGTGGCCAACGTGCCCGACGACCGCGAGCCCTCCGCCGCCCGCCCGGCCGGCGAGCTGCTGAAGGCCGACGACGTGCGCTACGCCTACCGCGAGGGCCGCGACGTGCTGCACGGCGTGTCGCTGACCGTCGCGCAGGGCGAACGGCTGGCCATGGTCGGCCCGTCCGGGGCCGGCAAGTCCACCCTCGGACGGCTGCTGGCGGGCATCCACGGGCCGCGTACGGGCGAGGTCAGCGTGGGCGGCGTGCCGCTGGTGGAGCTGCCGCTCGACGACCTGCGCGGGCACGTGGCGCTGGTCACCCAGGAGCACCACGTCTTCAAGGGCACCGTCCGCGACAACCTGCTGATCGCCCGCCCCGACGCGGACGACGCGGCGGTGCGCGACGCGCTGGCCGCGGTCGCCGCCCTCGACTGGGTGGAGGCGCTGCCCGACGGCCTGGAGACCGAGGTCGGGTCCGGCGGCACCGCCGTGCCGCCCGCCCAGGCCCAGCAGCTCGCCCTGGCCGGGCTGGTCCTCGCCGACCCGCACACGCTGGTGCTCGACGAGGCCACCTCGCTGATCGACCCGCGGGCCGCCCGCCACCTGGAACGCTCGCTGGCGGCCGTCCTGGAGGGGCGTACGGTGATCGCCATCGCCCACCGGCTCTACACCGCGCACGACGCCGACCGGGTGGCCGTCGTGGAGGACGGACGGATCACCGAGCTGGGCTCGCACGACGAGCTGGTCACCGAGGGCGGCTCGTACGCGGCCCTGTGGGCGAGCTGGCACGGCACCCCGGCCGCCACCCCCTAGGCCGTCGCCTGCTGCCGGGGGGTTGCGGTGATCGTCCGGCGCTGTCAGCATCGTCGGAGTGAGCACCTGGCAGCGCGCCTGGGAAGGCGTGCTCGGACTCCTCGCCGTACTGGGCCTGGCGCTGGTACTCGTCACCACGCGCAGTGAGCTCGTCCTCGACATCCTCGCCCAGACCGGGCAGCTCGGGCTGATCGTCATGGGGTTCGGCCTGTCGCTGCGCACCGGCACGCCCAACCTGGCCGTGGGCGCCGTCGCGTCCGTGAGCGGCGCCTTCGTGGCGTTCACGACGACCGCCGCGGGCGTGCCGCTGCCGCTGGCGATGTTGCTCGCGCTCGTGCTGGCCGGGCTCGCGGGCGTGGTCATGAGCGTGTTCACGATGGTGTTGTCGGCCCCGGCCTGGGCCGTCTCGCTCGGGGCCGCCGTCGTGTGCGAGGCCGTGGCCGCCGCGCTGCTCGACGGGAGGACGATCCCCCTCGAGACCGCGGGGCTCTACCCCGGCCCGCTGGGGTTCGCCGTGTTCGCGGTCATCTCGATCGCCGGCGGCCTGCTGTGGACCCGGCAGGAGGTGCGCGCCGACCTGGGCGGCGGATGGCCCGGCGCGGTGCTCGGGCTCGCCGGGTCGAGCGTGCTCGCCGCCGCGGGCGGCATCGCGCTGCTCATGCGCCTCGGCGCGGCCACCCCCGGCAGCCAGGGGCTCTACACCACCGTGTTCGCGCTCGCCGCCGTCCTCCTCGGCGGGACCAGCCCGTACGGCGAGCGCGCCGGCGTCGCGGGCACCGTGCTCGGCCTGCTGATCCTGGCCCTCGCGCAGGGCCTGCTCGCCTACTTCGGCGCCCCCATGTGGGTGTTCGTGCTGGTCATGGGGGCGGTCGTGCTGATCGGCCTGGGGGCGTCGAGGTTGCTCGACGCCCTCCGGACCGCCTAGCCCAGCGACTTCTTGAGGAAGTCGACCTGGAGCAGGAGCAGGTTCTCGGCGACGACCTCCTGAGGCGTCATGTGCGTGACGCCCGAGAGCGGCAGCACGCTGTGCTGGCGGCCGGCCGCGAGCAGGGCCGAGGACAGGCGCAGCGTGTGGGCGGCCACGACGTTGTCGTCGGCCAGGCCGTGGACCAGCAGCAGCGGGCGTTCGAGCTTGGCCGCGTCGGCGAACAGCGAGGAGTTGTCGTACACCTCGGGCTGCTCGTCCGGGTGGCCCAGGTAGCGCTCGGTGTAGCAGGTGTCGTAGAGCCGCCAGTCGGTCACCGGCGCGCCCGCCACGGCCGCGTGGAAGACGTCGGGACGCCGCAGCACCGCGAGCGCGGCCAGGAACCCGCCGAACGACCAGCCGCGGATCGCCACCTTCGACAGGTCGAGGTCGTCCGGGTACTGCTCGGCCACACCCTGAAGGGCGTCGATCTGGTCCTCGAGCGCCGGGGTCGCCAGGTCGCCCAGCACCGCCCGCTCGAAGTCGGGCCCCCGGCCCGGGGTGCCGCGCCCGTCGGACACGATCACCGCGAAGCCCTGCTCGGCGAACCACTGGCTCTCCAGGAACGCGCCGCGCCGGTTGAGCACCCGCTGGGCGTGCGGGCCGCCGTACGGGTCCATCAGGACCGGCAGCCGGCCCGAACCCTGCTCGTACCAGGACGGCAGCACCACGGCCGTGGCCAGCTCCCGGCGCCCCGAACGCCCCAGCGACACCCGAAGGTCGAGCCCGGGACGCTCGGCGTACGACGGGATCGCCACCGCCATGCCGTCGCGCCGCACGACCGTGGTCGAGACGCCCTCGGCGTCGAGGCTCTGCTCCGACAACACGCCGACGCCCCCGGACATCCGCCCCGAGAACACCCCGGAACGGGTCGAGACCGGCAGCAGCGAGTGGCCGTCCCAGGTCCACAGGTGGATGTCGGTCGGGTCGCCGCCGCTCGCGCTGAACAACACGCTGTCGTGGTCGACGTCGAGCACCGACCGGACCTGGAGCGTGGGCGGCGTGACCGCCCGGTCGCCGACGAACAGCCGGTGGCCGCCCTCCGAGGTGGCCACCCACACCAGCGAGCCGTCGTCGAGGTGGGCGGGCACGCCGGTCACGATGTCGACCCAGGCGGGGTCGGCGTCCTCGCGGACGAGCGTGGAGGCGCCGGTCGCCGGATCGACGGAGAACAGCCGCATCGTCTTCTGGTCGCGCGTCAGCGTCACGATCGACAGCGCGTGGTCGTCCCAGGCGGCCGTCGTCAGGTACTCCTCCGCGTACGGCACCGCCACCCGCGACCCGTCGAGCCCGAGCACGAACAGCTCCGTACGGGCGTTGGGCGTGCCGGCCGACGGGTAGCGCTGGGCGTTCGCCGGACGGGAGGGGTTGGCCGGGTCGGCGATGTACCAGGTGTCGACCGGCTCCTCGTCGGCCCGCTCGACCAGCAGCGCGTCGCTCGACGGAGACCACCAGTAGCCGCGCATCCGGTCCATCTCCTCGGCGGCGATGAACTCGGCCAGGCCGTAGGTGACGGTCGGCGACTCCGGCGTGGCGAGCACCAGGCCGTGCCCGGAGGCGAGGTCCTGGACGTACAGCGCGCCGCCCGTGACGTAGGCGACCTGCCGGCCGTCGGGGGACAGGCGGGGGTCGATCACCGCGCCCGGCGTCTCCAGCCTGCGGGTCTCGCCGCTGGCCAGCTCGACGACGTAGAGCCCGCCGGACAGGGCGAAGGCGGCCCTGGTCAGGGCGGAGTCGGCGCCGTAGGCCACCACGCCGCCCGCGGCCTCGCGGCTGCGCTCGCGCCGCGCGCGCTCCTCCGGCGGCAGGTCCTGCTCGTCGGCGTGGAGGGCGCGAGGGTCGACCACCAGGCGTTCGACGTGGGTTTCGGTGTCGAGCTCCCACAGGCAGGTGACCGGGTCGGTGCCCGACCTGGTCCGCAGGAAGACCACTCGTCCGCCGTCAGGGGAGATCGTGAACCCCCTGGGCACTCCCAGGGTGAACCGGCGGGTCCGTGCCGACAGTCGCGGGAAGCTCTCACTCATGGGCTCAATCCTGCCAGTATCCAGCCATTGTTACGCTCATGACTATGACTGATCGCCGCCTCCTGCTCGTGCACGCCCACCCGGACGACGAGTCGATCGGCACCGGCGCGACGATGGCCAAATACGTCGCGGAAGGCGCCCACGTCACGCTGGTGACCTGCACGCTCGGGGAAGAGGGCGAGGTCATCCCCGCCGACCTCGCCCACCTGGCGGCCGACCGCGACGACCTGCTCGGGCCGTACCGGATCGGCGAGCTCACGGCCGCCTGCCAGGCGCTCGGCGTCGAGGACCACCGCTTCCTCGGCACGCCCGGCCGCTGGCGCGACTCCGGCATGATGGGCGTGGCCACCAACGACCGGCCCAACGCGTTCTGGCAGGCCGACCTCGAAGTGGCGGCCGGCGAGCTGGTCAAGGTCATCCGCGAGGTGCGCCCGCAGGTGCTGGTGACGTACGACGCCAACGGCTATTACGGCCATCCCGACCACATCCAGGCCCACCGGGTGGCCCGCCGCGCCTTCGAGCTGGCCGCCAAGCCCGACTACGTCCCGGACGGGCGTCCCGGCCCCCGCCACGACGAACCGTGGCAGATCGCGAAGTTCTACCACACGGCTGTGCCCAGGTCCGCCATGCGGCGCACGGCCGAGGCCCTGCGCGACTCCGACACCGGTTACCTGGTGGAGGACGTCGACGACATCCCCTTCGGCAGCCCCGACGAGGACATCACCACCGAGATCGACGCCCGGCCCTGGGTCGGGAACAAGCGGGAGGCCATGCGCGCCCACGCCACCCAGATCAGCGTGGCCGGGCCGTGGTACGCCCTGTCCAACAACATCGGCCAGGAGATGCTGGGCGTCGAGCACTTCATCCTGGCCATCGGCGTCCCCGGACAGCCGGTGCCCGGACCGCCCGTCGAGGCCGGTGGGCTCGGCGAGCCGCAGAACCGCGAGAACGATCTCTTCGCGGGCATCCACTAACCTCGTTGCCCATGGAGCATCGCAGCCAGGCGGAGTCGGCGCTGGGCGGGGCGGCGTACGGCATGCTGTTCGTGCTGGGTGTCGTGCTCGGGGTCGTGGGCGGGTTCACGCACGCGCAGGGACAGCAGACCGCCGTGCCGTGGGCCGCGCTCGGGTGGGTGCTCGTGTTGTTCCTGGTGCCGCTGGGAGCGGGCAAACTCATGCGTACGAGGCTCGCGGCGTTCGCGACCGGGCTCGGCTGGCTGCTGGTGACGATGCCGTTCACGCTCCAGCTCAGCGCCGGGGATCTAGTGATCGCTCAGGGTTCGGCGGGGTATGTCTACCTCTATGGCGGATTGCTGGCTCTTGTGGCGGCGTTCATGTTTTCGCCCTCGTCTGGTGGGGGATCTTGGTTGTTGCGGGGATACCCTCCTCCAAAGAATCCGACGTAGAGGCATAAAGTAACGTCGTGCATTCCATAGAGCGGCATGTGGACCCGGGAAACTACCGCAAGGTCGTCGGCCGCTTCGCCACGGGAGTCGCGATCGTCACGACCCGGCTCGACGGCGTGGACCACGCGATGACCGTGAACTCCTTCACGTCGGTGTCGCTCGACCCCCTGCTCGTGCTCTTCTGCGCCGAGAAGGTGGCCCGCTTCCACGACGCCGTGGTCGAGGCCGGGGTGTGGGGGGTGTCGGTGCTCCACGCGTCCATGGAGGACGCCTCCCGCTTCTTCGCCCACCGCGGCCGTCCGCTGAACGGGCAACTGGCCCGGTGGGAACACCATCGCGGGGACTCGGGGGTCGCGCTGTTCACCGGCGCCCTGGCCACGGTGGAGGTCGCCACGACGGCGGTGTACGACGGCGGTGACCACTCGATCGTGGTGGGCGAGGTGACCGCCCTCGCCACCCCGGCGGAAGGCGCACCCCTCCTCTACCACGACGGCCGCTACAAGACCCTCTGACCGGCTCGGGGTACTCGGCCAGGACGTTGATGACACCGCCGGTCGGGTCTCAGGATTCGGGTTCCGACTGCCTTGAGCCCTTGCGGGCCTGCCGCCAGCTGTTTGCCGGCAACGATCAGCGCGCCGCCGCCCTCGCTCCGGGGCTCGACCACCACAACGATCGCCGTCGGCACAGCGCCCTGGGCCGACTCCCGCCGAAAGGGACTCTCGTCGACAGCACGTGCGCAACCAACTTATGGGCTGAGTGCACCTCGGCCGCTTGGTCAAGCATGCCCGGCCCCCGGCAGCGCTTCGGGCCAGGCGTCGAGGGCCTGGCCCGAAGCGGGTGGTGGGTTTCGGCTACTGGGTGGGGGTGTCGGTGGAGTCGGACGGGGGTGGCGTGTCCGTGGGGACGCCGGTGTCCGACGCGGTCGGGGTTGGTGTTGGGGTCGGGGTTTCGGAGGGGACGTCCGTCGGCGGCGCGCACGTCGGGATGTCCGTGGGCACGTCGGTCGGGACGCCCGTGGGGGTGTCCGTCGGGACGTTTGTGGGCGTGTCGGTCGGGATGTCCGTCGGCGTGGGGGTCGGGGTGGGGGTCGGCGTGGGAGTCGGGGTGTCGGTCACCGGTGGGGTGATCTGGGGCTGGACGGAGTCCGAGACCGAAACCGACGGCGTGGCGGTCGGCGGCTCAGGAGGCGGGAGGGTGTCCGTCGGCGGGGCGGGCTGACAGGTGAACGTCACCGTCTCCGTCGGCCCCGGCACGGTCACCGTCGGACCGGGAACGGTCACGGTGGGACCCGGGACCGTCGCGGTCACCGTCGCCTGCTCGGTCACCGTGGTCGTCACGGTCGCCGTCGCGCCCGGCGTCGCCGTGGCGGTCGGGGAGACCGTCACCGTGCGGGTCGGCCAGGGGAGCGGCGTGACCTTGACGGCCGGCTTGCCTCTCGTCTTGTACGTGCCCTTGCCCAGCTTCTTCGTGCTCTGCCCGGCTCCGGTGGTGACGGGGAGCTGCGCGGTGGCGCTCTTGCAGGACTTGCTCCTGCACACCTTCTGCTTCACGGTGAAGCGGGCCGCCCCGTCGTACTTGACGGATACATTCAGGTACGAGACGCCCTTCTTCTTGACCACCTTCGTCGTCGCGGTGTAATCCCCGACCGAGGGCTTCGTCGACGGTGTCGTCGTCGGGGGCGCGGCGACGGGTAACGCCACCTGCGCGCCGGAGGGAGAGTCAGTAGAACGTAGGGGATCGGTTGCCGATGTCTGGGTGATCGCGAACCCGCCGGCTCCTGCCAGTGCGACGGTGCCGAGCAGCGCGCCCAGGATGGAAAATCTCATAATCCTGCTCTTGTGGGAGATTTCAGGACGCAGATCATTATTCCGACTTGTCAAGATTGGTCAAGACTGAGACGCATGAACAGGCGCTATCGGTTCCGGCGGGTGGTGAACTATCTGAACCTCGCCACCCCGTTCGGACTGCTGATCTCGATCATCGGCGGCGCGGCCCGCCGGCCCGGTCCCGACGGGCTCATTCTCGCCTTCGGCTACCGCTACGGCTTCCCGATCGCGGGCGCGTTCACGGTGGGGAACGTCGTGCTGACCAGGCACGACTCACTGGACGACCGGCTCATCCGGCACGAAGGACGGCACGCCACCCAGTGGGCCTGCTGCGCCGGGCTGCCGATGCTCCCGCTCTACCTGCTGGCCATGCTCGTGTCGGTCGTCGTGTGCGGTCACCAGGCGTCGTACAACGTGTTCGAGCGCCTGGCAGACCTCGACGACGGCGGCTATCCGCGCGCCCCCGTACGGTGGCGGAGACGACGGCATATCGGCTGACCCAATTTCCGGACCTCAATGTCTCTCCTGGGCACGGCGTGGTCCGACCCGGCCCAGGACGATCGCCGCGATGGCGAGGCCCGAGATCGCCCCGGCCGACAGGACCGACGCCGTGGACGGCCCCACGACCGCTACCCCGGCCACGGCCAGGGCGGAGAGCAGCGCGTCCACCGCGACGTACGCCCAGGTCGCCAGGCGTACGGCCCTCAGTCGCGCCGCCTCGGACGGGAGCGTGCGGGACAGCAGCCAGGACAGGGCCGGCAGCAGGAGCACCCCGTGCATGAGGACGGCGTGGGCCGGCTTGAGCGCGGTGGCCACCGTGTAGGCGAGCTGCTGGTTGCCCGTCACCACCTGGACCACGCCCCGGGCGATCATGACGCCGCCGAAGACCATCGACGCCAGCAGCGTGGCGAACCCGGCCCGCACGGCCAGGCGAGTGCTCGGCGCGACGCCGGGAGCCGGTCGGAAGGCGGCGACCGTCATGGTGATCGCGATGACGATGAGCACGCCGCCGAAACCGGCCAGCGTGCGGGCCACGGCCGTGTCGAAGGGGGTCTCCATGTTGAAGTGGGACGGCACGCCGCGCCACGCCTGAAGGGTGATCAGGGCCACCTCGAACGTGGAGGCCACCGTGAACGCCCCGAGGACGAAGGCGCGGGCGCGCAGCCGTAACCACTGGGACACCCAGGTCAGGGTCAGCACGCTCAGCCCGAACGACACCCCGAACGTGAACGGCTTGCGCCACGACACGGCGCCCTCCCACGGGCCGCCGGCCACGACGAGCACGCCCAGGTGCACGAGGCCCACGAGCACCAGGAAGGCTCCGACGGAGTACCAGAGGCGGTTCATGCGGCCATGCTGGCAGGGCCGGTGCCGCGGGCGCGTCGGACCACGGGCTGGATCGCGCGTACAACCACGGTCGTACGCCGCCCCCCGCCCCAGGAGCCCTCAGGGGGACGCACGGGCCCCGGACGAGGGCCGCGACACAGCGGACGGGTCAAGGGGACGGCTCAGGGGCGAGAAGACGGGTCAGGGGTGAGGGTGAGGGTGTGGGTGGCGGACTTCTTGACGGACTCGGGGTTGGAGTACATGGGCAGCAGGTCGCCTCGTGCCCACGCCTCCGCCTGGTCCCAGTAGTTGTCGTGGAAGGCGTGCCCGGAGGCGCCCGTCAGGTTGATCCACCGGGACTTGTCCAGGTCCGACAGGTCGACGACCATGCGCATCGACGGCACCGCGGTGACCCCGTACCCCTTCTGCACGTTCCAGCCGGTCGCGTTCACCGCGTCCTTGTTGCCGGGTACGGCGAACGGGCCGCGGTTGAACAGCGCCTCCACCGGCGCGAGGCCCGAGGTGCCGAGCGTGCCGTTGACCAGTTCGAGCCGGTGCAGGTCCCCCCACTTCCAGGACCTGAACTCCGTGCCGAACATGTCCGCCAGCTCCTGGTACGCGGAGGCCATCGCCTGCCGCAGGATGTCGTCGCGGGTCTCGGTGAGGTCCTTGGTGGTCACGTCGTCCCAGAAGGGGTCCTCGGGGGTCGAGAGCAGGCCGGCGACCACGTCGTACCAGCGGTCGCCGCCGCCGGGCCACACCTGTTCGGGCAGGTCGTCGTCGAACGTCAGCATGAGCAGGTGCCGCCAGACCGCGTTGAAGTAGGCGGCGGGCGCGGAGTCGAGACCCTGGGAGTGGTCCCACGTGCGCAGCAGCTCGCGCGCCTCGCGGGCGGGCCCGGCCACGGGCACCCGCAGCAGCTCGGGCACCAGCGTCGCGGCGAACCCGTTGGAGGTGTCCTGCTGGATGTCCGACATCGCCCCGGCGTCGATCTTGCCCTTCCCGATCGCCTGCTTGACGAGCTCGCGGATGCGCTCGGAGCGGTAGCCGTAGGACCAGTCCTTGGTCAGCAGGGGCTTGTAGCGGCGGGGGTCGATGACGGCGTTGTTCGCCGTGACGATGAACCCTTCCGCCGGGTCCTCCACCGTGGGGAGCTGGTCGTAGGGGATGAAATCGGGCTTCCAGTCGTACTCGCCCGTCCAGCCCGGCACCGGCCAGGTGCCGTCGCCGTTCTCCCGTACGGGGATGCGCCCGGGGGCCTGGTAGCCGATCTTGCCGCTGGTGTCGGCGTAGATCAGGTTCTGGGACGGCACCTCGAACAGCGCCGCCGCCGACCGGAACTCCGGCCAGTTGCCCGCCTTGTTGAGCGCGAAGATCGCGTCCACGGTCTTGCCCGGCGTGAGGGCGGTCCACTGGAGCGCCACGGCGTTCGCCTCGCCGCTGGGCTTGGCGTCCGCCATCACCTCGTTGATCAGCGGCCCGTGCCGGGTGCTCTTGACGGTGACGGTGACGGGGTCGCCGCCCGCGACCTTGATCTGCTCCTGCCTGGTCTCCAGCTTGACCTGCTCGCCCTTGTACAGGTACGTGTCACCGTCCACCTTCTCCAGGAAGAGGTCGGCCACGTCCGGCCCGAGGTTGGTGAACCCCCAGGAGATCTTGTCGTTGTGCCCGATGATCACGCCGGGCACGCCGGAGAAGGTGAACCCCGTGACGTCGTACGGACACTGCTGGGACATCTTCCTGCAGTGCAGCCCGGCCTGGTACCAGACGGACGGCATCTGCGGCGACAGGTGCGGGTCGTTGGCGAGCAGCGGCTTGCCGCTCGCGGTGTGCTGTCCGGAGACCACCCACGAGTTGGACCCGATGCCCTCGCGTTCCTCGCTGCTCATCGTGCTCGGCACGGCGTCAAGCGTCGCGGCGGCCTGGGAGAGCGCGCGCACGCCGCCGACCTGCAGCTCGGCGCGCTGGTCGTAGCGGCCCTGGGAGAGCGCGCCCTCGGTGACGATCGGGGTGTGCCGGTCGTACGGATAGCCGGGGTAGAGCTGGTCGACGCGCTCCTTGGGCAGCTTGGTCAGCGCCAGAGCGCGGTCGATCTCGTCCTCCATGTTGGAGCGCAGGTCCCACGCCATGGCCTTGAGCCAGGCGACGGAGTCGACCGCGGTCCACTTCTCCGGCCGGTACTCGCCGTTCTGCAGCTTGAGCACCGAGTACTCGAGGCTCCGGTCGGAGGCGTTGGGGTTGGCGTCCAGCCAGGCGTTCACACCCTTGGCGTACGCGGCCAGGAAGTCCTGGGTCTGCCGGTCGAGTCCGGGCAGCTCCTGCTCGGCCACCCTGCGCCAGCCCATGGTCCTGAGGGCCTTGTCGTTGCCGAGCGTGGCCTTGCCGAACAGCTCGGACAGTCGTCCCGCGGTGGTGTGGCGGCGGAAATCCATCTCGAAGAACCGGTCCTGGGCGTGGACGAAGCCCTGCGCCATGAACAGGTCGGCCGCGGTGTCGGCGTAGATGTGTGGAATTCCCGATTTATCGCGATAAATCTCCACGTTCCCCGTCAGGCCCGGCAGCCGCAGCGTCCCGTCCACCTGCGGGAACGACTTCCGCACGGTGTACACCAGGACCCCCGCCAGCACGAGCGCCAGCGCGACAAGCACGGTCAACACCCGAGCGAACCACCGCAAAGGCCACGGCATCCACGCAAAGGGTCTCACCGATACCTCCATCTTGCCGAACTGGAACAAGTCTGGCAGCCCTGACTTACTGCTCCGGCCTTTTCAGGTGGTCGGAGGGCCAGGGTGGAGGATCGCCGCGGCTACGCGGGCCGGATCACAGGGCCCAGCTCTGCCCCTCGGGGGTGTCGGTGACGGTGACCCCCAGCTCCGCGAGCTCGTCCCGCAGCCGGTCGGCCGCCGCCCAGTCGCTCGTCTCCCGCGCGCGGGCCCGCCGGTCCAGCAGCTCCCCGGCCCCGGCGGGCAGCACCCGAGGCTTGCCGATCTCCGTGGACAGGTCGAGCGCCAGCACCTGGTCCAGGTGCAGGAACGTCTCGAACTTCGACCCCGCCGCCACCGACTCGTCCTCCTCCAGCTCCCGCAGGATCCGCAGCGCCGCCGGGGTGTCCAGGTCGTCGTCGAAGGCCGCCTCGACGCGTTCGGCGTACGAGGAGGCCATGGGCGCGCTGGGCGACTCCGACCACTCGGCCACCCGCGCCCGCCACCGCCGGACCGTCCGGTCGGCGGCCCGCAGGGTGTCCCAGGTGAGGTCGAGCGGCTGCCGGTAGTGGTGTTCGAGGAACGCCAGCCGCACCGCCAGCGGGTCGAGCCCGGCCGCGGCCACGTCGGACAGCGGCACCGCGGCCCCCGCATCCCCTGCGGACCCGGCCATCTCGTGCCCGTCGAACAGCACGCGCCCGCCGTGCACCCAGTGCCGTACCACCTCGTGGCCGGTCGCCGCGTCGGACTGGGCGCGCTCCTCCTCGTGCTGCGGGAAGAGCAGGTCGGCCGAGCCGACGTGGAGGTCGACGCGCTCGCCGAGGAAACGCAGCGACAGGGCCGAGCACTCGACGTGCGGGCCGGGAAGCCCCCGTCCCCAGGGCGCATCCAGGCCCGGCTCACCGTCGGCGGGCCGCCACATGGCCCAGTCGGCATGGAAACGCCCGTGCGGATCGGCGGGTTCGAGCTCGTCCAGACGTTTGCCGGAGATCTCCCCGTACGCCGGGAACGTCCGTACGTCGAAGTACACCGAACCGTCCGGAGCCGCGTACGCGTGCCCGCGTTCGACCAGCTTGGCGATCAGCTCGATCGTCAGGCCGGCCGGCTCGCCCGCGCGCGGCGTGTGCTCCGGCGGCCGGAGGTTGAGCGCGGCCGAGTCGTCCCTGAAGACGTCCTCGTGACCGCGGTCCGGGCCGCCGGAGCCGGAGTCGGCGTCGATGAGGTTCCGGCAGACCACGACCCGCGTCCGCCGCCGCTCCAGGACCCGCCTGATGAGGTCGGACAACACGTACGTCCGCAGGTCGCCCACGTGGGCCCGGCGGCGGACGGCCGGCCCGCACGTGTACACGCGCACCGCCCGCCCACCTGGGAACTCCTCGATCCGCCCGGCCCGCGTGTCGTAGATCCGCAACATCACCCGAGCCTAGCTCTCACCCGCCCAGGAAACCGAGGATGTCCCTGTCCCCGCGCTCGCGGAGCCTGGCCAGCACGTCCTCGCGCGCGGCCGTGTCGGGCATCCCGATGCGGGCCCCGATCAGCCGCAGCCCCTCCATCTCGGAGTGCACGGGAGCGGTGTAGCCGATCAGGTAGAGGGCCCGGTTCAGCGGCGGCATAGCCACGGCGGCCGCGGGCAGGTAGCGGGTCAGCAGCTCGCCGCCGTCGGAGACGGTCAGGAACACGTGGTCGCCCTCGCTCGCCTTGAAGTCGGCCAGCACGTTGCGGATCGACCCCATGGTCGGCTGGTTGTGCCAGCTGATCACCACGTCGCCCGACGGCGTCGAGGCGGTCAGCGACCCGCCGGGAGCCATCCCCAGATAGGCGGCGAACCCGGTCGGCAGGGGCGAGCCCGACCCGCGCAGGTGCTCGGCGTTGACGTCCACCCGGTGCCACCAGCGGCCGTCGCGGGAGCGGAAGCTGCGCCGCGTCTCCGAGACGTCCTTGCGCGGCTGGTACGGCTCCGACTCGCCGGTCGGCGACGTGCCGGCCACCCTGATCCAGCCCCGCTGCGTGCGCTCGAACCCGGGGCCGCCCGAGTAGGCGCGCACCGAGCTCTCGCTCACGTCGTAGCGGGAGGTCAGGTTCGTCACGATCGTGCTCACCGAGGCCTCGCCGCCGGCCCGCTCGATCTCCCTGGCGATCATCTCCCTGATGCCCAGGTACTCGTCGCCGCCCCACCTGGTCAGCCCGTACTTGTTCCGGTCCACCCGGCGGAAGCGCTCGTCGGCGGTGAGCTGGTTGCGGATGCCGACCAGGCTGTAGTCCTCGCCGATGCGTTCCTGGATCTCCTCGGGCGCCAGCGGGGTGCCCGCCACCGCCAGCACGGCCTCGGCCTTCTCGTTGATGCTGCGTGGCCAGGGCACCACGTGCCGGCCGAGCACACGAAGCTGCGGCACGGCCAGGATCCACCGCTCGGCGACGTCCTCACGCACGCCGAGCTGGGCCACCATGGTCACCGCCTCGTCGAGCGGACGCGGCCCGTCGGTGAACAGTTGCCGCGTCTTCTCCCTCAGCTCGTCGGCCCCGCCGGAGACCAGCCAGCCGTCGGCCTGCTCGTAGCCGCTGAGCAGCGTACGCACGAACCTCCACACGGGGATGCCCAGCGTGCGCAGCTCGCCGCGGTGCCACGGGACGGCGGCCGCGAGGTCGTCGGCCGGAACCGCGGAGCCCAGCCTGCCGCGCAGCCACGACACGTGCGCCACCAGCGGCGCCGCCTCCGGCGAGCCCAGCCACGCCTCCACGTGGTCGCGCAGGTCCCGCTCGATCTGCCTGATCCGCTCGCGGGTGACCGAGAAGCGCTGCGCCAGCTCGTCGAGCGTGGCGCGCTGCGCCGCGTAGAGCCGGTCGCGGGCGATCGCCCGCTGCCGCTCGTCCAGGGCCGCGAACACCGCGTCGATCAGCTCGGGCAGGGGCTTGTCCGGCCGCGCAGGGACGGGCACGGCGGTGGGCGCCGGTTCGAGCAGCCGCTCGAACACACCGGCGAACAGCTTCTGCACCACGTCCTTGCCCAGCGTCTCCGGCGTGCGCTCGGCCTCGGCGGGGTCGGAGAAACGCAGCAGCGGAAGGATGTCGCCGAGCAGCAGGTGTCCCCAGCAGGCCACGGCCAGGTCGGCCAGATGTCCCGCCACGGTCTGCGTCCCGACGATCGCGCACGCGCGGTCGAGGGGGATCGCCTGCCACCAGGCCTCGGGCAGCTGTGGCTCCTCCACGATCGGCGCGATCTGACCAGGGGAGGTCCAGCGCAGGGGTGGCGCGAGGTCGCTCAGGCTGAGGTTCATTGAGGTCCAACCGGCAAAGGGAAGATATCCGCAGTTCAGACTATGTGATCAGGGGGACAGAAATGGGCTTCCCCTTCCGGAATGCGAGATATAGAGCATGGATCGGGCCCGTGTACAGGCGACGAACAATATGCTCCGCTCGCGTTGCAGCGCCCGAGCCCGCGCGGCGGGCTCCTCGGGCAGCGGTCCGGGCACCACGCCCTCCGCCCGCCCGCCGTCCGCCACCCGTTCGAACTCCAGCCCCTTGAGGTGCTGGAAGGTCGCCACACGCACGTCCAGCCCGTCCAGCGCCTCCCTGGCGGCGCGGGCCAGCGCGGGAGTGCGCGCCCCGACGGCGATCTCGCCCTCGGGCACGCCCTCCGCGAGCCACGCGCCGACCGTGGCGCGCAGGCCGGCCAGCTCCGACTCGGGCGTGTCGTACGCCCTGACCACCGGACGCCGGCCGTTGTGCGTGGCGCGGAAGCCGTACATCTCGGCCACGCCTCTGACCAGGCCGTTCGCCGGGCCGCCGCCGCGCAGGCGGATCACGAAGGACAGGACCTCCTGCGGCAGCCGGTAGGAGATCCGCAGGTCGTGCCGGACCGCCGGGATGCCCACGGCGCCGAGCGCCACCCGCGTGTCGGTCACCCGCTGGTGCGGGTCGCCCACCACGAACAGGTCGTCGTGCGCGTGCGGCGCCGCCGCCCGCAGCAGCCGCCACTGCGCCGGGCTGATGTCCTGCGCCTCGTCCACCACGATGTGACGGTACGGCTTGCGTCCCGGCTCCACGTCGTCCAGCAGGTCGCCGGTCGTGATCGACAGCAGCCTGATCGCCTCGTCGGTGAGCTGGGCCAGCGACCGGGCCCCCGGGCCGACCAGGGCCGGACGGCGTCCCTCCGCGTCGGTCACGATCCGTACGGCCAGGCGTTCGGCGTTGTCCACCTCGACCCGCTTGCGTACGCTCTCGTCGGCGATCAGCACGTCCAGGCGGTTGGACAGCTCCTCGGCCAGACTCTGCGAGAACGTCACCAGCAACACCGGGCCGCTGCCCCGCGCCGCCAGGTGGGCCGCCCGGTGCAGGGCGATGACCGACTTGCCGGTGCCCGCGCCGCCCACGACCAGCACCGGCTGCTCGTAGCGTCCCGCCCTGGCCAGCCGGTGCTGCGTCGGATGCAGGAACGTGCACCAGTCCGGGGCGCCCAGCACCCGGTCGAGCTCCACCTTGTCGGCGGCGAACACCGCGCGGTCCGGGCTGCGCAGCAGCGCCGCGTGCAGGTCGTCGGGGTCGATCGCGCCGGGCTCGTCGTCCCTGGCCCGCCAGGCGTCCAGCTCGCGCCACGCCTCCGACAGCGTGCCGCCCCTGGCCAGCACGGCCAGCGGCGTGTGCTGGGTGGGCGGCAGCAGCGGTTCGAGCGCGGCCACGTCGGCCTCGGTCGAGATGAGCCTGACCAGGGGGAGCGCGTGCACGTCGATGCCGAGCGCGAGCAGGTCGCCGTCGCAGATCGGGTCGAACAGCCGCGACGGGCGGGCCGACCTCCGTAACGCGGGCTCGACCCGTTCCAGCGTCTCGGCGTCCCACTCCTCGACGACGCCGAGCACGGGGTTGACGCCGTACCGGTGGCGCTGGGCGTACGACCAGGCCTCGGGGTCGGGGCGTACGGACAGCAGCCAGTAGACGTCGTGCTGCCGCACCACCACGCCGCGATGGCCATCGGCCAGGCGCAACGTGGCGACCCTGCCGTCCCGGCCGCCCCGTACCCGCTCGGGGTGCGGGCCGCCGGACACGTTCAGCAGGAACCGGCGCAGCGCGACCACGGCGTCCCTGCGCACCGGCTGAGCCAGTGCGCCGAGTTCCCCGGGAAACTCAGGGCCGATCGCGAGCCGCGGCACGGGCGGTCAGTCCAAGAGGGCGAGCAGGTCGCGGTCGCCGCGTTCGCGGAGCCTGGTGAGCAGATCCGGCAGGCCGACCGGGCCGGTCAGGCCGATCCTGGTCGCGATCACCCTGGCCGCCTGGTCCCGGGTGCCGCCCGGCGCCGTGTAGCCGACCAGGCGCAGCGCCTTGGTGATGCTCTCGGCGTTCTGCGCGGCGACCGGCAGGTGGCGGGCCCGCAACACGCCCTCGTCCGACAGGGTGAGGAACAGGTGGCCGCCCTCCTTGGCGCCGACGTCCACGAGCAGGCGTTCGATGGACTCCAGCACCGGCCTGCCGTGCCAGGTCATGGTCAGCTCGCCCGCGGCGCTCCTGACCGCCCTGCTCTCGCCCGGCGAGAGGCCCAGGTAGGCCGCGAAGCCCGTCGGCAGGGCGCACTCGCCGCCGGCCAGCTGCTCGGCGGTCACGTCGATCCGCAACCACCATCGTCCGTCCGGCTGGCGGAAGCAGCGCCTGGTCTGGGAGACGTCCTTGAGCGGCTGGTACGGCTTGTTCTGCTCCGACCCGCCGTTGGCCTCCTCGGGCGCCGGCGTGGCCGGCGTGAACGCCTGGAACTGCGGCGGCCCGGGTGGTGGTCCGGGTGGCGGCGGGGGCGGCTGCGGCACCGCCCCGAACGCCGAGTGCGGCTGCTGGAACTCCGCCGGCGGCTGGGCCGCCCGGGGCTGGGCGGGCATGGTCGCCAGCACGAACTGCCAGGCCGGGACCTCCAGCGCGCGGATCTCCGTGGCGTGCCAGTCGGCCGCGCCGATCAGCTGCTCCTTGGGGGCGGCCGGGCCGAGCGTCCTGCGCAGCTCGTCCAGGTGGGCGCGGTACGGCGCGGCCTTCTCGCTGCCCAGCCACTGGTCGAGGCGGAGGCGGAGGTCGTGCTCGGTGGCGGAGATGTCGGCAGGGGGGACGGCGAACAGCTTGGCGAGCTGGTCGATCGCGGAGGGCTCGTCGGTGAAGATCCGGTTCTGCGCCACGGCCCAGCTCTTGTCGTCGAGCCCGGCGAACGCGGCCTCGATCAACTCAGGCAACTCCTGCTCGGACTGCTCAGGCTGCTCGTCCTGTTCGGACTGCTCGGCCTGCTCACCGTGCGGACCGGCCTCGGCGTGCTCCCGCTCGGCGGGCTCGGACGCCTCGGCGGGTTCGTCTTGCTCGGACGCCTCGGCCTTTTGGGCGGATTCGGCCTGCTGGGCCGCCTCGAAGGCGTTGGCCGCCCCGAAGGCGTGCCCGGCCGACGCGAAGGCGCCGGCGGGGTGGGCGGGTTCGCCCGGTACGGCGGGTTCGTCGTGCTCGTCCGGGTTGGTCGGCTCCCCGGCCTCCGCGACCTCAGGGGCCTCGGGGGCCTCAGGGGCCTCCGCGAACGCGGGGGCCACGGGCTCCGGCTCCTGGCCGACACCCTCGGCCTCCAGCGCGGACGCCTCCTCGGCGGCGGGCTCGGGCGCGGGCTCGGCGGCGTCGTCGAGCACGATGTCGGGCTCGGACGGCAGCCCCTCCTCGACGACCGGCTCCACATCAGCGTCGAGCACCGGCTCGTCCTCGCGCCCCGCGGACTCCTCCTCGGCCACGCCCTCCTGGAACGCGCCCTCCTGCGAGGCGCCGTCCTGAGGCTCGCCGTCCTCAAGGGCGCCGTTCTCAAGGGCAGCCTCCTGGGAGGCGTCCTCAAGGGCGGCGTCCCGCGAGGCGGGCTCCTGGGGCTCGGCGTCGTAGCGCGCGGGCTCGGGGGCGACGGATTCGGCGGCCGCCTGCTCGGAAGCCGCGCCGCCGGACACCTGAGACTCCGGGACGGCGGCCTCGTGGTGGTGGGCCTCGACGTGCCGGGCAGCCGCGTGCGGATGCGCGAGCCGTACGAGAACCGCCGAGAACAGCGTGTTGAGCACCGGCCGAGCCTGGATGAACGGCTGGTCCACCAGCTCCCGCCCGGTCAGCGACAGCAGCCCGGCCCACGACCCGGCACGGTCGAGCGCGATGGCGACGGCGGGTTCGTCGGCCTCGTCCGGGTCCAGGACGTGCAGCGCCGGCAGGACATCACCGACGGCGGCGGCCGGCCACTGCTCCAGCGTGATCTCCGTCAGCAGCTCGCCCAGCGACTCCGGGCCGATGGCCGCGAGCACCAGCGGCATGGGCAGGCTTCGCCACCACGCGTCCGGCAGATCCGGTTGCCCGGTCAGTAGCGTGATCGTCGACGCGTCGCTCCACCTCAAGGGTGGAACGAGGTCGCTCAGGCAGAAGTTCATCCCGTTCCGTTCACCAGCCCCTCACGCCGCCGAAGCGGTGCAGCCAACATCTCGCCGCCCACGGAACAGACCATAGTCCGGCAAAACAGCCCTACGCATCATGCACTACGCATCAGCGCCGAACAGCGGCAAAGCGTAGACGCACGTAGTCGGCCATCCACCCCGTCTCCCTGCGCAGCGCGGGTGCGGCCAGTTCGTTGACCCGTCCGAGCAGGGGTTCCACGATCTCCGGCGGCAGTCCTTCGAGCACGGACGGGGCGAACATGCGCACCCAGTCGGCGGCCCCGCCGGGGGACTCGTCGAGGGGGGTCGGCCGGTCGAAGTACTCCAGCAGCCGGACCACGAAACCCTCCCGCTCCAGCCGGCGCGCGTACTCGGCGGGCGTGGGGAAGTACCAGGGCAGGTCGGGCTCGCGCAGGCCGTACTCGCGCCAGGCGGTCAGCATCGCGGCGGTCAGCTCCGCGCAGTTGCCCGCGCCGCCCATCTCGGCGACGAACCGGCCGCCCGGCTTCAGCGCCTCGCGGACGCTGGCGATCACGGCGGCGGGATCGCGGCTCATCCAGTGCAGGGCCGCGTTGGAGAAGACGGCGTCGTACGGGTCGACCACGGTGAAGTCGTGCCCGTCGCCGATGATGAAGTCGATGCCCGGGTACTGGGCCAGCGCCTTCTCGATCATGGCGGCCGAGCCGTCGATGCCCAGGACGTCCGCGCCCCTGAAGGCGATCTGCGCGGTCAGCACCCCGGTGCCGCACCCGAGGTCGAGCACGCGCTCCCCGGGCTGCGGGTCGAGCAGGTCGACCAGCGGCGCGCCCTGGGTGGAGACGTACCCGAAACTGCTGTCGTAGGCGCGACTGTTCCACCGCTCCAAGCTCGGTGCGTCGTATCGCAAGACGATCAGCTCACATTCGTCAGACATCGGGCCCCCGTGGCCGTGCTGTCCGTTCACTTTAGAGCCTGATCGTCCCTACGACATATCAAGTCACAACGGACTCATCCCACACTCTTGCTCCATTCCCGCTTGAGGTACGCCTTCGCGGCGTCCGTCTGCGGGATCGTCATGAGCACGGGAGGCCCGGCGGCCTTGGGCAACCGGGCGGCCTGCTCGGTGTCGAGCTTGCCCTTCATGAGCATGGCCTCGCCGCGCGCCGGGCGGGCGTAGCCCTTCTGGAGCAGGTTCTGGCCCTCGTCGGAGAACAGGAACTCCTGCCACAGCCGCGCGGTGGCCGGGTGCGGGGCGGACTTGCTGATCGCCTGGACGTGATAGCCCCCGAACGACGCGTCGCGCGGGATCGTCACCTCCCAGGAGTCGTTGTGGTCGGCGCTGCGGGACGCATTCAGGTGGTCCCAGTCGATGATCACGTTGGCCTTGGCCGGCTCGGTGAGCTGCCCGGCCTGCTTGAGCTTGGCGAACAGGTCGACCCCCTGCCTGGCGTCCGGCGCGGAGCCGCCCTTCATGGACGCGGCCATCACCCCGCCGAACGCCGCCGCCGAGCGCAGCGGGTCGCCGTCCAGCGCGACGCGGTAGCCGGGCTTGAGCAGGTCGGCGAAGGAGGCCGGGGCCTTGACCTCGCGCGGGTCGTAGCCGATCGACATGTAGCTGCCGTAGGCGCCGTACCAGGCGCCCTTGGGGTCCTTGACGTCGTCGGGCAGGTCCTGCCAGCCCGTCACCTTGTACGGCGCGAAGTCGCCGGCCCCGTACACGGCCATGTCGAGAGTGAGATCGAACACGTCCGGCTTGAGCTGGTCGGCGGCGTCGAGTTCGCGTTTGCTGCTCGCGTTCGGCTCCAGCTCGTTGACCTTGATGTCGTACTTGTTGGAGAAGGTCTCGATGATCTCGCCGTAGTTCACCCAGTCGTGCGGCAGGGCGATCACGTTGAGCTGGCCCTCGTGCTTGGCGGCCTCGGTGAGGCGGCCCATGGTCCCGAAGCCCTGCTTCAGCGAGGCGGCCCGGACGTTGAGCGGCGGCAGGCTCTTGGCCTCGTCGGACGTGGACTGGGAAGTGGACGCGCCGCATCCGGCGCTGGCGAGAATGGCTGCTGCGGCGGCGCAGGTACGTACGGTCACACAATGAATACTTACCGTTACATCGGCCGAGGTCGAGGAGGCGCGACCGGAACGACCTTGGCCGCGACCAGCGTTCTCTCGTCGATCTCCACCAGCGTGCCGTCCCGCTTGCGGACGCGCAACACGCCGTCCTGCCAGGCTTCGAGCACTCCGACGGCGTCCCGAAAGCCCTCAGATACGCGTCTTCGAGTGGTAATCCGTGTGCCTATGTCCTGAGTTGTGATCGCGATGACGAGGCGTGCGGCCATGAGTTTGCCACCCTCCGTTTCGGCCAGCTGGCAAGCACGGCAATACTAGGACGTAGCAAACCGCGGTCAGTGTCATGCCATGGTGCGGAGAAAAAGGAGCTCGAGGTGACCTACGTCATCGCGCAGCCTTGCGTGGACGTCCTGGACAAGGCGTGCATCGAGGAGTGCCCCGTCGATTGCATCTACGAGGGCGAGCGCATGCTTTACATCCACCCCGACGAGTGCGTGGACTGCGGCGCGTGCGAGCCTGTGTGCCCCGTCGAGGCCATCTTCTACGAGGACGACCTTCCCGAGCAGTGGAAGGACTTCTACAAGGCGAACGTGGACTTCTTCGAGGACCTCGGCTCGCCCGGAGGCGCCTCGAAGGTCGGCAAGATCGAGAAGGACCACCCGGTGGTGGCCGCACTGCCGCCGCAGGGTGAGGACCACTAGCGAGTCGCGTACGACACGTGCGCCGGGGGCCGTCCACACCGGACGGACCCCGTCCGCACGTGTCCACGTCAGGCGTGTACGGCCACGAGCGACCCTGGAGAACCGTGAACAAGCTGCCCGACTTCCCCTGGGACCGCCTCGAACCGTACAAGGAACGTGCCCTGGCGCATCCCGACGGCATCGTCGACCTCTCGGTCGGCACGCCCGTCGATCCGGTGCCCGAGGCCGTCCAGCAGGCGCTCAGGCAGGCCGCCGACAGCCCCGGCTACCCGCTGACCCACGGCACGAACGCCCTGCGCGAGGCCGCCGCGGGCTGGCTGCGACGCCGCCACGGCGTCACCGTCGACCAGCGGGACGTGCTCCCGCTGATCGGCTCCAAGGAGTTCGTCGCCTGGCTGCCCACCTACCTCGGCGCCGGGCGCGTGGTCTTCCCCGAGCTGGCCTATCCCACCTACGACGTGGGCGCCAGGCTGGCCGGCGCGACCGCGACCGCCTCCGACAGCACCCTGTCGGTCGGTCCCGAACACGTCGACCTGCTGTGGATCAACTCCCCGGGCAACCCGACGGGCCGCGTGCTGCCCGCCGAGCACCTGCGCAAGGTGGTCGCCTGGGCCCGCGAGCGCGGCACGGTCGTGGCCTCCGACGAGTGCTACATCGAGCTCGGCTGGGAAGAGCAGCCGGTCTCCATCCTCCATCCCGACGTCTGCGGGGGCTCCCACGAGGGGCTGCTCGCCGTCCACTCGCTCTCCAAGCGCTCCAACCTGGCCGGCTACCGGGCCGGGTTCGTGACGGGTGACCCCGTCCTGGTCAAGCGGCTGCTGGAGACGCGCAAGCACGCCGGCATGATCATGCCGAAGCCGGTCCAGGACGCGATGGCGGTCGCGCTCGGCGACGACACGCACGCCGAACGCCAGCGCGAGCTGTACTCCGCGCGCCGCGCCGTCCTGCGTCCCGCGCTGGAGCGGGCCGGGTGGACCATCGACCACTCGACGGCCGGTCTGTACCTATGGGCGTCGAATGGGCAGAACGCCTGGGATCAAGTGAGTAAGCTCTCCGAAATCGGCATTTTGGTTGCGCCGGGAGACTTCTACGGATCAGCTGGTGAACGGCACATCCGCGTAGCCGTCACCGCCACCGACGAACGCATCAGTGCGGCGGTGCGCCGCCTCCAGTAGGATCGCCCGTCGTAACGCACGAACAAATTGATAAAGGCGTCTGCCGAGACAGACCGCGAGTGGAGCGAGCTGATCGATGAGCATGACCTCCATGGTCGTACTCGGGCTGAGCATCGCCACCGTCCTGTTGCTGCTGGGGGCGTTCCTGGCCACCATGCGGCAGGACAGGAGGGGCCGGGCGAGCGCGCCGCCGCCGCCGGTGCCGGTCGAGACCGCTCCGGTCGAGACCCCGCTGCCGGCGCCGGTCGACGCTCCCGGGCATGCCGGCACCGACTACGCCGACCCTCGCACCATCCAGGTCGGCGACCGGATCGAGGTCCACGGCACTCCCTACCGTGTGCTCGGCGCGATGTTCGTCTCCTGGCAGGGCCAGCAGTGGATCGAGTACCTGCTGCGCGACGTCGCCCGCCGCCGCCTGTGGCTCTCGGTCGAGGTGCGCGAGGGCAGGGCCGCCGGTGAGGCGTCCCACCTGGAGGTGCTCCTGTGGACCGAGGTGCCCGCACAGGGCATGGTCCCGGCGAAGAGCATGCTGATCATGGAAGGCGTCGAGTTCTTCCCCATCCAGCGGGGCACCGCCGCCTTCAGGAGCGAGGGCGAGACCGACACCCCCGAGCGCGGGCTGCTCGACTTCGCCGACTACCACGCCTCCGACGGGCGCCTGCTCTCCTTCGAACGCATCCAGGGCCACACCTGGAGCGCCAGCTACGCCCAGCCGCTGCCGCCGGGCTCCATCACCATCGTCACCCGTGCGACCTGACGCCCGCCCCTACGACAGCTCGACCTCCGCGTCGCCGGCCTGGCCGGCCTTCTTCCAGCCGTCCGCGTCGACCGCGTTGACCCAGGTCGCGCCGCTGTAGCCGACACGGCGCAGGCGGAACTTCTCCGCATGCGCCACCGACCAGGACGCCACCAGCCAGCCCCGCTTCTTCGTGGTGATCGTCGTGTCGCCGAGCGCCCTGGCGAGCTGCTTGCGCGCCTCGGCGGTCCTGGCCTGCGGCTCGGGCGTCTGCTTGCCCGGCGGATACCAGCAGTCGACGGCCTTCGGGACGCGGCCGGTGAAGGCGGCGGCCAGGATCTTGGCGTCCTGCTCGTGCTGCGCGTACGCGTAACCGCCCGCCGAGCGCTGCACCGCCTGGGCGGCCTCGGCCAGCGGCAGCTTGCGGTAGTTCTTGACCTTGACCAGCGCGGCGAAGAACTTGTTGGTGGCGTAGACCGGGTCCATGAGCTGTTTCTTGCGCCCCCAGCCCTGCGACTCGCGCTGCTGGAACACGCCCACCGAGTCGCGGTCGCCCCAGTCGAGGTTGCGCAGCTTCGACTCCTGCAACGCGGTGCCGTACGCGATCACCACGGCCCGCTCGGGCAGGCGGCGGCGGGCCGCGACGGCGGCGATCGTGGCGGAGATCTGCGCCTGCTCCGGATCGAGGGACAGGGCGCCCTCGGGCGTGCGCAGCGCGCAGTAGGCCTCCGGGAGAACCAGCGGCTTCGCCCGCTTGAGCAGGAGGTAGAGCCCCACGGAGACACCGACGGCGAGGACCACGACGATGATCGCGATGGTGATGACTCCACGGGAGAAGCGCAGGCGCACCCTGAAGAACCTACCCGGCCGGATAAGCTCCGGGGCCATGAGTCACGTGATGTCCCCGGTGGTGGACGAGCTGTGGGAACGACGCGCGGAGCTGTCCCCGGCCGACGTGGAGGCCCGTATCCAGGTGGTCGGCGCGGTCGACCTGCTGGACAGGGGCGAGGTGCGGGTCGCGCGTGTCGTCGGCGGCGAGGTCGTGGTGGACGAGCGGGCCAAACGGGCGATCCTGCTCAGCTTCCGGCTGCTGGGAATGGCACGTTCCCAGGTGGGCGACTTCCAGCACCACGACCGGGTGCCGCTGAAGACCTCCTTCGACGGGGTTCGCGTGGTGCCGGGCGCCATCGCCCGCTGGGGTTCCTACCTGGCGCCGGGCGTGGTGCTGATGCCGTCGTTCACGAACATCGGCGCGTACGTGGACTCGGGGACCATGGTCGACACATGGGCCACGGTCGGCTCCTGCGCCCAGATCGGCAAGAACGTGCACCTGTCCGGCGGCGTGGGCATCGGCGTCGGCCTGGAGCCGCCCGGCGCGGTGCCGGTCGTGGTGGAGGACGACGCGTTCATCGGCAGCCGTTCGATGATCGTCGAGGGCGCCCGGGTGGGCCGGGGCGCGGTGATCGGGGCGGGCACGATCCTGTCCGGCACGATCCCGGTGATCGACGTGCGGACGGGCGAGGAACTGGCCCGGGGAAGGGTGCCCGACTGGTGCGTGGCGGTCGGCGGCACGCGGCAGAAGGAGTTCCCCGGGGGCACGTTCGGACTGCCGTGCGTGCTGGTGATCAAGCGCCTGGAGCCGGAGCAGCGGCACGACAAGGCGGCACTCAACGAGGTGCTGCGCGAACATGGGGTGAACACCTGATGCTGGACCTGACGCAGGACGTACGCGCGCTGACCGCCGCGATCGTGGACATCGAGTCGGTGAGCGGCGGCGAGAAGGCCCTGGCCGACGCGGTCGAGCAGGCGCTCACCGCCCTGCCGCACCTGAAGGTGGACCGGTCCGGCGAGACCGTCGTCGCCCGCACCGGCCTCGGCCGCGCCGAGCGGGTGCTGATCGCGGGCCACCTCGACACGGTCCCGGTCGCCGCCAACCTGCCCAGCCGGGTGGAGGGCGACCTGCTCTACGGTTGCGGCACCTCCGACATGAAGGCGGGCGTGGCGGTCGCGCTGCGGCTGGCGGCCACCGTCCCGGCCCCGAACCGGGACGTGACGTACGTCTTCTACGACTGCGAGGAGATCGAGGCCGAGCGCAACGGCCTGACCAGGGTCGCCAGGGACCACCCCGAGTGGCTGGCGGCCGACTTCGCGGTGCTGATGGAGCCGACCGACGGCGTGATCGAGGGCGGCTGCCAGGGCACCCTGCGCGCCGACGTCACCGTGACCGGCAAGCGCGCCCACAGCGCCAGGTCGTGGTTCGGCGTCAACGCCGTCCACGGCATCGAGCCGGTGCTGGCCAGGCTGAACGCCTACGAGGCACGCCTGCCGGTGGTGGACGGCCTCGAGTACCACGAAGGGCTCAACGCGGTCGCGGTGCGCGGCGGCGTGGCCGGCAACGTGATCCCGGACGAGTGCGTGGTCACGGTCAACTACCGCTTCGCCCCCGACCTGACGATCGAGCAGGCCGAGCGGCACGTACGCGAGGTGTTCGAGGGCTACGAGGTGAGCTTCCTCGACGCGGCGCCGGGGGCCAGGCCGGGCCTGACGCATCCCGTGGCCGCCGCCTTCACCGCCGCCGTCGGCGGCACCCCGAGGGCCAAACTGGGCTGGACGGACGTCTCCCGCTTCTCCGCGCTCGGCGTCCCGGCCGTGAACTACGGCCCCGGAGACCCGAACCTGGCACACCAGCAGGGCGAGTACGTGTCGCTGCCGAAAATCGTGGAGAGCGAGCGGGCCCTGCTGGACTGGCTCACAATATGAAAGTGGCTTTCCTCGCCGGCCATTTGGCGGGGAAAGCCACTTTCAGTCCCGAGCAGCACCCTCGGCAGTTAGACGCAGGGGGGTCGAAATTCGGTTCCCTGCTTTTCCCAAGTTTTTTTCGAGGGCTTCATCCGGCCTTCGACCTGGGCGTTCATCCTCGAAGCAGGTGCCTCGGGGGCAGCGGCCGGGGGCGGGAGCGGCGCGTCGGGCCGCGTACGGAGAGGACTAGCGTGACCACCATGGAACAGAAGCAACGAGCCGAACGCCGTCAGGGGCAGGCGGTCGTCCGCGGCAGTCTCGTGCCCAGCTCGACCCACGATCAGCGGCTGCTCGACCGGCAGGGGCCCTCCGACTGGGTGCACATGGACCCGTGGCGGGTGCTGCGCATCCAGGCCGAGTTCGTGGAGGGGTTCGGCCAGCTCGCCGAGCTGCCCGCGGCGATCACGGTCTTCGGCTCGGCCCGCACCCCCGAGGGCACCCCCGAGTACCAGATGGGCCGGCGACTCGGCCGGGCGCTGGCCGAGTCCGGCTACGCGGTGATCACCGGCGGCGGTCCCGGCGTGATGGAGGCAGCCAACCGGGGCGCCGTCGAGGTCGAGGGCGCGGTGTCGGTCGGGCTCGGCATCGAGCTGCCCTTCGAGCAGCGCATGAACGACTACGTCGACCTCGGCATCGAGTTCCGCTACTTCTTCGTGCGCAAGACGATGTTCGTGAAGTACTCGCGCGGCTTCATCGCGCTCCCCGGCGGCTTCGGCACGCTCGACGAGCTCTTCGAGGCGCTGACGCTGGTCCAGACCCACAAGGTCACCTCGTTCCCGGTCGTGCTGATGGGCTCGGAGTTCTGGAGCGGCCTGCTCGACTGGATCAAGAGCACCCTGCTCGGCACCGGCAAGATCGCCCCCCAGGACCTCGACCTGATCTCGGTCACCGACGACCCCGACGAGGCCGTGCGGATCATCGTCGAGTCCGACCGGGCCCGTTCCCGGCAGCGGGAGGAGGAGCTGGAGGCCGCCGCCGCCCAGACCGCCGAGCCCCAATAAGCTGTCGGCCCGTGAACATCTGCGTCTTCTGCGCCTCCAGCCTCCGCATCGACAGGAAGTACGTCGACCTGGCCCGGGAGGTGGGCGCCGAGCTCGCCAGGCGTGGCCACACGCTGGTGAGCGGCGGCGCCACGGTCTCGTGCATGGGCGCGGTCACCGCCGCCGCCCGCGCGGCCGGCGGGTTCACGATCGGTGTGATCCCGCAGGTGCTGGTGGACATCGAGGTGGCCGACAACGACTCCGACGAGCTGATCGTCACCGCCGGGATGCGCGAGCGCAAGGGCGTCATGGACGCCCGCTCCGACGCCTTCCTCGTGCTGCCCGGCGGCATCGGCACCCTGGAGGAGCTGTTCGAGATCTGGACGGCGCGGGTGCTCGGCATCCACGACCGCCCCTTGGTGATCCTCGACCCCTGGGGCCTGTACGAACCGCTCAGGCAACTCGTCACCGGCATGCACGCCGAGGGTTTCACCCGGGCCGACGTCTTCGACGCCATCTCCTGGACGACCACGGTCGAGGAGGCGTTCGCCCACCTCGAAGCACGTCCCCAGCCCGTACGCCCGAGCATCGCCGAACTGGGCGAGGCCACCGGCTGACCAGCACGCCCCGGATTGGGCACACTTGTGGTAGATCGCTGAACGTGCTCCACCATATGAGTACGATGCCAATGTGCTGGTCATACTCGCCATCGCCGCGATCGCCATCCTGGCCTGCGTGGTCCTGGTCTCCCTCGGCAGAGGCGGGGAGCTGACCGAGTTCCCGCCCGACGTGCCGCCGCTCGACCTGCCCGAGGCCGGTCAGCTCACGGCCGTCGACTTCATGGCGCTCCAACTGCCGGTCAACCTGGTCGGCTACCACACGCAGAGCGTCGACGAGACCCTGCGCCGGGCCGCGAACGCCATCAGCGCCCGCGACACCAGGATCGCCGTGCTGGAGCAGCGGGTGTCGGAGCTGCTGTCCAGCAGGCTGCACGCGCGGCAGGAGATCTACGCCGCGGCGGGCGCCGGGCTGCGCACCGACCACGAGCCGGAGGCGCCCACCACGCCGAGAGAGCTGCCCGAGACCGGAGACCCGGTCACGTCGAGCGGCGAGTCGGTGGTGTGGGAGGCCGAGCCCGAGCTGCGCGACCCGTCCGAGGAGCCGGAGTGGCGCCTGCCGGAGGACGACAAGGCCGCCGAAGAACCGGAAGACCAGGAAAAGCAGGCCAAGGAAAAGGACGAGTCCGTGCACGCCACCCCGGCCAAGGACGGGGACGAGCGGCCGTGACCGAACTCATCCGGTGCACCTGGCCGGGCATGGCCGACCCGATGTACATCACCTACCACGACGAGGAGTGGGGCCGTCCGCTCAAGGGCGACGACGAGGTCTTCGAGCGCGTGGCGCTGGAGGCGTTCCAGTCGGGCCTGTCGTGGCTGACGATCCTGCGCAAGCGGGAGAACTTCCGCGCAGCCTTCGACGGCTTCTCGATCGTGAAGGTCGCCGACTACACCGAGCACGACGTCGAACGGCGGCTCGGCGACGCCGGGATCGTGCGCAACCGGGCCAAGATCGAGGCCGCGATCGGCAACGCCAGGGCCGCGCTCGCCCTGCCCGAGGGCCTGTCGGAGCTGGTGTGGCGCTTCGCCGACCCCGACGCGCCGGTGCCGAGGACGATGGCCGACGTGCCCGCGATCACCCCCGGCTCCAAGGCCCTGGCCAAGGAGCTGAAGAAACACGGGTTCAAGTTCGTCGGCCCGACCACCGCGTACGCGCTGATGCAGGCCATCGGCCTGGTCAACGACCATATCGAGGGCTGCCTGGCCCGCTGAGCGCCGCCGCGTGCGTACGCCCGGCCGACCCGCCCAGCTTGACGGTGACCCGCGGGCGCGCGCCGGGCGTGACGGTGACGGTGTCGTCGGCCCGCAGCACGCCGTGGGCCGGCAGGCCGAGTGTCAGCGTCACGGCCTCCACCGTCCTGCCCGGATCGGCCACGGCGACGTCGATGCGCGTGCCGCGCCGCCGTACCAGGGCCACGCAGGGCGCGTCGGCGGTCAGCACGCCGGCCGTACCGGCCGCCCAGAACGTGGCCGCCCACAGTCCGCCCGCCCGTACGGCCTGCACCAGCGGCGTGTTGGCCAGCACCGCCACCGGCCGATCCCGGTGGAAGGCGCGGGTGCGCTCGCGCGAGGCGCCGGGCAGCAGCACGTACGCGTACGCGGCGTCGGCCGGGTCGATGCCGTGGTCGTACCAGATCGTCACGTAACGCCGTGAGACGGGCTCCAGGGCGCCGCCGGTGTCGTCCCCGGAGTTGATGTCGTGCCACCGGCCCGTACGCCTCTCCGTGAGGCTCAGCGGCGTGCCCTCGAACACGTAACCGCCGGTCCCCTCCAGATGCGCCCACCCGTCGGCGAGGAACGGCTCGGCCTCGGTGGCCCGGTTCTCCAGCACGGTCTCGACGGTGTGCCCGCCGGAGCCGCGGATGCCGCTGCCCAGGGCGACCACGGCCGCGTCCAGGCAGAACCACGACTTGCGGGCCCGTGTCGGCACGCCGTCGCCGATCACCTCCATGGAGGCGGCGCCGTACCGGCCCGCCAGCGTCGCGCCGCCGGCCCACGCGTTGTCCGGGCGGCGGGCGACCATGTGCAGGTCCGCGCGCTCGCGGGTGTCCACCGTCGTCCCCGGCAGCCGGTACGGGTCCACGGTCGGCCAGAAGTCGTGCCCGAACTGGCCGGGATCGCCGGTGTAGAGGTAGGTCATGCCGTCGCCGGTGTACCAGCCGTGCGGGTTCTCCCCGTTGATGGCCTCGTACGCCGCCACCCGCCGCGACGACATGCCGATCGCGTACGACCAGCCGGGACGCCGGTGGACCACCCGGTCCATGTCGGGGAACACGAAGTGCCCGACGGGACCCGGCGCGGCCGCCACACCCGGATCGCCCAGCACGTCCACGGCCCGCCGGGTCGCCGGCACGTCCGCGTGGGCCAGGTACGGACGCGCGGAACACCGCTCGATCCACCCCTTGGCCAGCTCCCTGAACCGCCTCCGGTACGCCTCCGGAGCCCCCTGCGCCAGCAGCAGCACGGCGTCGTCGGCGTGCTGGACGGTCCCGGGCGTGGCCCAGGCGGTGGTGACCAGCCGCAGCCGCTGGTGACAACCCGTGACGTTGCCGGGCCCGCCCTCGGGCGGCAGGTCGTCCCAGAGCCCGCCGGGCGCCATGCCGGCCAGCAGGGACGTGGCCCGCCTGCCCAGCCTGCGCACCGGGGCGGCACGTGCCGGGTCGTCGAACACGCCGCCCGTGAGCAGCGTCGTCGCGGTCGCGCGCAGTGCGTCGAAGTCCGGCACGCCGCTCAACGCCCCCGGAACACCGGCCGTTCCTTGGCCAGGAAGGCGCGGGTGGCGTCCTGATGGTCCTGGGTGGCCACGCACGCGTCCTGGAGGTCGGCCTCCAGCGCGAGGGAGTCGGTCAGCGAGTGGGTGGCGGCGTGGGCCAGCGCGCGCTTGGTGGCGGCGTAGGCCGCGGTCGGGCCGGCGGCCAGGCGTACGGCCAGCTCGTGGGCGGTCTTCAGCAGGTCGTCGGCGGGGACCACGCGCGTGACCAGGCCGAGTTCGAGAGCTCGGGCCGCGTCGAGCGGCTCGCCGAGCAACATCAGCTCGGTGGCCCGGCCCCGGCCGACCAGCCGCTGGAGCGTCCAGGACGCGCCGGAGTCGGGCGCGAGGCCGATGCCCGCGAACGCCAGCGCGAACTTGGCCCGGTCGGAGGCGACCCGCAGGTCGCAGGCGAACGCCAGGGCCGCGCCCGCACCGGCCGCGACGCCGTTGACCGCCGCCACGACCGGCTTGGGCATGGTCGCGATCAGCTCGACGACGGGGTTGTAGTGCTCGCGCACGGTGTTGGCCAGCCCGCGGCCCGCCGCCAGGTTGTCGGCGTGCTCGCGCAGGTCCTGGCCCGCGCAGAAGGCCCGGCCCGAGCCGGTGAGCAGGACCGCTCTGACCTCGGTGTCGGCCGCCGCCCTTCCCACCGCCTCCAGCAGCGCGGCCTTGAGTTCGGCCGTGAGCGAGTTCATCGACTCGGGCCGGTCGAGGGTGAGGGTGGCGACGGCGTCGGCCATGTCGTAGCGGATCACATGAGCTCCCTGTCGACGAACGCGGCGGCTGCGGGCAGCAGCCTGGTGGCCTCCTGCTCGAAGAACGTGCGGGCCTTCTCGCCGGGCCAGCCCGCGGGCAGCAGCTCGGCCGGCAGCCCGGGATCGCGGAACAGGAAGTTGCGCCAACCGTGCACGAGCCTGCTCCTGGTCGCGAACACCCGGTCGGGTGGCGCGTCGTCGGGCAGCGTGCTGATCAGCGTGACAGCTTCGGTGTGCCAGTGCTCGTACGCCTCGCCGATGGCCCGCAGATCCCAGGCCCGCGCCACCAGCTCGCGCGGGTCGCCCTCCAGCGCCGCGTCGAACCGGTCGGCCCGTACGTCCTCGCTCTCCAGCAGGTTGTCCAGCTCGGCGGAGGAACGCGGCCCGATCCACGTCGTCTCCGACAGGCAGGCGTAGCCGAGGAAGGTGAGGTCGGCCCTGATCCGCTCCCTGCGCTGGCGCTCCCTGACCGGCTCGAAGACGATCATGTGCCAGCGGCCGTGCCAGGCGAGTGTCCCTGATCGGTAAATTCTCAGCGCTGCCTCATCAAGGCGCCTGACACACTTCGGGGTGAGGCCGTAGCCGGCTCCCTGGGGGAGCCGCAGCGGGCGCAGCCAGCCCTGCCGGACCATCCGCGAGACCGCCGTACGGACGGCGGGAGCCGCTATTTCCAGGGGCTTCATGAGCCGTACGAGCGCGGCCACGGTCGCCTGTCCACCGCGCGAACGCAGGTGGTCTCCGTACAGATCGAAGAGAGCGGCGCGAGCGTGCACGAAGTCCAGTTTGGCCGCCATCGCCTGCCTCGACAACGCATTCTGGGAGGAGATCGTTACCCATGAGGGCTCTCGATGCGGGAGAATAGGACATCACAGAAGACGTGAATGCGCCGACCACCCCCTCGGGCGGTCGGAAATCGCGGGCCGCGGGAGCCCAAGGCAGGAAGGGATGCACGCATGGCGGCGATGAAGCCGCGGACCGGCGATGGTCCGCTCGAGGTCACCAAGGAAGGGCGCGGCATAGTCATGCGGGTCCCTCTCGAAGGTGGCGGCCGGCTCGTCGTGGAGATTTCCGCCGACGAGGCGAAGGCTCTCGGCGAGGCGTTGAAGAACGTCGTCGGCTGAGAGCTCCCGAGACAACCTGATCCTCCGACCCTGGCGTAAGTCCGGCGCCAGGGTCGCCGACGTTTGGAGGGATTGCCGTGCCCATCGAGACCACCGCCTCTGTGGTCACCGAGGTCCCCGAAGGTGCCGAGCTGCTGGCCGTGCCCTACACCGCCGACCTCAGTCCCGCGGTCGAGCTGCACCTGCCGGTCGCCGACCTGCTGGCCCACTACGAGGCCAAGGGGGAGGCGGGCGAGATCGTCGAGGTCCCGGTGGCACGGGCCGACGGGATCGGGCGCGTGCTCCTCTACGGCGTGGGCGACGGTTCGCCGCGGGCGCTGCGCAGGGCCGGCGCGGCGCTGGCGCGCAAGGCCAAGGGGCGCGACACGCTGACCGTGGTCCCGCCCGAGGGTGACGTCGCGGCGTTCGCCGAGGCCGCGCTGCTGGCCGCGTACACCTTCAAGATCGGCAAAGAGGGTCGGAAGAGCGTGCGGGCGATCGTGCTCGCGGGCGCCGACGAGGAGCAGGTCAAGCGGGCTGAGGTCGTTGCCGGGGCCGTCGCGCTGGCCCGCGACCTGGCCAACATGCCGTCCTCGGTCAAGCATCCCGCCTGGCTGGCCGAGCGGGCCGCCGAGCAGGGCCTGCCGGTGCGGGTGTGGGACGAGGAGCAGCTCCAGGCCGAGGGGTTCGGCGGCATCCTGGCCGTCGGGCGCGGCTCGGCCCGGCCGCCCCGGCTCATCCAGCTCTCCTACACCCCCGACGGACCGGCCGACCGGCACGTCGTGCTGGTGGGCAAGGGCATCACGTTCGACTCGGGCGGCCTGTCGCTCAAGCCGACCGAGAACATGAAGACCCAGAAGACCGACATGGCGGGCGGCGCGGTGGTGATCGCCGTGCTGCGCGCGCTGGCCGCGCTCGGCGCCCCCGTACGCGTCACGGGCCTGATCGCCGCCGCCGAGAACATGCCGTCCGGCACCGCCCAGCGTCCCAGCGACGTCATCAGGCACTACGGCGGCCGCACGGTCGAGGTGCTGAACACCGACGCCGAGGGCCGGCTCGTGCTGGCCGACGCCCTGGCCTACGCCGACGCCGAGCTCGACCCCGACGCGGTCGTGGACATCGCCACCCTCACCGGGGCCATCTCCGTGGCGCTCGGCAGGAACGTCGGCGCCGTCTACGCCTCCGAGGACGACCTGGCCGCCGAGCTCGTCGCGGCCGGCGAGAGCAGCGACGACCGGCTCTGGCGCATGCCGCTGATCGACGACTACGCCCCCGCCCTGGAGTCGTCGATCGCCGACCTGGCCAACGTCGAGAGCGGCTCCCGCTACGGCGCGGGCTCGATCACGGCGGCGCTGTTCCTGCGGGAGTTCGCGGGCAAGCGCCCGTGGGCGCACCTCGACATCGCCGGGGTCGGCCGCAGCACGGTCGACGAGGGCGTCCTGACCAAGGGCGCGACCGGGTTCGGCGTACGCGTGCTGCTGGAGTGGCTGACCCGCGGAGCTACTGAGCGATCTTGACGGCGGCCAGCAGGCCGTCGCCCAAGGGCATGAGCACCGAGCGCAGCCGGTCGTCGCCCTGCACCAGCTTGCCCAGCTCGCGCAGCGAGACCGTGTCGGGGTCGCGCTGCGCGGGATCGGCCACCCGGTCGTGCCACAGCGCGTTGTCGAAGGCCACCACGCCGCCCACGCGCAGCAGGCGCACCGCCTCGGCCAGGTAGTCGGCGTACTCCTGCTTCGCGCCGTCGGCGAAGACCATGTCGTAGCCGCCGTCGGACAGCCGGGGCAGCACGTCGAGCGCCCGGCCGGAGATCAGCCGCACCCGCCCGCCGGAGAAACCCGCCTCGGCGAACGCGTGCCGGGCCAGGCGCTGGTGCTCGGGCTCGACGTCGACGCTGGTCAACGTGCCGTCGCCGCGCATGCCGCGCAGCAGCCACAACCCCGAGACGCCGCAGCCGGTGCCGATCTCGACGACCGACTTGGCGTTGACGACGGTGGCGATGAAGCTGAGCGCCGCCCCGCCCCCGGGAAGGATGGGCACCGCACCCATCTCCAGCCCGCGCTGACGCGCCGCGTGCAGGATCTCATCCTCGTGATGGAACTGCTCCGCATAGGCCAGAGTGGCCTCCACCGGACTGGTCATCGGCCTCCTCCCCCCACTTTCGTGCGATTGGTCACCGATCGCAGCCTAGGGGAGACACGCCTGCACGGGAACTCAGGAGGGGCCGACGGCGTTGCAGGTTTAAACGGGCTTTGCCGGTCCGGAAGGCAGGCAGTGCGCACGAAGGGACGAAACCAGGCACTATGGCGGTAGCGGTGGTCCCAGAGAGAGGAGTGCTGGTGGACGAAAGCGACCACCAGGCGGATACTCCCGTGTCGTCTGATTGGACTCCTCCCACATGGGAGGAAGTGGTGCGGACTCACTCCGCGCGTGTGTACCGGCTGGCGTACCGGCTTACCGGCAATGTCCACGATGCCGAGGACCTCACGCAGGAGGTCTTCGTCCGGGTCTTCAGGTCGCTGTCGAGCTACACCCCCGGCACGTTCGAGGGGTGGCTGCACCGGATCACGACGAACCTGTTCCTCGACATGGCGCGGCGCAAGCAGCGCATCCGGTTCGAGGGACTGGCCGACGACGCCGCCGAGCGGCTGCGCGGTCGTGAGCCGTCGCCGGCGCAGGCGTTCGACGACGCCCACCTCGAGCCCGATATCCAAGCCGCCCTCGACGCGCTCGCCCCCGAGTTCCGGGCCGCGATCGTGCTGTGTGACATCGAGGGCCTGTCTTACGAGGAGATCGCGGCCACGCTCGGCGTCAAGCTGGGTACGGTCCGAAGCCGTATTCACCGTGGCCGGGCGCAGTTGCGGGAGGCGCTCGACCACCGAGCCCCCCGTACTACCCAACTCCCCCCGACCGTGATCCGTGGGGAGGAAGTCTGATATGGCTCATCTTGGAGAACGTGTTTCGGCGCTGGTCGACGGAGAGCTGAACCACGCCGAGCGCGATCGCGCGCTCGCCCACCTGACCTTCTGCGCTGACTGCCGGCGAGAGGTCGAGTCGATGCGGGCGCTGAAGTCGCGCCTGCGTTCGCTCGACGGCCCGGCGATGCCGGCCGATCTGACCATGTCGCTGCTGCGCATGGCGGAGCCGGGTGGTCCGTTGCCGCCGAGGGAGCGCCCTTTCCCTTCCCGTACGTTCGGGGGGGTGCCCATTCCTGGGCCCCACAGCATCGCGCCCCTGGACAACCGCCCGCGCAGGGACGCCACCGGTGGGGCTTCGGGCCCTGGCCGGGGCGGTAGGCGGCGCGGCGCGTACGTCGCGGTGGGCGTGGTGTCCGCCGCCGTGGCGCTCGGCACCTTCTTCGCGGTCTCGGGCACGGGGGCGCACACCCCGCCGCCGGTCGAGCTCTGGCGGGTACAGCAGTCGCCGGTCACCAGCGCGCCGCCGACCGCCACGCCCTGAACCTGGGATTCGCCTGGGATACTCGGGTTGGCGTAGTCGACGATGCTAGGGGCATACGATCTGGGTTCGGTATTTGTCGCAAACAAAGCCTTTTATGACCCTCGTATGCCGCAAGAGCGAAGATTGCGGTGGCCGAGCAAGGAGTGGTGAGACGTAGATGACCGACGAGACGCGCCCCGGAGAAGGACGCACAACGTCGGACTTCCCCGAGCCACAGGGGCGGCCGGAATTCCTGCCCGCCGAGGAGACGGGCGAGCACGCGGACCGGCGGTCCGACCCGCCCGCCTCGTTCGGCGCGTCCTGGGGCGACCCGTCCGGCCGCGCCGAGCAGCCGGGCCACTCCGAGCCTGGCGCGCCGCCGTACCAGCCGCAGGGCTACTCCGAGCCTGGCGCGCCGCCGTACCAGCCGCAGGGTCCTTCCGAGCCTTCGGGCCCGTCGCCGTACGAGCCGGTGGGGCGTTCCGAGGGGGCGCCGCCGTCGCCGTACGAGGGCGGTGGGCCGTCCGGGGCGCAGGGGGGCGCGCGGGCCTATGAGGGGCCCTCCTTCGAGAGCCCCGGCGCCTCGCGGGGGAGCGAGGGGCCGTTCTTCGAGACTCCCGGGGGCACGCGGGCCTACGAGGGGCCGTTCTTCGAAAGCCCCGGGGGCACGCGGGCGTACGAGAGCCCGTCCTTCGGGCCGGCGGAGACCGGGCCACGGCCGCCGCAGCCGCCGCCGTTCATGGGCGCGTACGGCGGGCACCAGCCGCCGCCGCCGCGCCAGGCCATGGGCATGGGCCCGGGATGCTCGCCACCGCCGCCCGGCGCGCCCGGCGCGGGCACGCTGCCCAGGCGCGGCCTCAACACCGGCGCCCTGATCGCGATCGCCGTGGCCATCGCCCTGGTCGCCTCCGTGCTCGGCAGCCTCGGCACGTACCTGCTCACGCGCACCGGCAGCAGCGGCACCGACCCCTCCTACAGCCTCGGCCCCGTCCCGACGGGCGCGACCAACAGGGCGCCCGACTCGGTGGCCGGCGTGGCCGCGCGGGTGCTGCCCAGCGTGGTCTCGCTGGAGGTCGGCAACGGCGCCAACACCGAGGGCGCGTCCGGCTCCGGATTCCTGATCAAGAACGGCTACGTGGTGACCAACAACCACGTGGTCGCCATGGCCGCCAAGGGCGGCGAGATCCGGATCATGTTCAACAACCGTAAGACCACCGCCGCCCGCATCGTCGGCCGCGACCCGGGCTCCGACCTGGCCGTGGTCAAGCCCGAGGAGACCTTCGGCACGCCCGAGATCACCCTCGGCAACTCCGACCAGGTCGTGGTGGGCGACCCGGTGATCGCCATCGGCTCGCCGCTCGGCCTGACCGGTACGGTGACCACCGGCATCGTCAGCTCGCTCAACCGTCCGGTCATCGCCGGCGACGAGACGGGCGCGGCCACCGAGGAGCCGGCCTACATCAGCGCCATCCAGACCGACGCCGCCATCAACCCCGGCAACTCCGGCGGCCCGCTGGTGAACGGCAGGGGCGAGGTCGTCGGGGTCAACTCGGCCATCGCCACCCTGAGCCGTTCGGTGGGCAGCCAGAGCGGCAGCATCGGCCTCGGCTTCGCGATCCCGGTGAACCAGACGCGCCGCGTGGCCGAGGAACTGATCACCACGGGCAAGGCCAAGCGTCCCAAGATCGGCATCGTGCTGGACAAGGACTACAAGGGCCAGGGCGTGCGCATCGCGTCCGAGCCCGCCGAGGGCCGCCAGCCGGTGGACGCCAACGGCCCCGCCGACAAGGCCGGGTTGAAGGCGGGCGACGTCATCATCGAGGTCGACGGCCTGACGCTGCAGGACGGCAACGAGCTGATCGCCCTGATCCGCAGCAAGGCCCCGGGCGCCAAGCTCACGGTCAAGTACCAGCGCGCCGGCCAGGAACGCACCGCCACCCTGACCATCGTCGCCGACGAGCAGCCCGCGCCTACTCCGTCCTGAGAGATCTCTCCTGAGTGATATGACCCAGGGGAGACGGTTCAGCCACGGGCTGGAGCCTTTAGTCTGTGGAGAGGATTGTGGACTGCGGGTAGGAGCGTACGGTGTTCGGACTCGGGTGGATGGAGGTCGGAGCGCTGATCGTCATCGCGCTCCTGGTCTTCGGTCCTGACAAGTTGCCGCAGGCCGCCTCGCAGGCGGGCAAGACCCTGCGCAACCTGCGGCGCATGGCCAACAACGCGCGTGACGACCTGCGGGCGGGCCTCGGGCCGGAGTTCCAGAACTTCGACCCCGCCGACCTCAACCCGAAGAACTTCGTGCGCAAGCACCTGCTCGACGACATCGAGGACGACTGGAACGGCCGGCCGAAGGACCTGGAGCCGGCCGCCGTGGGGTCGTCCTACGACGCGCCTGAGCCGCCGGTGGAGCTGGCCTATGGGGAGTTGCCCCCCTACGACTCCGAGGCCACCTGATTCGCTCTGCAGACGCGAAACGGGCCCGCTCAGCTTTGCTTGAGCGGGCCCGTTCGGCGTCAGGGGTCAGGAGCGGTTGGGCGCGAGGCCGAGCTGCATGCCCTTGAGGCTGGAGGAGCGCTTGCTCAGACCCGCGGCGATCTTCCGCAGCTCCGTGGCGGCGGGCGAGTCGGGGTCGGTCAGCACCAGCGGCTTGCCCTCGTCGCCGCCCTCGCGCAGGCGCAGGTCGATCGGCACCTGGCGGAGGCGGGGGACGCGGGCGCCCAGCGTACGGGTCAGGGCGTCGGCGACGGTCTGGCCGCCGCCCTCGCCGAACACGGCGACGCGCTCGTCGCAGTGGGGGCAGGGCAGCCAGGACATGTTCTCGATCACGCCGGCGATCTGCTGGTGGGTCTGGGCGGCGATCGAACCGGCCCGCTCGGCCACCTCGGCGGCGGCCTGCTGGGGCGTGGTCACGACCAGGATCTCCGCCGACGGGAGCCGCTGGGCCACCGAGATGGCGATGTCGCCGGTGCCCGGGGGCAGGTCGAGCAGCAGGACGTCGAGGTCGCCCCAGTAGACGTCGGCCAGGAACTGGTGGAGCGCCCGGTCGAGCATCGGCCCGCGCCAGACGACCGGCGTGTTGCCCTCGGGCTTGAACATGCCGACCGAGATGACCTTGATGTCATGCGCCGACGGCGGCATGATCATGTCCTCGACCTTGGTGGGACGCTCGGCGGCGCCCAGCATGCGAGGAATGCTGTGACCGTAGATGTCGGCGTCGACGATGCCGACCTTGAGGCCGCTGGAGGCCATGGCGGCGGCCAGGTTGACGGTGACCGACGACTTGCCCACGCCGCCCTTGCCGCTCGCGACGGCGAAGACGCGGGTCAGCGAGCCGGGCTGGTTGAAGGGGATCTCCTTCTCCGGGCCGCGGTCGCCCCTCAGTTTGGTCTGGAGGGTCTTGCGCTGCTCGGTGCTCATCACGTCGAGCTCGATCTGGACGTCCGTCACGCCGCCGACCTTGGCGACCGCCGTCTTCACGTCGCGGGTGATGGTGTCCTTCATCGGGCAGCCCGACACCGTGAGATAGACGCCCACGCGCACCGCGCCGTCCGGGGCGATCTCGATGTTCTTGACCATGTCGAGATCGGTGATCGGGCGGCGGATCTCGGGGTCGATGACGGTGGCGAGGGCGGCCGTCACCTGTTCCTGGGTTGGTGCCATCGAAGTCTCGGCACGAGGGAGTGCCGTCCCTCCTTAGTCGTCTATGTGTGACAGGCGCTGAAAGCCAGTGAGGATGCCCCTCCATGGTATGAACCAGGGGAGCCGCTGAGTTAATCCGCGCTGTTAGGTGTCTGTGCAACAACGTCTAAGGTTACTGCGTGACTCTTCTGCGCGACGAGGGGCTCACCGCCGAGGAGCTGGCGGTCTGGCGGACGTTGCAGCGGGCCCAGGTCCGCATCGCCCGCCGCCTGGAGACCGAACTGCTCGTGGCCCACGACCTGCCGCTGGCCTCGTACGAGGTGCTGGCGCAGCTCGACGAGGCGCCGGGGCGGCGGCTGCGCATGAACGACCTGGCCGACCGCGTGCTGCTCTCCCGCAGTGGGCTGACCAGGCTGATCGACCGGTTGCAGCGCCACGGGCTGGTCGGGCGGGAGGCGTGCTCCGACGACGCCCGCGGGCTGTTCGCGGTGCTGACGGAGCCGGGGGCCGAGCGGCTGGCCGAGGCCACGCCCACCTACCTGCGCGGGGTCAAGAGCCAGTTCCTCGACCTGCTGGGCGCCGGCGACATCGGCGAGGTGCGGGCGTTGCTGGCCAGGCTCGACGTCACTGACGTTTGTTGAGCTCCTCCAGCAGCCGGTTGAGCTCGGCGCGCAGGTAGTCGCGGGTGGCGACCTCGTTCAGGGCCAGGCGCAGGCCGGCGATCTCGCGGGTGAGGTATTCGATCTCGGCCTGGTTGCGGTCGGCGGTCTCGCGGTCCTGCTCGTACTGGATGCGGTCTCTGTCGTCCTGGCGGTTCTGGGCCAGCAGGATGAGCGGCGCGGCGTAGCTGGCCTGCAACGACAACATCAGCGTGAGAAAGATGAACGGGTACGGGTCCCATTTGAGCGCCGGGGGCGCGGCGATGTTCCAGATCACCCAGATCGCCACGAACACCGTCATGTAGACGATGAACCGGGCCGTCCCGAGGAAGCGGGCGATGCGCTCGGACAGGCGGCCGAACGCCTCGGGGTCGTAGTGCGGACGCAGCGAGCGGCGCAGCGCCCGCGGCTGGTCGAGTCGTTCAGTGGTCACGGTCGTCCCCCTCACGCCAGTTATCGGGAAGCAGGTGGTCGAGTACGTCGTCGACGGTCACTGCTCCGACCAGTCTGCCCAGTTCGTCCACGACCGGTGCGGCGACCAGGTTGTAGTGGGCCAGGAAGGCGTGGACCTGGCGCAGGGTGAAGTCGGGCCTGATCGGGTCGAGCGAGGGGTCGAGCACGCGGCCGAGCAGCGTCGAGGGCGGCTCGCGCAGCAACCGCTGGAAGTGCGAGACCCCCAGGTACGTGCCCGTCGGCGTCTCGGTGGGCGGCCTGGTCACGTAGACCTGGGCGGCGACGGCGGGCGGCAGGTCCTGCTGCCTGATGTGGGCCAGCGCCTCGGCCACCGTCGCGTTGGGCGGCAGGATGACGGGCTCGCTGGTCATCACGCCGCCCGCGGTGTCGTCGGCGTAGGTCAGCAGCCGCCGCACCGGAGCCGCCTCGCCGGGCTCCATGAGCGCCAGCAGCCGGGCCGCCTGCTCCTCGGGCAGGTCGTGCAGCAGGTCGGCGGCGTCGTCGGGGCTCATCTCCTCCAGGACGTCGGCGGCCCGCTCGGGTTCGAGGGTGCCGAGGATGCCGATCTGGTCGTCGGGCGGCAGCTCTTCGAGCACGTCGGCCAAGCGGTCGTCGGCGAGCTCGCGGGCGATCTCGATGCGGCGCTTGCTGGGCAGTTCGTGCAGCGCGCTGGCCATGTCGGCGGCGCGCAGCGACTCGAACGCGGCGATCAGGCCGGCCGCGCCCTGGTCCTTCTGCAGGGTGTCGAACCCGGACACCTCGCCCCAGTCCACCGTCCTGGGCTCGCGTCGGCGGCCCTTGAAGAGTGCGACCTTGGTGATCTCCCACCGGGAGGGCAGGCTCTCCTCCATGGCGACGTCGTAGACCGTCATGGGCTCGTCGCCGACCCGTACGGACAGGTCGAGCACCTCGCCGATCACCAGCGTCTCCGTGGCGCGCTGTTCGAACCGGCGCATGTTGAGCCGTCCGGTGAAGACGAGGGCGCCCGCCTCGATGCGGCGTACGCGGGTGATCGGGAGGAACACCCGGCGGCGCGGCTGCACCTCGACGACCATGCCGTGCACCTGCGGATTCCCGGTGATGCGCAGGCCCACCACGACGTCCCTGACCCGGCCGATCTGATCGCCCGTGGGGTCGAAGACGGGGGTCCCCGCCAGCCGGGCCACGAAGATCTTCACGTTGGCCAGGCTAACAGTGAGACGCCGTTGCGCCCCGGCTGCCTGGCATGTCAGTATCAAACGCGTTAAACGCTGATTACTGGTCTGTAGGGGTAGCGATGAGGTTGACGGGGCTCGCACTGGCATTCGTGTCGTCGTGTTGTTTCGCGTTCTCCGGGCCGATGGCCAAGTACCTCATCGCGGCCGGGCTGGCGCCGATCGAGGCCGTCTGGACGCGGATGGCGGGCGCCGGGCTGCTGCTGGTCGCGGTGCTGGCGGTGGTGAGACCCCGGGCGCTGTACATCCCGCGTGCCCGGCTGCCCTTCCTGGGGTTGTACACGGTGATGGCCGTCGCGGGCGTGCAGTCGCTCTACTTCGTCGCGATCACCCGGCTGCCGGTGGGGATCGCGCTGCTGCTGGAGTTCATGGCGCCGGTGATGGTGGTGGCCTGGGTCCGGTTCGTCCGCAAGGTACGCCTGGCCAGGGCCGCGTACGTCGGCGCGGTGGTCGCGTTCGCCGGCCTCGCGATCGTCGTCGAGGCGTGGCAGGGCATGCGGCTGGACGCGCTCGGCCTGATGCTCGGGCTGCTGGCCGGGGCGTGCTGCGCCGGGTACTTCCTGATGGGCGACAGCCTCGGCCCGGACATCGACCTGCTCGGCCTGGTCGCCTGGGGGATGGTCGGCTCGGCCGTCGTGCTGATCCCGTTCGCGCGGCCCTGGGACATCCCCTGGGACGCCTTCACCCGTTCCGTGGCCCCGCAGGGCGGCACGACGTTGCCGGTGCTGGGGGCGTACCTGTGGCTGGTGCTGGTGGCGACCGCGCTGGCGTACATCCTGAGCATGAACATGCTGAAGCGGCTGTCGGCGGCGGTGGGGGCGGCGGTCGCCTCGCTGGAGGTCATCGGCGGCGCGGTGGTCGCGTGGGCGCTGATCGGCGAGAGGCTGGGGGCGTTCCAGATCGTCGGCGGGCTGATCGTGCTCGGCGGCGCGCTGCTCGCCCAGACCGCCACCGCGGGCGGCCGGCCTCAGCCCGTCCCGGACCGGCCCGTCGAGGTCACCGCCCAGGTGTGAGCCCGCTCGCCCAGGAGGTCAGCGCTCCGGGGTGAGGCGCAGGACGGTCGAGTCGTCGGCCCAGCGCCGGGTGAGGTGCTCGCTGTCGGGGGCGTTCAGCCGCTCCTTGGCCAGCACCGCGACGGCGTCGGGCGCGGCGGCCTGGGCGACGACCGAGACCGCGGCGTCGAACTCCACCAGCCGCGCGCCGTTGTCCTTGCTGCGCAGCGTCACGTGCACCCGGTCGAGCGCGTCGAGCCCCGGCAGGTGTTGCTCGCCGCCGCCGGTCACGAGGTAGATCGCGCCGTCGTGCCAGGCGTGCCAGGCCAGGCGCGGGCGGTCGAGGGTGAGCCAGAGGATGCCGGACTTCTTGGCGCCCTCCTCGATGGCCGCGTTGTCGTCACTCACGATCAGACTGTAACCCTCGAACCGCTCGGGGCCCGCGCGCGTTTCACCGGTATGCGGTCGATCATCCTTCTGCTCGTCCTCGTCGCGGGGTGCGGCGTCGCCGGACCCGAGCCGCCGCCCGCGTGCGGGAGCTCCGCCCGTACGGGCCCGCTGGACACGCGCGTCCTGCGGCAGGTCGTGTACGACTACCCCGCCTCCCCGTCGCCCGAGGCGCTCGCCGGGAAGGTGAAGACCGTCGTCACCGGCCACGTGACGGGCTGGGTCGCGGGGCCCGTGGTCGAGGAGGGCATCCCGGGGGACCGCACCCGGTACGTCCTCATGCGCACCCAGGTCGGGAAACGGCTCAAGGGCGCCGCCGCGGACGTCGTGGACGTCGCCTTCCACCAGGGAGCGGCGCTGGACGACGAGGGCACGCCCGTCCACAGCGTGGCCGACTTCGCCCGCGCCGTGCCCGCGGGCACCCGGGTGCTGCTGTTCATGAACGACGCCAGACCGTCCGGCACGGTCGTCGAGGGACGTCCGGTCGTCCACTCCACGCCGCCGCAGGGCGTGATCCTGCACGAGGTGACCGACGACCCGGGAGGCCGGGCCGTCGGAGGCAAGGACGAGATCTTCTCCTCGCCGGGCTGGAACCAGCCGTGCGGCATCGACGGCCTGATCGCCCGCCTGTACGCCCACGGATTCACCGGCTGAACACTTTGCCCTTTTCTGGTGTCCGCCGGGTGCCCGGCCGGGGAGAAACGGGTTCATGGGGATCGTCTCGCGCGGCTTCGCCGGAAAGCACTTCCGGCGTCCGCGGCCCGAGCTGGCCGGGCGGGTGCCGCCGGGGCAGTATCTGGCGGAGGGGTTCCCGGTGCTCACCGCGGGGGCGACGCAGCACATCCGGACCGAGCGGTGGTCGTTCACCGTCAGGGGCGGCGCGGGGGAGCCCACCTGGACGTGGACCGACCTGCTGTCGCTGCCCGCCGAGCACATCACCGTGGACATCCACTGCGTCACCCACTGGAGCAAGCTCGACACCACCTGGACGGGCGTGTCGCTGGACCGGCTGCTGACCGGGGCCGACCGGGCCGCCGGTTACGCGCTGGCCGTCAGCTACGGCGGGTACGCCACCAACCTGCCGGTCCCGGAGATCGTGGACGGCAAGGCGTGGCTGGTCTACGCCTACGAGGGCGCGCCGATCCCGCCCGAGCACGGCGGCCCGGTACGGATGCTCGTGCCGGCCCACTACCTGTGGAAGAGCGCCAAGTGGATCCACGAGCTGTGGCTCATGGACGAGGACCGCCCCGGCTTCTGGGAGCGGTCCGGCTATCACAACTTCGGGGACCCATGGCGGGAACAGCGGTACTACGACGACTGACCTGGCAGCCGGCCACGATCGCCGAGGTCGTCCCCGAGACCGACCAGACGCGTACGTTGCTGCTCGACGTGCCCGGCTGGCCGGGACACCGCGCCGGCCAGCACGTGGACGTGCGGCTGACGGCCGACGACGGCTACCAGGCGACCAGGGCGTACTCGCTGGCCGGCGCGCCCGGCGAGCGGCCCGCGCTCACCGTGGCCAGGGTGGAGGGCGGCGAGGTGTCGCCGTACCTGGTGGACGTGGCCGGGCCGGGCGACCAGGTGGAGGTGCGCGGCCCGATCGGCGGCTACTTCGTGTGGGAGCCGACTCCGGAACGGCGGCCGTTGCTGCTGGTCGCGGGCGGGTCGGGTGTCGTACCGCTGCGGTCGATGCTGCGCCACCGCGCCCGGCTCGGCGACGGCACCCCGGTACGCCTCCTCTACTCCGCGCGCGACCCCGGCCAGGTCGTCTACCGGGACGAGCTGGAGGCCGCCGACGGCGAGGTGACCTTCGTCTACACCCGCTCGGCGCCGACCGACTGGCCCGAGCCCGTGGGCCGCATCGACCGCTCGCAACTGGCCCGGCTGGCCTGGCCGCCCGCCCACGAGCCGCTGGCCTACGTCTGCGGGCCCACCGCGTTCGTCGAGCACGTCGCCCAGATACTCACCGCCCTGGGCTACCCGCCCACCGACATCCGCACCGAGCGGTACGGCTAGGAGAGACACCATGCACCACCCCGTGGACGGCAACGCCGCGGCGGGCCCGCTGGCCCAGTTCTTCGGCAGGGACATGACGGCGGCCCAGGGCGTCTGCGCGCAGTGCGGCATGAACGGCCCGCTGGCCGAGGCCACCGTGTACGGCCCCGCCCCCGGCACCGTGCTGCGCTGCCCGAACTGCGACAACGTGCTCATGACCCTCGTGGAGGCGCCGGGCCGGATGATGGGCACGATGCCGGGCCTGCGCCTGCTGGAGACGCCCGTCCAGGAAGGGTGCTGACCGTGCCCGTCGTCTCGAAGGGGTTCACGGGCCGCGGCGGGCACGACGACCGCCTGCCGCCCGGCCAGTACCTCACGACCGGGTTCCCCGTGTTGTCCGCGGGCCCGACGCCGCGCCTGGACACCCGCGACTGGACGTTCACCCTGGTCACCGAGACCGGCCGGGAACGTACCTGGACCTGGGGCGAGCTGCTGGACCTGCCGCAGAGCGCCCCGCGCACCGACATCCACTGCGTGACCGGCTGGTCCAAGTTCGACACCGACTGGCAGGGCGTGTCGGTCGACGTCCTGCTCGACGACGTGGACACCGACGCCGGGCACGCGGAGGCGTACTGCCACGGGGGTTACACGACCAACCTGCCGCTCGCGGACCTGCGCGGCGGCAAGGCTTGGATCGTCCACACCTTCGACGGCGACCCGCTGCCCGCCGAGCACGGCGGCCCGGCCCGCCTGCTGGTCCCGCACCTGTACTTCTGGAAGTCGGCCAAATGGGTCAAGGGCCTGCGCCTGCTCGACCGCGACCGGCCCGGCTTCTGGGAACGGGCCGGGTACCACAACCACGGCGACCCGTGGCGCGAGCAGCGGTACTGGAACAGCTGATCGCCCCCATAGACGGGGGACGGCTGCCGCGGCGGCGGGGCGGGCCGTTAGCGTGGGCGCATGCGCTCACGTCGTTCCGTGCTCTCCGTGCCGGGCAGCAACCCGCGTTTCCTGGAGAAGGCCCAGACCCTGCCCGCCGACGAGGTCTTCCTCGACCTTGAGGACTCCGTCGCGCCCCTGGCCAAGGACGAGGCCCGCAAGAACGTCGTGACCGCGCTGCGCGAGGGCGACTGGACCGGCAGGACCCGGGCGGTCCGGGTCAACGACCTCACCACGATGTGGACGTACCGGGACGTGATCGAGGTCGTGGAGGGCGCAGGGGAGTTCCTCGACTGCCTGATCCTGCCCAAGGTGCAGGACCCCACCGAGGTCATCTGGCTCGACACCCTGCTGACCCAGATCGAGAAGGCCATGGGCTACGAGATCGGCCGCATCGGCATCGAGGCGCAGATCGAGAACGCCCGCGGCCTGGTCAACGTCGACGCCATCGCCGGGTCGTCGAGGCGGCTGGAGGCCCTGGTGTTCGGGCCGGCCGACTTCATGGCCTCGATCAACATGCGTACCCTCGTCGTCGGCGAACAGCCGCCCGGCTACGTCGAGGGCGACGCCTACCACTACATCCTCATGCGCCTGCTGATGGCCGCCCGGATGCACGACCTCCAGGTGATCGACGGCCCCTACCTCCAGATCAAGGACGTCGAAGGCTACCGGCGGGTCGCCCGCCGGGCCGCCGCGCTCGGGTTCGACGGCAAGTGGGTGCTGCACCCGCTGCAGGTCGAGGCGGCCAACGAGGTGTTCTCGCCCACCCAGGAGGACTACGACCACGCCGAGCTGATCCTGGAGGCGTACGAGCACTACACCACCGTCGAACGGCGCGGCGCGGTCATGCTGGGCGACGAGATGATCGACGAGGCCTCCCGCAAGATGGCGCTCGTCGTGGCCGCCAAGGGCAGGTCGGCCGGTCTGTCCAGGACGACGTCCTTCACACCTTGACGCCCACCACCGTGAAGAACCAGAACGACGAGGTCAGCCACAGCCCGACCAGCGCCGTGAAGGCCAGCCCGCCGAGCACGGGCAGCGTCCAGCCCGGCGCGTCGCGCTTGGGCAGCGCCAGCATCTTCGCGGTGAACACGCCGTAGAAGAAACAGCCGAGCAGCGAGTGGGCCAGCACGCGCGGCACGTCGTACTGCAGGCCCAGGGCGTACAGGCAGTGGAAGGCGACGGGGATCGTGAGCAGGAACGCCAGCCGCCCGGACCACCGGTGCACGCCGTCCGGGATCTCGACGCCGAGCCTGCCCCACATCGACAACGCCGAGACCACCTGGACGATCGCCAGCACGAACGCGCCCGTCGTCAGCCACGCCTTCATCGGCAGCGCGGCGGAGAACCCGGCCGGGCCGACCGCGAACCCCGTGGGCGTGTGCGCCCGGCCGTAGACGCCGAGCGCCAGCGCCGCCAGGCCGCCGGCCAGCAGCGGGAGCAGGAGAACGGTCGCCGTCCCACGGGACGGCTGCTGGAGGGTGGTCATCGCATCTCCTCGATGAAGGCGTCGACGTCCTTGGGGGAGACCGCGGTGCCGGCGACGGTGACCGGGGTGTCCGGGCGCTCGTCGTCCAGCTTGGGGATCGGCACCTGGTCCTGGCCCACGAACGCGGCGCCGACCTGGTCGTAGCCGCCCCCCGGGCGCGGGACGCGGATCCAGCCGGCCCGCAGCTTCGCGCCCCTGACCAGCGCGGTCGCCCGGTAGAGGCCGGACGGCCGGACCACCACGGGGGCCGTGAAGCGCCACTTCCCGCCGCCGACGGACAACCAGCCCCTGGCCCGTCCGTCGCCGAGCGTGGCCGTCGCGCGGGCCGTGCCGAGGCCCTTCAGCACGACCTTGCCGCCGGCCTCGCCGCCCTTGAACCAGGCTTCGGTCTTCCCGTCGCAGAAGTAGCCGACGGCCTTGCCGTCGCGGACGGAGATCGCTATCAGGCCGCCGTTGCCTTTGACGTACCCGCCGTAGTCGGCCTTGGGGATCGTCGTGGCCTCGGTCCTGTCCGGAGTGGGGGACGCGGTGGCGGTGGTCTCCGCCGCCGAGGGCTCCTCGGGGGCCGGGACCGCGGGCGTCGTACCGGCCGCGGTCTTGGGCGCGGGTGTCGCGGTGACGCTGGCGACACCCAGCCCCGCGGCGAGGACTGCGCCCGCCGCCAGGGTGATGAAAGGTCCCAGCCTTGACATGGACTGCTCCCAGGGTCGGAATCCCGTACGAATCCGAGCATCCGCCCAAAGAGGTGGGCCGTCTGTGAACTTATGCTCACCCGGCAGACAGAATGTATGGATGCAGGAGAACCCTGGACCGAATCCGCCATATGGCAGCCAGCCGCCCGGGCCGCCCGTCTATCCTTACGCGCCGCCGCCCGTGCCGCAGCGACGGTCCTGGTTCCTGCCGACGCCGCACGGGGTGCGTTTCGACCATCTCGCCCGTACTCCGGCGAACGAGCCGTGGCGGGCCATCGTCGGGACGATCATCGTCGGCATCGGGTTCTTCGTCATCGGCACGGGTGTGCTGCTCGTGGGCAAGGCGGTCGAGCTGATCCTCGGCCTGCCCGCGCCGTCCGACCCCGCGCAGATCTTCGGCGACCCGGTGTTCGGGCTGGTCATGGTGCTGCTGTCGATCGCGGCCGTGCTGCCCCTCGTCTTCGGTACGGCCGCGCTCGTCCAGCACCGCAGGCCCGGCACGTTGTCGTCGGTGGCGGGACGGCTGCGCTGGCCGTGGTTGCTGCGCTGCGCCGGACTGGCCGTGCTGGCGCTGCTGCTGGGCCAGATCGCGCAGGTCGCCGCCCTGTCGATGTCCGGCGAGGAGTACTCCGACCTGTTCGGGTGGGTCGGCTGGCCGCGGTTCCTGCCCGCCCTGCTGGTGATCGTGTTGCTGGTGCCGTTCCAGGCGGCGACCGAGGAGTACATCTTCCGGGGATGGTTCGTCCAGGCGGTCGGCGTGCACGTGCGCAATCCGGTGTGGGCGATCCTCATCGGGTCCCTGCTGTTCGCGTCCCTGCACGGCTACTCGTGGGTGGGGCTGCTCGACGTGTTCGCGTTCGGCGCCGTCATGGGGTGGCTGGCCGTACGGACCGGGGGGCTGGAGGCGCCGATCGCCCTGCACGTCATGAACAACATGCTGGCCTTCGGGCTCAGTGCGGCCTCGGGCAGCCTGGAGGACGCCCTGGACCAGGGCAAGACGCCGATCCCGTGGCAGGCGTTGTCGGGGACGGTCGTGCAGCTCGGGGTGTACGCGATTGGTGTCTTGTATCTATCCAAAAAGCGGTCAGTAAGCACTATTTCTGGATAAATCAGGCGAGAGGTGCGGGAAATCTCGCTAGAGAGGTCTCGCCAATCCGGCTCAGGCATGTTGGTCTGGTTCCTGTGGGACAGGCGAGGGCGTCACGGAGGTGATCGTTTTGCTGGGACGGGGTACAAAATAGGCGCATAAAGTGGGACAGGATTTGTGGAACGGTCCGCAATGTGCGACCGTCCGCTCACCGTTCTTCCGCTCTTCCGCGCAACCCGGGTTGACCAGTCCGATTCGACGAGTTCCACCTGTACGACGAGTTCGACTAGGAGGTGCGGCGCGTGGCCTCCGGCCCCAGCGATCCGCCACGGCGAGCGCCGGACGACGACGACCCGCGTCCTGAGGACGCCTCGGAGCCTCCCTCTGCCGAGGAGCCCAGGATCCGCCACTCCCCGCCCGGTCCCACGGACGATCGGGCCCGGGGCTTACCCCTGACCTCCCCTTGGGGCATGCCGCCGTTCGCGTCCCCGATCCCGGAGGAGTCACCCCCGGAACCGCCCAAGGGGCGCAGGCCGTACAGCTCGCCGACGGCCGAGCCGGAGACCGAGCCCCGCCGCCGCCCCAGGCGCGTCGTCAACCGCCCCGACAAGCTCGTGGCCGGCGGCCCACCCCGCCCGGAGCCGCCCGCACCCCCTCCCGCCGAAGGCCCCCAGGACGCTCCTGAGGGGCCGCAGGACGCGACGGCCCCCGCCCAGCCCTTACGTGAGCCCCCGTACCACCTCCCGATCCCCGCCGACGAGGCCGCGGAAGAGCCGGAGACCGCCGAGCCCCCAGAGACCTTCGAGGTTCCCGATTGGGACGAGGGCGAGCAGGAGGATCCCGAGGTCCGGCGGGTCGGACGTCCTCCCGGCGGACGTCCCACGAGACCCGACCTGCTGGTCGCGACGGGCCCGCCGCGTAACGCCGGCTCCGGCGGCCGCCACCACAGAGGCCCGGCCCCCGCCGCCGTACGCAGGTCCAGCCCCGTACGGCGCGGCAGCAGGATCACCCCGATCGCCCTCACCATGGCCCTGGCGCTCCTCGTGACCACCGGCGTGCTCGTCGTGTGGCGCTGGAACGGCGCCGACCCCACCGGCCTGCGCCTGGCGGCGGGCACCGGCCGTTCGGGGGACGAACTGTTCACCGTCCCCGCCGCGGGCGTCGGCACCAACCAGAAGCTCAACGACATGGCGTCCGTGGGCCGCGCGGTGGTCGCCGTCGGCAGCGACACGACCAGCCCGACCCCGCGCCCGCTCTTCCTGTTCTCGTCCGACGGCGGCAAGCACTGGCAGCTCGGCCAGGTGAGCGGCGCCTCCACGCCCACCGTCCAGCGCGTGGTGGGCGGCGGCGGACGCTGGCTGGCCAGCGGCGGCGACGGCCTGTCGGGCGAGCGCGGCCTGTGGACCAGCACCGACGGCTCCAGCTGGACGACCGTCGACGCGACCGGCATGGCCGCGTTCCGCCCCGGCGACCAGGTCTACGACATCGCCAGGACGGCCTCGGGCTTCGTCGCCGTCGGCGCCTCGGGGGAGGGCGGCTCCGGCCCCGCGGCCTGGCACTCGGCCGACGGCCGCGCCTGGGAGCGCGTGGAGACCAAGGGGCTCGACGTCCAGGAGATCAGGGCGGTCGTCGCCCAGGGCGACACGGTCGTGGCCATCGGCCGCCCGCTCGACGGGACCGGCTCGCGGGTGCTGCGCTCGGCCGACGGCGGACGCCGCTGGCAGGCGACCGGCTTCCAGCTCCCCGAGGCCGAACCGCGTACGGGCACGGTGGCCGTGCTGCCCAAACGGTTCGTCCTGGTGCCCACCAGGCAGCGTACGGTCGCCGGCGACGTACGGGTCTACTGCTCGCCCACCGGGGCGCAGTGGGCGCAGTGCGGCTCCATCGGCGGCCTGAGCGGCGAGAGCCCCGGCGTGGAGTCGCTGATCTCCTACCCGTCCGGCGTGGCCGCGATCAGCCAGGCCACCCTCGGCAAGTACTCGGTCCTGACCAGCACGGACGGGCGCGGCTGGGCCAAGCGGGCCGACCTCGGCGACCTGTCGGGTGCCACGCTGCGCGGGTTCACGATCTCCGACGGCGGCACCCTGTTCGCCGGCGGCGACCGGGCGGCCTCCGACGTGGACAACCAGCTCGTGCTGATGAGCGCGCCGCCGCGCGGCAACGTCTCCCGCGTCCAGCTCGGCCAGGTCGAGGGCCTGACCAGGGTCTCGCGCGAGACCACCAGGCTGGCGGCCGACGGCGGCCGGTACGTCGCGGTCGGCTCCGCCTCGGGCGACGCCGGCCTCTGGACGATCAAGAACTGGCAACGCTGGAAGTCGATGAGCCTGGGCGGCCCCGGCAGGCAGATCCTGGAGGACGTCGCCCACGGCGGACGCGGCTGGCTGGCGGCCGGCAGCACCCAGACCACCATGGCCGTCACCGACCCCCTGCTCGTCACCTCCGGCGACGGCGAGACCTGGCGGCGCGTGCCGGTCTCCGGCGACCTGGCCCGCGACCGCGACCAGCCCTACCTGGACACCCACGCGGTCGCCGCGGGCAAGAAGGGGTACGTGCTGGCCGGCGAGCCCGGCGACCAGGCGGGCTCGGCGGCCGCCGCCATGTGGTTCACGCCCGACCTGCGCAAGTTCACCCGGTCGAAGAAGTTGCCCCAGGGCGGCTCGGGCGTACGGATCCACGACGTGATCGCGACCTCCGACGGCTACGTCGCGGTCGGCGGCTCGGGGAGCTCCGACCGGGAGGGCAGCGTGGTCTGGTTCTCCGACGACGGCGTGAACTGGAGTGCCCGCAAACGCCTCACCCCGCCGGACTCCACCTCGGCCGGGCTGCGGCAGGTCACGACGTACCACGACAAGCTCGTCGCCATCGGCACGGCCATGACGAACGGCTCACGCCGCGCCTTCTCGGCCGTGTCCGACGACGACGGCGAGACCTGGACGACGGCGTGGCTGCCCGCCGACCAGGCCGCGGCCGTGCACGACCTGGCCGCGGCCGACCAGGGCCTGGTGGCAGTCGGCTGGCACGGCACCCCCGGCGAGGGCGACAGCGCGGCCTGGGTCTCGCAGGACGGCCTGTCGTGGACCCGCATGGCCCTGACCAAGGACCGGCTCTCGGGCCTCGGCACGCAGGCGCTGACGGCCGTGGCCGTCAGCGGCACGGAGGTGGTGGCGCTCGGCCGGTCCACGACGTACGACACCGACCACCTGATCCTGTGGACCTCCAGCCTCACGGAGAACCGGTGAGCACGCCCCACTCCGTCAGGCAGCCGAGCAGCCCCTCGGTGAGCGGGAGGAGCGCCAGCTCGGCGGTGGCGCACCAGCGCAGGTCGGCCGCGTCGTCACCGGCGGCGGGCACGCCGCCGGTGACGGTCGCCAGATAGTCGCGGATCACGTACGTGACGCCGCCCGGCCCGGGACGCTCCACCGTGCCCGCCAGGCGGCCCACCTCGACGCGCAGCCCGGTCTCCTCCAGGATCTCCCGGCGCAGGCCCGTCGCGTCGCTCTCGCCGGGCTCCAGCCGCCCGCCCGGGAGCGACCACAGGCCCATGCCTGGCGGATGGCCCCGCTGGACGAGAAGGAGCCGGTCAGAGGCGTCGAAGATGATCGCGCCGACACAATTTACGCGCACATGACCAAGATTACGACGGGATAACGGATACCGGTCTTGACGCGACCGTGCCGGAGGAAGCACCGTGGGTAGCTGTGAGAGCGGCTCCTACCTGCCCAAGGTGCTTCGGCCCGCTTCACGGGTCGAGCGCCGTGTCGAGTGCGTTTCATTGCGATACGCACGGCGACGTCCTGCCGTACCAGCCTCCGAGACCGCCCACGGGCGAGTCACTGGAGGCCATGCGGAAGCGCTCGGTGGTGCCCGTGTGGCTGCCGTGGCCATTGCCGCCCGGCTGGACGGTGACCGGGTTCGGCGAGGCCGGGGACGAACGTACCGGCTCGCGGGCCAGCGTCGTCGCGCTCAGCGGGCCCTCGCCGATCGAGGGGCCGGCCGACCTGCTGGTCATCTCCGAGGAACCGGGCGTGGGGCTCGGGGCGACGTTCGCCGGGCTCGACGGGCCCGACCCGGGCGAGGGGTTCGACTCCGGGCCGCCGAACGCGAAGATCGAGGTGCTGGGGCATCCCACGGCGCTGTGGTGCCTGGCCGGGATCGACGACCGGGCCGTCTACGCCGGCGAGGCGCTCGGCAACTGGTTGTGGACCATCGCCTGGCCCGCCGAGGCCGGCTGCATGATCGCGATGGCCGAGCTGTCCCTCCAGGACGCCCGTGACCGCGACTTCGAGGTGCCGTTCGGCGGGTTCTCGCCGCTGTTGGAAGACTGAGCACACAGGTTCGCCTCCCCCGGGCGGCCGGTTGGGGGAGCGGTGTCGGGGGTCAGGTTCTTCGTCGAGGCGTTCGTGACGATGTTCGTGATCATGGATCCGCCCGGCGTCATCCCGCTCTTCCTCGCCTACACCTTCGGCCGCACGACCGCCGAGCGCAGGCGCATCGCCTGGCAGGCCGCGGTGACGGCGTTCTGCCTGGTGGTGGTGTTCGCCGTGTTCGGGCGGGCCATCCTGTCGTACCTGCACGTCGAGGTGCCCGCCATGCAGATCGCGGGCGGGCTGCTGCTCCTGCTGGTGGCCCTGGAGCTGCTGCGCGGCGCGGCCGAGCCGCGCGCCGACACCGTACGCTCGAACGTCAACGTCGCCCTCGTCCCGCTCGGCACGCCGCTGCTGGCCGGGCCCGGCGCGATCGTGGCGACCATCGTCTTCGCCCAGCAGGCCGAGGGACGCGCCGACGGGCTGGCGGCGCTGATGCTGGCCATCGCGGCCGTGCACATCCTGCTGTGGCTGTTCATGCGCTTCTCGGTGTCCATCATCCGCGTCATCAAGGAGAACGGCGTGGAGCTGGTCACGAGGATCGCCGGACTGCTGCTCTCCGCCCTCGCGGTGCAACTCATCATCAACGCGATTCGCGCTCTCATGCAGACGGGCTAAAGTTCGGAAGCGTGACAGCGCGTATCGAGCGAGTGGTGACCGAGGGCGTCGTCGACATCGACGGCACCGAGCACAAGGTCGAGAACAACACCTGGATCGTCGGTGACGACGACGAAGTGATCGTCATCGACGCGGCGCGGGACGCCGAGAAGATCCTCGAACAGGTCGGCGAGCGGGAGGTGCTGGCCGTCATCTGCACCGCCGGCCTGCCCGACCACGTCGGCGCCGCCATCGAGGTGGCCAGCAGGGACGAGGCGATCGTCGCCCTGCACCCCAAGGACAAGCCGCTGTGGCGGGAGACCTGGCGGGAGACCTGGCCCGACATCGACATGGAGGACGACGGCGTCTTCGGCGTCGCCGACGTCCAGCTCGACGTCATGGAGACGCCCGGGGTCAGCCCCGGCGGGGTCTCGCTCTACTGCGAGGCGCTCGGGGCGGTCTTCACCGGCAAGGCCCTTCAGGCCGACGGCCCCGGCAAGCTCGGCGGCGAGTACCCGGCGCTGGCCGACCAGCTCACCTCGATCGGCGGCCGGCTGTTCACGCTGCCGGCCGACACGCGGGTGCTGGCCAACCACGGCGACGAGGTCACCGTCGGCGACCTTGAGCCCCACTTCGACGACTGGGTGTCGGGCTCGCTGACCCGCGACCCCGCCGCCGGTGGCGACGCCGACCAGGGTCCGCTGACCGACGGCACCAAGATCTCGGGCATCAAGCTCGGCCCCGGCGACGAGTAGGTGTACGACCAGCTTCCGCTGGACGGGATGCCGCGGCGGCTCTACGCGTGCACGCCGTCGCGGTTGAACACCTGGCTCGACTGCCGCCGCCGCTACCGGTTCACCTACCTGGACCGGCCGCAGCCCTCCAAGGGGCCCGCCTGGGCGCACAACAGCGTCGGGGCCAGCGTGCACAACGCGCTGGCCGGGTGGTGGCGGGAGCCGTACGAGCGGCGCACGCCGCTGACGGCTGCCCTCCTGCTCACGAACGGGTGGATCACCGAGGGCTTCAGGGACGCCGCGCAGTCGGCCGAGTGGCTGGGGCGTGCCCGCGACCTCGTGTCCGGATACGTCTCGACCCTGGATCCCGCCGACGATCCGGTCGGCGTCGAGCGCACGGTCGCCACGCGTACCAAGGTGATCGCGTTGTCCGGGCGCATCGACCGGCTCGACCGGCGCGGCGACGAGCTGGTCGTGGTCGACTACAAGACCGGCCGCCGCCCGCTCACCCAGGACGACGCCCGCGCCTCCCTCGCCCTGGCCACGTACGCGATCGCGGCCTCGACGATGATGCGTACGCCGTGCCGCGCGGTCGAGCTGCACCACCTGCCGACCGGCGAGATCGTCGAGTGGCGCCACACGGACGAGTCCCTGGGCCGCCACCTGACCCGTGCCGAGGAGATCGCGGTCGAGGCCGCCACGGCCGACGAACGTTACCGCGACACGATGGGCGCCCCTGCCTCGTCCAAGCGGTCCGCCTCGTCCTCCGGCCGGCGGCCGGGCGCGGGGGAGCGGCCCACGGTCGGCCCGGCCGAGGTGCCCGCCGAGCTCGACGCGGTGTTCGCCCCCAGCCCGGGGCCGATCTGCTCGTGGTGCGACTTCCGCCGCCACTGTCCCGAGGGCCAGGCGGCCGGCACCGAACGCAACCCCTGGGACGGCCTCGCCGACTGACCCGCCCCGCCCCGCTGGTCAGGCAGCCGGAGCCGCCGGCCAGCGACGGGGATCGGTCAGGCCCTTGAGCCCCTTGCTCACGTCGTAGCCGGCCGCGCCGAGCCGGGCCCGCGCGCTGGCCAGCATCGCCCGCGTGGACGGCATGAACGCCCGGTCGTGCACCGGCTCGGGCAGCGTGTTCATGCCCAGCCTGAACGCCTTCAGCGCCGCGGTCACCGTCGCCGCGGGCACCTCTGGGAGTACGCCGTACATGCGCCTGGCCCACTCGGGGAGCGTGTAGTAGCAGAGCGCGCCGAACGGGAAGTAGGCCGGTTTGCCCGGCGACAACCTGCGCAGCTCGTACGGCAGCCGGGGCCACAGCAGGAACCGCACCGTCGCCGCGGCCTCCTCGGTCACCCGCAGGGCGGGCCTGGCCTGCTTGAAGTAGGCGTCCATCTCGGCGCACGAGCCGGGGACGTCCTCGGGGTGCAGGCCGACGTACGCGGCGCTCCTGCGCTGCTCGCGCAGGTAGCGGTCGGCCTGCCGCTCGTTCAGCCCGAGCCCGCCGCGCCTGGCCACCTCCAGGTACGACGACACCTCCGCGCAGTGGACCCACAGCAGCAGCTCGGGGTCGTCCACCCGGTGCGTGCGGCCGGTGCTCGGATCGGTGATGCGCAACGCCTTGTGGATGCCGCGCACCCGCCTGCCGATCTCGTCGGCCTCCGCCGGGCTGCCGAACGTCACCCGGCCCACGAAGTCGGCCGTGCGGCGCAGACGGCCGAACGGGTCGTCCTGGAACGTGGAGTTCTGCCAGACGCCGAGCATGGCCAGGGGGTGCAACGCCTGGAGCATGAGGCCGCGTACGCCGCCCACCCACATCGAGCGGTCGAGATGCACCTGCCAGGTCGCGCTCCGCGGCGCCTGGACGACGATTTCGTCCGTCATAGTAAGTAGATGATTACATGGCATTGGACCTTGTGTCCAAATAGTGCTTCTCGGCCGCGTTCCAGAACCTGACCAGCGCCGCGGCCGTCGTCTCCGGCGCCTCCACGGCGGGCGAATGGACCGCGCCGGGCACGACCACGCACTCCGCGCCGAGCCGTGCGGCCGTCTCCGACTGTGTCTCGGGCGACCAGCCGTCGTCGTGCTCGCCGTAGAGGACCAGGGTGGGGACCTCGATCTGGCGCAGCTCGTCGGTGCGGTCGTACATGCTCAGCACCTGCTCGGCCATGCAGGCCAGGCCGGTGGGGGAGTTGGTCAGCAGCCGCTTGCGCAGGAACGCCAGGATCTCGTCGGAGACGTCGGCGGCCAGCGCGTCGGGCTCCATCCGGTGGTGCCAGAGGTGTTCGAGACCCAGCGTGGGGATCTCCTCCATGATCTGCCGGCCGTTGCGCGCCCGCCGGCCCTCGACGCCCGCGGGGCCGGAGCTCATCAGCGTGAACGAGGCGAACCGCGTGCGCCCGTCGATCACGGCCTCGCGCGCGACCAGGCCGCCGAACGAATGGCCCACCAGGTGGACGGGGTCGCCGCCGCCCCTGGCCTGGGCGAGCAGGTCGACGTCGGCCCCGAGGGCCGCGCACGTGTAGGCGGCGGGGTCGTCGGGGCCCGGGGTCTCGTACTGGCCGCGCAGGTCGACGGCCACCACCCGGCGGCCGGACTGGGCCAGGGTCATCAGGACCGCGATGAAGTCCTCCTTGCTGCCGGTCAGGCCGGGGACCAGGAGGGCGGGCCAGCGCTCGACCACTCCGCTGACCGGAAGCGCCTCCAGAGCCGCGAACGCACCCTGGGGCGTTTCGAGCTTCTGCGGCGTCACGCCGGGTGGCAGGTCGAGGAATCGCGGCGTACTCACGTGGGGCAACAATACCCAGAGGTCAGCGCCTCGACACCGGCAAACCCACTACGCTGGTGCGAGTTCTGGGGAGTTGTGAGCTATGCGTGATCTCGATGTCCGGCCGGCGACCTCGTGGGCGGACGTGCTCACCGTCTTCGGGACCAATGGGGCCTGTTCCGGCTGTTGGTGCATGTGGTTCAGAACGACGGGGGCGGAGTTCCGTTCCATGGAGTCCGGTGAGCGTCGTGACCGCCTCCAGGGGCTCGTGGACGGCCCTGAGACGGCCCCTGGGGTCCTGGCGTACCTGGACGGGGCACCTGTCGGGTGGTGCGCCGTGGGGCCGCGTGAGGAGCACGTACGGCTCGTCCGCTCGTCCGTCACCAGGCCCGCCGATCCCGGGGAGACCGGCGTGTGGTCGGTGACCTGCTTCTACATGGCCCGCGGCGGACGCGGCCAGGGGGTCGCCGGGGCGCTGCTCGCGGGCGCGGTCTCGTACGCGGTGGCGCGGGGGGCGCGGGTCGTCGAGGGGTACCCGTCGGACTCCGGCAGGAGGCTCCAGGCGTCCGAGCTCTACCACGGCTGGCGCTCGCTCTTCGAGGACGCGGGCTTCACGGAGGTCGCTCGCAGGTCGCCGACCCGCCCGATCATGCGCCTGACACCGGGATAGACCGCCGTACAGACGGGAAAGTTCGCCGTACAGACGGAAAGGCGCGCACCCCAGGTGGGGTGCGCGCCTTTCCTGCCGCTGGTGCTAGCCCGCGCGGCGGCGGTTGCCGCCGCCGCCACCACGGGCCTGGCGGCGCTGCTGCTTGCGCTCGGTCGCCGCGGACGGCGCGATGTCATCGTCGTCCGAGGCCAGGTCGGGTGACTGGAAGATCACCGCGAACGGGCTCGGCGGGATGATCCGCTCCGGCTCCTGGTGGACCGGCGGCGGGGGCGTGGCCAGGAAGCTCGGCTCCGGCACGCGCTCCACGACCGGCTCCACCGGCGCGGCCTCGGCCACGCGGGTCCTCACCGGCTCCGCGGGCGGGGCCTCGGTCGCGCGGCTCCTCGCCGGCGCCTCGGCGGCCTCCTCGCGGGAGCGCGTCTCCGGGGCCTGCGACTGGTCGGCCTTGCGGGTGCGGGTCCGCTTCACCGGGGCCTCCGGTGTCTCGGCCAGCGCCTGCTCGATGGCCGACGAAGCGGCCCCCCTGCCGCGGACGCGCGTGCGCTTCGGCTCGGCGGCCACGGGCTGGATCTCGTCGGGCGTGAAGATGGCGGGAGTCTCCTCCGTCTTGGCGGCCACGAGCTCGACCTCCGGCGTCTCGGCGGGTGCGGTTTCGGCCAGTTCCCTGCCGCCGCGGGTGCGGCGACGCTGGCGCGGGGCGCGGGCCGGGCGCTCTTCGCGCTCCTCGCGGCGGCGGTTGCCGCCACGGTTCCTGGCCCGGCCGGTCTCACCGAGGTCCTCGATGCGCTCCGCGGACAGCCCTGCACGCGAACGGCTCGCGTGCGGCAGGACGCCCTTGGTGCCCTCGGGGATGTTCAGCTCGGTGTAGACGTGCGGCGAGGTGGAGTAGGTCTCCTCGGGCTCGGCGAAGTCGAGCCCGAGCATCTGGTTGATCATCTTCCAGCGGGTCAGCTCCTCCCACTCCACGAAGGTGACCGCGATGCCCGTGCGCCCGGCCCGGCCGGTACGGCCGATGCGGTGCACGTACGTCTTGTCGTCCGTGGGGCAGTCGTAGTTGACCACGTGGGTGACGTCGTCGATGTCGATGCCCCGGGCCGCCACGTCGGTGGCCACCAGGACGTCGATCTTGCCGTTGCGGAAGGCGCGCAGAGCCTGCTCGCGCTGGCCCTGGCCGAGGTCGCCGTGGACGGCCGCGACCGCGAAGCCGCGTGTGTCCAGCTGTTCGGCGACCATGTCGCAGGCCCGCTTGGTCTCGCAGAAGACCATGGTGAGCCCGCGGCCCTCGGCCTGGAGCAGCCGGGCGACGATCTCGATCTTGTCCATCCGGTGGGCGCGCCAGACGATCTGCCGCACCTGCGGGGTGGCCTCACCCTCGCCGCTCTCCATCTCGGCGCGCACGTGGGTGGGACGGTTGAGGTATTTGCGGGACAGCGCGACGATCTCGCCCGGCATGGTGGCCGAGAACAACATCGTCTGCCGTTCCGCGGGGATCAGCTTGAAGATCCGCTCGATGTCGGGCAGGAAGCCCAGGTCCATCATCCGGTCGGCCTCGTCGAGCACGAGGGACGTGACCTGGCTGAGGTCGAGGTGCTTCTGCTTGACCAGGTCGAGCAGACGGCCGGGGGTGCCGACGATGACGTCGACCCCGGCCTTGAGCGCCTCGATCTGCGGCTCGTACGCCCGGCCGCCGTAGACGGTCAGGACTCGGGAGCCGAGCTTGCCGGCCGCGGTGACCAGGTCTTCACTGACCTGTACGGCCAGCTCACGGGTCGGCACGACGACCAGCCCGCGGGGCTTCTTGCGGTTCTTGCGCGGCTTGCCGATGCTCTGGAGCATCGCGATGCCGAACGCGTAGGTCTTGCCCGTGCCCGTGCGCGCCTGGCCGATGAGGTCCTGGCCGCTCAGGGCGAGCGGGAGCGCCATCTCCTGGATGGGGAACGGTGTGACGATACCCTCGGTCTCGAGGGCATCGGCGATCTCTGGTGTGACTCCGAGGTCTCGGAAAGTCGTCAGCGTGGCCTGCCTCAGTCTCAAATGAAGGCGGGCCTGCCGGGACCGACGGGCGGAAAACAGCCCCCGTTACGTGGGTCCTCGCGGTAGAGCCAGCCCTCTCGCGTCATCGCGACCGCGCACCCGGGGAATCGGGGGTTATCGGGGGAATCCCCCGAACTAACACAGTGCGGTCGCACTTTCACAGAGCAGTGTACTCGATACCACAACGCAGGCCGAGCTCGCTTATGTTCCCGAAGATTTCGCGAAGTACGCTGCCCCCATGAAGGAGTCTCCTGGAGTCGTCGACCTGCTCGCTGTTCTAGCTTACGCGGAACTCAGCGCCTACGCCCGGATGACCGAGGACGCCACCACATTGGCGCCCTCGCTCGCCGACCGGGCCGCGCTCAGCGAGCTGGCCGTGGCCGAGTACGCCCATTTCCGCCTGCTGCGCGACCGCCTGGCCGAACTGGGGGCCGACCCGGGGGAGGCCATGGCGCGATTCGTGGCGGCCCTGGACGCCTGGCACGCCCAGACCAGGCCGGCCGACTGGCTCCAGGCCCTGGTCAAGACGTACGTGGGGGACGGGATCGCGCTCGACTTCTACCGGGAGGCCGCCCGGCACCTGGAACCGTCGATCGGCAAGCTGGTGGACGAGGTGCTGGTGGACGAGGCACGGTCGCGGTTCGCGGTCGAGCGCGTCAGGGCCGGGATCGAGGCCGATCCGACGGCGGGCGGGCGGCTGGCGTTGTGGGCGCGACGGCTCGTCGGCGAGGCGCTGAGCCAGGGGCAGCAGGTGGCGGCGGCGCGGCCGGAGCTGGCGATGTTGCTGGTGGAGTCGGCGCCGGCGGGCGGGGAGACCTCGGACATCTCGCGACTTTTCGCGACCCTGACGGAGGCGCACAACAAGCGGATGGCCGCGCTCGGCATCTAGACGGCCACGTGGGCAGGTACGCCATCGACGTTCACCAAGCCGGAGCCCCGTTGGCCCTGGACGTCGCCGGGGCACGCTTGCGGTGCCGCTCGCCGTGCGTGACGGGTGGGGCGGTTGGGGGCTGTGGGGCTCGTGAGGGTACGGCTGGTTGTGGGCCGTACCCCCGTTGTGGCCCGCGGGTGTCTAGAGGGTGCCGCCGAAGCCGACCGGCCTGGCTTCGTCCTCGCCGATCTCGACGAAACCGAGCGAGGCCACCGGCACGACCACGCGGCGGCCCTTGACGTCGGTGATGGCGAACACGCCGCGATCGACCGACAACGCGTTCCTGATCTCTTCTTCGACCTGCTCGGCGGAAAGGTCGGTCTCGACAATGAGTTCGCGGTGTACCGAGCGTACGCCGATCTTGATCTCCATCGTGGCTCCCTAGTCGACTGGGCTAGCGCTCAGGTCCATCGTCGCCGCTTCGAGCCCCGGACACGGTGAATGATCGCGCCCAGCGAACGGGTTATGCCGTACGCGGAAAACCGCTGATCCCCCGCCAGGCGAGCCGCGCCATGAGCTGCTCGGCCGCGTCCTTGGGGATCGAGCCCTGCGTGGTGACCCAGTAGCGGGCGCTCACCTCGGCCATGCCGACCAGGCCGACACCGAGCAGGTGGGCCTCGTCGCTGGTGCAGCCGGTGTCCTCCTGGATGACCGCGCTGACCATCTCCGCGCACTCGCGCAGCGACCGTTCCACCCGCTGGCGCACCGGCGCGACGTTGCGCAGGTCGGACTCGAAGACGAGCCGGAACGCCTCCCCCTGCGTGGAGACGAAGTCGAAGAACGCGCTGAACGTGGCCTGCACCCGCAGTTTGTTCTCGTGGGTGGAGGCAAGGGCCTCGCGGCACCGGTTGACCATGTCGTCGACGTGCAGGTCGAGCAGCGCGAGGTAGAGCTCAAGCTTGCCGGGGAAGTGCTGGTAGAGGACCGGTTTGCTGACGCCGGCCCGATCGGCGATCTCGTCCATGGCGGCCGCGTGGTAGCCGTTTTCCACGAACACTTCCTGCGCGGCGCTCAGCAGTTGCCGGCGGCGGGCCAGTCGGGGCAGCCGGGTGCCCCGGGGCTTGGCGTCCGGGGTTGCGGTCACGCGGGTCTCCATTGGTCTCTCAGCTGGTCTCTCAGCGAACTGTGCCGACATCCTACGTGCGAGTAGGCAACACCTCGGTGGTCATCGTCATAAGGGTTCGGTCTGCCTCGGTCTGTCCGGGGTCTCGCGCTCAGCGGTAGTCGTCGTCGTCGTAGTCGACGACGCGGTCCTGCTCGGCGCCGTCGGCGGGATCGACGTCGAGCGGCAGCTCACGGCGCGGCCTGTCCTCGTCCTGGCGCATCTCGCGATGCTGCTCGGCGGCGTCGGCCTCGGGCGTCTCCGGTGACAACTCCTCCTCCTCGGCTTCCTCGTCGTAGACGCTCTCGCCCCCGCGGGTGTCCATTTCCGACATCTCGGTCCCCCTCTTGGTGTGGACGGATCCAGACTACGCCCGGCTGAAAAGGTCGCCGTGTTCTTCCACTCGGGCGAGTACGTCAGGAGCGGTGAACACCAGGTCATCGGGGTGTTCACAGTCCTCGACCTCCTTCCACGACAGCGGCGTCGAGACCGTCGGCCGCTCCCTGGCCCGCAGCGAGTACGGCGCCACGGTCGTCTTGGCCGGGTTGTTCTGGCTCCAGTCGATGAACACCTTGCCCGGCCTGGCCTTCTTGGCCATGACGCTGACGATCTCCTTGGGATGTTCCTTCTCCAGGACCTGGGCCAGCCTCTTGGCGTACGCGGACGGCTCCTCGCGGCAGTCCCAGTCCGCGTAGAGCTGCATGCCCTTGTTGCCGCTGGTCTTGGGCCGGGCGGTGAGCCCTTCGGCCTTCAGCACCTCGCGCAACATGAGCGCCACCCGGCAGCACTCGACGATGGTCGCCGGTGCGCCCGGGTCCAGGTCGAACACGAGCGTGTCGGGTGGCAGCGCCGTGCCGTCCGCGTCCACGCGCCACTGCGGCACGTGCAGCTCCAGCGCGGCGAGGTTGGCGTAATAGGCGAGCGTCGGCAGGTCGTCGATGACGGCGAAGTCGATGCTCTCGCGGTTCTTGGAGCTGCCGGGGGCGGGCAGGTTCACCTTCCTGATCCAGGCGGGGGTGTGGTCCGGCGCGTTCTTCTCGAAGAAGAACTGGCCCGTGACGCCGTTGGGGTAACGCTTGACGGTCAGGGGGCGGCCCGCGAGGTGCGGCAGCAGGACGGGCGCCACGCGGCTGTAGTAGTCGATGACCTCGGCCTTGGTGAAGCCGATCTCCGGGTAGAGCACCTTGTCCAGGTTGCTGAGGGTCAGCTCGCGCCCGTCGACCCTGACCGGCACCTTCTTCACCACCTCACCTCCGCTTCCACCACCTCACCTCCGCTTCCACCACGTCACCTCCGCTTCCACCACGTCACCCCCGCTTCCACCACGTCACCTCCGGCTTCACAGCGTCACCTCCGCGGGGATCTTGTCGGCACGCAGTCCGCGCCACACCGGGTGTCTCAGCCGCAGCTCGTCGGTCCACATCGTGTAGGCCACCTCCCCGACGAGATCGGGCCTAACCCACCGGTTCCTCCACGGAACCTCGTTCGCGAAGGGACTGTGCGGGATCTCCAGCGGCTCCAGCATGTGGTGGAGGTCGTCCAGGATGGCGTCGGTGAACCCGGTTCCCACGTGGCCGACGTACGTCAGCCCTTCACCGGTGAAGACGCCCATGACGAGCGAGCCGACGCCGCCCGCCCTGCGGCCCTTGCCGGGTTTCCAGCCGCCGATCACGACGTCCCTCGTACTGAGGTGCTTCACCTTGATCCACCACGGCGAGCGCACGCCGGGGCGGTAGGGGGAGTCGAGGCGCTTGGCCACCACCCCCTCAAGGCCCTGCTCGCGCGTGGCGCCGAGCAGGTCGGAGTCTCCGGGGAAGTACGGCGGCGCGCCGATGTCCAGTTCGTCGAGGAGGGCGCGGCGGTCGCGGTAGGACAGGTCGAACAGCGGCATGCCGTCGAGGCAGAGCAGGTCGAAGGGCATGTACGTGACGGGGTAGAGCTCCAGCAGGGCCGGTTCCGGGTCGGTCAGGTGCATACGGTGCTGGAGCCGTACGAAACTGGGCCTGCCGCGCGGGTCCAGCGCCACGACCTCGCCGTCGATGACGGCGTTCTTGATCCCGAATCCCGAGATCTCGGGATATCGCCGGGTGTACTCCACACCGTGCCGTCCCGTCACCCGCACCCCGCCGTCGAAGTGCACGAGGGCCCGGATGCCGTCCCATTTGACCTCCAGGCCGTACCGGTCGCGATCGGACGGTAGTTCCCCAGGTACGGCCAGCATTGGTTCGATCGGGTATGGCATTGGTTGCCCCATGACGGGTATGTGCCCATATGGTGAGCCCGCTACTGCTTTGGAGTGCCCATGCGCAGCATCTGGAAGGGTGCGATCTCCTTCGGGCTGGTCACGATTCCGGTGAAGCTGTACTCGGCCACCGAGCAGAAGGACGTCAGCTTCCACCAGGTCCACCGGGACGACGGCGGCAGGATCCGCTACAAGCGCGTGTGCACGATCGACGGCGAGGAGGTCCCGTACGCGGACATCGCCAAAGGGTACGAACTGGCCTCGGGCGAGATGGTGGTGCTCACCGACGAGGACTTCGAGGACCTGCCGCTGAGCACGTCGCGGCGGATCGACGTCCTCCAGTTCGCCCCTGCTGAGCAGATCGACCCTATTTACTTTGCCAAGTCGTACTATCTGGAGCCCGACGCCCAGGGCGCGAAGCCGTACGTGTTGTTGCGCAACGCCCTGGAGAGCTCGGGGCAGGTCGCGGTGGTCAAGGTGGCGCTGCGGCAGCGGGAGTCGCTGGCCACACTGCGTGTACGGGACGGGGTGTTCGTCCTGGAGACCATGTTGTGGCCGGACGAGATCCGTACTCCGGACTTCGGCTTCCTGGAGGAGGACATCGAGGTCCGGGCCCAGGAGTTGAAGATGGCCGAGTCGCTGATCACCACGATGGAGTCGGACTTCGACCCGGGCGAGTACCACGACACGTACCGCGAGGCGTTGCAGCAGGTGATCGAGGCGAAGGTGGCGGGCAAGGAGGTCATCGCGGCGCCGGAGGAGGAAGAGGCCGGGCCGGCGGTGGACCTCATGGCCGCCCTGCGCGCCAGCGTCGAGGCCGCGAAGCGGGAACGTACGGGGGAGCCGGCCAAACCGAAGAAGGCGACAGGCGGCGGCAAGTCCTCCAAGGAGGCCAAGGAGCCTAAGGAGGCCAAGGAGGAGGAGGAGAAGGCCCCACCCAAGCGCAAGGCCCGCAAATCCGCCTGACCGGCCCGACTCCTTCTCACGGGCCGGCCCTGGCATCCACTGGCGAACACCAGGACGCCCAAGGCGAACCAGACCACCGTGGCCGAGCCCTGGTCCCCACCGACCGGTCCGCCCGTCGCACGCCCCCGCCATTCCACCGCGAGTACGCCCCCCGCTGTTCGACCGCGAGTACGTCCTGTTCCACCGCGATGACGCCCGCCGACGTGGCCGGCAGACCGCCTGGCGAGGGCGTGAACGCCTTCTCGGCCCCCTGGAAGCCGCCGACGTTGACGGCCGGCTGCACCAGGAGCCGAAGAGAATAATCACGCTCAGGTTTTTGACGGCGGTCAGGGCGATGAGCGGCAGGACACCCCCGTAAGCCGACCGCCCGCAGCTCGTCCGCCAGGCCGCCGCGGATTGGCCGAAGAGCGGGTGCAGCACCAGGCCCAGGGCGACGGCGATGAACCCGCTGACGGCGGAGGCGCTGAGCACAATGACGGCGGCGAAGGTTCGCCCGTGTCCCGAGGCATCGGCCGATGAAGGTGCCCAGCGAGGGCCGTGCAGGCGGCGAGGGAGATCGCGACGGCGAAGAAGTCGGTCGCCACCGGCTCGGCGACGAACTGCTCGGCCAGCAGAACCGGTTCGGTGGGCGCAAGGGCCGAGGTGGCGTTCACGACGATGGAGGCGGCGATGAGCCCTGCGATGCACGGCCGGCCGGGGCCTGACCAGTGTGGTGATCACCCGCCCTTCGGTGATCACGCTGTGGCGTAGGTGCTTCTCTGACGGAACGGATATCCGGGCAGGGTCCGGCAACACTGAAGAGCACCAGCATGAGAGAGATGGCGGGAAGCGACGTGGCATCCCCCAGATGGCGCGGGCTCGCACGATCCGTGTCGGCGTGGAGGCTGTGGCTCATGCGCTGGGGCTGATCCCGGCCCAGGTGATCGCGTTGTGACCGGCTGCGGGTGGGGTCAAGCAGATCGTGCTCATGACGGTGGGCACGCGTGTCGGAGTGGCTGAACGTATGTGCGCTCGCCGCCGGCCGGGCTCGGCGGCGTGCGGCAGGAGTCGCTGTGGGACTGCTTCAGGCTCTCGTCGATTGAACGAGTCTCCTGCTCGGGCCAGAGGCGGTGCGAAAGGCGCGGTTCACCGCGGTTCGCCATGGCTGGCGAAGCTGACGAGGCTGCCCCTTGGTCGGCCGCCCCCTGTCTCTGCTGTCTCCATGGCCCCCGCGCTTCTGCGGTCTGCGGGGGTATACAGGCTGGCGTCACATAACGGCTATTAGCCATAAAGCGGACATTATCTTCATATCACAATAAGCAGCACTAATTGCCTGGTGTAAATCGGTTGATCACCGACACTCCTGGCCGATCAAGGGGGAGGGTTGGGCTCCCGGATCGGCCCAACCGTGCTCGACAACCCCCTTCTCGGCGATCATGATAGATTCGGACATATCATGGCATATCAGTCAATAATTGTTTAATGCAAGCAATAAGGCTGTTAATGCATAGCAAAAAGGCGGCGGTTCTGTGTTGCCGTGCCCGCGTCCAGGAAATGACATTTCACGGATGGCTCATCACAGGTCGTCCAAGGGCAGTTCCCTGGCAACCGGGGAGCGTTGAGAACGGGGCAACCAATCCTTTAGGGGGAAACGCAATGCCCAAGCTCAAGAGTATTCTCGCAGGCCTCGCCGTCAGCACCGCCATGAGCGGCGGTGTCATCGCGCTGGGCGCGACCACCGCGACCAGCGCCGACGCCGCCACTGTCGGTGTCGCCACTTCCACCGGTGTCCAGGCCGGCTGCTTCCGCCGACTCCGCTGCGGCGGCGGCTGGGGCGGCGGCTGGGGCTGGGGCGGTCGCGGCTGGGGCTGGCGCCGGAACAACAACAACCGCGCGGGCAGGGTGAAGGTCAGCATCCACAACCGCAACTTCAACCGTAACCGGGTGACGGACACGGCGCACGTGCGGCCGATGCACCACGACCACGACGACGACTGGCGCTGACGACGAGGACGGAACCGTCATCCTCATGAAGGCGGTGCCGCGCTGAACAAGACCGCCGGGTACCGGGCTCGGGCGACGGTCTGAATTCGGCTCAGCGCGCCGGAGGATTCATTCTCTCCGTCTCTTCGGAAATTCTGGTGAGGGCTCCATCGGCATCGGCCGGGGAGCCCTCACTTGCGTTTTCCACGCGACTCACCATATGGATCTGTGTGTACCGGCAAAAGTGGACAATTGCGGTTTGCTGGTAATTCAAGGGGATATATCAACGTCATGGATGGTAGGCACGGCAAGCCATACCGTCCACGTCGTTTCCTGGGAATCCGGAAGCGTCGAGAAACGGGGCATCCAAACCTTTAGGAGGAAACGCAATGCCCAAGTTCAAAAGTGTTATCGCCGGCCTCGCCATGAGCACGGCGCTGAGCGGCGGCGCGATCGCCCTCGGTGCGGCGACCACGGCCACCAGCGCCGAAGCCGCCACCAACGTCACCGCCGCGGCGACCACCACCACTCTGTCCGGCTGCTTCCGTCGCTCGTGGTGCGGCGGAGGCTGGGGCTGGCGCAACAACTGGCGTCGTCACCGGCTCCCCAGGATCCGCATCATCATCGTCAACCGGAACCGGAACCACGACGTGATCGCGCAGAACGCTCGCCAGAACGTGCGCGCTGACGACGTCGAGCGTGACTGGCGCTGACCGGAAGCTCTTGAACCGGGGCGCGAAGCGCGATCGCGCAACTGAGTGCCCGCATCCCACCAGACCCTCGTTCCCGTCGGGAACGAGCTCCTGGCAGGGAATGCGGGCACTCACTCGTTTCACCTTCTTGTCCGTACAGTCTCGGGACCGGGCGGCGATCCCGTAGGGCAGGCCCCTGGACGACGTCCGGAGGGGCCGGGAATGGCTGGAGACAAGGTGAGTGCCCGCATCCGGGGGGCGATCCCCGCTCTGTCGGGAGCGGGGTCGGCCGGATGCGGGCACTTCACTGTGTCGGCGTGGTCTCACTTCTCAGGCGAGCTCTCGCTGTGCGGGCTCTCCCCGGGGTGAGACTCCCGCCTAGTCGTCGTGGTGCTCGCGCTCGTCGTGCCGCTGCACGTTGTTGTTGTTGTGGTTGCTGTTGTGGTTCGAGTTGTGGATGACGACGCGGACCCGGGGGGCGTTGTTACGACGCCAGCCCCAGCCGCCGCCGCGACCCCAGCCCCAGCCGCCGCCGCGGCCCCAGCCCCAGCCTCCGCCGCAGCGGCGGTGGCAGCCGCCACCCCAGCGGTTGCCCCAGTTGCGGCCCCAGCCGCCCCAGCCGCACCGGGTCTCCCGGAAGCAGCCGGCGAGGGTGGCCGCGGTGGCCGAGCCGGTGACGCTGGCGGCGTTGGCCCCGGTGGCGGTGGTCGCCGCGCCTACGCTGACCACACCGCCGGTGAGCGCGGTGCCCATGGCGAGCCCTGCGATAACACTTTTGAGCTTGGGCATTGTGTTTCCCCCTAAAAGGATTGATTGCCCCGTACTCGACGCTCCGGCGAAATCCGAGCCTTCCGAATTTCTTTGGAGCGGCGTGGATGTCCGCTAGCGAACGTCCATGCTAGGGATATATCCCACCGAATGCCCCACAAACGGACATTGTCCTCTCTTGTCCGACACTATGACGCATCATGGTGCATAATCGGACATTTCGGACTCATTGGGACGAGGGGATCGAGCGGATCCCGCATTCAACGGCGGATTTCCCAGTCAGGGGCGGATCCGTATTCAGGGGAGAACGCAGTGAGGGCCCCACCGGCAGAATGCCAGTGGAGCCCTCACCGGGAATTGCCGCGGTGACAGAAGAGAAAGGAAACTCAGGCGGCCCCGCAATGTCCGGGTGCGGTCACTTCCTGAGAGCCCAGTACTCGCCGGTCGGATTCACTTCGCCGTGAAGAGCGACCATCCATGGACTACGGGCACCATTCCCCCGCGATCAGTGCTCGCGGGCGCGGTGGTCCTCACGCAGCTCGTTGTTGGTCCTCGTCTCGGTGTTGTCGTTCGTGTTCTCGTTGAAGATCTTGACGCAGACGCCGCCGCCGCGGTGCCGGCGCCAGCCGCCACCCCAGCCGCCGCCGCCCCAGCCGCCGCCGCCCCAGTCGGCACCGCCGCCGCCCCAGCCGTGGCGGTTCCTGTTGCAGCGGTGGTGACGACGGTGCCACCAGCCGTGGCCGTCTCCGTCGCCCCAGCTGAGGGTCGTCGGGCTGGTGAGGTTGTTCGCGGTGCTGGCGTTGGCGGTGGTCGTCGCGCCCAGGCTGACCACGCCGCCGGTCAGCGCGGTGCTGACGGCGAGACCTGCGATAACACTTTTGAGCTTGGGCATTGCGTTTCCCCCTAAAGGATTGGTTGCCCCGTTCTCGACGTTCCCGAGAGACCCGGGAACCAGGTCTTGAACGACTAGCTGATGAGCCATCCACGAAAAGTCATTTCCGAGACAGAGCTACAGCAAACAGGAGTGGCCCTATTTTGCTATGCATTAGCAATCTTATTGCTTGCATTACAGCTCTATCGAATGAAATGCCATGATATGTCCGATTATGTACATATGACGGACCGCCCATCACAGCGGGTTTCGGCAGCGCCGGCCCTGCCTTTCTCATGGAATGACGACATGGCCGTACGTGCCGAAAAGGCAGTGGTCATGCGTACATTCACGGCTCGCCGAAAAGCGTGCCGAGTCACACTGAGGCGCCAGGCATGAGAAATGCGAGTCGATGTTGCCGTCGGGATTGTTCGGGGAATGGAATTACGCTTCCCCGATGGATTCTCAGTGGCTGCGACGATCTTTCTGTTGACGGAGAGTGTCGAGAAAGTCGCACACTGTATCCGCTTCTCATGCTTACCCGTGCTGACCCCGATAAACGGTGACGGACAGCTTTTGCCGCACACTTAAGCTGGCATGAGATCCATTAGATCTCTATGTGCCGCGATAGTCGGAAATGTCGGACTCGCCACCATCAGGCGGAGGCCCAGCGCAGCCCGTACCCCGGGAACGGACAGGCCGAGCCCCGGAGAGGCGAACCGGGGGAGGGCTGCCGAGGGGGGCTAATGCCGGCGGAACTTCTTCAGGTAGTGGGAGAAGCTGTACCCCCGGCGGCCGTGCTCGGTCCCGTGGGACCTGCGCCACCCGTCGAACCTCCGGCAGCTTCCCCGCGAATGATCCCCCGGGTAGAGCCTGTCGACGATCCGCCCCCGCGGCACGGCACGTACGTTGAGCCAGGTCCTGACGTGCACCACCCGGTACTTGCAGGCGGGGGCGCGCAGGACCGACGCGGCCGCGCCCGGCGCGGCGAGCCCGCCTCCGGTCGCGACCACCGCCGCGGCCAAGAGCCCCGCGGCGACGCGCCAGACGGCACCGATGCGCCCGACAGCACTGATGCGCCCGACAGCGCCGATGCGGCTGAAGAGCATGACGTCCCCCCTCACGTCCGTGTTTAGGGCTGTATGTCCATCGATGCTCTGATAAGTCAAAGAAAAGCTGTGTCTGTACGGAATGCAGACCCCGACCAGGCGCGCTGGTTATCGTGGAACGAGCGACAAGGAGGACGTATGACAGCGGCGGACCCGATCCCTCACTGGCCAGGACGCATGATCGGCCCGGTGCACGTCCGGTCCACCCCTGACGGCCCGCGCGAGCAGGCCGTGTTCGTCCACGGGCTGGCGGGCTCGGCCACCAACTGGACCGACCTCATGGACGAGCTCAAGGACACCGTCACCGGCCACGCCCGCGCCCTGCCCGGCGCGGGCTTCTCCCCGGCCCCGGAGGACGGCGACTACACGGTCGCCCACCACGCCCGGTCGGTGGTCGAGCTGATGGAGCACACCGGCCCGGCCCACCTGTTCGGCAACTCGCTGGGCGGCGCGGTCGCGGTACGGGTCGCCGCGGCCCGGCCCGACCTGGTCCGCTCGCTCACACTGATCTCACCCGCCCTGCCCGACCTGCTGCCGAGGTACGGCCCGGTCCGCGTGGCCGCCGCCGCCGTGCCCAGGGTGGGCGAATGGTTCGCGGGCAAGCTGCGCCTGCTCCCCGCCGAGCAGCGCATCAACGCCTCCTTCGCCATGGTCTGGGCGAACATGAACGCCGTCCACCCCGTACGCCTGGCCGACGCCGTCGAGGAGCTGCGCCGGCGCGACGACGTCCCGTACGCGGGCGCGGCCATGATCGGTTCGGCCAGGGGCATCGTGGCCGAGTACTTCCGCAGGGGTGAGGACAACCTGTGGCGCCAGGCGGCCCGGGTCGAGGCGCCGACCCTCATCGTCCACGGCCGGCACGACCGTCTGGTGCGCCCGGCGATGGCGGCGAAGGCGGGCCGTACGTTCCGGCAGGTCAGGCTCGTGCTGCTGCCGACGGCGGGACACGTGGCGATGATGGAGATGCCCCGCGTGGTGGCGGCCGAGGCACGCCGTCTGATCAGTGAGACGAGATTGGGGAATGCCCCACTCGCGAAGTAGGTTTCAGCTAGAGATGTGACCCCCTGAAACGGGAGCGTAGAACGTGTCGTTGCCACCGCTGGTCGAGCCGGCCGCAGAGCTGACCGTAGATGAAGTGCGCCGCTACTCGCGCCACCTGATCATTCCCGATGTCGGGATGGCCGGGCAGAAGCGGCTGAAGAACGCCAAGGTGCTGTGTGTGGGCGCCGGGGGCCTGGGCTCTCCGGCCCTGCTGTATCTGGCGGCGGCGGGTGTCGGCACCCTCGGCATCATCGACTTCGACGTGGTCGATGAGTCCAACCTGCAGCGCCAGGTCATCCACGGTCAGTCCGACGTGGGCAGGCTGAAGGCCGAGAGCGCCGCGGCGTCGGTCCGCGAGATCAACCCGCTGGTCGAGGTCGTGATCCACAACGCGACCCTGACCACCGAGAACGTCATGGAGATCTTCTCCGCCTACGACCTCATCGTCGACGGCACGGACAACTTCGCCACCCGCTACATGGTGAACGACGCCGCCGTGCTGCTCGGCAAGCCGTACGTCTGGGGTTCGATCTACCGCTTCGACGGCCAGGCCAGCGTGTTCTGGGCCGAGCACGGGCCCTGCTACCGCTGCCTCTACCCCGAGCCCCCGCCTCCCGGCATGGTGCCGTCGTGCGCCGAGGGCGGCGTGCTCGGCGTGCTGTGCGCGTCGATCGGCTCGATCCAGGTCAACGAGGCCATCAAGCTCCTGACGGGCATCGGCGACCCGCTGGTCGGCCGCCTGATGATCTACGACGCCCTGGAGATGAAGTACCGGGACGTCAAGGTCCGCAAGGACCCCGAGTGCGTGCTGTGCGGCAAGAACCCGACGGTCACCGAGCTGCTCGAGGACTACGAGGCGTTCTGCGGCGCGATCTCCGACGAGGCCGCGCAGGCCGCCAGCGGCTCCACGATCACGGCCCAGGAGCTCAAGTCCATGATGGACAAGGGCGACAACATCTACGTGGTCGACGTCCGTGAGCCCAACGAGTACGAGATCGTCTCCATCCCGGGCGCCACGCTGATCCCCAAGGGCGAGTTCCTCAACGGCTCGGCCCTGGAGAAGCTGCCCCAGGACAGGCGCATCGTGCTCCACTGCAAGTCGGGCGCGCGCTCGGCCGAGGCGCTCGCGATCGTCAAGAACGCGGGCTTCTCCGACGCCGTGCACGTCGGCGGCGGGGTGCTGAGCTGGGTCAAGACCGTGGACCCGAGCCTGCCCAGCTACTGAGGCGTTTTCCCGGGATCATCCCGCCGAGGCGCTTAAGGTCGGTGTCGTGAACCACGCCCGCCCCTGGCCCACCCTGGTGGTCTCCTCCGCGCTGACACTGGTCTGCGCGGTGGCCGCCGGGGTGGCCGGGAGCGCGGCGGGAACCGAGCTGACCCGCGGTCCCAGCGCGGCCGAGCTGCGTACGGCCGCCATCCGCGAGGTCGCCGAACGCTGGCGTTCCTGGCCCGCCGGGCGCGTCTTCCCCGCGGCCCTGCCGTACGCGGCCGAGCAGGGCGGGCAGGAACGCGCCGAGCGCATCGGCATCTCACCCCACACCGGCTGCGGCGCGGAGACCGTCGACGCGAAGGCCGCCAAGGCGCTGCGCGAGGCGGGGTGCAGGGGTGTGCTGCGGGCCACCTACATCGACGCGCTGCGCGGGGTCCTCGTCACCGTGGGCGTGGTGGCGCTGCCCGACGAGTCGCGTGCCGTCCGGGCCAGAGGCGTGTTCGCCGACAACGGCAAGCCCGTGCCCGGCCTGCGGCCGCTGGCCTTCCAGGGCACGGTCGCCGAACGTTTCACGCCGTCCATGCGGCAGGCCGGGTCGGTGCGCCAGGCGGGCCCGTACGTGGTGCTGACCACGGCTGGGCAGGTGGACGGGCGGCCCGCGACCGCGACGGGCGAGTCCCGGCCGGCGATCTTCGCCTTCGCCACCGAGTTGTCCGAACGGGTGCTGCTCGGTCTGAGCACACCCCGGATGCCCGACTGCGCCTCGAAGGAGTGGCGATGCTGAGGCGCGGCGCCGCGACGGCGCTGACCGGGGCGCTGCTCTTCGCCGTCGTGCCTGTTGTGCCCGTGGTGCCCGTCGTGCCCGCTCTGGCCGACGACGCCGACCACGCCGACCACGCCGACGATGCCGGTGGCGCCGACGACGTGCGCGGCGGGCAGCGGGCGGTGATCGAGACGCTCGACCTGCCCACGGCCTGGCGTACCAGCAAGGGCGCCGGGGTGACGGTGGCCGTGCTCGACTCCGGGGTCGATCCGGACCACCGCGACCTGGCCGGCTCGGTGACCGTGGGCCGCGACTTCACCGAGGGCGCCAACCCGCCCGGGGTCGGTCCGCTGCGGCTGCACGGCACGTACATGGCCTCGCTGATCGCCGGGCACGGCCACGGGCCCGGCGGGAAGAAGGGTGTCATCGGCGTCGCGCCCGAGGCCGGCGTACTGTCGGTGAGGGTCATCCTGGAGGACGAGGAGCCGGGGTTCAGGGAGTTCAACTCGGCCGAACGCTTCGAGAACGTGGTGGCCAGGGGCATTCGCTACGCGGTCGACGAGGGGGCGGACGTCATCAACATGTCGATCTCCAAGGAACTCGCCACCAGGGAGGAACGGGCGGCCATCCGGTACGCCATCTCCAAGGGCGTCGTGCTGGTGGCCGCGGCCGGCAACGACGGCGACAGGAAGACCGGCGGGGACTTCGCGCCCTACTCCTACCCGGCCTCCTTCCCCGGCGTGGTGTCGGTGGGGGCGACCGACCGGCGGCTGCGGCGGGCCACGTTCTCCAACTGGAACTCCTCGGTGCTGGTGGCCGCGCCGGGCGTGGACATCATGGGCGCGGGGCCCGGCGACGAGTACTGGGTCGGCAGGGGCACCTCGCAGGCCACCGCGCTCGTCTCGGGGGTGGCCGCCCTCATCAAGGCCAGGTTCCCGCGGATGTCGCCGCCGCTGGTGGTCCAGGCGCTCGCCGACAGCGCCGACGACCGCCCGCCGGGCGGCTACGACACCGGCACCGGGTTCGGCGTCGTCAACGCCGCGCGGGCCCTGTCCGAGGCCGCCCGCCTGGCCACGCACACCGAGACCGCGACCGGCCCGCAGGCGCTGGCCGCCGACGTGCTGGTGGCGGGCGGCCCGGCCGGGCCCATCAGGGTCACCACGAGGGACCACCGGCGCGTGACGGTCTACGCGGCCGTCGCCGCCGCGGCGGCCGCCGGGGCGCTCGCGTCGCTGGGAGTCATCTTCTTCCTGGTCAGGCGCGTACGGCGGGACCACAGCTCACAAGACGCATGATCCGCCTCCTAACGGGGACGAATGAGACAGGGACCGATCGCGGGAACGAGGCCAGGTTGAAGGCACGTAGGTCGACCTCAGGGCTACCGCGCGCCGACGAGGCCACACCGGGGCGGAGCAACCCGCTCGGGGCGTCCACCGGCCGCCGGTCCCGCGTGCGCGCCTGGCCGGGGGCCAACTCCCGGACGCGCGCCGCGGCCAAGGAACGCGCCGAGATGGTCACGCTCCAGCAGGGCATCCGCTTTCGGCGCATCTTCGTCATGCTGGTCGGTGCCGTCGTGGCCGTGTCGGCCCTCGTGGTGCTGCTGGGCACGATCGGGCTGCTGAACGAGACCCGCTCCCGCCCGCTGACCCCGGCCGAGCAGAACACGTACAAGCAGGAGGAGATCGCCCGGCGCTGGCAGGCGTGGCCGGCCACGGGCGTCTTCCCGGAAGAGGTCAAGTACCTCGGGCTGGACCGGGCCCAGCAGTACGCCAGGCGGGTCGGCATCGCCCCCGAGACCGCGTGCGGCAAGGCCGTGGACGCCTCCGTCGCCGGGCTCCTGGACAGCCACGGGTGCGTCACGATGTTGCGCGCCACGTACGTCGACCAGACGTCCACCTTCGTGATCACCGTCGGCGTGGCCGTGCTGAAGGACGAGGAGTCCAGGGTGTCGGCGAGCGAGCAACTGGGCCAGGACGACCGCGTGGGCGTGCTGCCCGTGGCCTTCCCCGGCACCGTGACCGAACGGTTCGGCACCGAGCAGCGCCAGCGCACCGGCTGGGTGGGCGCGGGGCCGTACATCGTCTTCTCCACCGCCGGGTACGCCGACGGGCGCACCAGGGCCGCCGTCCCGCCGGAGGAGATCCTGCACAGCGAGCTGTGGCCGGCGGCCAAGTCCATCGGCAACCAGATCGCCTACTTCCTGGCGGATCCCCCCAAGGTCCCGCCGTGCACGCAGGGGAACGTGTGCTGACCGCCGTACGGGCGCTCACGGCCACGCTGCTCGTGCTCCTCGGGCCCACGGCCTCCCCGGTCAGGGACGAACAACAATGGGTGCTGGACGCGCTCAACGTCGAGCAGGCGTGGAACGTGACCAAGGGCAAGGGCGTCACGGTCGCCGTCGTGGACAGCGCGGTGGACACCGGGATCAGGGAGCTGAAGGGCCGGGTGACGGCCGGGCCCGACATGAGCTCGGGCGCGGTGGCCCGCGAGGTGCGGCCCGGCCGCCACGGCACCGCCATGGCCGCGTTGATCGCCGGGTCCGGCGCGGACGACGGGCTGATCGGCGTCGCGCCCGAGTCGCGCATCCTGTCGCTGCCCCTGGCCACCGACGACGAGCCGGACCTCGACCTGGTGCCGCCCCAGGACATCCAGTCGCCCGAGAGCTCGCTGGCCCGTGCCCTGCGGTACGCGGCCAACCACGGCGCCCAGGTCGTCAGCATGTCGATCGGTTCCTACGGCCCGGTCAGGTCCGAACGCGAGGCGGTGTCGTACGCGCTGGGCAAGGGCGTCGTGCTGGTGGCGGCCGTGGGCAACGACGGCCAGACGCCGTACGCCAAGGAGAAGGGCACCTCGTTCTGGAGTTTCCCGGCCGGGTACTCGGGGGTGATCGGCGTCGCGGCGACCGACAAGCAGGGCAGGAAGGCCACGTTCAGCAGCGACAACCTGTCCGTCCTCGTCGGCGCGCCGGGCGTTGAGGTGCCCGTGGTCAAGCGTCCCAAGGGCTACGAGCTGTCCGACGGCACCAGCTCGGCCGCCGCGCTCGTTGCCGGGGTGGCCGCGCTGATCAAGTCGCGATACCCGCAGTTGCCGCCCGAGCAGGTGGCCCAGGCGCTCGCCTCCAGCGCGCGCGGCCGTCCCGCCGCCGGCTACGACGACAACACCGGGTTCGGTGTGGTGGACGCGGCCGCTGCGCTCAACGCCGCCGACCGGCTGACCGGGCAGCAGCGCAGCGTGGCCGCGTCCGGGAAGGACCACTTCGGCCAGGGCGAGGACTCCCCGGTGCCCACCCGTCCCGGGCCCGATCCGTGGCGGTTGTGGCTGTACGGAGGGGGTGTGCTGGTCGCGCTGGTGACCTTCTGCGGGGCGATCATTGTCCTCAATCAACGCAAGACGTGATGAACCGCCCGTACTTCGTCCGCGTGGACGGTAAAGATCCGCTATGGTCGCGCGTCATGGGATACGAGCTGCGGGTGGTGCGCGAATCGCCACTCGCCTTCGCGGAGCTGGCGAAGGCCATCGCGCCGGCAGGTTTTGAGCTGCGCGGATCTGAGGAGATCGTGGCCGGACACGGCGGCGGCAGGCACACGGTGGCGCGCTGGCAGGGCCAGGTCGTCGGCGAGCCCGGCTCCGACTGGCAGGTGGCCCAGCTCCTGCGGCTGTCCGCCGCACTGGGCGCGCGCCTGGTGGGCGAGGACGGCGAGGTCTACGCCGTACGCGACGGCGTGATCGAGGTGCTGTCCGGCGGCACGGCGATGGAGATCGGCAAGTTCGACGAGATCATCGACGCGGGCCCGGCCGCATGGACCCCCTGAACCCCTTCGCCGAACGCGTGCTCGACCTGGTCGAGCGCATCCCGCCCGGCAAGGTCATGGCCTACGGCGACATCGCCGAATACCTGGGCGAGGGCGGCCCCCGCCAGGTGGGCAAGGTGATGTCCACCTGGGGCGGCGGCGTTCCCTGGTGGCGGGTCGTGCACGCGGACGGCAGCGCCGCCGCCCCCGACCACCTGCGACGATGCCTGACCCACTGGCGCGAGGAAGGCACCCCGCTGCGCGGCGAACGCGCCGACATGCGCCAGGCGCGCTGGGACGGGCGTTCAGCCGATTTTCAGTAAGGGGCCTGACCTGCGGTTTCCCCATTGGGGCGATTCTGTGACATGTGACTCCCATTACCATGGGCAGAACACTGACAGGCGGCCCGAAAGGCGGTGCCTCCCCGATGGCCACCGGCGTCACAGCCCAGAGCCACAGCGGCGACGCGGTCGCCGACCGCCTCAAGGCTGTCCATGATCTTTGCGATCGTGGCGAGCCTCTTGAGGCCGTCATGCGCGCCGTCGGGCCCGGCGGCCGCGATGCCGCGTTCGACACCGAGGTGCTCAGCGGGCCTCTGGGCTCGCGCATCGACCTCGCGGTCAAGCGCGGCCCGGCGCGGCGCCGCGAGCTGCTCACCCTGGTTCGTCCCTATCTGGCCGGCGTGGCCGCGGAGGTCAAGCGTGACCTGCCCGTCGCCCGCCGCGTCATCTGCCACCTGATCGAGCACCGGCCCGACGACGAGCTGGTCGACGGCGAGACGCTGGTCAAGGTCGTGACCGCGGCCGCCGAGCCGTCCAAGCGCATCCGCAAGGGCCTGAGCTGGTACGCCGACCTGCCCTTCCGCGACGAGCTGCCGCCCGACCTCTACCGGCTGCGCCGCGCCGACCTGGTGCCGGTGACCCACATCGACGACATCGTGTGGGTCGACGGCAGGCTGCGCGTCACCGGTTTCGCCTACCTGGCGGGGTTGTCGGTGCGCAGCCGCCGGTTCAACCGGGCGACCGTGGTGCTGCGCGGGCCGCGCTGGTTGCCGCCGATCCGCATGCGTACCAAGCGGGTGCTCGCCCCCGAGGCCACCCACGGGGCGCGCGAGCCCGGCTGCAACTACGACTGGTCCGGTTTCTCCGCCGAGCTGAGCCCGTGGCCGCTGCGCTGGCGCGGGGCCGTGCGGGGCGTGGTCCACGCCGTACGGCGGCGGTTGCGCCACCGTCCAGGCGTGCCCGACGCGACGACATGGCGGGCCGAGATCGTCTTCTGGAGTCGGGGCGCGCGGGCGACCGGCCTGCTGCGCGGCTCGGCGATCGGCCGGCCCGAGCGGCCTGCCGGGCTCAAGCTGCGGCCCGGCTGGTGGGTGCGTCCCGTCTGGACGTCCGACCGCGCGCTGCAGATCGTGCTCCAGCCCAACAGGGCCGAGCTCACCGGCGTGTCGGTCCAGGACGAGCGCCTCGAACTCAAGATCTTCCTGCCCGGCCGCACGGTGACCAAGGGTCACGCCAGGCTGGGCGGCCATCGCATCGCCGCCGACTTCACGCCGTCCGGCGGCGGCACCGAGGTGCTGATCGGCCTCGCCGTGCCCGCGCTGCTCCAGGAGAAGGACGGCCGGCGGTTGTGGGTCGAGCCCAAGGGCGACCCGGCGGCCTCCGTCATGCTCGCCGACCTGGTCGAGACGCGCACTCCGGTGGGCGACCGGGAGATCACCGTGCTCGGCGACCGGCGCGACCGGGTCGTGGTCTCGGCCCACCGCATCCGGCCGGCCATCACCTCCGCGGTCTGGGAGGGCTCCACGCTGGTCCTGCGCGGCAACTACCCCGACGCGCCGGGCCCCCGGGTGCTGACGCTGCGCCACCGGTCCGGGTTGTCGTACTCGCTGCCCATGGAGCGTTCTGGCGACGACTTCTCCGTACGGGTGATGCCCGCGTCGATGGACCGCTTCGGCGAGTCCGTACCGCTGTCCTCGGGTACGTGGAACATGTCCTTCCGGCACCCGTCCGGGGAGATCGTGCCGTTCCGCATGGACCACGCCGCCCTGCCGGGGCTCGACGAGGAGCCGCGTACGGTCGACAGCCGGGCGTACCGGATGATCTCCACCCGGTTCGACGTGCCGGTGATCACGGTCGAGGAGGAGCGTCCCAACGACGAGCGGGGCGTGGCCGGCACCCACGTGCTGCGCCGCGTCTTCTACCCGGCCCAGCGCAGCGAGCCGCTGCACGACGCGACCGTCTACGTCGTCAACGACGGCCGGCTCTACGCCGACAGCGTGCGCGCGATCTACGAGGAGCGGCTGCGCAGGGGCGACGACCGCGAGCACATCTGGGTCGTCAAGGACGCCGCGTTCGTGCCGCCGGGCGGCGCGCGGGCCGTGCGCGCGGGCAGCCGCGAGCACCACGCCGCGCTGGCCCGCTCCAGCCACATCGTCACCAACTCCTTCCTGCCCGCCTGGTTCCGCGCCCGCGAGGACCAGGTCGTGCTGCAGACCTGGCACGGCACCCCGGCCAAGCGCATCGGCAACGACCAGCCCCACATGGCCCGCGACCCCCGGCCGCCGATCTGGCACCGGCAGGCGGCCGAGGTGCGCGGCTGGGACGTGCTGCTGTCGCAGTCGCCGTGGGCCACCACCGTGCTGCGCAGGGCCTTCGGCTACAAGGGCGAGATCCTGGAGAGCGGCCTGCCGAGGAACGACGTGCTCGCCTCGCCCGAGCGCGAGACTCTGGCCGCCGCGGTGCGCGACCAGCTCGGGCTGGTCGAGGGCAAGCGGGTGGTGCTCTACGCGCCGACCTGGCGCGACTACGACCGCAAGAACGCCATGGTCAAGCTCGACCTGGCCAAGGCCCGCGAGGCCCTGGGAGCCGACCACGAGATCCTGGTACGGGCCCACCCGATGCAGGCCATGCCCGCCGTCCCCGACATCGCTCACGACGTCACGACTTATCCGGACATGGCCGATCTGCTGCTCGTCGCGGACGTCCTCGTGACCGACTACTCCTCGGTCATGTTCGACTTCGCCGCCACCGGCAAGCCCATCGTCTTCTACGGCTACGACCTGGCGAAGTACGCCTCCAAGCGGGGGATGTACATCGACCTGCCCGAGCAGGCGCCCGGTCCGGTGTTGCCGACGTCGGCGGAGGTGATCGACGCGCTGCGTTCCATCGACGAGGTGGCCGCCGCGCACGCCGACCGCTACGAGGCGTTCCGCGCCACGTTCGCGCCCAAGGACGACGGCAAGGCGACGGCCCGCGTGGTCGACCACCTGTTCTCCTGAGCCCTGCTCTCCCGAGCGGGGCTCAGCGGTCGATCGGCAGGTCCGACAGCAGGAAGGGCTTGGCGGGGTCGTACCCGAAGGGGCGCGGCGCGGCGGGAGGCCGCTCCACGAGCAGGTAGAGCAGCACCGACAGCGTCGTGCCGCACACGATCTCGCCGGCGTCGACCAGGCGCCGGATGCCCGACAGGGGCACCCACTCGATCCGCTCGGCCTCCCACGGGTCGGTGGGCGGGCCGATGTGGGTGGCCGAGTCGGCGCGGTAGACGTGGTTGAGGCTGTCGGTGAAGCCGTTGGTGGGCTGGATGGACAGCAGCGGGCGCAGCGGGCCGGGGCGCCAGCCGGTCTCCTCCTCGACCTCCCGGGCGGCCGCGACCATCGGCATCTCGCCCTCGTCGACCTGGCCGATCGGGATCTCCCAGCCCCAGCTGTCGGTGATGAAGCGGTGGCGCCAGATGAGCAGCACCCTGTCCTGGTCGTCGGTGACGACGGCGCCCGCACCCGGCGCGGTGCGGACGAGCCGATGATCGAGATGGCGCCCGTCGGGCAGCTCCACATCCGCGATCCGGATGTCCAGCCACTGGTCGGCGTAGAGCGACGTTTCGGAGTGGACCTGCCAGCGCATGTGACCAACCCCCAGCAGAGGCACGGGTATCAACCCAACGTTACAGGAGCCCACTCTCCGTACGGGCGGGAATCGTACTGATCCTTAGCGCTCCTGGGGGCGGCGGAACGCCGACGGCGAACATCCGGCCCGGCGTGTCGCACGATATTCGGATATTTGCCTCGATACGGTGGGCGGATCGCACGGGAGACCGGGCAAGACGGCACGATCTGTCCCTGTGGTCTGGTGGAATCTAGTGCTGTGAGTGGTCAGACCTGGCGGTTGGTGCGGCGTGGCAGCGGGAGCCCTGTTGGGCCTCCTGCGCTGGATGAACACCAGCGTGCCGTGGTCGAGCACCGGAGCGGCCCCCTCCTCGTCCTCGCGGGCCCGGGCACGGGCAAGACGACGACGATCGTCGAGAGCGTGGTCGAGCGTATCGAACGGCGCGGGGTAGATCCCGAGCGGGTGCTCATCCTCACCTTCAGCCGCAAGGCCGCCGAGGAGCTGCGTCAGCGCGTCACCGGCCGGCTGCGGCGCACCACCCGCTCGCCCCTGGCGCTGACCTTCCACTCCTATGCGTACGCGCTCCTGCGCCGCGAGTCCGTGCTGGAGGGCAAGGCGCCGCCGCGCCTGCTGACCGGCCCCGAGCAGTTGCTGGAGATCCGGCGGCTGCTCCACGGCGAGCTGGAGCACGGTGGGCTCGACTGGCCGCAGTCGCTGCGCGAGGCGCTCAAGACCCGCGGGTTCGCCGAGGAGGTGCGCGACTTCCTGTCCAGGGCCGCCGAGCGCGGCCTCGACGGCGAGCGGCTGATCGCGCTCGGCCGGCGACACGGCAGGAGCGACTGGATCGCCACCGGCCGGTTCTACGAGCGCTACCAGGACCGGTTCGACCTCGACCCCGAGGAGACCTACGACTACGCCGAGCTGATCGGAGCCGCCTCGGCGCTGCTGACCAGGCCCGAGGTGCGCGAACGCGAGCGGGCCGCGCACGACGTGGTGTTCGTGGACGAGTACCAGGACACCGACCCGGCGCAGGAGTACCTGCTCACCCAGCTCGCCGGCGACGGGCGCGACCTGGTCGCGGTGGGCGACCCCGACCAGTCGATCTACGGGTTCCGGGGCGCCGACGTCCACGGGATCATGCAGTTCCCCGAGCGGTTCAGGACGCTCGGCGGGCGGGAGGCGCCGGTGCTGGCGCTGCGCGTCTGCCGCCGGAGCGGGGCCGACCTGCTGGAGGCCACCCGCCGGGTCGCCGCCCGCCTGCCGATCGCCCCGGCCCCCGACCACGACCAGCGCCACGGCCACCGCGACCTGGTCCCGCTGCCCGACACCGTCCCCGGCGACGCGCGGGTCCTGCTGGCCGACAGCACCAGCCAGGAGGCGGCGATCGTCGCCGACACGCTCCGGCGGGCCCACCTGATCGAGGGGGTGCCGTGGCACCGCATGGCGGTGCTGGTGCGTTCGGCCAAGCGCCAGGTGCCGTTGCTGCGGCGGGCGCTGGTCAACGCCGGGGTGCCGACGATGATCGCCGGTGACGAGGTGCCGATCGCCCAGGAGCCGGGGGTGCGGCCGCTGCTCACGATGTTGCGGGTGGCGCTCGACCCGGCCCAGCTCGACGAGGGGGTGGCCGAGGAGCTGCTGACGGGCCCGCTCGGCGGCACGGACATGATCGGCGTACGCCGCCTCCGCCGGGCCCTCAAGATCGCCGAGAACGAGGCCGTCGCCGCGACGTCCGCCGAGGACGACCCGCCGCCCGCGGGGGAGCCGGAGGAGGAGGCTACGGGGCGCGGGCCGGGGGAGGCGCGGTCGTCCGGCGAGCTGCTGGTGGCGGCCGTCCAGGACGCGCGGGAGCTCACCCGCGTCGAGCCGCACGTCGCACTCCCCGCCGAACGCGTCGCCAAGCTGCTCGCCGTCGCCCGCGAGGCCGCGGCCCAGGAGGGCACCGCGGAAGACCTCCTGTGGGCGGTCTGGCACGCCAGCGGCCTGGCCGGGCGCTGGACCGACCAGAGCCTGTCCGGCGGCATCCGCGGCGCGCAGGCCGACCGCGACCTCGACGCGGTGGTGGCGCTGTTCGACCACGCGGCCAAGTTCGTCGACCGCATGCCCAAGGCGGGCCCCGAGGTGTTCCTGGACAACCTGGCCGCCCAGGAGATCCCGGGCGACACGCTGGCCGACCGCGCGCCCGACGGCGACGCGGTGCGGGTGCTGACGGCCCACCGCTCCAAGGGCCTCGAATGGGACATCGTGGTGGTGGCGGGCGTACAGGAGGGGGTCTGGCCGGACCTGCGGCTGCGCGGGTCGCTGCTGGGCGCCGACGACCTGGTCGAGGTGGTCGAGGGGGCCGAGCCGAGCGCCGCGTCGCTGGCCTCCAAGCTGCTGGCCGAGGAACGCAGGCTGTTCTACGTCGCCGCCACCCGGGCCCGGCGCAGGCTGGTGGTCACGGCGGTGGGCGGCGAGGACACCGACGAGCGGCCCTCCCGGTTCCTGTCGGAGCTGATGCCGGGCGAGGTCGAGTCGGCGACGGTCGACGACCGGGCGCGCTGGCTGACCATGTCGGCGCTGGTCGCCGACCTCCGCAGCGCGGTGACCGACCCGACCAGACCGGCCAAGGTACGCCGCCGTGCCGCGCGGCAGCTCGCCCGCCTGGCCGCCGCCGGGGTCCAGGGCGCCCACCCCAACGACTGGTACGCCCTCACCCCCATCACCGACGACCGCCCGCTGAGCTGGCCGGACGACATCGTCAACATCTCCCCGTCCGCGGTCGAGAGCTTCACCAAGTGCGGCCTGCGCTGGCTGCTGGAGACGGCGGTCGGCGCCGCGGGCACCAGCACCGCCCAGGGCCTCGGCAACGTCATCCACGCCCTCGCCATGCTGGCCGCCACCGATCTGCCCAGCGAAGACCTGCTGGGCGAGCGGCTCGACCAGGTCTGGAACGAGCTCGACTTCGGCGGCGTCTGGTACAACCGCAAGCAGCGCCAGGTCGCCGAGCAGATGATCGGCAAGTTCCTGCGCTGGCAGAAGGACAACCCGCGCGAGCTGGTCGCCATCGAGGAGTCGTTCGTCGCCATGGTCACCGAGGGCGTGCAGATCAAGGGCCGGGTCGACCGCGTCCAGCGGGACGACGACGGCCGGGCGGTGATCATCGACCTCAAGACCGGCGGCTCCAAACCGAAGGCGGGCGAGCTCGACCGGCATCCGCAGCTCGGCGTCTACCAGCTCGCCGCGCTGCTGGGCGCGTTCGCCAGGCACGGCATGACCGAGCCCGGCGGCGCGGCGCTGGTCCAGCTCGGCAAGGCGGCCGGCAAGAACGCCGCCACCGAGCAGAGCCAGGGCGCGCTGGCCGACGACAAGAACCCCGGCTGGGCCGCCGACCTGGTCGACACCGTCGCGACGGGCATGTCCGGCCCGTTCTTCCAGGCCAAGGTGAACGACGGCTGCCGCACGTGCGCGGCGCGGGCGAGCTGCCCGGTCAACGACAACGGGGGCCAGGTGTGCTGAACCCGGTCGAACTGGCCGACAAGCTCGGCATCCTGCCGCCGACGGGCGAGCAGGCGGCGGTCATCGAGGCCCCGCTCGAACCAATGGTGGTCATGGCGGGCGCGGGCTCGGGCAAGAGCGAGACGATGGCCGGCCGCGTGGTCTGGCTGGTGGCCAACGGCCTGGTCAAACCGGAGAACGTGCTCGGCCTGACGTTCACCCGCAAGGCCGCCGCCGAGCTGGCCGTGCGCGTCAGGGAACGCCTGGCCGGGCTCGCCGAGGCCGGCCTGGTCGCGCCGGGCGCGCTCGACAACGAGCCGACCGTCTCCACCTACCACGCCTACGCCGCCCGCCTGGTCACCGACCACGCCCTGCGCGAGGCGCTCGAACCCACCATGCGCCTGGTCACCCCGGCGGTGTCGTGGCAGCTCGCCTCGCGGGTGGTGGCCCTGTACGACGGCCCGATGGACAAGATCGAGCTGGGCCCGCCGTCGGTCACGGCCGCCCTGCTCGAACTCGCCGGCGAGCTGTCGGAGCACCTGCGCACCCCCGGCGACGTACGACGGATGGGCGACTGGCTGGAGGCCCGGCTGGCCGCGCTGCCCGGCCGTACGACGGTCGCCCAGCGCAAGCCGGTCGGCGTCCAGGCGGCCAGGGAGCAGTTGTTGCCGCTGGTGGAGGCGTACGAACGGCTCAAGCGCCGGCGCGAGGTCATCGACTACGGCGACCAGATGTCGCTGGCCGCCCGGATCGCCGCCAACCACAAGGAAGTGGGCGAGATCGAACGGTCGCGTTACTCGGTGGTCCTGCTCGACGAATACCAGGACACCAGCCACGCCCAGCTCGTCCTGCTGCGTTCCCTCTACGGCGGCGGCCATCCGGTCACCGCCGTGGGCGACCCCTGCCAGTCCATCTACGGCTGGCGCGGCGCCTCCGCGGGCAACCTGCGCCGCTTCCCCCGCGACTTCCGCACCCGCGCCGGCGAGGAGGCTCCGGTCCGCCAGCTCAGCGTCAGCTTCCGCAACGGCGACCGGGTGCTCGACGTCGCCGCCCGCGTCCAGCTCCCGCTGCGCATGGAGGCCCGCGAGGTCCCCGTCCTGGTGCCGGGGCCCAACCGGATCGACCGGGGCCGCGTCACCTGCGCCTTCCACGAGACCGCCGAGGACGAAGCCAGGTGGATCGCCGACGGCGTCGCCCGGATCCTCGGCCAGGAGAGCGCGCCCGACGGCCTGCCGTGGGGCGAGAAGGAGCGCAAGAAGACGCTCGCCGTCCAGCCCCAGGACGTCGCGATCCTGGCCCGCAAACGTTCGCAGTTCCCCGCGTTGCGCAAGGCGCTGGAAGACCGTGACATCCCGGTCGAGGTGGTCGGCCTGGGCGGCCTGCTGACCGTGCCCGAGGTCAACGACATCGTGGCGACCCTGCGCGTGCTCTACGACGCGACCTCCGGCGACGCGCTGGCCAGGCTGCTGGCCGGGCCGCGCTGGCGGATCGGGCCGGCCGACCTGCGGGTGCTGGGGGAGTACGCCAGAGAGCTGGCCCGCGAGCTGAGCGAGAGCCACCGGGCCGACGACCCGCTCGACCAGGTGGTCGCCGACCTGGCCGAGGAACGCGGCAGCCTGGTCGACGCGCTCGACGAGCTGCCCGACCGGGCCGAGTGGCTGGAGTCGTTCTCGCCGCTGGCCCGTACGCGGCTGGTCGCGCTCGCCCAGGAGCTGCGCCACCTGCGCGGCCACACCGCTCAGCCGCTGCCCGACCTGGTCACCGAGGTCGAACGCCGGCTCGGCCTCGACATCGAGGTGGCCGCCCGCAGCGGCACGGCCGGGGCGTTCGCCGCGCGGGCCGACCTCGACGCCTTCATCGACGCGGCGTCCAGGTTCGCCGGCGACGCCGAGGATCCGACGCTGGGCGCGTTCCTGGCCTATCTCCAGGCGGCCGAGAGCGAGGAGTTCGGGCTGGAGGCGGGCCGGGTCGGTGAGAGCAACAGCGTCAAGCTGATGACCGTCCACGCCTCCAAGGGCCTGGAGTGGCCGATCGTGGTCGTGCCCGGCCTGTCGCAGCTCGTCAGCTCCAAGGGCACGATCGCGACGGGCAGCGTGTTCCCCGCCACGCCGGTGATGAACAGCCGCTGGACCGACAACCCGCGCAAACTGCCCTACCCGCTGCGCGGCGACGCCGCCGACCTGCCCCGGCTGGGCGGGCTGGGCAAGGACGAGCTGGCCGCCTTCGACGAGCAGTGCCGCGAGCGCGACCTGATGGAGGAGCGGCGGCTGGCGTACGTGGCGGTCACCCGCGCCCACTACCACCTCATCGCCTCCGGCTACCGCTGGGGCACCGCCACCAAGCCGCTGGAGCCGTCGGAGTTCCTGCTGGAGATCCGCGACCAGGCCGACCGGGTGTCCCACTGGGCCGACGACGTCGCCGAGGGCGCCACGAACCCGCTGCTCGCCGAGCCCGCCGAGGCCATCTGGCCGGTCACCCCCGAGGGCCTGCGCTACGAGTCCGTGCTCGACGGGGCCAGGCTGGTCGAGGACGCCCTGTCCGGCAACCTCGCCGACGAGGACGACGAGCCGCTGCGCTCGTTCGAGGAGGAACGCCTGCGCGCCTGGGACCGCGACACCGACCTGCTGCTGCGCGAGCGCGAGCTCAACCGGCGCAGGCCCGCCACCACCGTCGAGCTGCCGTCCAAGCTGACCGTCTCGTCGCTGGTCACGCTGGCCACCGATCCCCGCGAGCTGGCCCGCAGGATCCGCCGTCCGGTCCCGCGCAAGCCCGCGCCGCTCGCCCGCCGCGGCACGTCGTTCCACAAGTGGCTGGAGAGCCGCTGGGACCAGCAGCGGCTGATCGACGACTTCGAGCTCAACCCGCTGGACGAGCCGGAGGAGGCCGACGTGCGGCTGGCCGACCTGCAGGAGCGGTTCGAGGAGAGCGAGTGGGCCGACCGGCGGCCGGTCGACCTGGAGGTGCCGTTCGAGACCATGATCGCCGACCGGCTGGTGCGCGGGCGGATGGACGCCGTCTTCGAGCGGCCCGACGGCGGTTACGAGGTCGTCGACTGGAAGACCGGCGTACCGCCCAGGGGGAAGGCGGCCAGGACGGCGTCCGTGCAGCTGGCCGCGTACCGGCTGGCGTGGTCGCACCTGGCGGGGGTGCCGCTGGAGAAGGTGAGCGCGGCCTTCCACTACGTACGCGCCAACAGGACCGTACGCCCGGTCGACCTGCTCGACGCCGACGGGCTGGTCGCGCTCGTCGAGGCGGTGCCGGCCGCGGAGTCGTAGCGCCGCGACACCCTAATCGGCTGCTAAGCACGAGGTCATAGGATGACAAGGACTTGGGGAAGGGGCGGCCTGTGCACAACACCGCGGAAGAGCAACTCATCGGCCCACTGCTCCTGGCACGGGGGACCACCGACAGATCGTCGGCGCTGCGTACCGACGAACGCTGGCTGGAGAAGGCGTGGGCCGACCCCGACACCAGGGTGCTGGTGATCGACGACGGCCACACTCTCGTGCGGCGGTCCGGGGACGAGGTGCACGCGGTGCTCTACACGCCCGCGCAGGCGCCGCCGGGCGAGCGCTACCTGCTCGGCGTAGAGGACGGCACGGCCTACTTCGCGGTGGTCGCGCCGCTCCGCGGCGCGCCGGTCGGCGACCTCAACGGCCGCGTGACGATGCCGATGAGCCTGCGTGACACGCCGGAGGGCCGTCCGGTGCCCGCCGGGCTGCGCCAGGTGGGCGGCCTGCTCGGCGACCGCGACGCGGGCCTGCTGGTCTACGCGGTGGCCCTGGAGGCCTGGCACGCCTCCCACGAGTTCTGCCCCCGCTGCGGCACCCGCACGCAGGTGCGCGCCGGCGGCCACGTCCGGGTCTGCCCACAGGACTCCAGCCAGCACTTCCCGCGCGTCGACCCGGCAGTGATCATGCTGGTCCGCGACGAGGACGACCGCTGCCTGCTGGCCCGCGGCCCGCAGTGGCCGGAGGGGCGGTTGTCGATCCTGGCGGGGTTCGTGGAGCCGGGCGAGTCCCTTGAGTACGCGGTGGTCCGCGAGGTCGCCGAAGAGGTCGGCGTCACCGTCGTCAACCCGCGTTACCTGGGCAGCCAGCCCTGGCCGTTCCCGCGCAGCCTCATGCTCGGCTTCTTCGCCGACGCCACCACGACCACGCTGATCCCCGACGCCGAGGAGATCGCCGAGGCACGCTGGTTCTCCCGTGAGGAGCTGCTGGCCGCGCTTCGGGAGGGCACGCTGCGCCTGCCGCCCCCGGTGTCGATAGCCCGCCGCCTGATCGAGACGTGGTACGGCGGCGAGCTCACCGGCGACTGGTGATCAGGCCGCTTCGAGCAGGGCCTTGACCTCGCGAGCGGAGGGGTTGGTCCGGACGATCCGGCCGTGGGAGGTCTCGATCACCACGGTCGGCACGGTCTGGTTGCCGTTGTTGACGCTCATGACGAACTCGGCGGCGGCGGGGTCGCGCTCGATGTCGATCTCTTTGAAGCTGATGCCCTCGCGGGCGAGTTGCGACTTCAGCCGCTTGCAGGGGCCACACCAGGTAGTGCTGTAGACCGTGAGCGCCATGTCGGGTTGTCCCTCCAAGGTCAGGAAAATCAGGCGCTCGGTGCAACAACGTGGAGGCGCCCGCTTAATCCCTACCCGAGGGCCACTAGCCGATTCGCTCGGCGATCCACGCCTGCACCCGCTCGGCCACGCCCGGCTCCCGGTAGAGCGGGGCGCTGTGGTTGGTGCCCGGGGCGGTCATGATCGTCATCGGCACGCCCACCTGGCCGAGCATCTGCTTGAGCAGCTGGCTCTGCGTCGGCGGCACGAACTCGTCCTCGGAGTGGACGGTCAGCATGGGCGCGTCCTTGGCGCTGGCGTGCCAGGCGACCTCCATGCTCGCCCAGATGCGCGAGCACTTGCCCTTGGGCTCGCAGCCGCCGGCCAGCCGGATGGCGGCCTCGCGAAGCTTGCGCTTGTCCGGGTTGGCGGTCTTCTCACCGTCGGAGTACGCCCGCAGCGGCGAGATGATCGGCGAGAGCCCGACCACGCCCTTCAGCCCGGCGATGCCGTTGCCGTACGTGCCGACCGAGGCGGCGATGTGCCCGCCGGCCGAGAAACCGACGACGACGTACTTGCTGGCGTCGAAGGACCACCGGTCGGCGTGCTTGCGGGCCGTGGCGATGGCGGTCAGCGCGTCGGTGCGCTGCGCCGGCCAGGGGGCCGCGCCGGAGAGGCGGTAGTTGATGTTGAAGACCGTGTACCCGAGGTCGGCGTAGCTGCGGGTGATCTCCTTCATGTACTTCTTGTCGCCGCCCGACCACCAGCCGCCGTGGATCAGGAAGACGCCGGGGCGCTTCTGGCCGTCGGGCGTCCACCAGACGTCCATGTCCTGGTGCTGCTGCGAACCGTACGAAAGGGTCTCCGTGGCCAGGCCGCCGAGACCGTCCGGGTCTGTGGGATTCGTCACCACGGGGACCGGCGGCTCGGCCGCGAGCGCGACAGAGGGTGTGAGCGCCACGGCAGCGAGCACGAGCGCGCTCACGGAAACCGCTGTTCGCACGGCCTTCCTTTCCCCCATGCAGCATGGTCGGCCCCATTGTGGGGGAAGAGACCAGTTCTTTGCATCTCGGTGACTATGAACATACGTCGGGCCGCATGTTGCCAGAATAAAGTGCTTCGGCGCCACTTGGTGGGAGAGGAAGATCGGGTGAACAGCGTGGATGACGTCCTGAGCGGCCTCGACCCCGAGCAGCGGGCGGTCGCCGAGGCGGTGCGCGGCCCCGTATGCGTGCTCGCGGGCGCGGGCACGGGCAAGGTCAGGGCGATCACCCACCGCATCGCCCACGCGGTGCGCAGCGGGGTGGTCGACGCGTCCAGCGTGCTGGCGGTGACGTTCACCACGCGGGCGGCGGGGGAGCTGCGGCAGCGGTTGCGCGCGCTGGGGGCTCCGGGCGTCCAGGCCCGTACGTTCCACGCGGCCGCGCTGCGTCAGCTCACCTACTTCTGGCCCCGGGTGATCGGCGGTGAGGCCCCTTCGGTCATCGAGTCGAAGTTGCCGGTGCTGATCGAAGCCTGCCGCCAGATCCGGAAAAATCCCGACCGGTCCGAGCTGCGGGACATCGCGGCCGAGGTCGAATGGGCCAAGGTCTCCCAGATCGGCCCCGAAGACTACGTGGCCGCCGCCGCCAAGCACCACCGCACCCCGCCCGGCTCCCCGGAGGAGGTGGCCCGGCTCTACGACGCGTACGAGCGCGTCAGGCGCGAACGCCACCTGGTCGACTTCGAGACCATCCTTGAGCTGACCGCCGCCGTGATGACCGAGCACCAGGAGGTCGCGGCCCAGATCCGCCAGCAGTACCGCTACTTCGTCGTGGACGAGTTCCAGGACGTCAACCCGCTGCAGAAGCTCCTGCTCGACACCTGGCTCGGCGGACGCGACGACATCTGCGTGGTCGGCGACCCCAACCAGACCATCTACTCCTTCACCGGCGCGAGCCCCCGCTACCTCACCAACTTCGCCGTCGAGCACCCGAGCGCCGCCGTCATCAAACTGGTGCGCGACTACCGTTCCACCCCCCAGGTCGTGAACCTGGCCAACCTGGTCATCGCCAAGTCCAAGTCCCCCAACCGCCTCGAACTCATCGCCCAGCGCCCCGATGGCCCCAACCCGGTCTTCTCCGACTACGACGACGAGCCCGCCGAGGCCGCGGGCGTGGCGCGGGCGATCAGGAAGCTGCTGGACAAGGGCGTGCTCTCGCGCGAGATCGCCGTGCTGTTCCGAGTCAACTCCCAGTCGGAGTCGTACGAGGAGGCCCTGTCCAAGGCCGAGATCCCGTACGTGCTGCGCGGCGCCGAGCGCTTCTTCGAACGTCCCGAGGTGCGGCAGGCGGTCGTGCTGCTGCGCGGCGCCGCCCGGTCGGCCGCGGGCGAGCCGCTGGCCTCGGAGGTGCACCACATCCTGGCCGGGGTCGGCCTGACCCCCAACCCGCCCGGCGGCGGCAAGGCGAGGGAGAAGTGGGAGTCGCTGAAGGCGCTGGCCGACCTGGCCGAGGACATGGCCGCCGAGGGCGCCGACCTGCCCGCGTACGTCGCCGAGCTGGAACGCCGCGCCTCCGAGCAGCACGCGCCGCCGGTCGAGGGCGTCACGCTCGCCTCCCTGCACGCAGCCAAGGGCCTGGAGTGGGACGCGGTGTTCCTCGTCGGCCTCACCGACGGCATGCTGCCGATCATCTACGCCGAGACCCCGGAACAGATCGAGGAGGAACGCCGCCTGCTCTACGTGGGCGTCACCCGCGCCCGCGAGCATTTGTCGCTGTCCTGGGCGCTCGCCCGCGCGCCCGGCGGGCGCAAGGGCCGCCGGCCCTCGCGATTCCTCGACGGGCTGACCGGCCGCGCCTCGACCCCCCCGCGCGTGACGACCCCGGCCGGCGAGCGCCGCAAGGTCGCCGCGCCGGTGAGCTGCCGCGTCTGCGCCAAGACGCTGGTGGCCGCGACGGAGCAGAAACTCGGCCGCTGCGCGACCTGTCCCGCGGAGTACGACGAGGCCCTGCTCGAACGCCTCAAGTCCTGGCGTACGGCCACCGCCAAGGAGGCCAAGATCCCGCCGTACGTCGTCTTCACCGACGTCACGCTGCAGGCCATCGCCGAACGTGCGCCGGCCACCGAACAGGAGTTGCTGTCGATCGCCGGCATCGGCCGGGTCAAGGTCGACCGCTACGGCGAGGCCGTCCTGGCCCTGTGCCGCGGGTGAGATCCCTCACGTACGGCCGGTCCCCGCGCGCGTGAGTTCCTTCCCCACCGGGCGAAACAGCGAGATGGGAGCATTCCGCCAACGCAGGGCGGGTTTGGGGGAACAAGCGCGGCACGTCAGACTTGTCGATGGAAGGTTCGTCTGTGAGGGGGCCCTGTGAACGAGGCGCTGAAGGAGCTGCTCGATCTGCTCGACCTTGAGCAGATCGAGCTGGACATCTTCCGGGGGAGAAGCCCGGAGGAACGTATCCAGCGCGTCTTCGGCGGCCAGGTGGCTGCGCAGGCCCTCGTGGCGGCCGGCCGCACCGTCCCCAAGGATCGGCACGTCCACTCCCTGCACGCCTACTTCATCAGGCCGGGCGACCCGTCGATCCCCATCGTCTACAACGTCGAGCGCCTGCGCGACGGCCGTTCGTTCACCACGCGCAGGATCGTCGCGGTGCAGCACGGCAAGGCGATCTTCACGATGTCGGCCTCGTTCCACATCTTCGAGGAGGGCGTGGAGCACCAGGCGTCGGTGGCGCCCGTCGTGCCCGCCCCCGAGACGCTGCCGACGTTCCAGAACAGGATGTCGGAGGTGCTGGGCGACCACCCCGAGCTGCGGGAATGGCTCTCGCGCCCGCGACCCGTGGACGCGCGCTACGTCTCGCCGCTGACGTGGGAGGCGCACCTGAACCCCGAGCTGCGCAGCGCCCAGACCAACGTGTGGTTCCGCTACGACGCCGACCTGCCCGCCGACCTGCTGCTGCACGTCGTGCTGGCCGCGTACGCGTCGGACTTCACGCTCGTGGACACGATCCTGCTGGCCCACGGGATGGCCTGGGGAGCCTCGAACGTCATCGGCGCCTCCCTGGACCACGCGATGTGGTTCCACCGCCCGTTCAGGGCCGACGACTGGCTCCTGTACGCCCAGGAGGCGCCGTGGTCGGCGGGCGCTCGGGGGCTCGCGCGCGGCGAGATGTTCACCGCGTCGGGCGAGCTGGTGGTCTCCGTCGTCCAGGAGGCGATGATCCGCGTGGCGAAGTAGCCCCGCTACGGACGCCGTCGCGGACGCTGTCACGTGAGCTGTCACAGGCGCCGTCGCAGACGCTGTGTGACTGTCGCTGCTTGAGCGTAGTTGTGTCACAAAATCGCAGGTAGAAAATATGTTGCCCCTTCCCGGCTTCCCGGTTTAGGGTCATGGACAAGCGAGTCGGACACTCCTGTTTCCGACGATCTGATGAGTGGAGGTGAGCCCCGGTGATGAGCATCAAGATGACGGCCGCGCAGTGGCTTGCTTCCGCATGCCGTGACTCGGTGAGGCTCGCTGATGGGCCGGCCAAGCTGCGGCAGGAGAAGTCTGCCCGTATCCAGGCCGCCGCCTTCCGTGCGCGAGCCCACGTGGGTGTCGCCGTTCCGCAAGGCGCTCCTGTCTATGGCGCAGGTATCGCTGTCCCGACCAACCAGCTCACCAAGGGTGGACTGTGCGGTCCGCAACCCTGGAGGGATGCTCCGGTCATAACCTGACCGGCACATAGCAGCCCCCAGGCCGCGGATCCGCACACAGGATCCGCGGCCTCTTTGTTTTGTCCGCGGTCCCCTATCACCTCCGAGGTGCCAGACCAAGATCAAAAGATCGATCAAAAGGAGAAGCAGATGGGGGCGAAGACGATCATGGACCTGATCGACGAAGCCAAGATCCCCTGTCGTACCGACCCTGACCTGTGGTTCGCAGAGTCACCCGAGGACGTCGAGTTCGCCAAGGCTCTCTGCGGCGGCTGCCCGATCCAGCAGGCCTGCCTGGCCCGCGCGCTTGAGCGCGAGGAGCCGTGGGGCGTCTGGGGCGGCGAACTGATCCTCAGGGGAACGGTTGTTCCCCGCAAGCGTCCGCGCGGGCGTCCCCGCAAGCACCCGGTCGCTGCCTGACCACCATCGTCCGACCCTACGAGCGAGAGAGAACCGAAACACCCATGAGCACTCATTCCACCAGGAGCCTGGCCGTGCCGTATCTTTTTCATGACTTGGTAAACGACCGAATACAAACTCTCCACCGCGAGGCGGAGGAGCAGCGTCTCATCTTGCGCATCAGCCGCGTACAGCGGGCGCGGCGCGAGGTCAAGCGGGCCAACGACCGCTTGCGAAAGGCGCTGAGCCGGCAGGTGTGACCCGGGAGGTCCTGCCGCCGGCGCAGGATCTCCCGATCCCCACCTTCCCGAAGAGCCGGGCGCACCCAGCGCCCGGCTTTTCCCTTTCCCCCGGCAACCCGCCGCGATCTCCCGCCCCGCCCTCACGGACGAGGCCCCCGCCCGGACCGCGTCTCCCTTGCGAGACCCCCTCTCGGCGCGCCCTCACAGGCGAGGAGTCCCGCCCCTCCTTGGGAGGCGCCTTTCCGGGCCGTCCCTCTTGCGAGGCACCCTCCCGGCCTGCCTCCACGAGCGAGGCGCATCCCGGCCGCCCCAACCGCGAGCCGTCCTTCCGCCGAACGTGTCGCCCAGGCCCTGGCCCTGGCCCGCGTGCCATACGTCCGCCGCTCGTGTCGCTGGCGCCGATTGCGCTGCGGTGACGCCTGCTGTGCAGAGAAGGGCGCGCTGTGGCGGGTCGACCCCGTCGTACGGAGGGCTGCGGAGAGTAGGGGCATCGATCCGCGTGCGCTGCGGGAGGCAGGTGGTCGGCGGTGCCGGCCGGCACCCCGGCGACGTACGATGGCGCATGTGACCAGCAGACCCGCCGAAGCGCAGCACCTGCGTGACCTCGCCCTGCTGCGCCGCGTACGCGACCGCATCGACCGTGACTACGCACAACCACTGGACGTGGAAGCCCTGGCCCGCGGCGTGAACATGTCAGCCGGCCACCTCAGCCGCGAGTTCCGCCGCGCCTACGGCGAGGCCCCGTACGGCTACCTGATGACCCGCCGCATCGAACGCGCCATGGCGCTCCTGCGCCGCGGCGACATGAGCGTCACCGAAGTCTGCTTCGCGGTCGGCTGCTCCTCACTGGGCAGCTTCAGCACCCGCTTCACCGAGTTGGTCGGCGTGCCACCGAGCGTCTACCGCCAGCGGGCGGCGAGCGCGACCGCCGGGATGCCGTCGTGCGTGGCGAAACAGGTGACCAGACCCATCAGGAACCGAGAGACCGCGCTTACCTAGCCCCAATTAGCGTGACTTCCATGGACATCACCATCCACTCCAGCTTCCTCCCGCACACCGATCCGGAAGCCTCTCTGGCCTTCTACCGCGACGCCCTCGGCTTCGAGGTACGCAACGACGTCGGATACAAGGGAATGCGCTGGCTCACGGTGGGCCCCGCCGGCCAGCCGGACACCTCCATCGTCCTGCAGCCGCCGGTCGCCAACGGCTACGGCATCACCGACGACGAACGCCGTACCATCACCGAGATGATGGCCAAGGGCACCTTTGCCAGTGTGAACCTCGCCACCACCGACCTCGACGCCACCTTCGAACGACTGAAGGCCAGCGGCGCCGAGGTAGTCCAGGAGCCGATGGACCAGCCGTACGGAGTCCGCGACTGCGCCTTCCGCGACCCCGCAGGCAATCTGATCCGCATCCAGGAACAGCGCCCTTGACCAGCCAGGCGATGCCCCACAGGACACCTCCCCCTACTGGGCGGATGGCACGAACCAGGACAAGCGGTCAGCAGCCCGAAGCCGCGCCCCACCCTTCAAGCCATCACCCGATCCCCGATCACCCGATCGCCAGAGCCTCGTCGTTCGGGTCGTCGTAGAAGCCCGGTACCCAGCGGATCACCTCGTCACGGAAACGAGCCGTCGTGCCCAATTGGCACAGGACGCCGACGCCCGCCGCGTGCACCCGGTGGATGAGCACGTACGACGGCGGCAGGTTGAGCTGGCGGACCACGTTCGTCGGACGGAGATCGGTGACGCTGGCGGCCTGGGCCTGCAACCACTCGCGGCTGAAGGTGAACTCCTCCACGGCCGTCGGCTCCACGTACGGGGCGAGGAAGGCACGCAGGGCGTCGGGGTCGATGTCGAAGTCCTGGCGGATGAAGCCCTCATCGCGGAGACCGGTCATCACGGTGTCCATGTCGCCCTGGTTGAAGATGCGGGTGAGCTGCCCGAAGACCTTCGGGTAGCCGCCGGGCAGGCGGTTGACCGCGCCGAAGTCGAGCACCCCGAGCTTGCCGTTGGCCAGGACGCGGAAGTTGCCCGGATGCGGGTCGGCGTGCAACATGCCGACCCGGGCGGGCGAGCTGAACAGGAACCGGACGAACAGCAGCCCCGCGTGGTCGCGTTCCTCCTTGGTGCCCTCGGTGATGACGCGCGACAGCGGAGTGCCCTCCATCCACTCGCTGACCAGCACCATCTCGTTGGCCGCCACCACGTCGGGGACGTGGAAGTCGGGATCGCCGTTGAACTCCAGCGCGAACGCGTGTTGCGCCTCCGCCTCGCGCAGGTAGTCGAGCTCCTCGGCGATCCGTTCGCGCAGTTCGGCCAGCAGCGACTTCATGTCGAGGCCGGGCAGCAGCGCCCCGAACATCTTGCCCAGCCGGGCCAGCTGGGTGAAGTCGCCGAGCAGCGCCTTGCCCGCCCCCGGGTACTGGATCTTGACGGCCACCTCGCGCCCGTCGTGCCAGACGGCCTTGTGCACCTGGCCGATCGAGGCGGCGGCCGTGGGCCGGTCGTCGAACGAGAGGAAGTGTTTGCGCCAGTCGTCCCCGAGCTGCTCGGCGAGCACCTTGTGAACGGTGGCGACCGGAAGCGGAGGCGCGGCGTCCTGCAGTTTGGTCAACGTCGCGCGGTAGGGGCCGACGATCTCCGGCGGGAGCGCCGCCTCGAAGATCGACAGAGCCTGCCCGAGCTTCATCGCCCCGCCCTTGAGCTCGCCGAGCACCTTGAAGATCTGCTCGGCGGTACGCTGCTGAACCTCCTGGGCCACGATCTCGGCGGACTTGCCGCCGATGCGCTTGCCCAGCCCGAGGGCGGCCCGCCCGGCGAACCCGAGCGGGAGGGTGGCCAACTTGGCAGAACGGGTGACTGCCCGCCGCGGAAGATCGCTCACACTCATGCGCGGAACCTCTTCCGAGATGCCGCTTCCCCCCTTCATGGTCGTCCCCTGAGCACGTCAGTCGCTGGTAGGTGACATGACCATTGTTAGCGAATATGGATTGTTTCGCATACAACGACATTGCGGATGACTGCTCCACGAGCGTGTTTTCCAGCACCAATCAGGCATTACGTCCAATGTGCCGTTCGTCACAGAGGACGTACGGCCTTCCAGATGAGCAAGCGCATGGCCGGTCGCCTCGGCCGCGACGAGCGTGGCGAGGGTCGTGTCGCAGGCGATCTCGCCGGGGGGATAGCCCCCGAGCCTGGCGGTGACCATGGGCCAGGTCGGGTCGTGATCCCGGCGCGTCAGGTCGAGGCAGTGGAGGCACGCCGTCTCCCCCGGAAGCACCAGCGGGCCGACGGACCCGTGACCCTCGAACGCCGACACCAGCAGATGCGGGATGCCGAAGTCGGCCAGCTCGTTGACCAGCACGTTGTCCAGCGGCCCGACCGGCGCCAGGATCGCGAGGTCGGGGCGCGCGGTCCCGTCCCCCAGATGAGGAGCACCGGCCAGGACGTTCGAGGAGGGGACGACCACCGGCCCTTCTTCCTCACGACTCGATCGCGGCTCAGGACCGACCGGGGGAACACGGACGGCGGCGGCGGGCGGCGAGGTGCCGTTCGAGCGCACCGGCCGCGCGGCGGTGCCGCCGGAGGGGGCGGTGGTCGTGCGGGCGTTCTGCGGGGGCGGGGTGCGGGTCGGAGAGCGACGGGTCCGTGCAGGTGGAACGGGGGCGTTCTTCGGAGGGGGTGAGGTGAGTCGTCTGGCCACGGCCGCCGCGCCCTCCTCCCGGGACAGACCCAGCTCGGCCCACGTCAGGCCGCCCGGAGTGAGGTCGCCCGGCCGGACCGGCCCCGGATCGACCACCCGGATGTCGCCGACCCCCCCGGCCGCGAGCAGGGCGACGATCTGCGCGCCGACGCGACCGGCCCCGTAGACGCGGACCTTCGCCTCCCGACGGCGTCGCAGCAGCTCGACGCCGCCCTCGGGGGTGTTGGAGGCGAGGTCGAGCGCGTCGAGGTCGGGCTTCAGTCGATCTCTCTCGGCGAGGGAGAGCTCGCGCAACGGCTCGGGGAACGGACCCGCGTCGTGGAGCGCGCCGCGAGTGGTGAGGTAGTCGAGCAGGGCCTGGGCGCAGGGCTCGTCGAGACCGGCGGCCGCCGCGTCACGCAGCACGCGGCGCAGATCGCGGGTGCCGTCGAGCCCCTCGATCCACTGGCGCACCGATCTGGTCAGGCCGGTCAGCGTGACCGCCCGGAGGGGGTGCACGCCATACTGCAGGGTGTGCTCGTCGCGGAGGATTCGCCGGAGGGCTGGCTTCAGACGTGGCCTCATGGCCGGAAGGTTCGCACGTCCGACCAAGATCCCGAGCCCGTTCCGCCCCGCCTGTGGACAACGCCCGGCCGAGGTGCGCCACCCTGTGGACAACCCCGTGAGCCCGCCGTGGAAGGCGTCGAGGGCGTCGAGGGCGTTACGCTTCGCCGCATGAGCGAGCTCTTGGTCGACCGCAATGACGACGGAGTCGTCGTCCTCACCCTCAACCGCCCCGAACTCCGCAACGCCATGACCGACGCCATGACGGCCGAGTGGCGCGAGACCATGACCGCCCTGGCCGCCGATCGGGACCTCCGCTGCGTCGTCGTCACCGGCGCGGGCAGCGCGTTCTCCTCCGGTGGAGACCTGTCGTGGATCGGCGAGAGGGGTGCCGAGGCCGTGCCGCCGCTGCGCGACCGCATGCTCGCCTTCTACCGCACCTGGCTCATGATCGCCGACCTGGAGGTGCCCACTGTCGCCGCCGTCAACGGCCCCGCGGTCGGCGCCGGGCTCTGCGTGGCGCTGGCCTGCGACCTCGTGTACGCCGCCCACGACGCCAAACTGCTGGCCCCCTTCACCCGGCTCGGCCTTCACCCCGGCATGGCGGCCACCTACCTGCTGCCCAGAAGAGCCGGTACGTCACTGGCCCGCGAGATGCTCCTGACAGGTCGCATGCTGACCGGAACGGAAGCGGCAGATAAAGGCTTGGTAAATCAATCTTTCCCCAACAATGACCTCATCCCAGAGGTTTCGGCCATCGTTCAGAAGATCGCACAGATGGCTCCAGTTGCCACAAGACTCACAAAGGTTGCCCTGAACCAAGAGCATCAAGACCTGGAAGCCGCCCTGAGGTGGGAATCCTTGGCCCAGCCCGTGACCATGGCATCGTCCGACCTGCTGGAGGGCCTGGCCGCGCATCGGGAAAGGCGCATGCCCAAATTCACCGGCTCTTAATCATCTGACCAGCAGAAACAACGTCCACCCTCTGTGGAATTTCGTCAGTCTCGGCTAACGTGCATATGTGCCCCCCGAGACAGTCGAGGTCCGTCGCAGTTCTCGTCGCCGGCGTACGGTCTCCGCCTACCGCGACGGCGACAAGACGATCGTGCTCCTGCCAGCCTGGCTGAGCGGCGAAGACGCGGATGAATGGGTGAGCCGGATGCTCGACCGGCTGGCCGCCAAGGAACAACGGAGAAGGCCGACCGACGAAGCCCTGCTCGAACGGGCGAGGGAACTGGCGGCGAGGTACCTCGACGGCGAGCCCGATCCGGTGAGCGTGCGATGGGTCGACAACCAGCAGCACCGCTGGGGCTCCTGCACCCCCGAGAACGGCACGATCAGGATCTCGACCCGGCTCAAGGGCCTGCCCGAGTGGGTCATCAACTACGTGATCATCCACGAGCTCGCACATCTGATCGTGCCGAGCCACGGGACCAGGTTCTGGGCGCTGGTAGAACAGTATCCGAAGGCGGAGCGGGCGCGCGGGTTCCTCGAAGGATTCTCCTCGGCGGCCCACACGGCACCGGAGGAATGTTGACGCGCATCGTCGCCGTCCTGGTACACGACCACATGGCCCAGGCCGCGCCCCCCGGCGTCGACCCGCGGGAGTTCCTGGAAGCGGTGGCCGAGGACACCTACGAGATGGTCGCCGGCCTGGAACTCGTCACCCCCGTGCTGGTCACGTCCGTACCCGGCCTGGAAGAGATCGTCTGGCCCGGCACGGAGATCATCACGATCGAGCCCGGCGAGCCGCTGCGAGCCGTGCTCGGCCGCCTGTCCGGCGACCAGGCCGCGGTGATCGGCGCCGACGCGCCCGATCTGCCTCCGCTGCTGGTCGGCAAGCTGTTCAGGGAGCTCGGCCGGGCCGAGATCACGGTCTGCCCGGCAGAGGGCGGGGGAGCGGTGGCGCTGGCCTGTTCCCTCCCGCTCCCGGGCTGGGCCGATCCCGACCTCGACGATCCCGACGTCGTCGCCACGCTCCGCGCCCAGGCCCCGGGCCCGCGCCGGGTCGCCACCACCCCCGGCTGGCACCGCCTGCGCACGTTCGGCGACGTCGAACGCCTCGACCCCGGTCTCGAAGGCTGGGACAACACCCGCGCCCTGATCGCGGCCCGCTGAACGCCGTTCAGGGGACGGTGAGCTCGGCCAGCACGGCCCGGTGATCGGTGCCCGGTACGTCGCGCACGCTGACCTCCCTGACCCCCACCCGCTCGTCCACCAGCACATGGTCGATGGTGATGATCGGCGGCACCCGCTTGTTGGCCGGCCACGTGGGGATCAGCCCCGCGCCCACCTGGTCGGCGGCGTCCTTGTACCCCCGTGACAGCAGCCTGCGCAGCGAGGCGTGGTCGAGCGAGGCGTTGAAGTCGCCGGCGAGGATCCGGACGGTCTCCCGGTCGGCGGAGGGCAGCGCGGACAGCGCCTCGTTCCAGTTGACCACGGCGGAGCCGAGCGGCGGGTAGGGGTGGACGTCCACGAACTCGATCGGCTTGCCGCCGGGCAGCGACACCATGGCGGCGGGCATCTTGTGCCCCACCGGGGGGACCAGGTCCCAGAGCGGCTGGAGCGGATGCCTGGAGTAGAGCCCGCTCCCGCCCGCGTCCCACTCGTCCTCGAGCATGCGGTGGGGCATGAGCTCCTTCAGGCCGGCCGCGTCCATCTCGGCGACGGCGCTCGGGGTCAGCTCCTGCGTGCTCAGCACGTCGGGCCGGAACTCGCGGACCAGGTCCACGATCACCTGCGGATCGGCCCGGCCGAACAACATGTTGATGGTCATGACCTTGAACGGCCGGCCGGTCGTGGCCTCGGCCGTGCCCAGCGCGCGGGGCAGGACGCTGAACCCGAGCGCGGCCGTGGTGAGCAGCGCGACGGCCGTGGCGGCCTTCTTGCGTCCGACCGCGGCGATCAGGAGGGGGACCAGCGACCCGGCCGCCTTGTACGGCGTCGCCGTCATGATCTGCGTGGGCAGCGAACCTCGTTCCAGCCCGGCCACCCTGGCCACGGCCCAGGCCGCGAAGGGTGTCACGGCCAGCCAGGTCAGGACGCTTCCGGGCAACTTTCGCGGCCTGCGGCCAGGCGTCACAATCGTGCCGCCAACGGCAGAAGTCTCCACGAGGCCCCCCTTGGAACGTTGCGAAGGACTCTAGCCCAGCGAACGTGAGCGCGAGCCGAGCGCGGCGCGTCCGCGTGCGGCCAGCCGGCGCGTGGCCTCGTCGGACAGCTCCGGGATCTCGTCGACCGGGAACCAGCGCAGGTCGAGCGACTCGTCGCTCATCACGGCCTCGGCGCCGGGAGGGGCCACGGCGGCGTACTCGACGTCGAGGTGCCAGCTGCGCGGCGGATGGCACCAGACCTCGTGCTTGTCCACGGCCAGCGGCCCGGGCAGCAGCTCAAGCCCGGCTATCCCGGACTCCTCGGTGGCCTCGCGCAGCGCCACCGCCTCCAGCGAATCGTCGAAGTCCTCGCAATGGCCGCCCATGGGCAGCCATTGCCCGGCCTTCGGATGCAGCGTGAGCAGCACCTGGGCGCCGTCGTGGCTGAGCACCGCCGTGGTCGCCGTCAGGTGGCCGGGCGCGCACGCGCGCCACATCGCGTCGTCGTACGCCCGCAGGTGCCCGAGGAACTCGACGCGCAACGCCTCCTCCTCGGGAGTCGGCGCGGTCCACGAGGACAGCACCGCCACCGCGTCGTCGTGCAGGGTCACCGGCCGCCGTCCTGGTCGCCGCTCTGGTCCCCGTCCTGGTCGCCGTCCGTGTCGCCGTTCGTCTTGTCGGGCCCGGCCTCGAAGTGGGAGATGTCCCAGGCCGCCTCGCCGCGTACGAACGCGTCGGGGTCGTCGAGGTCCTCGGCGGTCGGCATGAGGTCGGGGTGGCCCCACAGGGCGTCGCGCCCGTCGACCCCGCGCTCGCTCTCCAGCGCGCGCCACAACGCCGCGGCCTCGCGCAGCCGCCGGGGCCGCAACTCCAGCCCGACCAGCGTGCCGAACGTCAGCTCCGCCGGCCCGCCGGTCGCCCGCCGCCTGCGTACGGTCTCGGCCAGCGCGACGGCCGAGGGCAGCTTGCCGTCGGCGGCCCGGTCGACCACGGTGGCGACCCACCCCTCGACCAGGGCGAGCATCGTCTCCAGGCGGGCCAGGGCGGCCTTCTGCCGCTCGGTCTCCTCGGGCTTCAGCAGCGCGCCGCCGCTGAACGCCTCCTGGATCGCCTCGGGGTTGTTGATGTCGAGCCCGCGGATCTGCTCCTCCAGCGCGGAGGTGTCCACGGTGATGCCCCTGGCGTATTCCTCGACGGCCCCGAGCAGGTGCGAGCGCAGCCACGGGACGTGCTGGAACAGCCGGTGGTGCGCGGCCTCGCGCAGCGCCAGGTAGAGCCTGATCTCGTCGGAGGGGATCTCCAGGCCCTCGCTGAAGGAGGCGATGCCCCCCGGCAGCAGCGCGGCGGTGTCGGACAGCGGCAGGCCGATGTCGGTCGTGCCGATCACCTCGCGGGCCAGCGAGCCGAGCGCCTGGCCGATCTGCTGGCCGACCATCATGCCGCCCATTTGCTTGAGCATGCCCATCAGCGGCCCGGCCATCTGCTGGGCCTCGGGAGGCAGCCCGGAGCCGCCCAGCGCGCCGCCCATGGTCTCGACCATGCGTTCGGCGACGGGTTCGCAAAGTTTCCGCCAAACCGGGACCGTGTTCTCGATCCACTCGGACCGGCTCCAGGCTTGCGGGTTGGACACGCCGCTCGGCAGCGTCGTCGCCTCGTTCAGCCACAGGTCGGCCAGGCTCAGCGCCTCGACGATCTGGCGGCGCTCGCCTTCCATGACGCTCGGATCGCCTTGGGCGACCACGGCGTGTCGTGCGATGTTCTTGGCCATGTCCCAGTTGACAGGGCCTGAACCCTGGGGCGCCGACAACATGTCGGCGAACTGGCGCATCGCCTGAGCCATCTGCTCAGGGTTGCCGAACATGGCGAACGGGTTCTCGTTAGGGTCGTTTTCGCGACCTGGCAGGTCAGTCACCGCTCTACCTCGTGCAGGATGGAGGAGTCCACATCCGCCACGTTAGTCGTCCTACGGCGGATCAGTGCAAAGTGAGGACCTGGTGCCTACCTCGAAACGCCCGCGCCAACCCGTCGTCGCCGTGACCGGCGCCGCCTCCGGCATCGGCCGCGAGTTGCTCGTGAGGCTCGCATCCACCGCGGATTTCCGCAGAGTGGTGGCCATCGACGAAGAGCGCGGCGACGTTCGGGAAGCCACGTGGAGAGTGCTCGACGTACGGGATCCGCTCTTGGCGAACCGGATCTCCGACATCGACGTCCTGGTCCATCTGGCCGGTGACTACGCCGTCGACTCCGACCCGGGGGAGCGGCGCGCGTACAACCTCAGAGCCGCGCAGACGGTGCTCACCGCCTGCGCCGCCGCCCGCGTGCGGCGGGTGATCCTGGTCACCAGCGCCATGGTGTACGGCGCCGCGCCCGACAACGAGGTGCCGCTCCCGGAGGACTCCCCGGTCGCCGCCGAGCCCGACACCGGCGTCGTGGGCGACTACCTGGAGATCGAGTCGCTGGTCCGCAGGTCCCTGCGCAGCCACCCCGGCCTGGAGGTCACGGTGCTGCGCCCGGCGGCGGTCGTCGGGCCGGGCGTCGACACGGTCATCACCCGGCACTTCGAGTCGCCGAGGCTGCTCACGGTCAAGGGCTGCAGCCCTCATTGGCAGTTCTGCCACCTCGACGACCTGATCTCGGCGCTGGAGCTGGCCGCCAAGGGCGCCGTCAGCGGAGTGGTGGCCGTGGGCTCCGACGGCTGGCTGGAGCAGGAGCAGGTCGAGGAGCTGTCCGGCATCCGCCGGTTCGAGCTGCCCGCCGGGCTCACGTTCGGCACCGCGCAGCGTCTCCACCGGCTCGGCATCACCCCCGCGCCCGCCACCGACCTGCACTACGTCGTCTACCCGTGGGTCGTCGACTGCTCGACGCTGCGCGAGGCGGGCTGGAAGCCCGCGTGGACCAACGAGGCGGCCTTCCAGCAGCTGCTCGAACTGCGCGAGAACCGGACCACCGTGGTCGGCCGGCGGCTGCCGGTCAAGGAGGCGACGCTCACCGCGGCCGGCGCCACCGTCGCCGTCATCGGCACCGCGGCGATCGTCCGTCAGGTACGCAAGAAGCGTCGTCAGTAGGAACGTGAGGTTAGGCTCTTTCCGTGGACGTCATCCGGTTGCTTGGCATTCGTGACACCCCGCTTTCCGTGGACGAGGTTCTGGCCGCGGTGGGAGACCACGCGGCGGGCGGCACCGCGATCTTCATCGGCACGGTGCGCGAACAGGACCACGGCAAACCTGTGACCCGGCTCTCCTACTCCGCCCATCCGTCGGCGGCCGACGAGTTGCGCCGCGTGGCCGAGAAGGTCGCGGCCGACTTCCCGGTCACCGCGATGGCCGCCGTCCACCGGGTCGGCGACCTCGGGCTCGGCGACACGGCGGTGATCGTCGCCGTGGCCTCGCCCCACCGTGACGAGGCGTTCAGGGCCTCGCGCCGGTTGATCGACGACCTCAAGGCTCAGGTCCCCATCTGGAAACACCAGGTGTTCGCCGATGGCGCGACCGAGTGGGTCGGCGCCTGCGAATAAGCTCATCACCATGTCACGACGCGTCCTCACCCTGCTGCTCGCGGGCTTCTTCGTGCTCGCGCTGGGCGTCGTGGGCGCGTTCAGGCCGGTCCCGTACGTCGTGCTGAGCCCCGGCCCGACCGAGAACACCATCGGCGACATCGACAAGAAGCCGGTCATCTCGATCAGCGGCAGGCAGACCTATCCCACCAGCGGCGCGCTGAGCCTGGTAACGGTGGCCTACCAGGGCGGCCCGGCCGCCCAGATCGACCTGCTGACCGCGTTGCGCGGCTGGATCGACCCGACCGTCGCGGTGGTCCCGCAGGAGACCATCTTCCCGCCCGGCCGCGACGCGAAGAAGGTCGACGAGGAGAACGCGGTCGAGATGACCAACTCCCAGGACTCCGCGAAGGCCGCCGCGCTCAACGAGCTGAAGATCCCCTATGAGCGGGTCGTCACGGTCCTGTCCACCGAACAGGGCAAGCCCGCCGACGGCAAGCTGCAGAAGGGCGACCAGATCAACTCGGTCGACGGCAAGCCGGCCACCGACTCCCAGTTCGTCGGCGACACGGTCAAGGCCCACAAGCCGGGCGAGACCGTGACCTTCAACGTGACCAGGGGCAGCCAGAAGCTCGACGTCTCCCTGCAGCCGATCGCCAGCAAGGACGGCAAACCCCTCGTCGGCGTGCTCATGCAGGAGAAGTTCAAGTTCCCCTTCGACGTCACGATCAACGTGGGCGACGTCGGCGGGCCGAGCGCCGGGCTGATGTTCTCGCTCGGCATACTCGACAAGCTGACCCCGGGCGAGATCACCGGCGGCAAGCGCATCGCCGGCACCGGCACCATCGACACCGAGGGCCAGGTGGGGCCCATCGGCGGCATCGCCCAGAAGATGGTCGGGGCCCGCGACTCGGGCGCGACCGTTTTCCTCACCCCCGCCGACAACTGCGCGGAGGCCATGAAAGCCGTGCCCGAGGGCCTGCGGCTGGTCAAGGCCGACACGTTGCACGACGCGGTGCTCGCGCTCGACGCGCTGCGCACCGGAAAGGGCATTGTGCCCGCTTGTGAGGCCGGATGAAACTTCCGGCGGGCGCCGTGCGTTAGCCGTACGGCTGGCGCTGCGGTGTAAGTTGCCAGACACGGACCGTTTCTTCATCACGACGAGGGGTTGGCCTTGAGCTTCCGGACCCCAGGAGCCGGCAGGGCGATGCGCCTGCCACGCCGGCCGCGGCTGCTTCTGCCTGTGGCCATCGCGCTGGTCGCGATTGTGGCCCTGTTTTTCCTCTTTTCTGGGATTTATACCGACTATCTGTGGTTTGACGCGACCAACTACACGTCGGTCTTCTCCGGGGTGCTGCTGACCGAGATCGTGCTGTTCCTCGTCGGAGCGGTGCTCATGGTCGGCATCGTGGGCGGCAACATGCTGCTGGCCTTCCGCACCCGGCCGATGTTCGGCCCCGCCGTGTTCGGCGGCGGCAGCGGAGCAGACCGCTATCGCATGGCGCTCGACCCCCACCGCAAGCTGATCTTCATCGTCGGCATGGGTCTGATCGCGCTCTTCTCCGGCTCCTCGCTCGCCGGGCAGTGGAAGACGTGGCTGGAGTTCGTCAACGGGGCGGCCTTCGGCAAGAAGGACGAGCAGTTCGGCATCGACATCTCGTTCTTCATGTTCGACTACCCGTTCATCAGGATGGTGCTGAACTTCCTGTTCACCGCCGTGATCATCTCGATCGTCCTGGCCACGATCACCCACTACCTCTACGGCGGTTTCCGGCTCCAGTCGCCGGGCGTGCACGCCTCCAGAGCTGCGCGGATCCACCTTTCCGTGCTGCTGGGCGTGTTCGTCCTGCTCAAGGCCGTCGCCTACTACATCGACCGGTTCGGTCTGGTCTTCTCCGACCGCGGCTACGTGCACGGCGCGTCCTACACCGACATCAACGCCGTGCTCCCGGCCAAGAACATCCTCGCGATCATCGCGCTCATCTGCGCCGCGCTGTTCTTCGCCGGAGTCGTACGCCCCGGCGGCATGCTGCCCGGCGTCTCGTTCGGCCTGCTCGTGCTCTCGGCCATCCTGATCGGCGGCGTCTACCTGCTGCTGGTCGAGCAGTTCCAGGTCAAGCCCAACCAGCAGGGCAAGGAAGCCCTCTACATCGACCGGAACATCCAATCCACCCGATCAGCCTACGACGTGCAGAACGCCGAAGTGATCGACTACAACGCCCAGGCCGACCCCACCAAGGTCAGCGCCGGCGGCGACGAGTCGGTGACCGGCGTACGCCTGCTCGACCCGGCGCTGGTGTCGTCCACGTTCGAGCAGACGCAGCGCATCCGCGGCTTCTACGGCTTCCCCGACCAGCTCGACGTCGACCGCTACCCCGGCAAGGACGGCAAGCTGGTCGACCACGTGGTGGGCGTCCGCGAGCTGCTCGGCCCGCCCGCGCCCCAGAACAACTGGATCAACCGCGCGCTGGTCTACACCCACGGCTACGGCTTCGTCGCCGAGCCGGGCAACGAGGTCGACGCGGGCGGCCTGCCCGCCTACGACAGCAAGGACATGCCGGTCACCGGCGACCTCGCGGCCAGCACCGGCCTCAAGGAGCCGCGCGTCTACTTCGGCGAGAACCCCGGCTCCAGCGAGTACGTCATCGCCGGCGGCAACCCGAAGACCCCGCAGGAGCTCGACTACCCGGTCTCCGGCGGCCAGACCGGCCAGCAGAACACGACCTACACCGGCAAGGGCGGCGTGCCGATCGGCTCGGCCCTCAACCGGCTGGTCTACGCCGCCAAGTACGGCGAGATGAACATCCTGCTGTCGGGCGACGTCAACGAGAACTCCAAGATCCTCTACGTGCGCAACCCGCGGGAGCGGGTGGAGAAGGTCGCGCCGTTCCTGACCCTCGACGGCAACCCCTATCCGGCGATCGTCGACGGCCGCATCACCTGGATCATCGACGGGTACACGACGTCCAACGCCTACCCGTACTCGCAGAGCGAGAGCCTCGGGGACATGACCCGCGACCTGGCCACCGACCGCCGTGTGGTCGCCCAGCAGCCGCAGGACGAGATCAACTACATCCGCAACTCCGTCAAGGCCACGGTCGACGCCTACGACGGCACGGTCACGCTCTACGCCTGGGACGGCAACGACCCGGTGCTGAAGACGTGGTCCAACGCCTTCCCCGGCACGATCAAGCCCGCCGCGGAGATGAGCCCCGACCTCCAGGCGCACATCCGCTACCCGGAAGACCTGTTCAAGGTGCAGCGCTACATGTTGTCGCGCTACCACGTCACCAACGCGGCCGCCTTCTACAGCGCCCAGGACTTCTGGAACATCCCCAGCGACCCCTCGCAGGGCAACCAGTCGGTCAAGCAGCCGCCGTACTACCTGACGGCGACGATGCCCGACGAGTCCGAGCCGTCGTTCTCGCTGACCACGACGTTCGTCCCCCGTGAGGGCCCCAACCTGGCGGCGTTCATGGCGGCGGGCTCCACGGTGGGCAAGGACTACGGCAAGCTGCGCATCCTGCGCATGCCGTCCAACACCACGGTTCCCGGCCCGGGTCAGGCCCAGAACAACTTCCAGAACAAGTTCTCGGGCGAACTGGGCCCCCTCGGCCTCGGCCAGGCCAACGTCAGGTACGGCAACCTGCTGACCCTGCCGTACGCGAGCGGCCTGATCTACATCGAGCCCGTCTACGTGCAGACCAAGGCCGGCACCGGCCAGGAGCCCTACCCGATCCTGCGGCGGGTCCTGGTGGCGTTCGGAAACAAGGTCGGCTCGGGCGACACGCTCGACCAGGCGCTGGAACAGGTTTTCGGCGGCGAGCAGCAACAGCCGAACACCCAGCCCGAGCAGACCACGCCCAACCAGGCCAACACCTCGGCGCTGAACACCGCCATCTCCGACGCCAAGAAGGCCTACGAGGACGCCCAGAAGGCCCTCCAGGCCAGCCCCCCGAACTGGGACGAGTACGGCAAGGCGCAGAAGCGGCTGGAGGAGGCGCTCAAGCAGATCGAGAGCGCCAACGTGAAGCCGACCGCGACCCCGCCGCCTTCGGCCTCCCCGTCGGCCACGCCGTCCGCCTCACCGTCCGCCTCGCCGCCGGCCACGGCCACGCCGACCCCGACACCCTCGGGTTCGCAACCGGGAGGCACGACCTAGCCCATTCAGTTTGCGCCCACCCCCCGTCGCCGATAGTCTTGAGAAGCAAGACAGCGACGCGGGGTGGAGCAGTTCGGTAGCTCGCTGGGCTCATAACCCAGAGGTCGCAGGTTCAAATCCTGCCCCCGCTACCAATATCCGAGGTCCTGGCCAACGGCCAGGGCCTCGTTGCTTTTCCGGAACCGGAACCCCCGGCCGGCCCGCCGCGAAATCCCCGATTGGGTCGGAGCACTCCGGAGAGACGGTATAGTTAATAACGACACACCGACGCGGGGTGGAGCAGTTCGGTAGCTCGCTGGGCTCATAACCCAGAGGTCGCAGGTTCAAATCCTGTCCCCGCTACCAATCCGAAGTCCCTGGTCGCTCTACAGCGACCAGGGACTTCGTCGTTTCTGGAGTCGTTTCCGCCAGAAGGCCGTCCCAAGTGCCGGACTCCGACCTTGTCGTACGCCGTCACTGCTGATTACATGATTACATGACCGACAAAGACGTTCCGACCCTCTATGAGTGGGCGGGCGGCACCGAGGCGTTCGAACGGCTCACCACGACGTTCTATCGGACCGTCGTCAAGGACGACCTGATCGGGCCGTTGTTCGCCCACATGGACCCCGACCATCCGAAATACGTGGCGATGTGGCTCAGCGAGGTCTTCGGCGGCCCTGACCGCTACACCCACGAACGCGGCGGATATTCCCACATGCTCGCCCACCACCTCGGCAGGGCGATCAGCGAGCCGCAGCGCCGCCGCTGGGTGAACCTCCTCATGGACGCCGCCGGCGAGGTCGGCCTGCCCGACGATCCCGAGTTCAGGGCCGCGTTCGCCGGCTACATCGAGTGGGGCACCCGCCTGGCCGTGCACAACTCCCAGCCCGGCGCCACCCCGCCGCCGGAGGCCCCCGTCCCCCACTGGGGTTGGGGAGTCGCCCCGCCATACCAGCCGTAACCTGGAGGAATGGGAAGCACGTCGCGCGGACGGCTGCGGGTGTACCTGGGCGCCGCGCCTGGCGTCGGCAAGACGTACGCCATGCTCGGCGAGGCGCGCCGGGCCAAGGAGCGCGGCCGTGACGTGGTCGTGGGTCACGTCGAGACCCACGGCCGCGACCAGGTCGCCCGCCTGCTCGACGGCCTGGAGGTCGTGCCGGGACGCACTCTCGTCCACCGCGGCGCCACCTTCACCGAACCCGACGCCGACGCGATCATCGCTCGCCGTCCCAAGACCGTGCTGATCGACGAGCTGGCCCACACCAACGCACCCGGCTCCTGCCACGCCAAACGCTGGCAGGACGTCCAGGACATCCTCGACGCCGGCATCGACGTCGTCTCCACGCTCAACATCCAGCACCTGGAGTCCCTGCGCGACGTGGTCGAGCAGATCACCGGCCTGCCGCAGCGCGAGACCGTGCCCGACGACTTCGTACGGCGCTCCGACCGGCTCGAACTCGTCGACATGTCACCCGAGGCCCTGCGCCGCCGCCTCGCCCACGGCAACGTCTACCCGCCCGAACGCGTCGACGCCGCCCTCGCCAACTACTTCCGCGTCGGCAACCTGTCCGCTCTGCGGGAGCTCGCCCTGCTCTGGGTGGCGGACAGGGTGGATCGGCAACTCACTGCGTACCGGGCCGACCACGACATCGCGCGTACCTGGGAGGCCCGTGAACGCGTGGTCGTCGCCCTGACCGGCGGCCCGGAGGGCGACACCCTCGTACGCCGCGCAGCCCGCATCGCCGCCAGGACCAAGGGCGCCGACCTCCTCGCCGTGCACGTCACCCGCGCCGACGGCCTGTCCACTGCGGGCGACCCCGCCAACCTGGTACGCCAGCGCAAGCTCGTCGAGGACCTCGGCGGCACCTACCACCAGGTCGTCGGCGACGACATCCCGCGCTCGCTGATCGAGTTCGCCCACGGCGTGAACGCCTCCCAGCTCGTCCTCGGCGCCTCCCGGCGCGGACGGCTCGCGCCGCTGTTCGGCCGCGGCGTGGGCATGACGACGACGGCGCTGTCCGGCTCGATCGACGTGCACATGGTCACGCACGAGGCCACCAGGAAAGGCTCCGGCCGGCCGCAGTCCGGAGGCGCGCTGACCCGTACGCGAAGGTTGTCCGGGTGGGCGCTGACCCTGCTCGCCATGCCGTCGCTCACCGCCGTGATCGCGCCGCTGAACCTGAGCCTGCCCAGCGAGATCCTGCTCTTCCTGCTGCTGGTCGTCGGGGTCGCGCTGGCGGGCGGGATGTGGCCGGCGCTCACGGCGGCGGTGCTGGCGTTCGGCCTGCTCAACTGGTTCTTCACGCCGCCGGTCCACACCCTGACCATCTCCGAGCCGGAGAACGTGCTGGCGCTGGCGATCTTCGTCCTGGTCGCGGCCATGGTCAGCACGGTCGTGGACCTCGCCGCCCGGCGCAGCAGGGAGGCGGTCCGCTCAAGGGCCGACGCCGAGGTGCTCTCCACGCTGGCGGGGCACGTACTGCGCGGGGAGTCGGCGCTGGCCTCGCTGCTCGGACGGCTGCGCGAGACGTTCGGGCTGACCGCCGTGACCCTGCTCGAACGCGAGGACCCGTCCGGCGAGTGGCGCATCGTCGCCACGTCCGGCGGCCCGCCGATCACCAGCCCCGGCGCAACCGACGGCGGTAGTGACGTCGTCGCCATCGACGACCGGCTCGTGCTCGCGACCCGCGGCCGGGTGCTCGACGCCAGCGACCGGCGCGTCCTGGAGGCGTTCGCCGCGGAGGCCGCCGTCGCCCTGCGCCAGGAACGCCTGCGCGAGGCGGCCGAGCGCGCCGAACCCCTCGTCGAGGCCGACCGCATGCGCACCGCGCTGCTCGCCGCCGTCGGCCACGACCTGCGCACCCCCCTGGCCTCGGCCATGGCCTCCGTGGAGAGCCTGCGCAACACCGACATCGCCTGGTCGGCCGACGACCGCGCCGAACTGCTGGCCACCGCCGACGAGTCCCTGATCAAACTGAACCGCCTGGTCTCGAACCTGCTCGACATGAGCCGCCTCCAAGCCGGCGTCCTGGGCGTCACCCTGCGGCCCGTCGCCGTGGAGGACGTGCTGCCCCGCGCGATCGACGACCTCGGCCCACTGCGCGACCGCGTCGAGGGCGACCTCCCCGCCGACCTCCCGGAGTTCCAGGCCGACCCGGCGCTGCTCGAACGCGTCCTGGTCAACCTGATGACGAACGCCGTCCGCTACAGCCCCGACGGCGAGCCGGTGCTCGTCACCGCGAGCTGGCACGGCGAACACGTCGAGATGCGCATCGTGGACAGGGGCCCAGGAATCCCCCCGGAGGCACATGAAAGGGTGTTCCTGCCCTTCCAACGGCTCGGCGACCGCGACAACCACACCGGCGTGGGCCTCGGCCTCGCGCTCTCGCGCGGTCTCACCGAGGCGATGGGCGGCACGCTGCTCCTTGAGGACACGCCCGGAGGAGGGCTCACCATGACCGTCTCGCTGAGGAGGGCCCCGTGACCCGCGTGCTCGTCGTCGACGATGAGCCCCAGATCCTGCGCGCCCTGCGCATCAACCTGGCGGCCAGGCACTACGAGGTCGCGGTCGCCCCCGACGGCGCCTCGGCGCTGCGCCAGGCCGCCGACTGGCATCCCGACCTGGTCGTCCTCGACCTGGGCCTGCCCGATCTCGACGGCGTGGAGGTCATCCAGGGGCTGCGGGGTTGGACGAAGGTGCCGATCATCGTGTTGTCGGGGCGTACCGACAGCATGGACAAGGTGGACGCGCTCGACGCCGGCGCCGACGACTACGTCACCAAGCCGTTCGGCATCGACGAGCTGCTGGCCCGCATCCGCGCGGTTACCCGCCGCACGAATCAGCACGAGGAGGAGCCCGCGACGGTGCGGCTGGGCGACCACGTGATCGACCTCGCGGGCAAGACGATCTCAGGCGGGGTACGGCTGACGCCGACGGAATGGCACTTCCTGGAGATCCTGCTTCGCAATCCCGGCAAACTGATCAGCCAGCGGCAGTTGCTGACCGAGGTGTGGGGCGTCAGCTACCTCAAGGAGACCCACTACCTGCGCCAGTACATGGCCCAACTGCGCCGCAAGCTCGAACGCGACCCGGCCCACCCGGTGCACCTGCTGACCGAACCCGGCATGGGGTACCGGTTTCAGCCCTCCTGATCCCGGACCATGACGATCGCCTTCAACACGGCCCACCCGAACAGCAGGACCCCGAAGAGCACCTGAGCGACGCGCACCCACATCGAAGACGTCTGGTCCGCATAGATCACAACACCGATCCACATCAGACCAAATATCCCGACCAGGATGATTGCCGACCAGTTCAGCCCCCGTTGCCACATACGCGCAGTCTTACAGCCGGGTGCCCAAGGCCGGGTATGGCCACAGTCGTCATCAGGTCGAACCCTCGACACACCTACCCCCCATCAGCCGGGAAGCGGGTGGAGGATCAGCGGGGGAGCGTCCGGTGCGCGCCGACGCACCGCCGCAGGCGCATGCCGCGCATCCGCACGACCGGCTGCGGTTGCTGCTGCTCCTCCTGAAGGCAGGTGAGCAGCGCCTCAGCCGTACGGGCGTCGGACAGGATGCGCTGCACGGCCTCCGCGTCCTCGGGCAACTGGCCGCGCTCGGCCAGTTCGTGCGTGACGAACGCGAGCGGGTCGGCCGCGCCGGCCATGTCCGCCGCCACCGTCGCCCGCGCCGCGGTGAGCAACCGCAGGTAGTGGGTACGCAGGACGGCCTCGCGTATGCGTGCGTGTTCGAGGTCGTCGATCAGCGTCCGGGCGACTCGCAGGAGGTCTCCCGCATGGGTCGCCGGATCGGCGAGGAAGGCACGGATGTCGTCGAACTCCGAGCGGGTCATGGCGGACACCTCCGAGAGCGCAGTCTGCTCGTGGCTACCTTCGTATCGAGGCACGATTGCGGATGACTTGCTGACGGCTTGACTGCGGGTGTCGTACAGGGGGACATGGGCAAGGTTTGAAGATCTTGTGGTCAGGGGAGGACCTCACGATTACCTGTGTGGCGCGAAGTGGGTGCGGGAGACTGCTAGAGTTGCTTCGCGCAGGGCGGCCGAGAGGTTCGAAAGAGCCTCCGGAGAACCCGGCAAATCCCACTACTTTTGGTTCATCCCGGACGGTACAAAGCTGTCTGAACGAACTGGTAAGTTAGAGGGGTTGTCCCGGAAGCGGGACGCGGCTTAATTCCAGCAGGTCGAGCAAGTCCGGTCAATTTGACAGAGACTTGAACGGCTGAAAGAATTAAGACACAACGAAAGAACGCAAGACGAAATGAACGCCTCTGAACGAGGATCCGGGAACGGGTTCTGGTGAGGAAGTACGCGTCCGTTTCTTGAGAACTCAACAGTGTGTTTAAAAGCCAGTGCATGAAAACCATGCATAACCCCGTCACATCTTCGG
>NZ_QHHZ01000078.1:0-632 GCF_003947315.1 Nonomuraea sp. WAC 01424
TTCCGGCGAGGCGCTGCCCTATTCGCCGATGACCGGCGGCGCGATGCGCATGTCGGTCCCGAAGACCTCGTCCGGGTCGCCCTCGACGAGGTACGTCGGACGCTGGTGCTCGGTGTCCTCGTCCCCGTCGGCCTGCTGACCGCGGCCACCCATGCCGCCGCTCATCCCGGGTCCGCCACGACCGGCGGCGCCACCGCCGAGGCCACCCATCCCGCGGCCTGCCGCCGATTCGGCCGCGCCGACACCACCGGGCCGGGCCGCGCCGGACGCGGAACCCGAACCGGGCGTGGAACCCGCGCCGCTACCGGGACCGAACCCGCTTCCGCCGCCACCACGGCCGCTTCGGCTGTTGTACTCCGAGTCGCCCATGCCGCCGCCCATCATGGGCGGCGCCATCGGCATGGGGCTCATCGGCATCGCGGTGTTGTTGTTGGGGCCGGGTGTGGTGATCGGCGCCGGCCCGTTCTGGAAGCCGGACGGCGTCGTACCCGACGGCAGGCTGCCGGACCCCGTGGCGCTGCCCGGACCAGGCAGGTTGGAGCCGTAGCCGCCGCCACCGCCGCCACCACCGCCGCCGCTACCCCCGCCACCGCTGCCGCGCGGTATGTCGGTGTTGCCGGGGCTGTTGGAGC
>NZ_QHHZ01000079.1:0-531 GCF_003947315.1 Nonomuraea sp. WAC 01424
ACGCAGCCTCCCACGTCCTTCATCGGCTCCTGATGCCAAGGCATCCACCGTGTGCCCTAAAAAACTTGGCCACAAAGATGCTCGCGTCCACTATGCAAATCTCAAACAACAAACAGCAACCGCATCCACATCAGGGAAACAAGCCCCGATGCTTCAGCGGCCCTGTACTGAGGCTCTCACGAGCATTGCTGCCCGTTCCCTCAGGACCCAACAGTGTGTTTCAGACCTGATCCTTGCCCCCGGCAACCCCGTTCCCACTCCCCACCTCCGAAGAGGTCGGGCGGTACTTGCGGCCCGGCGACCCGGTCCAGCTGACTAGCCAGTGCTCCACTAATGAGCTGCCGTGTGCAGAACATTCGCCTGCAGTCACAGCGTGGATCCCGGAGACGATGCTCCAAGATCTGTGCTCCTTAGAAAGGAGGTGATCCAGCCGCACCTTCCGGTACGGCTACCTTGTTACGACTTCGTCCCAATCGCCAGCCCCACCTTCGACCGCTCCCCCCCTTACGGGTTGGGCCACGGGCTTCGGGT
>NZ_QHHZ01000080.1:0-516 GCF_003947315.1 Nonomuraea sp. WAC 01424
CGAAGCCCGTGGCCCAACCCGTAAGGGGGGGAGCGGTCGAAGGTGGGGCTGGCGATTGGGACGAAGTCGTAACAAGGTAGCCGTACCGGAAGGTGCGGCTGGATCACCTCCTTTCTAAGGAGCACAGGCTCTTGTTCGCAAGAAGAAGAGTCCACGTCGAGATCGTGAGCGAACGTCTCACGCTCGGCAGCTCATTAGTGGAGCACTGGCTAGTCAGCTGGACCGGGTCGCCGGGCCGCAAGTACCGCCTCGTAAGAGGAGTGGGAACGAGGTTCTCGGGGGTTCGGGCCAGGTCTGAAACACACTGTTGGGTCCTGAGGGAACGGGCAGCAATGCTCGTGAGAGCCTCAGTACAGGGCCGCTGAACAGCTCGACGTCATGTCGGGTTGGGATGCGGTTGCTGTTTGTTGTTTGAGATTTGCATAGTGGACGCGAGCATCTTTGTGGCCAAGTTTTTTAGGGCACACGGTGGATGCCTTGGCATCAGGAGCCGATGAAGGACGTGGGAGGCTGCGT
>NZ_QHHZ01000081.1:0-282 GCF_003947315.1 Nonomuraea sp. WAC 01424
TTCCCACTCCCCACCTCCGAAGAGGTCGGGCGGTACTTGCGGCCCGGCGACCCGGTCCAGCTGACTAGCCAGTGCTCCACTAATGAGCTGCCGTGTGCAGAACATTCGCCTGCAGTCACAGCGTGGACCCCCACCTCTTACAAGATGAGAGCCGATGCTCCTTAGAAAGGAGGTGATCCAGCCGCACCTTCCGGTACGGCTACCTTGTTACGACTTCGTCCCAATCGCCAGCCCCACCTTCGACCGCTCCCCCCCTTACGGGTTGGGCCACGGGCTTCGGGT
>NZ_QHHZ01000008.1:0-472509 GCF_003947315.1 Nonomuraea sp. WAC 01424
CTGATCACCGCCGTCCGCCAAGGCCTACGCCGACTCCAGTACCGCCACGACGTTCTCGACGGCTGCCTGGCCGGCACCGGACTCGTCCCCCACCCGCCCTGACGACTTCACGCTTTCAACCTCGATAACCGCGACCGCCCCGGAGGCGGACTTGTGTGGATGCAGCGCCCTCATCTGGCCACATCCGAGAGCGCCGGATTAGGGCAAATCCCCTGCCTCTCGGGAGCGCGAGAGTCGTGCGCAGCTCGACACGAAGCGCTTCTGAGAGGGCGGTGACCGCGAGCGCCTCGCGTGAAGGCATGGACGCGGTCACGCCCGGACGGCTGGCCGATAATCGGAGCCCGGTGAGCCGCCCCTGCGACGATCACGGCGGTGCCCCCGTCCGCCTGATCGTCGCCGGGCGGCCCCTCGCAAGGAAGTGGCGTCGCAGAGGCAAGGGCCCTGCGACTGAGGGGCCGCCCATCTCCGTAGACGTCCGGCAGCAGCGCGCTCCCTTCCCAGCGTGTGCTGCTGCCGGACCCAGGGTCTCCAGAAAGCACCTGTTACGGGGTCACACCTGCCAGGCGCCTCATCCCTTTCTAATAAGGCCTCCTTCCGTTGAAGAGCAGGGAGAAGGTGAAGACCGGCCAGTCGTGCGGCTCTTGAATGTGGTGCCCTTGGCGACTCTCGGTGTCTTCGCCACCGTCTGTTCCGGATCTTTGACCATCGTGGTCATCCGCCCTAGCCTGCCGAGCGGCTGTCGTTGCCGCTCCGGGTAGTGGGTTCAAGAAGCGCCCGCAGCCCGCGCACCGGCACCGCGTACCGGCCGCCGATGCGCAGCACCCGGCACGGGAACTCGCCCGCTTTGGCCAGGCGATATGCCTTGGTGCGGCCCATCCCGAGTAGCCGTCCGGCCGTCAGCAGGCTGACTACCTCCGGCCGTTCAAGGGCCTCAGTCGCCTGGGACTGGGCTGGGATGGTGCTAGTCATGCATGACCTCCGTGACGTTGATGAACAGGAGCCGTGGTGGGCCACCCGGGATGCGCAGCCGCTGTGACCGTGGCGGGCTGCGGTGAGCGCTACGCCACCGGCCCGGCCCCGACCGGCCCCTGCTGGGGGGGGACCGCCGTTCATAGACGGACGGCCACAGCCCTAGGCATATGGGTCTGGCGCAGTACCGGCTGACTGTGGCGCTGTCGACGCTTACCTTCATGGCACGCGCCAAGCGATATCCGCAGGTCTACGCCCATGGCCAGGATCAGGACCGGGACGCGGGACGCGGGACGATTCGGGCTACTTCAGCTCGCGGCCGTCTCCAAGGCCGGAATCCGACTGAGTTGATGCCGGAGTCGGTTCCTGCTGAAGACTATGCAGCTTCTGCGAACTCACGGGCTTCGTGACTCTCCGGAACACCAGCAGGTCCTCGTGCGCGACGGCGTGGATGGGCAGGCCGCGCGCCCATGCCTTGCGTGCTTCATATAGCTGGAAGAACGACGCCCGGTTCAGAAGGTGGCCATCGCCGAGGCCACACAGCAGGCACACGATCCGATCGGCGAACACCAGACCGGCGTCCTCGGCCACCTGGTGGATGTGACCCGGCAGGTCGACCAGCTCACCGCGCATCCGGTATGGCCGCACGGTAATCGCCGCAATCCCGCCCGGACGCAGTAGTTCCACGCAGCCGGCCAGGATGTGGCCGAACCCGTCTAGCAATGCCGGGAGCTGCTGGTGGGCGAGATTGCCGCGGTCGGTCGAGTAGTGGTGGTTCCACTTGCGCACGCCTGGCTCCCCGGTGTCGCGGGTGGAGCGGATGTGCCCGTGCGTCACCGCTCCGTACGGCGGGGAGGTCAGCACCAGCGCCGCCTGCCCGGCCAGATCCGGTAGCAGCCGGGCGATGTTGCGAGAGTCCCCGACCACCACTCGCCCGAAGCCGGACGCCCCGTGCTTCTTGGCGAAGCCGAGGTTCGCGACGGCCAGGCGCGCCCATTGTTCCTCGTACTCCACGCCCGCGGCGTGCCTGTCGAGATGGACGGCTTCGACCAGAGTGGTGCCGATCCCGCACATCGGATCGACCACCAGCTCCCCTGGCCGGGTGTAGGAGGCGATCACCCGCGCCGCGATGGCGGGAAGCATCTTCCCCGGATGCCGCATCGACTCCGGCACGTACCGGCCTTGCCGCTGCACGCGCGAGGGCTGCTGCCCGGTCGCCCACACCGACGTCGTCACCTCGGCCATCAACGCCCACCTCCCACCGGGGTGGCGGCCCTGGAAGCGGCCGGCGGGCCGTCATCGCCAGCTGGCGGGGCTTCAGGTTCGTCGGACAGGGGAAGCCCTCTCGGGCGGGTGAACAGCAAGACGTCCGAGTGCACGCGCGCGCTTGTCGACAATCCGTCACACTGCGGCAGTTCCCGCAGCGTATCCATACCGCGACGTGAGAGGTCCGGTTCGATGTGATCACCACGGGCGGGGTGACGCAACGCGATGATGTGCTGCAGATACACCAGCCCTGCGCTCCGCGCCTGGCCGATGATCTCCGGGAGGGGGTCGACCACTGCGCCCTGGCGGCGCAGGCCGGTCACCACCGCCAGATGCCCGCCCGGCTTCACCAGCCCCGCCGCCGACATGATGCCAAACGCCTTGGCCGCCGGGTGCACGTCCTGATGGGCGGGGTGGCGGCCCGGCCGTTCGCAGGTCTGCTCTGTCACCACCAGTCCCGCGCTGCCTGCGACGTCGGCCAGCGGGACTTCATCGTCATCGAGGTCGGTGATACGCAGATCGGTGACCTCCAGGTCGTGGCCGGGATGGGTGCGCGCGAGCCGGGTCCAGATCACGCCTGCACGGGCGGCGTCGGTGAAGACGGCCACCGGCAGGCAGCCCGCCGTCAACGCGGCCGAGACCAGCTGGTGATCGCTGGCGCCGAGATGGACCACCGTGTTGCCCAGGCGAGCGCACGCCGCGATGAGATGACGGGCCAGCGGTCCGCTGACGGGGTGGCAGCAGCCTTGCGTGCAGGTGGGGATGGATTCGGTGCCGGCTGCCGCCAGCCAAACGGTCAGCGGTAGATGTCCCGACGAAGGGTCCTGCGGCTGGCGGCTCGTGCACAGTTCGCGGAAGAGGTCGATGGCCGGTGTGGAGGTGGCGGAGATGCTGGATGAGGAGGTGGCGGCGGGTTCGTTCATGTGGGTGTGGCCCGAAACCGGGTCAGCGATCCCTGTCACTGATCCAAATACCGACGCCAGAGCCTGAGATGGGACAGGCCGTCAAGCAAACGTTGCGCAATGCCTGCCGCTACCATCCGGCTCCGCGATGTGCGTGTGGGTGTCCTCGGCTCGCTCTTCTCTACGAGCCCGTCATCGGGCCGGGGCAGGTTCAGCCCCCGGCGAGGCACCTGCCGGGGTTTCGAGGCCCTGCCTCATCTGGAAGAGCGCACTTCCGCATCTCAATCACGTCGCTTACCTTCTGTATTCGACTGATCACGCAGATTCTGGTGTGCCATGCGGGGTCGGATACCGAGGGGGTCCGGCCCGTCCCGGCGGGCTGGACATTGGAGGGGCCCAGTCCGTTCGGGGATGTGCTGGCGTGGCCGTCATTCACGCCAGGCCAGCACATGCGCCCTGCCATCACCGACGACCATCTCCCACAAGGCATGTTCTCCCAGGTCACAGCATTCTCGTGCAGGTCGCGTACATGCTCCGTGCAGTGCCCGTCCCGGCTTCATCCCCGCACGCCGCCGCTTCGGGGCAGCCTCGGCCTACGCCCAGAAGGCACGGGCCCAGCTATGTCAGAGGGAGGTGGTGCGCGTGCGCAGTTGCAGAAGGCGAACTGGCCGAACGCCGCGTTGCCAAGCTCGTCGACCAGCTCAAGGCGACGATCGTCAGCCTCAAACCGGAGTGCCGCGGCTTCTAGCTGGGGTCAACTCGTTCTCGACCACGGCGCCGTGACGGAACTGAGAGAGCTCGCCGACATGCGCTGGGGCGAACGAGCAGCCGGAGCCCGGCTCGGCTGGCATGTATGCATTCGCACCGCCGCCGGCAACTGAGCCCTCTTGGCCATCCGCGCCCGGAGACCTCTCCAGCAGATCCGCCGATTCTGCCAGACCGTCGCACGGCCGACGCCGTCTCGGCCCTCATCTCCCGCGCTTGGTCCCAGCCCCTCGTGCTCCGCACCAACCAACCCGTCACCCAGCTACTCAATTTCGACGAAAACTCCTGACCTACCCGCGCGGTAGCTCGCCCCCGCGCTGCACGCCAACGCCTGAGCCTAGGTACGGCCTTCGGCTCGAGGTCAGGCCCAATCCTGTTGACGCAATCTTGACGCGAGATTCTCAGTCTCATCCTGTTCTCGCTGGTCAGGCAGATTTCCACCCCAGGCATCGCGGGATGCGACCTCGCGCCACTTCCAGGCTCAGACGCCATTTCTCGACGTTGCCGCAGGTCATCCCTAGTTTCGCGACATGATCCAAGACTGGCGTGATCTTTGCCCTGTCCGATGTCTGATCATTTCCCGTCCGGATCTTGCTCAGAGCCTTTGGCGGGATGGCGACGTCCGAACCGAACTCACCTATCGGGAGCGTCGCCATGGCTCACCCTTCAACCCGTCTGTCGGCAGACATCGCCAGCTCGACCACCACCAGCACAACCACCCACCCCTCGCCCACCCACGCCGAAACCCCGTCCATCGGTGCTGACCGGCCCACCGCCGAATCGTCGTCCACCCTCACCCTCGAAACCACAGACCAGACCCGCCGCGACCTCGCCCCCGTGCCCGGGCTGGCCAGTTCGCTGGCGCTGGACGTGGCCGAGCACGCCTTCGACCTGCTCATGCGCGGCCCGGACCCACTGTCGGTCGACGGCGTGGCCCTCGGGCAAGGACTCCCTGCCAGGCCGATCCCAATGGACGAACTGCGGATGATGCTGCTGCACCCATCCTGCACGCGCATGACCCGCGACCACGTCTGGCGGCATCTCATCGAGCAGGCCCGCACCCACCGGGGAGCGTGGATGGTCGCCGCCGTCGCGCTCGCCCTCCCGATGCTGCGCCGCCTCGTCACCACACTCACCACCAAGATCCACCCCGAGCAGGCCGACCGCCCGATTCGTGCCGATCGGGAGGACCTGGAAGCCGAAGTGCTGGCCGCCTACATGGAAGCCCTGACCCGGGTGAACGTGGCCTGGTCGCACCCGGTGCTACGGCTGTCTCGGCTCACCCAGTTCACCGTCCTGCGCGCCTACGCGCCGCAGCGACCCGTTCTGCTGGCCGACCCCGACCTCATCGACCGCGCCGAGCCCGGGCAGCAGCCGCTCACCTACCCGGCCGGCCACCCCGACCTGCTACTGGCCCAGGCAGTGGCCGAAGGGGTCATCACCGAGGCGGAGGCGGAACTCATCGGCTTGACCCGACTGGAGGGCGTCTCGCTCAGCTCCTACTGCCGACGCCGCGGCCTGCTCTACTGCACCGCGCTCAAGCGCCGGCAGCGCGCCGAGAACGCCCTCTCCCGAGCCCTTCTCGAGCACATCCGGTAGCGACCGCCATCGGCGCCAGCGGTGAGCCGAGCAGCAAAGCCTGCACAAAATCCGCTGGCGCCGATGTCCTAACTCGACTCTTCGACCTGGTCTTTAGCCAGGTGAGAAGGCAGCGCGGAGGGCGCCGAGCCCTGGCAGCCGGGGCCCCTGGTCACCGGTCCCTGTCACCCGGCCCAGCCCACCACTTCCGCCCTTGCGAAGGAGGACGCCCACCCGGCCCCGCAGCCGGGCCCGGCACCTCCGCGCCGCCCTCTCCCCACACCACCAACCACACCATCACCCCGCCCGCGACCCCTGCTGGTCGCCGTTGGCTCCGCTTCACACCCTGGGAGGCAGCTCATGACCCGACCGCGCCGCACCACCACCTCACCACAGCCCCTTAACCTCAAGATCTGCCTCATCGTCCTGGTCGTGCTCGGCGGTCTCGTCGTGGGCACCCTGGTCGACTACGTCATCGTCCATGCCGCCGCCTTCGCCGCTGCCTACTCCGACTCCACACCCCTGATCCCGACCAACGCAGCAGCGGCCCCGTCCTCGCTGATCGCGGTGATCGACAACCTGCGGAACGTCATCGTCGGCCTGCTAGTGGCTCTGGCCACTCTCTTCCTCACCGTCGGTGGAGTGCGCTACATCCTGGCCGGCGGCGATCCCGGTGAGGTGGAAGCCGCCAAGAAAACTCTGCGCTATGCCGCTCTCGGTTACGGCATCGCCGTCCTGGCACCCCTGCTGGTGAGCATCCTCAAAGGCATCGTCGGAGCCTGAGGATGCCCTACCTCGCACGGCTCCCGGCATCGAGAAGGCTGCCGTGGCTGGGCACAGCGCTGGCCTTGGCCCTAGTCACTCTCCTGACCGGGCTCGCCGTGACCACACCGGCTCATGCCGCCCCCGCACCTACACCCATACCAGGGCCATCGCCTTCCGTCGGCCTGGCTCCGTCGCCGCAGGTGACCTGGCTTCCGTCAGTACAGCAGTCACCGCCCTCGCCGGCCACTCCGTCTCCGCCGCCCGGGAGTGTGCAGGAGTGCGGGTGGATGGACATCGGCTGCAAGATCAACCAGGCGATGAACGGCTGGTTCACCAGCCTGGTGACCGACGCGATCAACCCGGCCTTCGTCCTGGTCGGCAGCGTCCTGCTGTCCTCCCCGCCGCCCATGATGCTGGAACGGGTTCAGGAGCTGTCCGGCCATGTGCGCCTGGTCGCCAACGCGCTGCTGGCGTTGATGGTGCTGGCCGCAGGCGTGATCATGATGGCCCACGGCAGCCTGCAGACGTCCACCACACCCAGCGAGGTCATCCCGCGCCTGGTAGTTGCGGTGATCGCGCTGAACGCCTCGCTGACCATCTGCCAGCAGGCGATCGAGCTGACCAACGCCATGGTCACGGCGCTGCTCGGCGATGGGGTCGACGGGCAGCGGGCCGGGAACCTGATCGCCGCCAAGGTGGACGGCCTGATCAAGGACCCCAAGGGCACGATGCTGTTCCTGGTGCTGCTAGTCGGCGCGGCGGCGCTGATGGGCCTGGTGCTCGCCTTCATCGGCATCATCCGCATCACGCTGCTGCTGTTCCTCATCATCGCCGCACCGCTGGCGCTGCTGTGTCACGCGCTCCCGCAGAGCGAGGGCATTGCCAAGCTGTGGTGGCGGTGCTTTTTCGGCCTGCTGGCCATCCAGGTGCTGCAGGCCCTCGGCCTGATTCTGGCGTTCAAGCTGTTCCTCACCGATTCCGCCGCCGCCTACCCGCTCAAACCCGCAACCCCCGGTACGGGCGAGGCGATCGAGGCGCTGGTCCGGCCCACCGCGAACCGGGCCCTGGACGCGCTCGTCGTGATCGGCATCCTGTTCGTCCTGATCAAGATCCCCGGCTGGGTGGCCCGCACGATCTGGCAGCAGGGCCAGCCCCACATGCTCAAACGCCTGCTCAAGGCCCTGATCGTCTATAAGACGCTCGGCGCCGCCCGCGCCCTGGGCCCAACCGGCCGCGCAGCCACCCGCAAGGGCAACGTTCGGGCCCCGCACCGGCACGGCCGAACACGGCCTCGTGGCCGACTCGGCGGACCGTACGGACCGAAGGGTCGCCGGCCGAAGGCCTCGCCCACCGCATCACCAGGAGCCGCCATGCCCAACCGCGCACCCACCTGGCAGCAGCTCGAACTTCCGCTCAACCTGCCAGCCCCGACCCCGCCCGCGCTGGCACCGAATGCGGCTGCCGCATCAGCGAGGCGCGCCCGGCAAGGCGTCCAGCTCGCGCTGCCGTTCCCGGTCACCGGCCGGCAAAATGTACTGCGAGATCACGACGGTCTCCGGCACGGCGGCGCTGACGTTGGAGGAGAACCTCAACCCCGTCCCCGGTGCGGCGGGCACCGACACCTTTATGATCCACCTGTCCTCTCCAACCCCGCTCCAGGAGCAGGTGAAGGCAGCCGCTGACAGTCACGCCCGATTGTCTGACGCTGTCCCGCCCGCTCCGGAGACGAAGACTGCCAATGCCGGTCCGCTGATCGACCGTGAGGCTCTGCGACGGGCGGTGACTCAGCGATGACCTCCACGCACACCTACAGCTACACCCGAACCCACACCGCCACGCACCTGACCGACGTCATCCTCGGCACCATCACCGACATCCTCGCCGACCTGGGGATCAACATGGACCAGCTGCACCGCGACTGGGTGCAGAACGAAAACGCGATCAAGGCGTGGATCGAGGAAGGCTCCCTCGACACGGTCGTCCTCGAGTGCCACCAGCCCTCAGGCACGGTAGCACCGGTGATCGAGTTCCCGGTCTCCTACACCACCTCCGGGAACGGCAACACCGAGTTCACCGCCTCTCGTGCCCGAGCCGCCCGGTTTCGAGCCAAGTTCGACCGGGTGCCCACAAGCACCACCTACCGGCTGTTCTGCACGTTCAACGGGCCGCGCACCCCCCAACCAGGGTGGGGTCCCGGCCGTCGGGCGAGCATCGATGGTCTGCGCGGCATCACCTTCGGCACCCTCGGCTCCGCCCCGCACGCCTCGACCGGCATGCGGTACCTCCACACCTGAGACCACGAGCAGGAACACGCCCCATGGGATACATCGACGACGCCTTCACCAACCTCAAGCACAACCTGGAAATCACCCAGACCGAGCAGAATCTGGCGAAGGCACGCCACGAGGCCATCCGCGACTTCGTCCGATCTCACTGGGACCTCATCGACGACTTCCTGACTGGCAGCTACCGGCGCGACACCAAGACGAAGAAACTCAAGGACATCGACATCTTCGTGGTCCTCGACGCCAACGGCTCCCAGGCAGATTTCCGCGATCAGGCCCCCATCGAGGTGATCAACGCCCTGGAGACCCTGCTCCGTCAGAAGTGGAGCACCGCCGCCCGGGACGGCATGGCCGTCGTCATCCCCTACGGCCCCGACGACGACGTCATGTCAATCGACGTAGTCCCCGCCTTCAAGCGCGACAACGGCGGCTACCACATCCCCAATCCCTCAGCAGGCGACTGGATCGCGACCAACCCCAAGCGCCACCACGAGCTGAGTATCGCCAAGAACGCCGACTGCGACGGCAAGTACGTACCCTTCGTCAAGATGATCAAGGGCATCAACCGCGAACTCGGCGAGCCTGTGTCGCCCTCTTTCCTGCTGGAGGTCATGGCCCAGTCGCTGGTGAAGCCGCCGATCGGGCGCTACCAGGACGAGATCGTGCTGTTCCTGGCCACCGCCGCCGAACGCATCAGTGACGAGTGGCCCGACCCCGCCGGCCTGGGCGGTGACGTCAACGCTGTCATGAACGCCACCCAGAAACTCACCGCCGCCAACGCGCTCAACCAGGCCCGCGCCATCGCAGAACGGGCGGTCGACCTGGAGGACGAGGGCCAGGAACGCGCGGCCTACGATAAGTGGAAGCAATTGTTCGGGAGCCGGATTACCAAGCCATGAGCCTGTCCACCGACCCCGGCGGCGTCCGTGGGATCACGCCTCGGGCCATCCATGAGCGGCAGCTCGACGACGCCATGCTGCTCCTCCAGCGCGCCGCAGCGGCAAGTCACCAGCGCGGTCAGCTCCTCGAAGCCGTGCGCGTCACCGCCGCCGTCGCGCTCGCCGGGGCCGGTGTCCTGGTCACTCTTATCGGACACGGCCGGGCACCCGTCTCGATCGTCGGGTTCTTCTGGTTCGTCGTCTCAGCGTTCCTGCTCAAGGGCATCGCCGGGAACACCGCCCGCCAGGGAGCCCTGCTTCAGGAGATGTTCGATACCGCCCTATTCCACTTACCGTGGCGCGCCACCACTGCCGGCGACCCCATCCCCCAACCTGACGTCCGCCGGCTCGCACGCAAGCTCCCCCGAGGTGGTGCGAAGGACAAGCGCATCACCGACGGCTGGTACGACCCCACCAACGACGTCCACCACCCCTACGACGTGTTCATCGCCCAGGAACAGAACCTCGCCTGGGACGCCCGCCTCCGCCGCCGCTACAGCCACCTCATCGCCACCACCACGATCCTGTGGACCACCATCGGCCTCGTTGCCGGTCTCGCGGTCGCGGACGCCACGCTGCTCGACACTCTCCTCAGCTTCTTCGTCCCCTCCCTCGCGGCCTACCAGATCTCCTACGAGATCTGGTCCGGCCAACGCAAGGTGGCCGACGAACGCGACCGACTCGCCAAGATCGTCAACACCGAGCTACACCACGGACGCCCTGGCCCCATTCCCGACGACGAATGGCACCGCCTACGGAACGTCGCACGGGACGTGCAGGACGGCATACTCCGCACCCGCCTGGACACCACCCGAGTACCCGAGTGGTTCTACAAACGCTTCCGAGACGACGATGAACGCGACTTCGGCGACACCGCAGAAGGCCACCGCGTCCGCCTCTCCCAAAACACACCTAAGCCGTAGCGGCCCGCGCCCTTCTCCTCGATGAGGCAGTTGACGAACCCGTAACTACCTTTTAGTCCGCAGGTGTCAGGTGGCCCTCGTATTGCTGTAGGCATCCCCGCACACCTCAGCACCGTTACCCATGCGGCTGTCGCTTTGCCGCTGCTCAAGGCACATGAGCGCCCTGATGCGCGCGCTTTGTCCGGTAATCATGGCCGGACCTTTGCTTCGTGTGATGTCCGAACTCGGGGCCGATAACAGGTATTTGGAGAGGTGACAGGGAGCAGGTGGCCCGGCTGATTGGGCCGCACTCACATGACACCACCACCTCGCCACAGCGCCACACAACCGAACCGCGTCATCCCGGCAGGCAACTCAGCCGCCCTCGCCCGCATCGTTCAGCACATGGGCGGCGCCCGACCGCTGCCCGATAAGACTGCTCATCATCGGCCGCACGGTCTTTCGAAGCTGGTTCCGGGTAGACGGCTGCCCTTCTCCCCGTGCGGATGACGGCGTGCCTGCACATCAGAGCAGTCTGCTCTGAGACGACCGCCAGAGGCGATATGCGGCCGGATGGCCGCGCGGCAAGGCGGAGACCGGCAGGTCCCGGGGCCGGCGGTGACCGTCGGATTCGGCTTGACCATTGCCATCCAGGTGGGCGTCGATACGCCCTGTCCGACACGGTCCTGAACGCGGTGGGGCGATCACCACGGGCGTGCTCGCGTGATCAGGCCCACCGCATCGTGCCGGACCGGATGGCCCCGATACGCCCCGTGCTACGCCACACGGCCGCGACCGAGGGTGTGCCGCTACCCCATCCAGCTAGCGCCGACGGTGACCACCAGGGCCGCTCCGGGGTCAGCGCTCGATACAGACACCTACCTGGATCCGTCTGCGATCAGTGCGGTCAGGTAGCGGCACCGTGCCGAACGCCGCCCGACCGCGCCCAGCTCGCGACAGCGTCGGCTCGATCGAACAGCACCCGAAGAGAAGGAGACCAGACACACGATGGCTGAGGGACGTACGTTCAAACGCTGCTCCTGCCGCAACGATGACGGCAAGGCGCTCGGGCAAAAATGCCCCAAACTGCGCCGCCCCGGTGGTGGGTGGAGCTACCGGCACGGCATCTGGAACTACCAGATCGAACTCCCGCCGACCGCGGACGGTAAGCGGCGCGGGCCGCTGCGCCGCGGCGGCTTCGCCTCCCAAGACGCCGCAGAAGCCGAGCTCGGTCAGGTGCGTGACCTGCTGGCGCTGGCCGATCCGCGCGAGCCCGCCACCCGCATCCAGATCGCCGACCTGATCAAGCGGACGCTGACCGAGACCGACACCCTCCCGACGCTGGAGACAGTCCGCCGCAAGATCAAGACCGGGCAGCACCTGACCCAGGAGATCACCGTCGAGCAGTGGCTGACCGAGTTCCTCCACCGCAAGCGCAGAATCGAGGAGACCACCCGCCGCTCCTACGAAAGCCACATCCGCCTCTACCTCACCCCGTATCTGGGGCGGCTGCGGCTGGATCAGCTCAAGGTCAGCGACATCGCGTTGATGTTCGAGCAGATCGAGGAGTTCAACGACACCATCGCCGAACGCCGTACCAATGCTGACCTGCAGATACGTGAGAGCGTCAAGTTCCGGCGGCCGATCAGCATCGCCACCATGCACCGCATCCGCGCCACCCTCCGCCACGCGCTCAACATGGCCATGCGCCAGGACCGGCTGATCGACTTCAACCCCGCCGCCGTGCTGGAGATGCCCGCCCACGTCCGGCCCAAGCCACTGGTGTGGACCGAGGACCGCGTGCGCGCCTGGCAAGCCGACTTCGCCCAGCACCGGGAGGCGGAAAAGCAGCGCCGGAGCGGGCAGCGAGTCAACCCGATCGACGCCTACACCAGCGCTCCCCGCCCCTCCCCTGTCATGGTGTGGACGCCCGCTCAGACCCGCCTGTTCCTCGACCATGCCCGCCGCCACCGCCTGTTCGCCCTGTATCAGCTGATCGCGCTGCGCGGGCTACGCCGAGGCGAGGCATGCGGGCTGCGGTGGAAAGAGGTCGACCTCAACGGCCACAGTCTGACGGTGAACTGGCAGCTTGTGCAGCTGGCCTGGCAGGTCCACGAAGGCACCCCGAAGACCGACGCCTCGGTCCGCACCATCGCCCTGGACAGCGACACCGCCCAAGTCCTGCGCGCCCACCGCCAGCAGCAACGGCAGGAACGCCTGGCCATGGGCGAAGCATGGGTCGACACCGGGTTCGTGTTCACCCAGCCCGACGGCAACCGCCTGCACCCCCAGCACGTCTCCGACCAGTTCCTGTGGCTGGCCTACCTGGCCGGCCTACCGCCCATCAGGCTTCATGACCTTCGGCATGGGGCGGCCTCGCTGATGCTGGCCGCCGGGGTGGAGATGAAAGTGGTGCAGGAAACGCTGGGCCACACCTCCAGCGCCTTCACCGCCGACACCTACACCTCCGTCTACCCCCAGGTGGCCACCGCCGCCGCCGAGAAGACCGCCGCCCTGCTGTTCGGCAAGGAAGACCAGGCCGAGGGCGCGAGAGTCGTCTCGTTGAGGAGCTGACAGTCGGATTAAGCATCCGGCCCCGCGTTCGCCGCCTGCTCGCGGCGACGCGGGGCCCTTGCGCTTGCCGCACAGGAGCGGGAATGTCGAATGATCATGGTGCGTGCAGGGTTGGTGCAACCGAGCACGTATGGAGCACGCAAGCGCTAGACGAAAATTCTAGAACGAGTCCGACGCTGCATTTGCGCAGGTCAGGCCATGATCAAAGCGCGCCCTGCAGGATTCGAACCTGCGACCGTCGGATTAGAAGTCCGGTGCTCTATCCAGCTGAGCTAAGGGCGCTCCTGCCTTATTGTGCATGATCCGGCGACTTGTCACGCACACGTTTTGGTCGTGTCAGGTCGACAAACCGATCACCACCCACATGAACAGCGTTCCTGAGACCGTTGCGGCGAGGGTCCAGCCGGTCGAGCGCCTGGTCGTGTGGGCCTCCGGGAGGATGTCGGAGGTCGCCAGGTAGAGGAGGAAACCGGAGAAAAGCCCCAGGTAGGCGGTCAGGATGGGGTACGGGATGGCGATGAGGAAGGTCAGGGTGGCGCCCAGTACGGGGGCCAGGGCGTCGAGGGTCAGGAGGGTGAGGGCGCGGCGGCGGGCGTTTCCGTACAGAGACGTGATCGTGTACGTGTTGAAGCCGTCGGTGAAGTCGTGCGCGATGACTCCTATCGCCACGGCCACGGCGAGGGAGGCGTCCGCCTGGTAGGAGGCGCCGATGGCGGCGCCGTCCAGGAAGCTGTGGATGACCAGGGCGGATCCCGCTGTGATGCCTACGCCGGCGCGGGCGTGGCGGTGGACGGCATAGTCGCTCTCGTGGGCGATGTGCATGCCCATGGCGCGTTCGACGATGTGGATACCCAGGAACGCCAGGGCGAACATGAGCATCGGGAGGGGCACGCCGAGGACTTCGACGGCGTCCCGGGTGAGGGCTTCCGGCAGGAGGTCGAAGGCCACCACGCCGAGCATCACGCCTGCGGCGGCGCCGAGGACGAGGTGGCGGTTGTTCTTGACGCGGTCGGCCACCAGCCCGCCCAGCAGCGTCATGAGGAAGGCCGCCAAGGAGAGCAGGATGGGCACGGTTCCTCAGGCTAGGGGTGGTGAGGGGTGGGCGGGTGGTACGACACTCGGCCTGGCGTTTTGAGGGTCCGGCCCGTCTGTGTCCGCGTCACCGCTGCTCATCGCCGCTGCTTCCCATCGCCGCCGCGCATCGCCGCTTCCCGTCGCCGCTTCCCGTCGCAAAAGGTGGGGCTGGTTCAGCGAAGGTCGCGCAAGGGAGCGAGGTAGAGGCGGGGCCTACAGACCGAAGGACCACACAACCGAAGCGCCCACACGCCGAACGGCCGCACAACCGAAGGGCCCACACGCCGAAGGGCCGCACATGCCCAAGGGCCGCATAGCGGGGGTTCGGGTGGGGCGGGGAGGTCGGGTGAGGGAGGGGAAAAGTGCAGGCGGGCGTGGGGCAAATGGGGCTAAGCTGTTGTGGCATGGTCGCGACGCTCCTGCATGAGATTCCGCTGCAGGGCGGGGACGTGACAGACGGGGTGGTGCGCGTCGGTGACACGGTGCGCAGGCCGGTCGGTCCGGCCACGCCCGCCGTGCACGCCCTGCTCAGACACCTTGAGTCAGCCGGGTTCGGGGGTGCGCCGCGGGTCGTGGGGACGGACGGGTCAGGACGCGAGATCCTCACGTACGTCCCGGGGCGGAGCGGGTTGGTGCCGGCGAGTTCGACCGATGCGTTCCTGGCCGATCTGGCCGTGCTGGTACGGGAGTTCCACGACGCGACGGCGGGGTTCTCGTTGTCCGCAGGCGGGTGGGAAGGCGGGTCGAACGACGACCGCGCGCCGGAGATCATCGGACATTGCGATTTAACGCCGGACAACGTGGTCTTCCGCCAGGACGCCACCACGACGACCTATCTCCAGCCCACCACCACACCCCCGCTCATCCCGCCGCCCACGCTCATCCCTCCGCCCGCTGCCAAACCCACTGCCAAACCCACCGCCACACCCGCCGCCACGCCCTGCGCGCTGATCGACTTCGATCTGGCCCGTCCGACCACCCGCCTGTTCGACATCGTCACCACCCTGCGCCATTGGGCCCCGATCGCCGACCCCGTCGACCGTCATCCGCTCCAGCGCAACGTCGACGTCGGTGCCCGGATCCGCCTGTTCTGCGACGCGTACGGCCTGCCGCCCCGCGAGCGGCGGCGCCTGCTCGAACTGTCCAGGCTGCGCTTCCACCGCTCCTACGACGTCATGCGCACCCGCGCGGCCGCGGGCGGCAACTGGGCCAAGATGTGGACGGGCGGCGCGGGCCAGCGTATCCGGCGGGCTGCGGCCTGGCTGGATGTGCACGAAGATGAGCTTCATGCGCATTTGGTATGACCCGCTAGGTCTCGCCCTCGGTGTCGCGCTTGACCAGGTTCTCGGCGACCCGCGTAGCTCCGCCCATCCCGTCGCCCTCTTCGGACGGGCGGCGGCGAAGCTGGAGAAGTCGTCGTACGGCGACACGAGGTGGCGCGGCGTCGCGCACGTCGGGATCTGCGTCGGCGGCGCGACCGCACTCGGCGTACTGGCTCAGAACAGCGGCGACCGGACCGTCCGTACGGCGGTGACGGCGCTCGCCACCTGGGCGGTGCTCGGCGGCACCACCCTCGCCCGCGAGGGCACGCACATGGCCGAGGCCCTGGAGCAGGGCGATCTCCGGCGGGCCAGGGCCCGGCTCCCCCACCTGTGCGGCCGCGACCCCTCCCAGTTGGAGGCGCCGGAGCTGGCCAGGGCGACGGTGGAGTCACTCGCGGAGAACACCTCCGACGCCGTGGTGGCCCCGCTGTTCTGGGGCGCGGTGGCGGGCGTTCCCGGATTGCTGGCCTACCGGGCGGTCAACACGCTGGACGCCATGATCGGCCACCACTCCCCCCGCTACGAACGGTTCGGCTGGGCGGCGGCCAGGCTGGACGACGTGGCGAACTACGTACCGGCACGGGTGACCGGGCTGCTGACGGCGGCGCTGGCGCCCGCGCCCGCGAAGGCGCTGCGGGTGCTGCGGCGGGACGGCCACCGCCACCCCAGCCCGAACGCGGGCAGGTGCGAGGCAGCCTTCGCCGGCGCGCTCGGCGTCACCCTCGGCGGCACGAACGTGTACGGCGGCAGGGTCGAGCACCGTCCCACGATGGGCGACGGCCCCAAGCCGGACGTCAAGGACATCCGGCGCGCCGCCCGCCTCACCCACGCGGTCGGATTGGCCGCGGCAGGGCTCGCCGTGCTCACCGCATGGAGCCTTCGCCGCCGTTCCGGATAGCGGTGCTCACCGCATGGAGCCTTCGCCGCCGTTCCGGATAGCCGTACTCACCGCATGGAGCCTTCGCCGCCGTCCCGGATAGCGGCGCTCACCACATGGAACCTTCGCCGCCGTTCCGGAGGACTGCGGTAATCAGCTAATGGCGGTCAGCTCATTATCCGATTGAGATTGATCGCAAGCCAGATGACGAATGCCGCGACCGCGGTGACGCCGACCAAACCCTTCAGCGCGTGGTGCGCGGTCTCCCGCCGGACCGTCACCTGCCTTTGCGTTTGCTTCCAGACCTGCCTGAGCATGATCATGTTCTGGAAGCGGCGTCCGAGTGCGAACAATGCCAGCCCGATGAGGACGAAGAGGATGACACGACCATCGGCAGGTTCCACGACACGGCCCCCTTTGTCGGTCTTGAAGAAGCTATGCCCCCGCACAGTGGACACTTACGATACTCGCATCACAGCTGTTTGGGATTAATTAATCGGGTCGAGATCCACCACGATGGGCGCGTGATCGGACGGCCCTTTCCCTTTGCGCGCCTCGCGGTCGACGTACGCCTTCCTGACCCGTTCCGCGACGTCGGTGGAGGCGTACACCAGGTCGATTCGCATGCCCTTGTTCTGGTGGAACATCCCGGCCCGATAATCCCAGTACGTGTACGGGTGCGGCCCTTTCATCGGCGTCGGGACCACGTCGTGCAGCCCGAGATCCAGCAGTTCGGCGAGCGCCCGGCGTTCGGCTGGGGTGACGTGCGTGGCGCCGACGAACAGCGCGGGATCCCAGACGTCGGCGTCGGTCGGCGCCACGTTGTAGTCGCCGCAGGCCACCAGCGGCGTGCCCATCTCCTCGGCCAGCGCGTCCCGCAACGCGGCGAACCAGGCCAGCTTGTACGCGTAGTGAGGGGAGTCGAGCGCACGGCCGTTGGGCGCGTACAGGGACCAGACCCGCAGGCCGCCGCAGGTCGCGCCGAGCGCGCGGGCCTCGGGACGGGCGGCGCCCACGCCGTCGAGCTCGGCGAAGCCGGGTTCGCCGGGGAAGCTCAGCGTGACCTCCTCCAGCCCCACCCTCGACAACACCGCGACGCCGTTCCACCGGCCGTCGCCGTGGGCGGCGGCGGCGTAGCCGAGCTCGCCCACCTCCGCCACGGGGAACGACTCCGCGGGACACTTGGTCTCCTGAAGGCAGAGGATGTCGGGCTCGGTCCCGGCCAGCCAGTCGAGCAGGCGCGGCAGCCGTGCCTTGACCGAGTTCACGTTCCAGGTCGCCAGACGCATCCTCCCAGCCTGCCACCGACAGGCGGTCCGTGCCCGGGAGCGGCACGGACCGGCGGTTCAGACCGCCTTCATGAGAGAGGCCGAGATCTCCCGCAGGAAGCCGCCGCCGCCCGCGTCGAGGGCGGCCCTGGCGTGCCGTACGGCGTCGAGGACGTTGCCCGCCGCGCTCGGCGAGTCCTCCACGACCATGCGCAGCTCCACCTCCAGCGGCGAGCCGCCGAACCCCTCGCCCTCCAGCCGGATGAACGCGATCTTGCGGTCGTCCAGGAAGGGCAGGTACTGGGCGCCGACGTGGATGGAGGTGCCGGCGCCGGTCGTCTTGGTGGCCCGCTTGTCCGCCATCCTGGCCGGGTCCTGGAGGTTGGCGAAGTCCATGTTGCCCCCGGCGAGGAGCTGGTGGCCGGCGGTCAGGCGCACACCGTTCGCGGTCAGGGCGTCGACCAGGGCGCGGTGCACGAGGGTGGCGCCGAAGGAGCTCTTCAGGTCGTCGCCGAGCAGCGGCAGCCCGGCCGCGGCGAAGCGGTCGCGCCACTGTTCGGAACGGGCGAGCACGGCCGGCATGCAGTTGACGAACGCGCAGCCGGCCTCGACCGCGGCCTCGGCGTACAACTCGGTGGCGCGCTGGGCGCCGGTGGGCAGGAAGTTCACCACGACGTGCGAGCCGGTCTCACGCAGGTGGGCGGCCACGTCGGCGACGGTGGTGCCGCCGCTTGGGTCGACCAGCTCGGCCGAGCCCGCGCCCACGCCGTCGGCCAGGACGCCCTCGCGCACCGGCACGCCCAGGTGGGGCACGTCGGCGAAGCGGCGCGCGTTGTTCGGCTCGGCCCAGATCGCCTGTGACAGGTCCAGGCCGAGCTTGGCGCGGCCGACGTCGAAGGCCGCGGTGAAGCGCACGTCGGAGACGGCGTAGCCGGCGCACACGGGGTTGAGCAGGCCGGGCGCGTCGCCGTCCCGGTAGTGCTCGACCCCTTGTACGAGGGACGACGCGCAGTTTCCAACACCGATCAGGGCGACGTTCACGGTTGTCATGCGGACGTTCATATCAGCCCGGTTCTGCGGGCCACGGCGGCGGCCTCGACGCGGGAGGCGGCGCCGAGCTTGGCCATGATGTTCGACACGTGCACGCCGGAGGTCCTGGCCGAGATGAACAGCCGTTCGGCGATCTGCCTGTTGCTCAGCCCCTCGGCGACCAGGCCGAGCACCTCCAGCTCGCGGACCGACAACCCGGGCGCCGCGGACAGGGCGACCCGCGCGGTGGCGGCCGCCGCCTCGGCCCGCCGCCGCAGGGGCTCCGCGCCGAGCGCGGCGGCGACGGCCAGTGCCTCGCGCAGCGGCTCGCGGGCCCGCGCGGGGTCCTGCTCGGCCGTCCTGACCAGCGCCTGCCCCAGCTCGTACGGCTGCCCCACCGCCCGCCAGGCCGTCACCGCCTCCGCCCACGAGCCGCCGCACTCGGCCTCGAACGTGGCCCGGTACGCCTCCTGCACCCGCCCGACGGTGGCCAGACCGGCGGGCGCGGCGCGTACGCGTCCGATGCGGGCGGCAAGGGCCAGCAGCGGCCAGGCGTAGCGGCGGCTGCGCGTGAGATCGTGCTCCGACAACACGTGGTCGATCAGCCGGCCGGCCCGTCCCAGGTCTCCCCCGGCCTCGGCCAGGCGGCATTCCAGCAGGTCGGGCTCCAGGCAGGAGTCGTAGCCGCGCGACCGGCCGCGCATCAACGGCCGGGCCTGCGCCAGCAGGCCGGCGGCCTCGGCGAGCGAGCCCTCCTGCACGGCGACCCAGCCGAGCACGAGCAGGATCCAGGCGCGGTAGATCGGCGGCGGGTCGAGCTCCAGCGCGGACGCGCCGGCCTCGCGCGCCTCCCGCCAGCGGCCCAGCGAGGCCAGCGGCTCGGCCAGGTTCGCCGCCAGGTGGGCGCCGCGCGCGCGGGCCAGGCCCAGGCGGGCGGCCTCGGCGATGCCGCGGCGGGCGACGGCCTCGGCCTTGACGTGCTCGCCGGCGGCCTGCAGCACGTCGGCCTCGCTGGCGTACGACACGAGCAGGGCGTCGTCGTCGGGCGCGGCGGTCCTGGCGCGGGCGTACAGCGCCGAGGCGGTGGCGAGGTCGCCGTCGAGCGCGGTGAGCTCGGCCAGGGTGGCCAGGGACCTGGCGTCGCCCAGCCCGTACGCCTCCTCGGCCAGAGCGCGGGCCTCGTCGTCCTGGCCGTTCCAGGCCAGTGTGCGGGCCAGGGCGCCGAGCAGCCTGGACTCGCGCGGGACCAGGCGGACGGCCTCGCGCAGGTCGTCCAGGCCCTCCTCGCCGAGCAGGTCGCGGATCGCGACGCGCAGTTCCAGCAGGTGGGCCGCGCGCAGCGGGTCGGAGACCTCGGCCAGGGCCCTGGTGGCCAGGTCCTCGGCGCGGTGGGCGGCGCCTTCGCACAGGGCGTCCCTGGCGGCGTGTTCGAGCACCTCGGCGTGGTCCTGGCCGTCCGCGTACGCCCACAGCTCCAGTACGAGATCCCATCTGCGGGCCCGCCAGGCGGCCTCGAAGGCGCGCGGCCCGTCCCCGGCGGCGTGCCAGTGGTCGGCGGCCAGGTCGGGCTGGGCGGGGGCGCAGCGGGCGTGCAGGCGGCGGCGTTCGCCGGGGAGCAGGTCGTCGTAGACCGCCTCGCGGATGAGCGCGTGCCGGAAGACGTAGGCGTCGCCGTCCACGAGCAGCAGCCGGGCCCGTACGACCGGCCGCAGCGCCTCGTCGAGCGCCAGGTCGTCGAGCCCGGCGACCTGGCGCAGCACCTCGTGGGGCGTCCTGCGCCCGGCGACGGCGGCGATCCGCAACACGTCGAGCCCGGCTCCCGGCAGTTTCTCGGCGCCGGCGAGCAGCAGTTCGCGCAGCGAGGCGGGGGTCGTGGCGCCCGCGTCGGCCAGCGCCTCGGCGAACAGCGGGTTGCCCTCGCTGCGCGCCATGATCGCGTCCACGTCGTCGCGGCCGAGCAGGCGGGCCACCTCGTCGCGGCCGAGCGGCGGCACCCTGATCACCTCCGCGCCGGGCAGCCGCAGCGGCTCGCGCGAGGTCGCGACCACCGTCACGCCGGGACGCATGAGGTTGCGCAGCAGGAACACCAGCAGGTCACGGCCGGCCTGGTCGGCCCAGTGCAGGTCCTCGAGCACGAGCACCAGGGGACGGCGCTCAGCGGCCCGCTCGACCAGCAGCAACACCTCCTCGAACAGCCGGGCCCGGCCCAGGTCGGGCGTGTCGTCCAGCTCCCCCAGCTCGGGCAGCAGGCACGCCAGCCCCCTGCGCCCGCCGCCCGGTACGAGCCCCGCGCCGTACTCCCTGACCAGGCGGCGCAGCACGGGCACGAACGGCGCGTACGCCGGCCCGCCGGGATCGGCCCCGCCCTCGGCGACCAGCGCGTCCAGCCCGCGGACGAACTCCGCGACCAGCGCGGACTTTCCGATCCCCGCCTCCCCCACGACCAGCGCCGCGCCCGGGGCACGGTCCCGCACCGCGGCCAGCCGGCCCAGCTCGGCCTCACGTCCGACGAACACACCTCACATTATGAAGAGGCGGCTACGCATCATGCCCGATCCCACCCAAGGCAGGATTTGTCACCGTCAAGGGCATGATGACGCGATCGCTGGCCCTGATGATGGCCGCCTCGGTGACCGGGATGCTGGGCTTCTTCCTGCTGTTCTCCGCAGTCCCCCTGTACGCGGCCACGGGCGGCGCCGGCGCGTCCGGCGCGGGCCTGGCCACCGGCGCGATGATGTCGTCCACGGTCCTCGCCGAACTGGCCGTCCCCTGGTTGTTGTCGAGGCACGGCTACCGCGCCGCGATGGTGCTCGGCCTGGTCCTGCTCGGCCTGCCCGCCCTGCTGCTGCCGCTGTCGGCGGAACTGCCCGTGGTGCTGGCCGTGTCCCTGCTGCGCGGGACCGGTCTCGGCGTGCTCGTGGTGACCGGCACCGCGCTGACCGCCGAGCTGGTGCCCGCCGAGCGCCGCGGCGAAGGGCTGGGCCTGTACGGCCTGGCCGTCGGCGTGCCCTCGGTCCTCGGGTTGCCGCTGGGGTTGTGGGCGGCCGACGTGCTGGGGTTCGCGCCCGTCTTCGTGGTCGCCGGGCTGCTGCCCCTGGCCGGGCTCGTGGCCGTGACCGGCCTGCCCGCCGCCCGGCCCGGCGCCACCGCCGCGGGAGGGCGGGAGCGCGTGCCGGCCGCGCCGATGCTGATCTTCGGCTCGGTCACGGTCTCCTTCGGCGTCCTGGTGACGTTCCTGCCGCTGGCGGGCTCGCCCGGCCTGGCCTCGGCGGCCCTGCTCGCCCAGTCGCTGGCCACGCCCGTGGCCCGCTGGTGGGCGGGCCGGTTCGGCGACCGCCACGGCTCGGCCAGGCTGCTCATGCCGGGGCTGCTCGCCACCGCCGCCGGCACCGCGCTTCAGGCGTGGACGGACGCGCCCGTGCCGGTCGTGGCCGGGATGGCGCTGTTCGGGGCGGGGTTCGGCGTGCTGCAGAACGCGACGCTGGCCCTGATGCTGGAGCGCGGCGGCGCGGCCCGGGTCAGCGCCCTGTGGAACCTGGCCTACGACGCGGGCATGGGCGTGGGCGCGACGGGTTTGGGGCTGGTGCTCGGGCACACCGGCTACCGGCTGGGGTTCGCGCTGGTGGCCGGGCTCGTCGCGGTGACGATCCCGCTGGCTAGGGTCAGGCCCGCGTACGCGCCACTCCCACGGTGATCTCCCGGCCGAGCCGGTGGCCGGTCAGCAGCTCCAGGTCGTCGCCGCTCCAGAACCTGCCCGGGTCGTACCAGTTGGGACGGCGCCCGCCGGGCAGCAGGCCCATCTCCTCGTAGGTGACGGCCACGACCTCCGCGCAGTACGCGCTCTCCAGCGTGCGGTCGTCCCTGGCCCGCCGCGGGATGCGGCCCCTGGCCCAGCGGGCGGCCAGCCGGGCCGTGGACGGGAACGGGGTGCCGTCGAGGCGGGCGACCGTGCGCAGCGCGGCGTCCTCCATCTCGGGCGTGGCCTGGGGTTCGAGCTGACGCAGCCAGGGACGCTGGCCGTAGCGGTCGGCCCAGACGGTGACCGCGTCGCGCAGGTCGTGGAGCTGGACCCCGCGATGATGGGCGCCCGCCCACAGGTCGAGCAGCGACTTGCCCAGCTCGGCGTGCCACATCATGGGCGGCAGGTCCTCGATCACGATCGCCATGCCCACGTGGTTGACCGGGCTGTTGGTCATCGTCTGGATGGCCCGGTCGGGCACGGACCGGCCGCGGAAGATCCACAGATCGCCGGTGCGGGTCACCTTCACGGCCTCGTCGAGAGTCAGCACATCGCTAGCCTAGGCACATGCGCTGGTGGAAGATGCTCGGTCTGGCGGGAATCGCGGGAGTCGCGGCGACCGGGGTGGTGATCGCGCGGGCCGAACGCCGCCGCCGCGCGTACACGCCGGAGGAGATCAGGACCCGGTTGCGGGAGCGTGTCGAGGCGTCCGCCGCCGATCCGGATCAGCCGGAGGGCCGCAGGTCGTAGGCGAAGACCACGTCGGGGTAGGCCGGGTTGTCGTCGTAGCCCTGGACGCCGCCGAGGTAGGCCCTCTGGTACTTCACCACCCAGGGCAACGCCGCGGCGGCCCGTACGTCGAGCACCCGCCCGGTGGCCTGCTCGTACGCCGCCTGCGCCGCCTCCTTGTCGGTCACGCTCAGCTCGGGCAGCCCCTCGAGCAGTTCGTCCAGTGTCCTGTCGCGCAGGTAGGACAGGTTGAACACGGGCGGGTTGCCGCTGCGGAAGACGTTGCCGAACCATGAGTAGCCGTCGGCGTAGTCGGGCCACCAGTACATGACGAAGATGTCCTGGCCGCGTTTCCTGCCCTGCTGCCATTGAGCGTTCCAGGACATGGCGCGGGCGTCGAGCGTGACGTTCAGCGGCCTCAGCACCGCCTCCAGGTTGTTGGCCAGCAGCCGCTGGTCGCTGTCGCCCTGGGCGTAGGTCAGCCGCAGCCGCAGCGGCCGGCCGCCGGGCCCGTACCCGGCGCGGGTCAGCAGCCGCGCCGCGCCGGCCAGGTCCTGCCGGGGCGGGCGGCCCGGGACGTGGCCGAGCAGCCCTTCGGGGACGACGCCGCTGGCCGGCGTGCCCGCTCCCCTGAGCGCCCTGAGCAGGCCGCGGTAGTCGACGGCCTTCTGCACCGCGCGACGCACCCGTACGTCCTTCATCGGGCCGCTCGCGGTGTTGAACAACATCAACGCGGTCTGGTACGAGTCCCGCTCGCTGGTACGCACCCCCGGCGTGACCGCGGCCCTGGCGAACAGGCGGGGGTCGAGCCGGTCCACGAAGCTCACCTCGCCGCGCGCCAGCATCCGCCACGACCGGTCGGGGTCGGGCACGACGCGGTACTTGACGATGCTGTAGTGCGGCTTGTCCCAGCCGCCCCAGTATCGGGGGTACGCCTTGAGCGTCAGCTCCTCCTCCTGCCCCGGACTCCAGGCCGCCACCGTGTACGGCCCCGACCCCGCGTCCCTGCCCTTCCCGAGCCAGGAGCGCAGGTCCGGCGCCGCCTGCGTGTCGTAGACGTAGGCGGCGTAGCCGGAGGAGGCGATCAGGTCGAGCGGCACGGCGTACTTCAGGGCGAACGTGACCGTGCTCGGGTCCTCGGCCCTGATGGAGGAGACGGCGTCCCAGATGTAGGACGCGCCCGCGTGGGTCTTCATCGTGCGCTCGATCGACGCCTTGACCGCCGCCGCGTCCACCGGCCTGCCGGTGTGGAACGTCGCGCCCTCGCGCAGGGTGAACGTCCAGGTGCGGCCGTCGGGAGTCGAGCGCCAGGACGTGGCCAGGCGGGGGGTCGACTTCTTGGTGAACGGGTTCCAGTAGGTGAGGGTCTCGTAGACGTTCTGGAAGGCGATGATCTCGTTGGAGTAGGAGCTCGCGGGGTCCCAGTCGGAGATGACGTCGAGGTTCTGCGCGTACACGAAGGCCGACTCGGCAGCCGGGGAACGGGAGGGCTCGGGGGCGCCCGGGTCCTGCGGGGATGCCGAACAGGCCGACAGGAGCACCAGCGCGGCGGCCGCTACGAGACGACGGCGCAACGCATCTCCCTCTGTAACCGATTTGGGGGAAACCTACTGCAAGATCACTGACAGATGTCCAAAAGTCCCGAAAAATTGGGCAATTGGGTGATCGAATTGCTATCCTCTGGGCTTGTCCCGTCCGGGGTTGCCAGCAGGGGACCGACCGGAGTGAGGTGCCATGGGTCGTAGCCGGACGATCCGCATGAAGATCATCGGACTACTACTCGTGCCCCTGACCTCCATGGTCGTGTTGTGGGGGGTCATCACCGCCGTCACCGCCGGCGAGAGCCTGGAGCTGCGTCAGTACAAGACACTCTGGACGAACCTCCGCCATCCGGCGTACACGTTGATCAGCGAGCTCCAGGACGAGCGTCTCACCTCGGCCAAGCTGCTGCGCCGGGCCTCCTCCCAGAAGGACGTGGCAGACCAGCGCATCCGCACCGACGCCGCCAGGGACGCGTTCAGAAAGCTCTCCAGCATCTCCAAGGACCGATCGGAAGAGATCCGTACGCAGGTGGACGCGGTGTACACGCAGCTCGACAGGCTCGACGCGATCCGGGGTGAGATCGACGACGGCCTGTCCGACCGTCTGCTCGCCGGCGAGGCGTACAACACCGTGATCGACGCCCTCTACGGCCTGCACCGGCGCGTCGCGCTGATCGACGACATCCCGATCTACGAGCAGTCCCGCGTGATCATCGAGCTGGGCTACGCCAAGGAGCTGCTGACCAGAGAGCAGTCCATCGCGCTCGGGCCCGTCACGGCGGCCGAGCGCCGGCAGTTCGCCCAGATCGTGGGCAACCGGCGCTTCCTGATCGACCAGGGGCTCGGCGAGCTGGACCCGAGCATGCGCGACACGCAGGTCTCGCTCGTCACCTCCCCCGCCTACCAGCACATGCGGCTGATGGAGGACCGGATCATCGCCGGCGCCGCGCCGCCGCGCGGCTGGCTGTCCACGACCGAGGCGATGTCCCAGACGTTCGGGGAGTCGCTCATGCGGGCCGGCACGCTGCTCAACTCGCGCGCCGACCCCGTGGCCGACCAGGTGCTGTCGCGGGCGTTCATCCTGGCCGGTACGTGTTTCCTGCTGGTCATCGTGTCGATCGTGTTCTCGCTGCGGATGGGCAACCGGCTGTCGAAGGAACTGGGCGCGCTAAGGCTCGCCGCGCTGGAGGTGGCCCAGGAACGGCTGCCGCACGTCGTGGCCAAGCTGCGCAAGGGCGAGACGGTCGAGATGCCGGAGTTGTCGGTGGCGACCAGCACGGTCGAGATCGGCGACGTCGGCCAGGCGTTCTCCACCGTCCAGCAGACCGCCGTCGAGGCCGCGATCGGCCAGGCGCAGCTCAGCGAGGGCGTCGGGCACGTCTTCCGCAACCTCGCCAGGCGTTCGCAGGCGCTGCTGCACCGCCAGCGCATCCAGCTGGAGGACATGCAGCACCGCGCGACCGACCCCGAGGCCCTGGACGACCTGTTCCGCCTCGACCACCTGACCACCCGCATGCGCCGCCACGCCGAGGGCCTGATCATCCTGTCCGGCGCCACCCCGGGCCGCGGCTGGAGCAAGCCGGTGCCGCTGCTCGACGTGGCCCGCGGCGCGACGGCCGAGGTGGAGGACTACCGCCGGGTCACCGTCGAGCCGATGTCCGGCCAGCGCCTGGCCGGGCCCGTGGTCGGCGACATGATCCACCTGGTCGCCGAGCTCATCGAGAACGCGACCGTCTACTCGCCCCCGCACACGCAGGTCATCGTGCGCGGCGAGGAGACGGCCCGCGGCTTCGCCTTCGAGGTCGAGGACCGCGGGCTCGGGATGAGCCCCCAGGAGCTGGCCGAACTCAACGAGCGGCTGGCCAGCCCACCCGAGTTCGACCTGGCCGACAGCGACAAGCTGGGGCTTTTCGTCGTCTCCCGCCTGGCCGCCAGGCATGACATCCGCGTGACGCTACGCGGTTCACCATATGGAGGGACCACCGCGATCGTGTTGATCCCGGCTGAGCACGTGGCCGATCCGGAACCGGAGGCCGACGTGAAGGAGCCCGCCCGTCCTGTGATGCGGGTGGTGCCAAGTGAGTGACGAGCGCTGGCTGGACGAGGACGCCGGTCCGATCGTCCCCGCCTACCTGCTGACCAGGGGCCGTACGGTGCCCGCGAGCGAGGCCATCGACCTCATCGCGGTCATCGTCACCGCCGGTGGGCTGACGCCGCCGGTCGGGCTCGGGCCCGAGCATCTGATCATCATGCAGAAGTGCACCAGGCCCACCCGGCTGGTGGACGTGGCCGCCGAGCTGAACCTGCCCATCGGCGTGGTCAGGGTGCTCGTCGGCGACCTGCACGCGCGGCAACTCGTACAGGTCGAGCTGCCGCCGCCGGCGCCGGACGCCAAGGTGCTGCTGGAAGTGATCAGTGGGCTGAAGGCGCTGTGACGACCCTGCTGTTCAGCCGTCCGTAGACCGCCGCGAACACCGCCGCGAACAGCCCGGCCACCGCGGCGGTGCCGAACACCCACTGGAACCCCAGGACGCCGGGCCGCGCGGCCAGGATCGCGGCGATGGCCGCGCCCGCCACGCTGCCGCCGACGATCCGCACCAGCGCGTTGACGCCCGCGGCCAGCGCGGTCTTGGACGGCTCGACGTGCTCGACGGCCATCGTGCCCAGGGCGGCGTAGCCGACGCCGAGGCCGACGCCCATGAGGGAGGAGGCCACGTACAGGGTGGCCGGGGTGCCGTGCTCGACGGCCAGCCACGCTCCCGACAGCCCGGTCACCGCCGCGCCCGTGGCCACCATGTACGAGGCCGCGAACCGGCGCATGATCCGCCCCGCGAACAGCGAGATGACCAGCATGAACAGGGTGCTCGGCAGCAGGAAGAGCCCGACCTGGAGTGTCGAGGCGCCGAAGCCGTAGCCGGTCGCCACCGGGACCTGGGCGAACTGCGACATGCCGGTCAGCATCGTGAAGAACGAGAAGCCGAGCAGCATCGAGGAGACGGTCGCGCCGACCGTGCCCCTGTGCAGCAACATCGACATCGCCACCAGCGGCTCGGCCACCTTGCGTTCGACCAGCACCCAGACCGCGGCCAGCACGACGGCCGCGGTGAACAGGCCGAGCACGCCGGGCGACGTCCAGCCCCACGAGCCGCCCTCGCTGATCGCCAGCAGCAGCGCCACGAGCCAGGCGGTCAGCAGTACGGCCCCGGCGAAGTCGGGACGGCCCTTGCCCGCGGGCGCGACGTCGCGGACCAGGAAGGCCACGATCACGACCGCCACCAGGGAGATCCCGCCGGTGATCCAGAACACCAGGTGGTAGTCGCCGGCGGCCAGCCCGGCCAGGATCATGCCGCCGCCGCTGCCGAACCCCATCGTCGCGCTCAGCACGCCGATGCCGGTGGCGAGCTGCTGCCTGGGCAACATGTCCCGGACCACGCCGATCGACAGCGGGACCAGCGCGGCCACCGCCCCCTGGAGGATCCGGGCGACGATCAACCAGGTCAGCGACGTGGCCAGCGCCGCCATGACCGAGCCCGCCACCAGCAGGGCCAGCGCGCCGAGGATCATCGGGCGCCTGCCGTACATGTCGCCGAAGCGTGACAGCAGCGGCGTGGCGACCGCGGCGACCAGCAGGCTGATGGTGAGCGTCCAGCTCACGGCCGAGAGAGAGGCGTGCAGCTCGCGCTGCAGCACGGGAAGCAACGGGACCACCGCGGTGTTCTGGAGGGCGGCGATGGAGGCCGCGAACGCCAGTGAGACCACGGTGGGCCAGGGGTTGCGCATCGACGTCTCACGCGCCGCGGACGCGACGGCTGTCGCCATGTCGGCTCCTTTAGATAACTTAGGTAAGTAACCGAGCAACGATGATACATACGTAAGTTAGGTAAGCAAACAGATGGGCGAAGATCTCAACAAGACGGTGTCGGCGTTCCGGAAGTTGATCATCACTCTCAACCGCGCCAAGACCCACGAACGGCTCACCCAGGCGGCCGGAGTCCGGCTGGACCGGCCCGACGTGCAGATCCTCGTCCACCTGCTGGACGCCGGCGAGCCGCGCAGGGTCGGCGTGATCGCCGAAGGGCTGCAGGTCGAGAGCCCGCACGTGACCAGGCACGTCGCGGCCCTGGAGCAGCGCGGGCTGGTCGAGCGCGTACGCGACGCCGACGACCGGCGGGCCTGGCGCATCGCGCTCACCGAGGAGGGGACCGAGGTGGCGGGCAGGTGCCGCCAGGTCACCACCGAGTGGTTCGAGGAGACGCTGTCCGACTGGCCGGAATCGGAGCGGGCCGAGCTGGCCAGGCTGATGACGAAGCTGTCGGACGACCTCTGCGAGCGCATGCGCGCCCGGTACCTCTGAAAAATGCGTTGCCGGACCGGCGGCGCGGGCGGCATGCTCGTTCCATGGTCAACCGGCGAATGCGCGTGCCGCACCCGTCCGGGGGTCCCCGCCTCTGAGGCCGCGGCCCCCGGGCCTGGACGACGTTCCAGGCGGGTGGGGGCGCTGGTGTGCCCGGCGGTTTCATAAGCCGCTCCAGGCGGGTTCGATCCCCGCACCCGCCACCGGATTGCTGGTAGAGATGGGCTCATGCGGATTTCGGTAGCGGCGGACAGCAAGGACGGGGTGGCCGTACGGGTCGTGTCCGAGCTGCGTGGGCGCGGTCACGACGTACTGACCCACGGCGCCCTCGACGACGGCGAACGCGACGACTGGGCGTGGGCCTGCGAGCGGGCCGCCAGAGACGTCGCCGACGGCCTGGCCGACCAGGCGGTGGTCTGCTGCTGGACGGGCACCGGCGCCTCGATCGCGGCCAACAAGGTGCCGGGCGTACGGGCCGCGCTCTGCGTCGACGCCTACACCGCCGACGGGGCCCGCACATGGAACGACGCCAACGTCCTGGCCCTCAGCCTCCGCCTGACCTCGGACGTCGTGCTCGGCGAGATCCTCGACGCCTGGTTCGGCGGGCGGCCCAGCACCGATCCCGCCGACGTCGCCAACGTCGCGCACCTCGCGGAGATCTAGGCTCTGCGGCATGGACAACTTACGGTGCACGCATTGCGGCGAGGAGGCGCTCGAACCCGGGTTCATAGCGGACCAGGGGGAGCACGCCCGCGGGTATGCCCGATGGGTCGAAGGGGCCCTGCAGCGCGGGATCTTCGGCGGGGCGCGGCTGATGGGACGTCCCAAGTGGGAGATCGACGCCTACCGCTGCCGCCACTGTCACCACCTCGAACTCTTCGCCAACCGCCCCGACTGACCCGGCCGACCCGCTCCGGGCCGGGGGCGCCGTTCCGTGGACGGGCGGTACGGGTTCGGGCCCGTCACACTCGCGGGCACGGAAATCGTCGGTGGCGCCGTCTAGGGTGCTTGCCATGACCGACGTGCTGATCCGCGGCGGGCGGCCCTGGGGGCTCGCGTTCACCGCCGACCTGCTCGTCCGCGACGGCCGCGTCCACCGGGTCGGCGCGGCGCTCGACGCGCCCGGCGCCGTCGTCCACGACGTCTCCGGGCAGCTCGTCCTGCCCGGCCTCGTCGACGCCCACTGCCATCTCGACAAGACCCTCTACGGCGGCCCGTGGGTCCCCCACTCCGCCGACGACTCGCTCGCCGGCCGCATCGCCAACGACCTGGGCCGCCGCGCCGAGCTGGGGGTGCCGAGCGTCGAGCGCGCCGTCGCGCTGCTGGCCCGGATGAGCGAGGCCGGCACCACCCACGTGCGCACCCACACCGACATCGACCCCGTCGTGGGCCTGCGGGGCGTGGAGGCCGTGCGCGAGGCCGCCGCCCGCTCCCCCGTCGACGTGCGGCAGGTCGCCTTCCCGCAACACGGTGTGCTCACCAACCCCGGCACCGCCGACCTGCTGGCCGAGGCACTCAGAAGCGGCGTCGAGGCGATCGGGGGCCTCGACCCGGCCGGCGTCGACCGCGATCCCGTGCGCCACCTCGACCTGATCTTCGGCCTGGCCGACCGGCTCGGCGCGCGCCTCGACATCCACCTCCACGACGGCGGCTCGCTGGGCGGCTGGGAGCTGGAGCTGATCACCGAGCGCACCAGGGCGCTGGGCCTCGGCGGCCGGGTGACGGTCAGCCACGCCTACGCGCTGGGCGAGCTCGGCGAGGCCGCCCAGGACCGCCTGATCCAGGGGTTCGCCGACGCGGGCGTGGCCATCGCGACCGCCGCCGTCTACAGCTACCCGGTGCCGCCGGTCAAGAAGCTGCGCGCGGCCGGCGTCACCGTCGCCTGCGGCCACGACGGCATCCGCGACCTGTGGGGCCCCTACGGCTCGGGCGACATGCTGGAGCGCGCGATGCACCTCGCCTACCGCAGCGCGTTCCGCGCCGACGAGGACATCGAGCTCGCGCTGGAGGCCGCGACCGTGGGCGGCGCGCTGGCCCTCGGGCTGCCCGACTACGGCCTCGCTCCGGGCGACCGCGCCGACCTCGTCGTGGTGCCCGCGAGCGGCCCAGGAGAGGCAGTGGTCGTTCACCCTCGGCGCACTCTGGTCATGAAGGACGGCGTCGTCCTGCACAATTGACCGGCGGGACCATCGAAAGGCAGGCAAGTGCTCTCTATTCACCAGCGGATCGCGGCAGAGCTCGACGTGCGCGACGGGCAGGTGCAGGCGGCGGTCGAGCTGCTCGACGGCGGCGCCACCGTGCCGTTCATCGCGCGCTACCGCAAGGAGGTCACCGGCGCCCTCGACGACGCGCAGCTCCGCACGCTTGAGGAGCGGCTGCGCTACCTGCGCGAGCTCGACGACCGCAGGTCGGCGATCCTGGAGTCGATCGAGTCTCAGGGCAAGCTCGACGACGAGCTGCGCGCGCAGATCATGGCGGCCGAGACCAAGGCCAGGCTCGAAGACATCTACCTGCCCTACAAGCCCAAGCGGCGTACCAAGGCGCAGATCGCCCGTGAGCTGGGCCTTGAGCCGCTGGCCGACAAGCTGCTCGGCGACCCGACCCTCCACCCGGCCACGGTCGCCGCGGAGTTCGTCACCGAAGGCGTGGCCGACACCGGCGCGGCCCTCGAAGGCGCCAGGGCGATCCTGATCGAACGCTTCGCCGAGGACGCCGACCTCATCGGCGACCTGCGCGAGCGGCTGTGGAGCCGGGGCCGCCTGGTGTCGAAGGTGCGCGAGGGCAAGCAGGAGGCGGGGGCGAAGTTCTCCGACTACTTCGAGTTCACCGAGCCGTTCACGAAGCTGCCCTCCCACCGCATCCTGGCGATGTTCAGGGGCGAGAAGGAGGAGGTCCTCAGCGTCGCGCTGGAGCCCGACGAGACCGCCGACTACGAGCTGCGCATCGGCGCCCGGTTCGCCATCTCCGACAAGGGGCGTCCGGCCGACAGCTGGCTGTCCGAGACCGTGCGGTGGGCCTGGCGCACGCGCATCCTCGTCCATCTCGGCATCGACCTGCGGATGCGCCTGTGGCAGGCGGCCGAGGACGAAGCGGTGCGCGTGTTCGCCGCCAACCTGGCCGACCTGCTGCTCGCCGCCCCGGCCGGCACCCGCTCGACCATGGGTCTCGACCCCGGCCTGCGCACCGGCGTGAAGGTGGCCGTGGTCGACGCCACGGGCAAGGTCGTCGAGACCGCCACCATCTACCCCCACGAGCCCAAGCGCCAGTGGGACCAGTCGCTGGCCGTGCTCGGCGCGCTGGCCCAGAAGCACGACGTCGAGCTGATCGCCATCGGCAACGGCACCGCCTCGCGCGAGACCGACAAGCTGGCCGGCGACCTGGTCAAGCTCATGCCGTCGATCACCAAGATCGTGGTGTCGGAGGCGGGCGCGTCGGTCTACTCGGCCTCGGCCTACGCCTCCCAGGAGCTGCCCGAGCTCGACGTGTCGCTGCGCGGCGCGGTCTCCATCGCCCGCCGGTTGCAGGACCCGCTGGCCGAGCTGGTCAAGATCGACCCCAAGTCGATCGGCGTCGGCCAATACCAGCACGACCTGGCCGAGTCCAAGCTCTCGCGCTCGCTCGACGCGGTCGTCGAAGACTGTGTCAACGCGGTCGGGGTCGACGTCAACACGGCTTCGGCGCCCCTGCTCACGCGCGTGTCGGGCATCGGCTCGACGCTGGCCGAGAGCATCGTCCGCCACCGCGACGCCAACGGGCCGTTCCGGAGCCGTACGGCGCTCAAGGACGTCTCCCGGCTCGGGCCCAAGGCGTTCGAGCAGTGTGCCGGCTTCCTGCGCATCCCGGGCGGCGACGACCCGCTCGACGCCTCCAGCGTGCACCCGGAGGCCTACCCGGTGGTCCGGCGCATCCTCGGGTCGGTCCAGACCGACCTGAAGACGCTGATCGGGAACACCTCCGCCCTGCACACGCTCCGCCCGCAGGACTTCACCGACGACACCTTCGGCCTGCCGACCGTCACCGACATCCTGCGCGAGCTGGAGAAGCCCGGCCGCGACCCGCGTCCGGCGTTCAAGACGGCCGCGTTCAAGGAGGGCGTGGAGAAGATCTCCGACCTGGTGGCCGGGATGATCCTGGAGGGCGTGGTCACCAACGTGGCCGCCTTCGGGGCGTTCATCGACATCGGCGTCCACCAGGACGGCCTGGTGCACGTGTCGGCCATGTCCCACAACTTCGTCAAGGACCCGCGCGACGTGGTCAAGCCGGGTGACATCGTCCGCGTCAAGGTTCTCGACGTGGACATCCCCCGCAAGCGCATCTCCCTGACCCTGCGCCTGGAGGACGACGTCACCCAACCGTCCCAGGAGGGCCGCCCGCCCCGCAAGTCCGGCAACCGCGCCGAGGGTGCGGGCAACGAGGGCCGCGGCGGCAACGGCAACCGTGGGGGCGCTCCCCGCGCCGAAGCCGGCCGCGACGGCAGCGGCCGCGGTGACGGTCGTGACGGCGGCCGGGGCGACGGCGGCCGGAACGGTGGCGGTCGTGGTCAGGGTGGTCAGGGCGGTCAGGGCGGTCGCGGCGACGGCGGTCGTGGGGACGGCCGTGACGGTGGCCGTGACGGCGGTCGCGGCCAGGGCCGCGGTGACGGCCAGCGCGGCGGGCAGCGTCGCCAGGACCGTCCGGCTCCCATGGGCGCGATGGCCGAAGCCCTCCGCAAGGCCGGCCTCGGCGGCGACAACCGCTGACCTCGCCAACGACTGAGCGGTGGGCCAACCCGGCCCACCGCTCAGACAGGCCAACCCGGGGCCGGGCCGCCGCTCACACAGGCCAACCCGGACCGGGCCGCCGCTCAGACAGGCCAAGTCGGCTCGGCCGGCTGGCTGAGCCGTACCGGCCCGCTCGTTGAACTAACCGGCCCAGGGCACCGGCCCTTGGGTGGGGGCGTTGCCGGTGGGTGGGGCGATACGGTCGGAGGGTGAGCACAACTGCGTTTTCCACGGCGGTCGCCCAAGCCCGCGACCTGCTCAGGTGGCGTTCGCCGCTGCGGACCGAGCTCTGGGCGGCCCGGCTCGCCGCCGGTCTGGAGCCCGGCGAGGTGGAGCCTTTCTTGCGCGAACTGGCCGCGGACGGCAGCGCCGAGTCGCGTCTCACCCTCGCCGCCCTGGCCGCGGTCGACATCACCGACCGGGCGGCAACGGGCTCTCTCCTGGACGAGGATCGCGAACCGTCCGAGGATCAGGAGCCGTCCGAGGGGCGTGGGTCGTTCGAGGCGGGCGACACGGCGGCCGGCGGGCGGGTTCTGGGGGTGGAGGTGCCCGGCACGGGCCTCGGCCTGCCCGGATGGGTCGACCGTATGGGCCGGGTGACCTGCGAAGAAGCCTGGTACGGCAAGGCCGACCCGTACGGCGAGCAGACCTTGGCCGTCCTGTCCTTCCGGTACGAGAACGGCAAGGAACCTCACATCCTCGTCGTCGGCATCGACCAGCCCAACGGCGGCCTCGCCGTGGACGCCGTGGTCGAGGAGGTCAAGTTCCTCGACGACCTGGGGTTGGGTCCGGCCGAGCCCGGGGTGGTGGCGGGGCGGGTGCTGGACGCGTTCGAGCTGGGTGACCGGATCATGGGGGCGCAGGTGGCCGACACGCTGCCCGCCGTCCGGCCGCTGGCCATCGCCCGGGCCCTCGCCGTGCCCGGGCTCGTACGGCAGGCGCCCGACGGCACGCCGGCCGATTTCCATGATCTGCCTGATGTGCCGGGGGCGCGGGAGGCGTTCGAGAGGCTTGCGGAGTTCGTGGGGGAACGTCCGTTGTGGTGGAGTCCGGCGCGGGTCAGCCAGTTCCTGACGTCGTGGCTGCCCAGGGAGGCGATCCTGTCGGACGCGGCGGTGGCCGCGATGCCGGAGGTGGTCCGGGCGTGGAGCCGTTTCAACGGCGACCAGCCTGCCGTACTGCGCCAGATCGACGAGGACGCCCCGCGCCTGCCCGCCCTGATGGCCGACGAGTCGCTGGCGGGCCTCGTCAAACGCCTCGCCCAGCAACGTCCCTGACCCCGAACCCCGGCCCACGGCACCGGCGGCGTCGCGGGAAGGCCGGCGTGCGCGGGTGGATCGGGTTGGGGGTTGGGGCGGCTATGCTGCGCAGTGACGTTTAGCAGTGCCCCACTTGGGCGTTTCGAGGGAGACTTGCGCGATGTACAAGGAGTTCGCTGTCGAGGCCGTCATGTGGCTCGTCCCGGTTGCGGTGCTGATCGGGGTTGCGCTCCTCGTCACCTCCTGAGCCGCCAAGACCCGAGAAGGGGGCCGGGCACGAGCTCGGTCCCCGTTCACTGCGCGCACGCGGCCTCTGAGCGACGGCAGGGTGTCAGGACGCCCACGCCAGTAGAGGGCCATCCTGGCGGAGGCGTTTCAGGGCCTGCCGTTCCAGTTGCCTGATGCGTTCCCTGGTGAGCCCGAGCCGGGCCGCGATCTCGGTGTAGCTCTGCGCCTGCTGCCCGGTGAGCCCGTACCGGAGCCTGATGACGAACGCCTCGCGCGGCGGCAGCGACGTGACCACGTGCTGGACGTCGGCGCTCATGGCGCGGCGCTCGGTGAGTTCCTGCACCTCCAGGCCGTCCTCGTCGGCGATCATGTCGCCGATGCGGCCCTCTCCGAGCTCGCCGACCGGGATGTCCAGGCTGATCATCTCCTGGCCGGCCCGGCGTAACGCGGCGACCTGGGCGCGGGACAGCTCGGCCGACGCGGCGAGCTCGCCGTCCGTCGGCTCGCGGCCCAGGTCGGCGGCGAGCTGCCGCCCGATCCTGAGCAGCCGCGACAACTCCTCGGCCACGTGGATGGGCAGCCGTACGGTACGGCTCTTGTCGTGGATGCCGCGCTCGATGGCCTGGCGGAGGTTGGACCTGATCAGCTTGTCCTTGGCACGCCGCCCGTCACGTACGACGAGCTGGAGCTCCGATGTGTCCGCGCCGCGCTCGATCAGGTGTCCCGCGTACAGTCCTGCCTCGATCCGCCGGGCGAGGTCGACTTCGTCCGCGGCGGAGAGCAGGGGAGTTTTTCCGATCTGCTTCAGGTACAGACCGAGCAGGTCGGGCTCTGCAGCCGACATGTTCCGGCACTACCCGCTGAACGGCGGTGAACTCCCGGCTTCGTTGAGTTCCGCGATGGCCAGCTCGGCCGTGCTGCGGATGTCGAAGAACTTGTCCAGCGCGGTGATCGCGAACAGATGCTTGCACCGGCCGTTGAGCCCGGACAGCAGCAGCTTGCCGCCGGAGGCGGTGACGGCCTTGTGCAGGTAGACCAGGACGGACAGGCCGGAGGAGTCACAGACGCTGACGGCCTGCATGTCGATGACGAGGAGCGGCGGCTGGGTGAGGTCGAGCGCCTTCGTGACACGGTCGCGAACCTCGGCCGCGGACCCGAAGTCGAAATCCCCTGTCAGCCGTGCGATGACGCAGGGTCCCTGGAGTCCGAGGCTGATCGACAAGGCCTGCTCCGAAGTCACCCAGCTCCACCTACCCGCGTCGCTTCCCGTTTGCCGTCACTTCCCGACCACTTTACGAGAAGTAGCGACTCGGGTTGAACACCAGCATCTGCTCAATCTGGTCGTCGGTCACACCAGAGGCGAGCAGTGCGGCCAAAACGTCATCGTGAATGTGATCGTAGCGCCAGTTCGGCGCGAGCGTGCCCCTGGCCTCGTCCCATGCGCCGCCGAAGTAGTCCATGAAGCAGGCCGCGTCGTGGCTGAGGACCATCCGGTCGGCGTATCCGCGCCCGCACAGGGCCGCGATCGTGGCCACGCGCTGCTCGGTCGGGTTGTAGACGTCGAGCCCGAAGCGGTCCATCCCCAGCGTCGCGCCGGTGTCGGCCAGGCGCATCAGGTAGTCGAGATCGTTGCTGTCGCCGGCGTGCCCGATGACCACCTTCTCCAGGTTCACCCCTTCCTTGGCGAACAGGTCGAGCGCGAGCAGCCCGCTCTGGGTGAAGGAGTTCGTGTGTACGGTGATCGGCGCCCCGGTCCGTACGTGTGCCCGCGCGACGGCCCGGCAGATGCGCTCGACACCCGGCGTCAGGCCCTTGTGCTCCACCACGCACTTGAGGAACGCGGCCTTCACCCCGGTGTCGGCGATGCCCTCGGTGAGATCCCTGACGAAGTCGTCGATCATCGGGTCCGGCACGTCGATGAACAGGCCGGGGCCGCGGTGCTCGTACTGGTGGGGCAGTTCCTCGAAGGCGTAGATGCCCGTGGCGACGATGATGTTGAGGTCGGGCACCCCGGCGGCCACGCGCTGGACGCGTGGGATGTAGCGGCCCAGCCCCCACACCGTCGGGTCGACGATCGTGCGTACGCCCTTGGCCGCCACCGCGCCGAGCTTGGCGATCGCGTCGGCGACCCGGAACTCCTCGTCCCACCAGGCGCCTTTGCCGTAGTTGTCCAGGTGCTCGGTGGCCACGACGAACACGTGCTCGTGCATCAGCGTCTGGCCGAGTTCGCCGACGTCGACCGGGCCGCGGACGGTGTTGACGGTGGGCATGGGAGCCTCCATACCGACTGGTCGGGAAGTGCGCCCAACCTAGGCCGCCCCTGCCGCACCGTCAACCATTCGTGACGAGATCACCCCGGCGTGTCCGCACCACGCACCGGGTCAGCGGAGCGGCGGGCACACCAGAGTCAGCGGGTCAGTCGTGGGAACAGCGGCTCGGGTCGCGGCAGCCGCTCCCCCGCCGCCGCCGCCGCCACGCGCCCCGCCGCCGTCGGCAGGAACGGCTCCAGTTCCACGGCCAGCGTCCGGCACGCCGCCACCAGCACGCCCAGCGACGCCTCCCGCTCCCGGGCCCCCTGCTGCCACGGCCGGACGGTCTCGACGTACTTGTTCGCCTCCTCCACCAGCCGCCACACCGCCCCGGCGGCCCGGCGGAAGTCGAAGTCCCGCAGCGCCCCGTGCACGTCCCCCGGCCCGAACTCCGCGCAGGCGTCCGGGACGTGCCCGTCCAGGAAGCGGTGGACCATGGTGACCACCCGGTTGACCAGGTTGCCCACGCCGTTGGCCAGGTCCGTGTCGGCCCTGGCGATCAGGCGTTCCTCGGTGAAGTCGGCGTCGCCCACGCGCGGCACCTCGCGCAGCAGCCACCACCGCACGGCGTCCACGCCGTACGCGTCCACCAGCGCCACCGGATCGGCGGCCGTCCCGGACGACTTGCTGATCTTGCGGCCGTCCGCGGTGAGGTAGTCGTGCACGAAGATCTCCGAGGGCAGCGGCTCGCCCGCGGCCAGCAACATCGCCGGCCAGTAGACCGCGTGGAAGCGGATCACCCCCTTGCCGAGCAGATGGACCTTGTGCGGCTCGGCCACCCACCAGCGCTGGTGGTCGTCGCCCTCCAAGGCCGTGATGTAGTTGGCCAGCGCGTCCCACCACACGTACACGACCTGGGTGGGATCCCCCGGCACCGGGATGCCCCAGCCGCGGGCACGGGCCGCGGACCGGGAGACGCTGATGTCCTCAAGGCCCGCCTCGACGAACGCCAGCACCTCGTTGCGCCGGGCCGCGGGCTCGATGCGCAGGCCGCCGCCGCGGATCAGGTCGAGCAGGGCGTCCTGGTAACGGGAGAGCCGGAAGAACCAGTTACGCTCCGACACGACCTGCAGCGGCGCCTCGTGCCCTTCCGTACAGAGGCCCTCGGGGTAGAACTGCTCGCAGCCGACGCAGTAGAGCCCTTCGTAGTGCCGCTGGTAGAGGTCGCGTTCGACGGCCTTCCAGATGCGCTCGACCCCGGCCCGGTGGCCGGGGTGGCTGCTCGTCCTGATGAAGGCGTCGAAGGACAGGTCCAGCGGCCCGCGCAGCCCCTCGAAGGCGGCCGCGTTCCGGTCCACCAGCTCCCGTACGGGCACCCCTTCCGCCTCGGCCGCCAGCACGTTCTTGAGCGAGTTGTCGTCGGTCCCGGTCTGGAACCGTACGGGGTCGCCGCGCCGCCGGTGATGCCGGGCCAGCACGTCGGCCTGGACGAGCTCCAGCGCCTGGCCGAGGTGCGGGCGGGCGTTGACGTAGGGGATGGTCGTCGTGATGTACATCGGTCGCCTCCAGAAGGGGCCCGAACACGACGAGAGGCCCCGGATCGCAGGGCCTCAAGTGGACGTCGCCGGTGAAACCCCCTACGGGGTCATCATCACCGGGCTGGTCGTCATACCTGGGATCGTACCGTTCTCAGGCCAGTCCGGCGAGCTTGTAAAGCACCAGCGATCCGGCCACGGCCACGTTGAGGCTGGCCCCGGTGCCGATCATCGGGATCTCGACCACGGCGTCGAGCAGGCCGCGCGCCTCGGCGGGGATGCCGGTGGCCTCGTGGCCGAGCACGACGACGGTCGGCTCGCGGGCCATCGGCAGGTCGGCCAGCCTGATGGCGTTCTCGGCCAGTTCGACGCCCAGCACGCGGTCGCGCCGCGAGGCCAGCCAGGGCAGCGGGTTCACCCAGTGCACGCACGCCCCGGCCCGCAGGGTGTTCCCCTTGGCCAGCGCGTCGGGCACCCAGGGCAGTCGCGGCACGGCCATGCACGCTCCGGCGGCGTCGCAGGTGCGCAGCAGGGTGCCGAGGTTGACGCCGTACATGGGCCACAGGGGGGCGACGGTGAGGTGGCCGAGGCATCGGGGCCGCCTGCGCCGCCGCTGGGCCCGGAGCTCTCTGGGGGTACGCACCCGGATCCCGCTCATGCGGCCGGGCGGAGGTTCCTAACGCGGACGTTCACGAGGAGGGCGCTTTCGTCGGCACGCCCGGGCCATCTCCGAAGGGAATCGCCGCCAGTCTACGCCACCGGGCCCCGGCGGCACGATCACGCGCGGCGGCGACGGCGTACCGCCCAGGCGATCAGACCGGCGGTGAACACGGCCGCGCCCGCGACCACGGAGGCGGGCGGCAACGTGAACGCCAGCACCAGGCACAGGACCAGCCCGAACAGCGGAACGGCCTTGACCGGGGCGCCCTCGGCCCGCGAGAGCGTCAGCGCGCAGGCGTTGGCGATCGCGTAGTAGACCAGCACCCCGAACGACGAGAACCCGATCGCGCCACGCAGGTCGGCCACCAGCAGCAGCACGACCACCGCGGCCCCGACCGCCGCCTCGGCCCGCCGCGGGACCCGGCGCACCGGGTCGACCGCCGCCAGCGCCCCCGGCAGGTCACGCTCCCGGGCCATCGCCAGCACCGTACGCGAGACGCCGAGCAGCAGCGCGAGCAGCGCCCCGAGCGAGGCCACCGCCGCCCCCACCCCCACGACCGGGACCAGCCACTCGACCCCGGCCCGGCGCGCGACGTCCGCGAGCGGCGCCCTGGACCCGGCCAGCCCGGACGGCCCCAGCGTACGCAGCGCGGCCACGGCGATCAGCGTGTAGACGACGAGCGTGACGCTCAGCGCGATGCCGATCGCCCGCGGGATGGACCGGGACGGATCACGTACTTCCTCGCCCAGCGTGGCGATCCTGGCGTACCCGGCGAAGGCGAAGAACAGCAGCCCGGCGCCCTGGAGCACCCCCCACAGTCCGGGCCCGGCGAGCACACCCGGCGCCACGGGCGGCGTGCTCTCGCCGGTCAGCCCGGCGGCGATCACCGCCGCCAGCACGGCGAGAACGAGCACGACGATCACCCGGGCGACCGTGGCCGAACGCTGGACGCCGTAGAGGTTGAGCAGGGTGAGCGCGACGACCGCCGCGACGGCCAGGGGCCTGGCCGCGCCGGGGGCGACGTACGCGCCGAAGGTGAGGGCCATCGCGGCGCACGAGGCCGTCTTGCCGATCGTGAAGCCCCAGCCCGCCAGGTAGCCCCACAGCGGGCCGAGCCGCCGCCTGCCGTAGACGTACGTGCCGCCGGACTCGGGGTAGAGGGCGGCCAGGCGGGCCGAGGACGTGGCGTTGCAGTAGGCCACGACGGCGGCCAGCGCGAGCGCGGCGAGCAGCCAGGCTCCCGCCGCGGCGGCGGCCGGGGCGAAGGCGGCGAACACGCCGGCGCCGATCATCGCGCTCAGCCCGACCACGACCGCGTCACCGGTCCCGAGCCGCCGCGCCAGCCCCTCAGCCACACCCACCCACCAGAAACGCCCCCGCCCAACGCCCACCACGCGGGCCCCGTGACGGACACCCCCGGTCAGCGGCGTCGCCGATGACGGATCCCATCGTGGGGTCGGGAGACCCGTCAGGCAAGCCCGCCGTTCCCGCCCCGCAGCCCCCGCTCTGCCGCATCCCACGGACATTCCCGCCCCGCGCCCCCGAGCAGCCGGACGACGCGGCGGCCGTCAGGAGGCCCGCGAGATCGCCTCCGGCCCCGGGACCACCAGCACCGGACGGCGGGCATGATGCAGGACCCGGTCCGACGTGCTGCCCAGCAACAACGACCGCACCCCGCCCAGCCCCCGCGTCCCCGTCACGATGAGCGTGGCGTCGATCTCGTCGGCCACGTCCACGATGGTCGACCACACCGCCACCGAGTCCAGGTCGCACCGGGGCGTGGCGTCAAGTCCGGCCTCGCGGGCCAGCTCGGCGCCGTGCCCGGCCAGCTCGGTCATCGCCTGGCCGATCGCCTCGTCCTCGGCGGCGGTGTTGTCGAGGGTCATCATCAGCCCGGCCGAGGCCCGGGCCGAGGTCATCGCCAACCGCTCCCAGACGGTCAGCACGACGGCCGACCTGTCCTGCACGGCCCGTCCGGCGAAGGCGATGGCGGCCTTGGCGTCGTCCGAACCGTCGTAGGCGATCAAAATGCTCATCTTCACAACTCCTTGGCCGAGGTCAGGTGCCTGTCCTCTTACCAGGAGCGGACCGTTCTCACGCGAAAGGGGCGGGAAGATCATCCCGCCCCTGCCCGACGACCCACCGGCCGGCGCCCGTCAGGCCAGTACGGCCGACACCCGCCGCGCCGCCGGCCTGAGCATCGACAGGCCCGCCAGCGCCAGCACCCCCAGCTCGGTCACGACCACGACCCGCTGCGTCAGGCCCGCCGGGATGTCGTCGTTGCTCAGGGGGATGCCGAACATGCGCACCACGTACGGGACCACGACCAGCAGCAGGGCGCCGAGGGCGATCCCGCTCAGCACGCGCATCGACCTGGCGTACCGGATCCTGGCCTTGGCCAGCAGGAAGCCCGCGGCGGGCATCACCAGGAAGGCGGCGAAGGCGGCGTACCGGTGGATGCCTCCGGACAGCGAGAGCGGCACACCCGGACGGTCGGTCGGGAACGCCCCGATCAGGAACATGCTCGCCCCCCACGCCAGCAGCAGCGCGACAACCCAGCGGTTCGCCCCGGAACGGCGCAGCGCCTCGGCGATCATCCCGGAGCCCACGGCGAACAGCGTCAGCGACGTCGGCAGCAGCCATCCGGACGCCTGGAAGGCGTACTCGCTGATGACGCTGTGCAACGGGTCGAGGCCCGATTCGGCGTGCAAGGTGAGCATGGCGCCGGTCCCGGTGCCGATGGCCGCGAATCCACTGACAAGCAATCCCCTCATGCCTTAAAGCTCGCGGAACACGGCTTTTACCAACATCGGAGATGAGCCCCAGCGAGCCCTGACTCATCCCCTAATACCTTGGTCGCGGGACTCCGGGGTCGTGCTCACGACCTGGGAAAAGATGACCCTGGGTAGGGCTTGCCCCCTCAGGGTGGCTACAGCTGACTGCACGCTGATTTGACTTCGAGTGCACTCAAAGGGTGAACCTGGATGCATGACGATCCAAGAGGCCGCCCAGCGTTCGGGCCTCAGCGCCCACACATTGCGCTACTACGAGCGTATTGGGCTCATCCACTCGGTCGGCCGCAACCACAGCGGGCATCGGGACTACGCGGAGGAGGATCTCCAGTGGCTGGATTTCCTCACCAAGCTCAGGACCACCGGCATGCCCATCGCGGACATGTGCCGCTACGCGGAGCTGCGCCGGATGGGCGAGCACACCTCCGGCGAGCGCCTGGCCATGCTGGAGCTGCACCGCGAGCGCGTACGGGCCAGGATCGCCGAGCTCAGTCAGGACATGAAGGTCCTCGACTACAAGATCGACGTCTACAAGGGACGGGTATGAACAAGCGTGTTCTCGGAACCGGCGGCCCGCAGGTCTCGGCCCTCGGCCTGGGCTGCATGGGCATGTCAGAGTTCTACGGCGAAGGCGACGAAAAAGAGTCGATCGCGGTCATCCACCGCGCCCTCGACCTTGGCATGAATTTTCTAGACACAGCCGACATATATGGAATGGGGCGCAACGAGGAGCTGGTCGGCCGGGCCGTCAAGGACCGCCGCGACGAGGTCGTGCTGGCGACCAAGTTCGGCATCAACCGCCAGGAAGGCTCCCGTACGGTCGAGAACAGCCCCGAGTACATCAGGGCCGCCTGCGACGCCTCCCTCCGCCGCCTCGGCGTGGACCACATCGACCTCTACTACATGCACCGCCGCAACCCCGACGTGCCGATCGAGGAGTCGGTCGGCGCCATGGCCGAGCTGGTCGAGCAGGGCAAGGTGGGCCACCTCGGCCTCTCGGAGGTGAGCGCGGACACGCTGCGCAGGGCCGCCGCCGTCCACCCGATCGCCGCGCTGCAGAGCGAGTACTCGCTGTTCACCCGCGGCCTGGAGGCCGAGATCCTGCCCGCGGCCAGGCAGGTGGGCACCGCGCTGGTGGCCTACTCGCCGATCAGCCGCGGCCTGCTCGGCGGCACGTTGCCGAGCGCCGACCAGCTCCCGGACGACGACTTCCGCAAGCACATGCCCCGGATGTCCGGCGCGAACGCCGAGCACAACGCCGCCCTGGTGGCCGAGGTGCGCAGGATCGCCGAGGCGGCCGGCATCACCGCCGCGCAGCTCTCGCTGGCCTGGCTGCTCGCCCAGGGCGACGACGTCGTGCCGATCCCCGGGACCAAGCGCCTGACGTACCTGGAGGAGAACGCCGCGGCGGCCGACGTCACGCTGACCGTCGACCAGCTCGACGCGCTGGCCAGGGCCGTGCCGCCGGACGCCGTCCGCGGGGACCGCTACGCGAGCATGGCGGAGGTCGAGCGTTAGTCCCGCGGCCTGGTCACGCCGGTCACGGCCACCAGCGCGACCAGGACGACGGCCGTCAGCGGGATCGGCGCCGGCGTGAGCGCCGACAGCAGCACGAGCAGGGCCGCGCCCAGGAACGCCACGTCGTCGGCCACGCCGTAGCGGTGGGGCCGCACGTGCAGCGCCCACACCATGAACAGGAACACGGCGACGGGCACCGACACGGCCAGCGCCACGCCCGTGGACGGCAGGTGGGCCGTGCCCGAGATGTGGTCGATGTTCACTTCGACGCCCGCGCTGAAGGCGCCGACGGCCGCGAAGATGGCGTAGTGGCCGTACCCCCAGAGGATGGCGCGCCTGCTGGAGTCGAGGATCTCGGCGGTGGGCGAGTCGAAGTAGAGCCACCACATGGCGAACGCGATCACCAGCGCGCCCAGGGCCAGGACGATCAGCTCGGGCCCCAGGCCGACGCCGCGCGCCTCGGCCTGGACGGCGACCGTCGCGGCCAGCACGTTCTCGCCCATCATGATGATCGTGAACAGGCCGTACCGCTCGGCGATGTGGTGGGGGTGCCAGGCGGTCGGGCTGCCGTGCTCGGCCCAGACGGGCACCGAGAGCTCCAGCACGACGCCGAGCGCGAACGCGGCCAGGTACCACTCCCCCGGCGCGACCAGCAGCAGGATCCAGCCGGCCTGCGCGACGCAGATCCCGACGGCGTAGCGGACGGCCGTACGCCGTCCTGGCCGGTCGGCGGAGGCCGCCCGCAGCCAGTGGGCGGCCATGGCCAGGCGCATGATCAGGTATCCGGCGTAGACCACCCGGAAGTCGTGGTCCTGGAACGCCCTGGGCACCCCGGCGGCCAGCACCAGCACACCCGAGATCTGCACGAGCGTGGTCAGCCGGAACAGCCAGTCGTCGTTGTCGTAGGCGGAGGAGAACCAGGTGTAGTTCATCCACGCCCACCAGATGGCGAAGAACGTGGTCAGATACCCCAGGACGCCCTGGGCCACGTGCCCTTCGCTGAGCGCGTGGTGGAGCTGGGAGCCGGCGAACGAGACCGCGACCACGAAACACAGGTCGAAGAAGAGTTCGAGGTTGGTGGCGGTGCGATGGGACTCGCCCACGTCGCGCGCCCGCATGGGCCGGAGGCGGATCACCCTCCGATGTCTACACCAGTGAGGGCGGCAGGTCGAAATACACGCGGATCGTGGTCGCGCCGGCGCGGGTGTGGACGCGTACGAGGTCGCTGAGCAGGTTGACGATGAGCAGGCCGCGCGAGCCGAACCGGTGGGCCTCGACGGGCCTGCGCCCGGCCAGCGGGTCGGTGATGTGACCGGTGTCGGCGACCTCGCAGACCAGCCGCGTGTCCTCGGTCCAGACCCGGATCAGGCCGGCGCCGCCGCCGTGGTCGAGGCTGTTGGCGCCGAGCTCGGCCACCACGAGGCGGAGGTCGTCGAGCCGGTCGCCGGCCAGGCCCGCCGAGCCGCCCCGCTCGGCGGCCAGGTCGCGGGGCGCCGACAGGTTGGTGCGGTCGAAGCGCAGCGCGACGCCCCCCGCGGGCTCGCCGAACGGCCGGTTGTGCGCCTCGACGACCAGGCCGGGCGCGTAGTGGGGGCTGGCCCGCTCGCCGGTGGCGTCGCGCAGCACCGGGTGGGTGCGCTCGGCCTCGCGCAGCACCTCGGGCTTGAGCCCCTCCAGGTCGTACGGGCACAGGATGGTGACGCGGCGGCCGGTGAACGACAGGTTGATCAGTGCCTCGTGCTGGGCGCAGGCCGGGTACTCGGTCTCCGAGCGCCCCGGCCAGACGGGCTCGCCGATGATCCGTACGTGCCGGTCGGGATGCCGGTCGGCGACCTCCCGCAGCACGGCGGGGATGATGCGCCCGGGGTTGCGGCCCGCCACGCCCATGTCGAGCAGGGTCACCCGCGCGGCGTCCGCGCCGAGCCCGGCCTCGATCCTGGCGAGGTTCCCCGCGGGCACCGCCACCGCGACGGGCTCGCCCGCGGCCAGCCCCTCGCGTACGAAAGCCGTGGTGGCAGCCACGTACTCCCGGTCGCCTCGGTAGAAGAGGGCCGGGTGCGCGAAAGGCTCAGCCGACATCAGGCTCACGCTACCTCCGCTTGAGGACTTCCCGACAAATTGCTGGGTATCTACGGGGTGTGAAGAGACTTCAGATCGTGCGCAGGCCCCGGCGGGGGCGTCAGCACTCCCACCTCGATCTGCGGACCCCTTCGGGGCGACGCCTCCCGTTCTGACCGCTTCGAACCTATGCTCTAGACATGCCGGAAATGCAGATGCGGGTCTCCGACGAGGACCGGGAGCGTGCGACAGGACAGCTCCAGCGGGCCTTCGCCGAAGGCCGCCTCACGCGCCCCGAGCTCGAAGACCGGCTTGAGCTGGCGCTCACCTCGAAGACCTACGGCGACCTGCTCGGCCGCCTGACCGATCTGCCCGCCGAGGCGCCCCCGGCCGACGACGTGGTCGAGCTGGAGTCCAAGAGCGGCCACGTACGCCGCTCGGGCGACTGGGCCGTCCCCCGGCGGCTGCGGGTCTCCTCCAAGTACGGCAGCGCCGAGCTCGACCTGTCCCAGGCCGTCATCCCCCACCCGGTCGTCGACCTCGAACTCGACCTCACGTACGGTTCCGCGAAGATCATCGTGCCCGAGGGCGCCGTGGTGAACGTGGACGCCTTCCACACCGAGTGGGGCCAGACCTCCGTCTCCGACGTACCGGGCAGACGGCGGCCCGGCACGCTCTACGTGGTGGTGAGCGGCCAGGCCAAGTACGGCGGCCTGCGGGTGCGCTATCCGCGCAGGCGCTGGTTCACCCACTGATGGAAGGCCGAGATGTGGTGCTCGCTCGGCACCAGCACCCCGCCCGCCCGGTAGGCGCGTGAGCCCATGCCGAGCTGGGTGCGCTCGCAGGCGTCGAAGTCCTGCTCGTTGACCCGGTGGAACAGCTCGACCGACGACGACAGATCGGCGCCGGAGGCCACCACGTCGGGGTGGTAGAGCCAGTCGCACTCGATCACCGTGCGGTCGGCGGCCATGGGGAACATGCGGTGCAGGATCACGTGGTCGGGCACCAGATTGACGAACACCTGCGGCTTGATCGTGATCGCGTAGTAGCGGCGGTCCTGCTCCGGCGCCAGGTCGGGGAGCCGGCCGAAGCCCGCGCCGCCGTCCACGGTGAAGCCCTCGGCGCGCTCGGCGAACTCGGCTCCGTGGCCCACGTAGTACTGGGCGGCGTACCCGCCGGCGAACTCGGGCAGCACGGCCACCAGCTCGGGGTGGATCGTGGCGCAGTGGTAGCACTCCATGAAGTTCTCGACGACGAGCTTCCAGTTGGCCTTGACGTCGTAGACGATCCGGCGGCCCAGGGCGAGCCGGTCGACCTGGTAGTTCTCGATGGCCGCGGGGTCGCCGAGGCGCTCGGTGGCCGCGTACGTGACGGTGTCCTCGAAGGAGGGCGGCTCGCCGGTCAGGCACACCCACGCGTACCCGAGCCATTCGCGCAGGTGCACCGGGACCAGGCCGTACTCGACGCGGTCGACGTCGGGCATCTTCGCCAGGTTGGGCGCGGCGGCGAGCCGGCCGTCCAGGTCGTAGGACCAGGCGTGGTAGGCGCACCTGATCGTCCGTCTGACCTCGCCCTGCTCCTCCATGCACAGCCGGGCGCCGCGGTGGCGGCAGACGTTGAGGAAGGCACGCAGCCGCCCGTCGCGCCCGCGGACCACGATCACGCTCTCCGCGCCCACCTGGACGGTACGGAACGCGCCCGGCCCCGGCAGGTCACCAGCCCGTACGGCGCAGAACCACATGTCCTCGAAGATCTTGGCCTGCTCCTCGGCGAACAGGTCGGGATCGGTGTAGGAGCGGCCGGGAAGGGTGGAGATCAAGCTCGACGTGGTGGTCAACCGACACCCCTTGTTGCGTATTACGCACCGAGTTGCTCTATATGCGACATCGTCCGGCGGCCTTCACGAGGCTGTCAAGAGGTAGCTGCTGAACCTGCGCAGCGACGCCGTGTGCAGCCGGGTCGCCATCCAGTCGGGGAACAGCCCCGCGTACGACCGCTGCCTGTTGGTCACCTCACTGCCGGCGAGCAGGGCGCGCAGCCGCGCGATCCGCGCCCTGGCCCGCTCGTACGCGCGCAGGTCGCCGCCGATCGACCGGGTGAGCAGCCAGGCGTCCTCCAGCGCCTGATTGGCACCCTGCGCCATGGTCGGCGGCATGGTGTGGGCCGCGTCCCCGGCCAGCGTCGTCGGCCCCTTGCCCCAGATCGCGGGGATCGTGTGCCGATGGTGCGGGAAGAAGTCGATCTCGTTCATCGTCTCCAGCACCGTGGGCACCGGGTCGGCCCAGCCGCCGAACCGCTCACGCAGCCGCCGCACGACGTCGGGGTCGTCCTTCCAGAACGGCCCGCCGGGCGACGCCTGGACGTCGAACCACCACAGCAGCCTGCCCCCGCCCGCCGGGATCAGCCCGCACAACTCCCGCCGTCCGGCGATCATCACCGCCCTGCGTTCCCCGGTCAGCGAGGTCGGCGCGGTGGTGAAGCCCTGCCAGGTGACCCAGCCGCTCAACGTGGCGGGATCGTCCCCCCACAGGGCACGCCGCACCGCCGACCTGCGGCCGTCGGCCCCCACGAGCACGTCGCCACGCACGGTACGCCCGTCGGCCAGTCGTGCCTCGGCTCGTTCCGGCACCGCGTGCTCGACGCCCGCGCCGTAGACGACGGGCAGGTCGCCGGCCAGCGCCGCGACCAGTTCGCGGCGGGCCACGTGGACGCACGGATGCCCGTAGCGCCGCTCGGCCGAGGTGAGATCGACGGTGAACAGCCGGCGGCCGTCCTCGGTCCACGACTCCATGGTCTCCAGCCGCCATCCGAGGTTCGCGTAGCCGATGCCGAGCTCGTCCAGGATGGCCGTGCTGCCGGGCCAGAGGGTGACCGAGCCGCCCGCCGTCCGCGGTCCGGGCGCCTCCTCGTACACCTCGACGTCGTGACCGGCGGCCAGCAGGCCGCGCGCCGCCGCGAGTCCGGCCACTCCGGCCCCCGCCACGATTACTCTCATAGAAGCCCCATTTTTAGAGACTGCAAGTATCAGATACTAGGAGTATCACAATGTCCGCGCGCGGCCGCAAGCCCGATCCCACGGTCGATCACCGCATCAGGCAGGCCGCCACCGAGCTGCTGCTCTCCCACGGCCTCGACTTCACGATGGACGACGTCGCCAGGGCGGCAGGCGTGGGCCGGGCGAGCGTGTTCCGGCGTTACGCCACCAAGCGCGACATGTTGCTCGAATCGCTCGGCGGCCTGATGAACACCCACGTCGCCGTCCCCGACACCGGCTCGCTCGAAGGCGACCTGCGCGTGGTGGTCTCCGACACCCTCGCCCTCTGGCAACACCCCGGCGTCGCCCGCCTGGCCAGGCAGATGTACGGCGAGGCCGGCCGCGACCCCGCCGTCGCCGAGATCATCCGCACCGGCATGCGCACCCGGATGGAACGCTCGCAGGTCGTCTACGAGCGCGCGATCGACCGCGGCGAACTGCCCCCGGACGCCGACCTGTGGCTGCTCACGGACCTGTTCGCGGGTCTCGTGACCTACCGCGGCCTGCTCGACCTGCCCATGCCCGATCCCGACGAGACCGTACGGGTGCTGTTGCGTGGTTTTACGCCCGCCTGACGGCCCAGATGTTAGCGGCGTGCAAGTGGCGATCAAGCATTGATCCATAATGTCTCTCTCGTTCGGAAAACCAACGAAGGGCACCAAAAATGACTCCCCCTCGCCGACTCGCCCTCGCAGTCGCGACGATCTCTCTTGCCGCTCTGTCCACCGCTTGCGGTGCCGTCGGCCAGGCCGTTGACTGCAACAGCGCCGCCAACGAGGTCACCAAGATCGCCACCGACTGGAGCAGCGCGATCACGAAGAACGCCACGGACACCGCGGCGCTCGGGGAAGCCTCCAAGACGGCTGCCGCCAAGACCAAGGAGCTCGCCGGCAAGTACGACGGCGACGTCGCGGCCGCGCTGAACGACCTCGCCTCCGGCTTCGAGAGCCTGGAGAGCGGCGACATCAGCAAGGCGACCGAGTTCAGCGGCAAGATGACCGGGTTCCAGTCCAAGATCACCGCCGCCTGCACCTGACCGGCCCGCGGCCGCCGCACCGCCTGTGGGGGGCAGGCCGGCGCGGCGGCCGCGTCATCCGGCTCGCCGGACCGGGGGACGGACATCGCCGGATGATCCCTTTACGCTTGCTGCCGTGACGGACGAAACGGTGATCGCACGGCCTCCGGCAAGCACCGCACTCCCCGCCAGAGTGCTCTTCCGCCATCGCGTGCGGGTCGGCGCCGTCGCGCTGCTCGCCGCGGTGGCGTACTCCGTTCTCGGGCTGGTCAAGCTGGCCACGTTCCGGGCGACCACGTTCGACCTGGTCATCGTGGATCAGGCGGTGCGCAACTACGCGCACTTCCGCCCGCCGGCCGTGCCCGTGCTCGGCGTGTTCCACGGGCGCGGCGCGGACTACCTCCAGCTCGCCGACCACTTCTCACCGATCTACGCGCTGCTCGCGCCGTTCTACTGGGTGCACGACGGCCCCGAGTCGCTGGTCGTGGCGCAGGCGCTGCTGTTCGCGGGGGCGATCCCGTTCCTGTGGTTGTTCACCCGGCGCGTGCTGGGGATCGGGCCCGCCTACCTGGTCGCCGTCGCGTACGCGCTGTCGTGGCCGATCGCGCAGGCCGTCGCCTTCGACGCGCACGAGGTGATGTTCGTCCCGCTGCTCACCGCGATCATGATCGAGCGCTACCACGCGGGCCGCGTGCTGCCGGCGTTCCTGGCGATGCTCGGGCTGCTCCTCGTCAAGGAGGACATGGGCCTCCTGGTGATCGGGGCGGGGCTCTACCTGTTCGCCGTCGGCGACCGGATCCGCGGCGTCATGTGCGCGGCGATCGGCGCGGGCGCCGTCGTGCTCGTCCGCGGCCTGCTGATCACCTCGTTCGGCGGCGACAGCAAGGACTTCTGGGCCTACGGCCACCTCGGGCCCGACGCGCCCGCCGCGCTGCTGGCGATGGTGCGCGACCCGCTCGCCACCCTGCTGCTGCCCTTCAGCGAAGAGGCCAAGGTCGACACGCTGTTCCTGCTGGTCTGGCCGACGCTGCTGCTGTGCCTGCTGTCGCCGCTGTCGCTGGCGGCGCTGCCGCACGTGCTCGAACGCCTGCTCTCCGACCGTCCCCAGTGGTGGCAGGCCGACTTCCAGTACAGCGCGTTCACCGTCATGATCCTGTTCTGCGCCGGCGTGGACGGCCTGGCCAGGCTGCTGCGCTGGACCGGCCGCGCCGACGGCAGGGGGCTCAGGCTGGCCTGGGCGGCCGCGGCCTGCGCCGTCGCCCTCACGCTGGTGCCCAAGTTCGCGCTCGACCAGCTCTACCATCCGGCCTTCTACAAGGAGGACAAGGCCGCCGCGGCGGCCGAGGCGGTGAGCAAGGTGCCCTCGGGGGTGACGGTCGAGGCGGTCAACTCCCTGGGCCCGGCGCTGACCTCGCGCACCACCGTCCTGCTGTGGAGCGCCGCCCCGCGCGGGGCGCCGTGGATCGTCGCCGACACCGCCCGCTGGGAGTTCCCGTTCGGCTCCCCGGACGACCAGCGCAACCGGGTCGGGCAACTCCTGGGCGAGGGGTACACGAAGGTGTTCGAACGCGACGGCTACGTCGTGCTCCGGCGCGGCTGACCGTACCCGGCCGATGGCGCAGAATGCCTGCATGGGAATGATCGTGCTCACCGGCGCCGCCGGGATGGTCGGCGGCGCCGTACGCGAGCGGCTCCGCGAGACCGCCACCAGGCTGGTCCTGGCCGACCGGGCGCCCATGGAGGCGCAGCCGGGCGAGGAGGCCGTCCGCACCGGCCTGTCGGACCTGGACGAGACCGTGGCGCTGGTCAAGGGCGCCGACGCGATCGTGCACCTGGCCGGGGTGCCGGACGAGGCTCCCCTGCCCGACCTGCTCGACGGCAACGTCCTGACCACGCACCGCGTGCTGGAGGCGGCCCGGCTGGCCGGCGTGCCGCGCGTGGTGCTGGCCGGCAGCAACCGCATGACCGGCATGTACCCGGCGACCGCGACGATCTCCGCCGACCTCCCGCCGCGCCCCGACGGCCTGTACGGCGTCAGCAAGGCCGCGTTGGAGGCCCTCGGCCGCCTGTACTCCGACAAGTTCGGACTTGAGGTGGTCTGCCTGCGGATCGGCAGCCTGGAGGCCGAGCCCGTCGACGTCCGCCACCTGGCGACCTGGCTGAGCCCCCGCGACTGCGCCGGCTTCTTCCACGCCGCCGTCACCACGCCCGGCCTGCGTTTCCTGGCCGCCTACGCCGTCTCGGCCAACACCCGCCGCTTCTGGCAACTCTCCCCCGAGCTCGGCTACGAGCCCCAGGACGACGCCGAGTCCTACGCCGCCCACGTGACCGGCGTGCCCGGCGACTTCTTCACCGACGGCGTCCCGCAGGGCGGCGACTTCGCCTCCGCGGAGTACACGCTGCGCAGGGGCGGCCTGGCCTAACGCGCGATCACCTGCTCGTAGGCCCGGTCGAACCCCTCCAGCACCCCGGCCCACGAGCCCGCGACGGGCGGCGTCGAGCGGTTGTGCTCGGCGATCGCCCCGCGCAGCCCCGCGTCGGAGCACAGCCGGGCCACCGCCCCGGCCAGGTCGCCCAGCGTGCGGCCGAGCAGCCCCTCGGTGCCGTCCTTGACGAAGTCGGCGACGCCGCTCTGGGCCCTCGCCACCACCGGGACCCCGGCGGCCCGCGCCTCCAGGGCCGCGATGCCGAACGACTCCCTGGCCGCCGGGGCCACGAAGACGTCGGCCGACCCCAGCACCTTGGCGATCTGCTCGCGCGAGTAGCGGCCCGGCAGCGACACCCAGCCGGTCATGTCGTGCTTGGCGAGAAAACGTTCCATACGACCGCGCGCGGGACCGTCGCCCACGATCGTGGCGCGCATCGGGATCTCCGCAGGCACCCGCGCCCGCGCGGCCAGCAGCAGCCTGAGCAGCCGTACGGGCTGCTTGCGCGGCGCCAGCCGGCCGACGGCCACCACGTGGACCTCCTCCCGCGCGGCGGGCACGTCCGGGGAGGGCGCCCAGCCCGACAGGTCGAGGCCGTTGGAGACCACCCGCACCGGCACGCCCGGCCCGGCCACGGCCCTGATCGGCGCCGCCGCCGGGGTGCTCACCGTGGTGGCCACCAGCCCCCAGCGCTGCCACCCGAAGGCCAGCCGCAACAGCCGGTAGAGCCCCCGCGTGACCGGGTCCCACATGCTGTGCACGGTCACCACGCACGGCACCCCCGCCCGCCGCGCCGCCCGCACCCCCATCCAGGCGAACGGCGAGACCGCGCCGGTGTGCACGTGCACCACGTCGGGCCGGATGACGGTGATGCCCCGAGTGAGATGCCCCACTCCGAACGGGTGGACCGGCAGGTCGAAGGGCATCCTGGCGACGACCCTGCGCACGCCCGGCATCGCCTCGCCCCTGGTCGCCGTGGCCACGACCACGTCGTGCCCGGCGTCGCGCTGCGCGCGCACCAGGTCGGCCACCTGGACCTCGATCCCCCCGAGTCTCGGCAGGTAACAGTCACTCACGTGAAAGATCCGCACCCCTCCCAGACTAATCTGGGCGTGTGCCTCCACGTACCGCGGTCTTCTTCCACGCCCATCCCGACGACGAGGCCCTGCTCACGGCGGGCACCATGGCGATGCTCGCGGCCGAGGGGCACCGCGTCGTGCTCGTGGTCGCGACGGCCGGCGAGCGCGGCCTGGCCGAGATCGGCCCGGGGGAGGAACTGCGCGAGACCAGGCTCAAGGAGCTCTACGAGTCGGCCGCGCTGCTCGGCTGCGCCCGCGTCGAGTGCCTGGGCTATGGCGACTCCGGGCTCAGTCCCAAGGGCGGCATCGCCGAGGAACGCCCCGACAACGCCTTCATCGACGCCGACACCGAGGCCGCGGCCAGGGCGCTGGCGGCGATCCTGGAGGAGGAGAAGGCCGACCTGCTGTCGATCTATGACCCGGCCGGCGGCTACGGTCACCCCGACCACGTCCAGGTCTACCGGGTGGGCAAGCGGGCGGCGCAGATCGCCGGCACGGAGATCGTCCTGGAGGCGACGGTCAACCGCGACCCGCTGGTACGTCTGCTGCGCCTGGCGGGCCGGGTGTACAAGTTCCCGCCGGAGTTCGACGTACGGACGTTCGAGAGCGCGTACTCGGCCAACGACGCCATCACCCACCGGGTCAACGTCCGCCGGTACACCCGGCAGAAGCGGGCCTCGATGGCCGCGCACGCCTCCCAGGCCACCGGCGGCGACAGCGACCGCACCCTCGCCGTCATGCTGAAGGTCCCCGGCGCGCTCTACCGCCTGGTCTTCGGCACCGAATGGTACGTACGCCGCGACCTCCCCCCGGGCACCAGACTCACTCATCCTTTCGACCGGTGGCCGAAGTAGCACCTGAGAGTGACGTGCCGGGTCCGATGAGCCGTCAGACTGGTGGGCGATGAAGAACAAGCCGCTCCAGATCGCCCTGTCCGTCGTGTCGCTCGGGCTGGCCATGCTGCTCGTGGTCTACCTGCCGCAGATCGTGCGCGCGCTCACGGGCAAACCGGTCTCCTGGCACGAGATCGGCGCGGTCTTCGGCACGCTCAGCTTCGGCGAGATCGCCCTGATGACCACCCTGTGGCTGCTCAGCCTGCTGGCGTACACGTTCGTGCTGACCAACTCGCTGCCGGGGCTGACCAACCTCCAAGGCCTGACGCTCAACGCGGCGGGCAGCGCGGTCAGCAACCTGCTGCCGTTCGGCGGCGCGGTCGGGGTGGCGGTGTCGTTCGCGATGACGAGGGGCTGGGGCTTCGCCAACCGGCCGATCGTGGTGATGACGCTGGTCAGCGGCATCTGGAACACCTTGTTCAGGTTCATCCTGCCGGCCGTGGGCATCATCGCGCTGATCCTCGCGGGCGGCGTGCTCACCCCGATGTTCGTCAAGGCGGGCTGGACGGGCGCGATCTCCATCCTGGCGCTCTGCGCGATCGTGGCCGCCGCCCTCTACTGGGACCGCGCCGCCGTCGTGCTCGGCAAGGCGCTCGACGGCCTCACCCGGCTGCTGCGCCTGAAGGTGCACGCCTCCGACGCCTTCCACCGGCTGCGCGCCGACACCGCCGAGATCGTCCGTCTGCGCTCGCTCGGCCTGTCGCTCGGCATGGTGTTCTTCCTGGGCTTCCAGTGGGCGATCATGGCCGCGTGCATGTCGGCCACCGGCGCCTGGCCGGGCCTGGCCCAGTCGATCGCCGTCTTCGCGCTGTCACGCGTGCTGACCAGCGCCGTGATCACGCCGAGCGGAGCCGGGATCATGGAGAGCGGGGTGGCCGCGCTGCTGATCACGTTCGGGGTGCCGGGCACTCCGGCGGTCGCGACAGCACTACTTTTCGGCTTCTGGACTTACACTATCGAGATCCCGTTCGGCGGCCTCGCGCTGGGCGCGTGGGCGCTCCTGCGCAGGCGCAACGGCCGGAACGCCGCCGCGGAGTCCCCGTCCGCGATCTCGAAGGCCCCCCAGTGACAATCCCAAACCCATCAAAGACCTTGTGCGCGATTCGGAAGCGCGCATAGCGTGGCGGCTGACATGGTGGCGTTCCGAGTTCTGGGGCCAGTCGAGGCGTACGAACACGACGACGAACTCGACCTCGGCGGGTTGCGGCAGCGGGCCGTCCTCGCCCGACTTCTCGTGGCCAGAGGTCAGGTCGTGCCGGTTGACACGCTTCTTTACGATCTGTGGGACGACGACGCCGCCAAGGGCGCCCAGTCGGGTCTCCAGGTCTACATCTCCCGCCTGCGCAGGGTGCTCGAACCGGGCCGCCCGCGCGGCGGCCCCAACCGCCTGCTGGTGACCGTCGCCTCCGGCTACGCGCTGCGCGTGGCCGCCGACCAGGTCGACGCGCTGCGGTTCGAGCAACTGGTCAGGGCGGCGGGCGAGCACCTTGAGGAGGGCGACCCGCAGTCCGCCCGCGGCCGCCTGGAGAAGGCGCTGGGCCTGTGGCGCGGCACCCCCTACTCCGACTTCGCCGACCAGCCCTGGGCAGAGGCCGAGGTCAACCGGCTGGCCGAGCTGCGCCTGGTGGCCCGCGAACGCCACGCCGACACCGGCCTGCGGCTGGCCCTGCACGCCGAGACCGTGCCCGACCTGGAGGCGCTGACCACCGAGCATCCGCTGCGCGAGGAGGGCTGGCGGCTGCTGGCGCTCGGCCTCTACCGCTGCGGCCGGCAGGGCGACGCGCTGGCCGCGCTGCGCAGGGCCAGGAACATGCTGGCCGACGAACTGGGCATCGACCCGGGCCCCGCGCTGCGCAAGCTGGAGTCCGACATCCTGGCCCAGTCCCCTGAGCTGGAGCTGGCCGCGCGGCTGCGCGCGGCCAGGCCCGCGCCGGTCACCGACACCTGGCCGCCGCGGCCGGCCGCCGCCCACGTCGAGCCGCCGCCGCTGGAGCCCGAGCCGTTCGTCGGCCGCGACGCCGAGCTGGCCAGGTTGACCACGGCCGCCTCTCGTACCGGGCGGTTCCAGGTCGCGATCGTGACCGGGGTCGCGGGCGCGGGCAAGACCACGCTGCTGCGCCAGCTCGACGGCCGGCTCGGCACCGACGGCTGGATCACCGCCTCCGGCGCCTGCCCCGACTCCAGCGCGACCCCGCCGGGCTGGGCCTGGGTGGAGATCCTGCGCTCGCTGATCGGCATGACCGGCGCCGGTGAGTACGCCCAGCTCCTCGCCCCCCTGCTCGACGACACCGCCCCCGACCGCGCCGAGGACGAGGTCTCGGGCGGCTTCCGCCTCCACCGCGCGGTCGGCGGCTACCTCGCCGGCGTGGCGCGCCGGGCGCCGGTGCTGCTGACGCTCGAGGACCTCCACTGGGCCGACGACCAGACCCTGGCCCTGCTGCGCGCGCTGCCGAGCCTGCTGGCCACCAGCCGCGTCCTGCTCGTCGTGACGTGCCGGGAGAGCGAGCTCGACGACCGGCAGTCCGACGTGCTGGCCGCGCTGGCCCGCCTGGAGCCGGTCCGCGTGGGCCTGTCGGGCCTCGACCCCAAGGCCGTGGCCGAGCTGGTCAAGGCCACCTGCGTACGCGAGATCGACGAGCACGCGGTCGAGTCCATCGTCGAGCGCACCGGCGGCAACCCGTTCTTCGTGCGTGAGACCGTACGCCTGCTCGACGCCGAGGGCGCGGCCGACCGGGCCAGCGCCACGCAGGTGCTCTCGCGGGTGCCCTCGGGCGTACGCGACGTGCTGCGCCGGCGCATCTCCCGGCTGCCCGCGGGCGCCCAGCAGATCCTGCTCCAGGCCGCGGTGATCGGCCGCGACGTCGACCTCGACGTGCTGGTCACGGTCGCCGCCGACGAGGACGCGGTGATCGAGGCGGTCGAGGCCGCGCTGCTGGCCGGGCTGGTGACCGAGCCGGGGCCCGGTCTGCTGCGCTTCGACCACGACCTGGTGCGCGACACGATCTACTCCGACGCCTCCCGGCTGCGCCGCACCCGGCTGCACGCGGCCGTCGCCACGGTGATCGAGCAGCGCGCCCCGTCCGACGTGGCGGCGCTGGCCCATCACTACTTCCTGGCCGACGCGGCCGGGAAGGCCGTCCACTACGCGGGCCTGGCCGCCGAGCAGGCCGAGCGGCGCTTCGCCCACCGCGAGGCGGCCACCCTGTGGGAGCAGGCCATCGCGGCCTTCGACCGCGGCGGCCCCCGTACCGACGACAAGGGGCGCGAGCCGGCGCCCGAGCGGGCCAAGGAGCGCCTGCGCCTGATGCTCCGGCAGATCAAGGCGCTGGCGTTGTGCGGCGACATGACGGCGGCCAGGCTGCTGCGCCGCCAGGCCATGGACGCCGCGCTGCCGCTCGGCGACCTGGAGATCACCGCGAAGGTGGCGGCGTCGCTGGCCGTGCCGCACAAGGGCATGGCCCGCGACTTCACCCGCACCGCGTGGGAGATCGTCGACGTCACCGAGAAGGCGCTCATAGAGCTGCCCGAGGGCGAGCAGCGCCTGCGGGCGAGCCTGCTCACCACGCTGGCGCTGGAGCTGGAGGGCTCCTCCTCGCCCGAGCGCGGGCGGCAGGCCTCGCTGGAGGCGCTGGAGCTGGCCAGGCAGAGCGGCGACCCGACGCTGATCGCGGCGGCGCTGAGCGGGCGGCTGCGCCAGTCCTACGACATCCCGGCCGTCGACACCCGCGAGAGCATCGGCAGGGAGTTGCTGGAGGTCGCCCAGCGTTCGGGGCAGATGGCCACCCAGGCCCTCGCCCACCTGGTGCTGCTGGAGTGCGCGGCGGCCAGGGGCGACTTCGCGGCAGCCGACCGGCACGCCGCCGCCCTCGACAGCCTGGCCAGGCAGTACGACCTGTCGGCCCCGGCCGCCGTCGTCGTCTGGTACGCCGGGCAGCGCCTGATGATCGCCGGCGACTACACCGGCGCCGAACGCGCCTACCGCGACGCGGCCAGGATGACCGCGCGGGCCGGCATGCTCGAAGGCCGCCAGGACCTCCCGCTGATCACGACGTTCTGCCTGCACCTGGTCGACGGCCGGGCGGCCGAGACGGTCGACCTGCTGGCGGCGGCCCACCAGCGCGGCGCCAAGTGGACCCTCGACGCCTACGCGCTGGCCCTGGCCTCGGCCGGGCACGTCAACGACGCCAGGGCGGTGGCCGCCACGCGCCCGCCGGTCCGGCCCGACTTCCTCTACGAGCTGGTGATGACCTGGCGGGCCCTCGCGGGCATGTTGCTGGACGACCGCGAGCGCATGGTCGACTGCTACGACAAGCTCAAGCCGTTCGCCGACCGGGTGGCCGGCGCGGGCACGGGCGTCGTGGCGCTGTGGCCGGTGGCGTTGCCGCTCGGCGACCTGGCCATCCGGCTGGGCCAGCCCGACGCGGCGCGCGAGCACTACGAGAAGGCGCTGGAGGTGGCGCAGCGGGTGGGCGTGCCACGCTGGGTCGAGGCCGCGCGGCGCTCGGTCAGCAGCTCACCTGGAAACGCTCGCTCGTGACGGTCGCGCCCGACCCGGTGACCAGCTCTACCCGGTACCAACCGGGGTTGCCCGAGACCTGCGGCTGCCACTCGACGTTCTGACCGGCCCCGGCGAACCCGGAGTGGTCCATCAGGTAGGTGCGCCACGCCTTGGCCGCCGGGCTCCAGCGTGACAGCCGCCAGCGGTACAGGACCGTCTCGCCGGGGCGCGGGTTGACGAGCAGGCTGCGGGCCAGGAACGACCTGCCGCAGCCGGGGGTGCCGTCGTTCTGCGCGCTGAGGGCGATCTCGCCCGCCTTGGCCGGGGCGCTCTCCCCGGCCGGGGCGGTGATCGGCACCTCGCGCGCCGACAGGGTGACGGTCCGCGCGGGCTCGGCGGCCGGCCCGACGTTGTTGTACGCGGAGAAGCCGACGTAGGCACTGGTGAAGGCGAGGGCCGCCACGAACAGCTTGACCGCGTTGGCGGTACCCCCGGCCAGAACCACTGCGCTTCTCGACGACATGATCAACACCCCTTTTGCTCAGTTCAGGTATAGGGCGGGATGGTTGAGGGGTGGTTGTCGCCTGCTTGCAGCCGTTGCCTCAGCCTTGCATGCTGATGTGGCGGAATGCTTACTCCTTGACTAAGGTTAGGCTGACCTAAGGTTTATGAGTGGGGGTGAGCGGGCTCATGTGGCATGCGGCGGTCGCCCTTCCTGATCCCGCCCGGCCGTTCTGGTTCGGGTTGCCGTACTGGCTGGTGGGGGCCGTCCTCATCCTCGCGTTGTTCGGAGCGTTCCAGGTCTACTACTGGGTGGGCCGCAAGCTCGGCGAGAAGATCCACGAGTCGCGGGTCGGCAAGCGGCTGGGCCGTGAGCGCATCGAGCGCATCGAGCGGGTCGTCGAGAAGTGGGGTGCGCTGGCGGTCTACGGCTGCTTCTGGGTGCCCATGCTGCGGCACACGCTGCCGTGGGTGGCGGGCGCCCTGCGGGTGTCCTATCCCTGGTACGTGGTGGCCAGCGCGCTCGGCTGCCTGACCTGGGCGCCCATCTGGTGGTTCGGGCTCACGGCGCTGGTGTGGGGCTGGCTGGAGCTGGCCGCCCACTCCCCCGTCAGCGCGGTGGTCGCGCTGCTCGCGGTGGCGGCCTGCGTGGCCTGGTTCTTCGTCCGCCGCCGGCGGCTGGCCTCGTCCTAGAGGGCGGCCGGGGCCTGGTCGTCGATGGCGGCCTCGGGAGCGTTCCTGCGTACGGTCTCGATGCCGTTCACGCAGGCGGCCTTGCTCGGATAGCCCTCGCCCACGGCCAGCGTCTGCCCGTTGTTCGCGACGAGCGCGAAACGGAACGTTCCCCGCTCGTCCTGGCTGATGACGAACCTGCCTGCCACTCGCCTCATCTCCCCGCGGAAGTCGGATCTATCAAGCATTTACCCCCAAGTGAGGGTGACTTACGGCCGAGTTTCGCAAATCAACCCTTGATCTCCTGCGAACATATCTGGCATGCGTATTGGGGGTTTCATAGGCTCTGCCGTACTCGCCTTGCTTGTGGGGGTCTCTTACCCGGCGTCCGCCGCGTGGGCCGCCGACGCGCCGGCGGTGAAGGCGACCTCGGCGTACGTGGTGGACTCGACGGGCACGGTCCACTTCCGCAAGCGGGAGACGCGGCGGGTCCCGGTCGCCAGCCTCGTCAAGGTCATGACGGCCTACGTCGTCCTGAACGAGGGCCGGCTGACCGACACGATCACGATCACCGCCGCCGACGTGAAGCACGCGACCAGCAACGGCGCGACCACGGCCGGCCTGAAGAAGGGCGAGCGCCTGACGGCCAAAGACCTGCTGTACGGCCTCATGCTCCCCTCGGGCGCCGACGCCGCCAACGCCCTGGCCAGGCAGTACGGACCGGGCAAGACCGCGTTCGTGGCCAAGATGAACCGGGCCGCCCGCTCGCTCGGCCTCGCCGACACCCGCTACACCAACCCCGACGGCCTGCCCACGCCGGCCGCCGGCGGGTACTCGACAGCGGTGGACCAGGTCAAGCTGGCGCAGCGGGCGCTGGCCGACCCGATCTTCCGCACGGTGGTGGGCGCCCAGGTGCACAAGACCGCCAAGACGGCCGTGCACCGGGCGCACACCTGGCGCAACTCCAACAAACTGCTCGGCCGCAGCGAGGACGTGCTGGGCGTCAAGACCGGGTACACGAACGCGGCCGGGTACTGCCTGCTGTTCGCCGGTGAGCGGGCCGGAAGGCGCGTGGTGGGCGTCCTGCTCCACGACGGGGACGAACGCCGCTTCGCGACCGCCGAACGGCTGCTCGACTACGCGGGCGAGCAGATCGCCGGCGGCTGAGGGCAGGAAGGTCAGCCGAAGGTGAGCCGGCCGGCGGCGGGAAGCCTGCTCAGGCCGCCGGTCGCGCAGCCGAGGATGCCCATGGCGGGCGTGATCCCGCCGCCGACGCGCTCGCGGGCGAGCGGCCCCGAGACGACCGTGCCCGCCAGGAAGCTGTCGGCCGGGCTCTGGGTGGCCAGGCGGTCGGCTCGCGTACGCACCTCGGAGGTGCCGACGGGCCGGCCGTCGATGCCGAACCAGGTGATGCGGAGGGTGCCGTGGACGTGCCGGGCGCTGGTGCAGGAAGCCTGGCCGACGCTCTTCAGGGTGACCCAGCCGGAGCGCAGGTAGGGGGCCGAGCCGTCGCCCGACAGGCAGCCGGTGAGCTGGAGGTTGCCGCGGGCCGAGACCGGACGCGCGGTCAGGCCGATGCGCGGGGTGAAGGTCAGCGGCCGGCCTTGGGGGGAGCTGACGGCGCAGGTCAGGGCGGCGCCCTCGGCGGCGGGCCGGGCCCGCGGGAACGCCTGCGTACGGACGGCCGTCGGCGCCTGCGGGGCCGCCCACGCGCAGGGGGCCGCCGCGGCCGCGGCCGCGATGATCCAGGCCAGCTTCACGGGACCCCTCCGTCGGTCGCTTCGTGTGATCGTCCGATCACATCTTGCCGCATCCCCGTACGGCGGCGGGCCCCTGCCGGCGTTGTCGCCCGAGAGATGAGCAATGACCGATCCCCACGAGGTAGCGGCCCGACCCGGTTCGGGATTATTTCCCGGCCCGAAGCCGACCCCCCGGCCGATTCACGCAGATAGGGTGGGGAATCTACCTCTCCGCAATAAGGAAGATCATGGCGGAATTCATCGAAGTCCGCACGACGATCGAGGGCCACGAGCAGGCCGCCGCGCTGGCGCACGCCATCCTGCTCGCGGGGCTGGCAACCTCGATCGACATCGCGGAAGTCCCGTCCACGGAGACCGGGATCTCCTGGCAGATCACGCTCATCACGCCGCAGACGCAGGCCGCCGCACTGGCGGCGCACATCAGGGCGAACGGCGGGCACGGCCCGATCGACTCCCAGCCGGTGCTGCACGACATCGACGCCCGTCCCGACTGGCTCACCGAGGAGACCGACCACCCCTGACCGGCTACCGCGGCGGCTGCTCCCACTCCCAGATCGGCACCTCGCGCAGCGGGTGGAGCTGGTCGTCGGTGTCGGCGTGGGAGTTCTGGAGCGCCACCTGGGTGCCGAACTCCACGTGCGAACGCAACGAGGCCCGGAACGGCTCGTCGGTGGGCAGCCCGGCCGTGTCGGCCGCCAGCATGTACAGCTCGACGAACCTGAGCCGCTGGGCCTCCTCGATGCGCAGCCCGCGATGCGCGTCGATGAGCAGCGGGAAGCCGCCCATCTCCGCCGAGAACGTGTCGGGGCCGCCGAACGTCTCGGCGGTGAAGGCGGTCAGATTGTCCACATGGCTGGCCTTGCCCGTGCCGAACAGCGGCTGGAGCAGGGGGTCGGCCAGCAGGCTGCGATAGAAGATCTCGATGAAGCGGCGTAAACCCTCTTCGCCGCCCGCGTGCTCGTATAGCGTCTCCATGATTACATGGTTACACGGCTGGTCGAGGCGCCGCCAGGCCCACGTCCGAGCCGCTCTCCCGCCGCTCCTGCCAAGCCGGGATGAAATCCCGGCAACCGCGTCGCGCCCCTCGTCCTCCGCGCCCGTGCGCCGCTTAACCTGCGAAAACACCAGCACAAGACAGGAGGAGCACAGCATGGGGATCGTCATCGTCGACCGCGCCGGCTGGAACGCCCGCCCGCCCAGGGACCCGGCGGACGTCGAGCACGTCCCGTTGTCCGAGCGCACCGAGTTCGTCGTGCACCACACCGAGACCCCGGCCGACCGCACGCCGAGGTCCATCCAGGACTCGCACATGGACGAACGCGGCTGGAACGACATCGGCTACAACTTCCTCGTACGCGACGACGGCACCGTGTACGAGGGCCGCGGCTGGCTCGTCCGCGGGGCCCACGCGACCGACCACAACGTCACCGGGATCGGCTGCGCGTACATCGGCATGAACCAGCCGACCGAGACGGCCAAGAGGACGATCCGCGCCCTGTACGACGAGGCGTGCGCCAAGACCGGCCACGAGCTCGCCAAGCGGGGCCACAGCGACGTCGGCAACACCGACTGCCCCGGCACCACCCTGCTGGCCTGGGTGACGGCCGGCATGCAGGTCGCCGAGGACCTGGTGTGAGCCGAGGACCTGGTGTGAGCCGGTGACGGTCAGCGCTCGGCGGCGACCGGCGCCGAGCGCATCAGCCCGTGGCAGGCGATCGCCGCCGCGGCCACCACGTTGAGCGAGTCGACGCCGGCGTCCATCGCGGCCGGGCTCATGGGGATGCACACCGCGCGGTCGGCCTCGTGCAGCCAGTGGGAGGACAGGCCGTCGCCCTCGGAGCCGAGCAGGAGCGCCACCCGGTCGCCCATCGCCACCCGGTCGATCGGGGTCGCGGCCTGGTCGGGGGTCAGCGCCAGGGTCTGGAACCCCGCCTCGCGCAGCCGGCCGAGGCCGGTGTACCAGTCGTCGAGCCGGGCGTACGGGATCGAGAAGACCGCGCCCATCGAGACCTTCACGGCCCGGCGGTAGAGCGGGTCGGCGCAGCGCGGCGACAGCAGGATGCCGTCCACCCCGAGCGCGGCGGCGCAGCGGAAGATCGCGCCGACGTTGGAGTGGTCGACCAGGTCCTCAAGGACCAGCAACCGGCGGGCGGAGCCCTTGATCAGGGCCTCGGCCGAGGGCAGCGGCAGGCGCCGCATGGAGGCCAGCGCGCCGCGGTGGACCGGGAAACCCGCGATGCCGGACATCAGCTCGTCGCTCACCTCGTAGACCGTGGCGTCGCCGATGACGTCGGACAGGGACTCGTACCAGCGCCTGGTGGTCAGGACCGAGCGGATGGGGTAACCGGCGGCGATGGCCCGCCTGATCACCTTCTCCCCCTCGGCGAGGAACAGGCCGCGCTCGGCTTCCAGGCTCTTGCGCAGCTCGACGTCCCGCAGCCGGGTGTAGTCGGCGAGTCGGGGGTCGTCGGCGTCGAATACGTAGTCAGGCACCTTCCGATACTGCCACGCGCCGCCTGACCTGCCAGACGATCGCGTAACAGGCCAGGACGGCGGACAGGCCGACCACCGTGCCCGCGCCGGTCTTGGTGACCACGCTCCTGAAGCCCAGCGCGGGGTTGGGCTCGTCCACCAGGGGCCACACGAGGGCGCCGGCGACCGTGCCGAGCGCGCACGCGGCCAGCACGGCCCACCGTACGGCGGGCGACGTCCGCAGGCGGCCCGGCACGTCGGCCGCCGACATCCGCGACAGCGCCCGCCAGGCCCACCCCACGACCACGGCCAGGCCGACGGCGGAGGAGGTGTACTGCAGCACGCCGAAGAGCTTGGTCGTGCCGTGAACGGGTGTGTCCAGCCACGTGCCCCAGCGGGCGGAGGAGTATGAGTGGGTGAAGGAGTCCCAGAACACGTGGGTGGCCGCGCCGATCACCCCGCCCGCCACGACCGGCAGGAACCTCGGCCGTCCCGGCCGCAGAAGCGCGGCGCGGCCGGCCAGCGACGGCGGCAGCAGCGCGATCAACGGGTCGCGCAGGACGAGGTGGAACAGCGGCAGGAGCACCAGAACCGCGGCCAGGTCGAGCGTGAGCACGCCCGTCCAGGAGTGCCAGTCGCCGTACACGGGCAGGAAGGGCAGGAAGATCGGCAGGTCGGGCACCATCGTGCCCAGCGCGAGGGCCCACGGATCGGCGAGGCGCCGCCCGCGTTCGGAGGCCACCAGCGGCAGCACGGCGGCGATGTGACTGGGCGTGAACGGCACGATCCCTCCCCCGGGACGCGATCACCGCCATTATCCGGTGAATCTTGAACATCCTTTGCCGCACAGGGCTTAAGGTCACCAGAAGTGATGGGTACGTTACGTAGCGCTGTCGACGGCCGGATAGCCGGGAGTTCGGGGGTTCATGGTGCCTGACCAGCGGATTCATGAGCATCCGGCCGCGACGGCCGAGTGGCTGCGGGCCGCCCGCGCCGCCCGCGCCCTCTCGGTGGCCACGCTGGCCTGGCTGGCCGTGGAGAGCACGCTCGGCCTGGCCGCCGGGCTTTCGGCCCATTCCGTCGCGCTGATCGGGTGGGGCCTGTCGGCCTTCGCCGAGGCGGCGGCCAGTTTGATCGTGGTGTGGCGCTTCACCGGCGCCCGTACGCTCTCGCCGAACGCCGAGAGCACCGCCAGGCGCGCGGTCGCGGTGAGCTTCTGGTTGCTCGCCCCCTACCTCGTCGTGCACGTCGCGCACGACCTCGACGCCGGTCACCGGGCGACGCCGACCGTGCTCGGCATCGTGGTGACGACGGTCAGCCTGGTCAGCATGCCGGTGCTGGGGCTGGTCAAGCGGCGGCTCGGGACGCGGCTGGCGTCGGCGGCCACGTCCGGAGAGGGCACCCAGAACCTCATCTGCGCCGCCATGGCGGCCGGCGTGCTGGCCGGTCTGTGGCTGAACACCCTGGGCTGGTGGTGGGCCGATCCGGCCATGGCGGTGGCTCTCGCGGCGGTCGCGGTGCGTGAGGGAGCGCGTGCCTGGCGCGGTCACGCATGCTGCCACTGACCGTTACTCAGCGCGATAGGCGCACCAAAAGAGCGGTTTTGCCACACAGAGCCCACCGAGTATCGTTCCCGGAGTATTGCGGAGCAACTCCCGCTAGGGTCTCCGGAAGGTCTCAACACACCTAAGAGGACATCGTGGGGCGACACCGCACAGACGAACTCGACGGCGGCTACCGAGCCCAGGAACCCCCCTCCCGCAGAAAGTCCGTCAGCGGGCGTGGCAGGGTGCTCGTACCGCTGGCCGGGGCCGTCGCGCTGGCCGTGCTCCTCGGTGTCGCGGCGTTCGTGATCTTCAACCGCGAGCACGACTGCTCGGCCGGCAAGCTGCCGCTGCGCGTCGTCGCCACCCCCGACATCCAGCCCGCGCTGAACAAGGTCGCCACCAACTACAACAAGGCCATGCACTCGATCGACAGCAAGTGCGTCGAGGTCACGGTGGCGCGGGAAGGCGCGGCCAAGACCGCGAACGGGCTGGCCGCGGGCAAGGCGAACGCCGATGTGTGGGTGGCCGACTCCAGCCTGCTGGTGGGCAACGTGCGCAACTCCCCCGCGGGCGCGGCGCTGCCGCAGCCGGCCGGCTCGGTCGCCGTCTCGCCCGTCGTACTGGCGACCGCCAAGTCGTCGGCGGCGAAGTTGTCCGGCAGCCTCACGCCGAGCTGGGCCGGCATGATCGCGGCGGCGAACGTGGCCAACCCCGACGGGCCGGGCAAGAAGGTCCGGGTGCTGGCGCTCGACCCGCAGAAGAACTCCGCCGGGCTGGCCGCGCTGCTGGCCGCCGCCTCCTCGGCCAAGGAGGCCGGGCAGAACAAGGCGCTGGTCGGCGCGCTGAAGGAGATCTCGGGACAACTCGCCTCCGACCCGTCGGCGCTGCTGGCCAGCCTCACGGTGAAGTCGGGCAGCAGGGTGCCGGTCGGCGTCGCCTCCGAGCAGGCCGTCTACGCCCACAACGCCAAGAAGCCCGAGGCCCCGGTGGTCGCCCTCTATCCCAAGGAGGGCACGCTCAGCCTCGACTACCCGCTCACGATCGTCACCAAGGACCCGGGGGTCCAGAAGGCGGCCGCGGACTTCAAGCAGGACCTCGAGACCGACTCGGCCAGGAAGACCCTGCGTGACGCGGGCTTCCGCAGCCCCGACGGCAAGGCCGGCGACGCGCTGTCGAAGGAGAAGGGCTTCGTCCAGGCGAAGCCCGAGGCGCTGCCCAGGCCCGACGCCAAGACCGTGGCCTCGATGGTGCAGACCTGGTCCCGGCTCAACCTCGGCACCCGCCTGCTCACCCTGCTCGACGTCTCGGGCACGATGGGCCTGCCCGTCCCCAACACGAACATGACCCGGATGCAGGCCATCAACAAGATCGCCATGGAGGGCCTGGGCCTGTTCCCCGCCGACTCCGAGATCGGTCTGTGGACGTTCTCCACGCATCTGGACGGACAGGGCAAGGACTGGAAGGAACTCGTCTCCGTCGGGCCGCTCACCGAGTCGACCGACGGGGTGCTGCGCAAGCAGGCGCTGGTCAAGGAGTTCGGGCTGATCCAGGCCAAGCCCACCGGCGACACCGGGCTGAACGACACCATCAAGGCGGCCTACGCCGAGCTGACGAAGACGTACCAGGAAGACAAGATCAACACGCTGCTGATCCTCACGGACGGCGCGGGCAACGACGATCCCGACGGCGGCGTCACGAACGCCCAGATCCTGCAGTACCTCAAGAAGACCTACAACCCGAAGCGGCCGATCAGCATCCTGCTCATCGCCTTCGGGCCGGAGGCCGAGGCGGGCAGGAAGCAGATGGACGCGCTGGCCAAGACCACCGGCGGCGAGGCGTACATCGCCAAGGACGTCCTCCAGGTCCGCGACTTCTTCCTCCAGGGCATGGAACGCCGGCTCTGCGCCCCCGACTGCGACGGCTGAGCCACTCCCGTCACAGGAATCACGAGGTCATGCCCGTTCGGCATGATCCGGGCCGTACCGGTCAACCTGGCCGATCGAGGCGGCGTCCTCTCCCGCGTGGGGGCCTTGAGCGCCCGTTTCGCCCGCGGGGAGGGGAATCCGTGCCTGGATGGCCGACGATCGGCCGCGCCGACGACCAGGAGCTGGTCGAGGCTCTGCGGCGGGCCGACACCGATGCTCCCGCCACTCTGTACGACTCCTACGGCGAACGGCTCTACGACTACGCCCTCTCCCTGATCGGCGACCGGGAGGCGGCCGGCGACGCCGTGCACGACGCTTTGGTGACCGCGCAGGGCTGCGTGGAGCGGCTGAAGGAGCCCGGCCGCCTGCGCGCCTGGCTGTACGCGCTGACCAGGTTCCAGGTACGGGCCAGGATGGCGCACCGCAGCACCCCGCCCGGCGGCGTCCCCCGGGTCGAGCCCGCCGGGGCGCCCGACGCCGAGCTCGCCGAACTGGCCGGGCTGGTCCGCGAGACGCTGGGCGAGCTGAGCGGGAACGAGCGCGAGATCGTCGAGCTGTCGCTGCGGCACGGCGTGACGCCTGCGGAGGTGGCCTCGGTGCTGGGGCTGACCTCCCGCCAGGCCGCCACACGGCTGCGCCGGGCCCGCGACCAGCTGGAGAACGCCGCCGCGGCGGTCGTACTGGCGAAGACGGGCCGCGCGCACTGCCCGGACCTGTCGGCGATGGTGGACTCCTGGGAGGGGCCGCTCACCCCGCTGCTGCGGCGGCGGTTGTCCGCGCACATCGCCGGGTGCGAGGTGTGCACCGAGGGCAAGCACCGGCGGGTCTCGGCCACCCGCCTGCTCGACCTGGTGCCCGTGGAGTTCCCACCGCTCTCGCTGCGCCGCCGGGTGATCGACACGTGCGTCAACCCTCAGCGCGACCAGACCAGGACGCTGATCACCGACCGCGGCGACAACTTCGACAGGACCGGCTTCCCGGTGGCCGCCGAACGGCGCTCGCGCCGCCGCCGGCCGCGCCGCCTCGGGCCGGTGGTGCTGGCCGGCGCGTGCGTGCTGGCCGCGACCGGGGCGGTGGTCGTGATGAACGGCGCCGATACCGGGCGGACCGCGCCGGCCGCGATGCGCCAGGCGCCCACGCCCGCCCCCTCCGCCTCTCCCTCCGTGGACGAGCGGACGGTCACGCCGGAGCCGGCGCTGGACGACGAGCTGACGCCCGAGCCCACGCCGAGCCCGAGCGCCTCGAAGACGTCCGCGTCGGCCGCGCCGACGACGCGCCCGACGGCCCGGCGCTCCGCCGCCGGGCCGGCCGTGCCCACGACCGCCCGTCGCAGGCCCGTACCGGTCGCCCGGCTCGGCACGTCGTGCCCTTCCTCGATCGAGGGCGCGGCCAAGATCAGGATGCGGGCGCGCAACGCCTCGGTCTCCTGGGTGGCGACCGCGTCCCAGGGTCTGGACGTGTTCCCCGCCACCGGTTCGATCAAGGCGGGCGGGTCGGTGTCGATCTGGGTGACCGTCATCGACCCGAGCGCAGCCGGCCGTGGCCGGGTCTCGTTCACCTCGAACGGCGGCACCGCCAGTTGCTCATTGGCCTGGAACGCCGACCGCGCCCCGCAGCCGGACCCGCCCTCGGACCCGCCGGCCTCCCCCGAGCCGTCCGAGGCGCCGAGCGAGCCCCAGACCTCGAATCTGGACGCAGCACCCCAAGGGTGACGAACAACCCCCAGGCCAGAAGCGACATAACGGGATAAACCGGACCCTGGCTCGAACATCATAGGCCACATAGGGCATTCTGGTTAGCTTGGGGAACACGCCTGGAAACCCGGAGTGACCACGTCATGTGGCGGACGTCACATGAGAAAGTTCGCCATGCCGGTGAACCCTGGCGGCCCCCCAAGCGTCGGCATTGACGTGTCCGGACACGGATTGGTCCCATGAAATGCGATCAACCATGTCTTAACCAGAAAGATCAGGAGAGAAACAGGAGATGCTCAAGCACCGCAGAGCGCTGGCATGGCTGCTGGCACTCGCCTGCATAGCGGGAGCCGTAGTCGCCTTGTTCGACCTCGACACCCCGCTACGCCCGCTCCTGATCTCTTTGTTCCTTCTGGTCGTCCCAGGGGCCGCGGTGGTGGGACTGTTGCGCGATCGTGACCCGCTTGCCGCACTATCAGTAGGAGCTGCGGCCAGCCTCGTCCTGAACGTGCTCCTCGCCGAAGCCATGCTGCTGTTCAACGCATGGTCGCCCAGAGCAGGGGTGGCGACGGTCGCCGTGCTCGGAGGGTTCATGTACGTGCTTCGCGTGTTGTACCGGGGGAAGAACATGCAAACCGAACAGGGGGCCAGGGCAAGGTGAACATCCAGGTAGTACGCCCGAGAGACCTCGGCGACTCCGAACGCGCCCGATGGCGTGAGCTACAGAAGGCCGACCCCAGTCTGGACAACCCGTTCCTTTCGGTCGAGTTCGCCATAGCGATGGACCGCCTGCGCGACTACGTGAGGGTGGCGGTCCTCTCCGACGGGAACCGCATCGCCGGCTTCTTCCCGTACGAACGGCACAGCTTCGGCATCGGCAAGCCGCTCGGCGGCTTCCTCACCACCTGCCACGGCCTGATCGCGACCCCCGAGCTGCGGATCGACGCGAAGGACCTCCTGCGCGCCTGCAAGCTCAGCGTCTTCGACTTCGACCACATGGTCGCCGGCCAGCCGACGTTCGCCCCGTACGAGGCCGACGTGCGCCCGGCCCCGGTGATGGACTTCACCTCCGGCTTCGACTCCTGGCTGGAACAGGTCAAGTCCAACTCCCCCAAGAACCTCAAGACCGTCCGCTACAAGGAGCGCAAGTTCGGCCGGGAGCAGGGCGGACTGCGCTTCGAGTGGAACGCGACCGACCCGGAGGTCCTGCGTACGCTCCTGGCCTGGAAGTCCGACCAGTACCGGCGCACCGGCCGGGTGGACCGGTTCGCCCAGCCGTGGATCGTCGAGCTGATCGACATGATGCATGCCGAGAAGTCATCGGACTTCTCCGGCATCCTCACCATGCTTTATGCCGGGGACGTGCCCGTCGCGGGCCATTTCGGTCTCCGTACGGCCACGACGCTTGTAGGGTGGTTCCCCGCCTACGACACCGAGTACGCCCGATACTCGCCCGGCATCGTCCACCATCTGCAGATGGCCGAGGCCGCCGCGAACGACGGGATGCACATGGTCGACATGGGCAAGGGCGGCAAGGAGTACAAAGACTGGCTCAAGAGCGGGGTCCTGTACGTTGCCGAAGGCCGCATCTCCCGCCCGTCCGCGACAGCGGCGGTGCACTGGATGGGCCGAACTCCTTTCAACAAAGCTCGAACAATAGTCATGGATCGACCGTCTCTTTATAGGGCGGCCGACCGCGTCCTCAAGGGCTTTGGTCGGGTGCGCACCTCGATGCAGCAGCAGCAGGAGTCACCCAATGTAGTCAAGGAACCAACGGGAGCGGGCTGAGCGCTCCCGGCACCACCCCCGGCACCACCCCCCGGCACCAGCAGACACCCTCACTCCACAGGACCCTTCAATGCTCCGCTCGTCGGCTCCGCCATTCCCGCAGCACCCGGGGATGACTCCGTGCGGTAGGCAGGGTCGGGCCCCGGAAGGATATCCCTCGCCATGAGTCCCGAGATCACCAAGCACAACGGCAAGGCCCAGAAGTCGCCCTTGCGTTCCATGCCTCCCCCGTCCAGCTTCACGCCGGTCACACCTCACCTGGCCATTTCCCCAACGGTGAGCGTGGTCGTCCCGGCGATGAACGAGGCCGAGAACCTCCCGCACGTCTTCGCGACGATCCCCCAGTGGGTCGACGAGATCGTGCTCGTGGACGGCAACTCCGTCGACGACACGGTCGCGGTCGCCAAGCGCCTGCGGCCCAACGTCAAGATCGTCACGCAGACCGGCAAGGGCAAGGGCGACGCCCTGTCCGCCGGCTTCGCCGCGTGCACCAGCGACATCATCGTGATGATCGACGCCGACGGCTCGACCGACGGCCGCGAGATCATCTCGTTCGTGGGCGCCCTCGTCACCGGGGCCGACTTCGTCAAGGGCTCGCGCTACGCCGCCGGCGGCGGCAGCGACGACCTGACGCTCAACCGGCGGCTCGGCAACAAGGTCCTCACGGGCATCGTCAACGTCATGTACAAGACCAGTTACACCGACCTGTGCTACGGCTACAACGCGTTCTGGGCGCGTCACCTCGACGTGCTCGACCTCGACTGCGACGGCTTCGAGGTCGAGACCCTGATGAACGTGCGGGCCGCCAAGGCCGGGCTGAAGGTGCACGAGGTGCCGAGCCACGAGCGCAACCGCATTCACGGCGAGAGCAACCTGCGTGCCGTACGAGATGGCTTCCGTGTGCTCAAGACGATCCTGAAGGAGTGGCGCCGCCAGCCCTCCGACCCTCAGCCTGAGCCCACCGCCACTCCCGCCGCTGACCGAGGCGTCGCGTAAGAGGAACCGTTGTGAACACGTCTGTTGTCATCTGCGTCTACACCGAAGAGCGCTGGGAGGACATCAGGCAGGCAGTCGAGTCGGTCGAGAACCAGACACGCCCGGCACACGAGCTGATCCTGGTGGTCGACCACAATCCGGACCTGCATCTGAAGCTCAAGCGCGCCTATCCACAGGCCATTGTGGTGGAGAACACGCACGAGCAGGGGCTGTCCGGAGGCAAGAACACCGGCGTCGCCACGGCGACCGGTGAGATCGTCGCGTTCCTCGACGATGACGCGGTCGCCGATGCGGGGTGGCTGGAGGCTTTGGAGGAGGGCTTCCAGGTATCCGGTGTTGTGGGCGTGGGCGGGCGTACCGACCCGTTGTGGGCGTCCAAGCGCCGGCCCCGCTGGTTCCCGTACGAGTTCGACTGGACGGTCGGGTGCACGTACCGCGGCATGCCCGCGGTACGCGCGCCCATCCGTAACGTCATGGGCGGCAACGCCGCCTTCCTGCGCAAGGTCGTCGCCGAGGTCGGCGGCTTCCACAGCGGCATCGGCCGCAGCGTGCAGGGCCGCAAGTCGCGCCCGCTGGGCTGCGAGGAGACCGAGTTCTGCATCCGGCTGAGCCAGCGCAAGCCCGGCTCGGTCATGTTGTTCGAGCCCCGCGCCGTCATCGGGCACAAGGTGTCCAGGCAGCGCGAGGGCTTCGCCTACTTCAGGTCCAGGTGTTACGCGGAGGGGCTGTCGAAGGCCCTGGTCACGCGGGAGGTCGGCACCCAGGACGGGCTGGCCAGCGAGCGTGCCCACGCCATGAAGACGCTGCCGCTCGGCACGCTGCGCGGGGTGGGCGACGCCGTGCGCGGCGACGTGGCGGGCCTCGGCAGGGCCGCCGCGATCGTCGTCGGCCTGGCCTGGACGACCTGGGGTTACGTGGTGGGTACCGCACGGCTGAAGGTGGCACGCTCATGATCCGCATTCCGATCCTGATGTACCACTCCGTCAGCGACACGCCCAACGACGAGACGCGCCCGCACGCCGTGCGGCCGTCCGACCTGTCCGAGCAGCTCGCGTACCTGTCGGAGAGCGGGTTCACCGCGCTCACGTTGGGTGACCTGGTGGCCGCGCTGAACAAGATCGACGGCCGTACGGTGCCCGACAAGCCCATCGTGCTGACCTTCGACGACGGCTACGCCGACTTCCACAGCCAGGCGCTGCCCCTGCTCGACCGCTACAACTTCCCGGCCACGGTCTTCCTGACCAGCGGCTGGGTGTCCGACGCCGGCAAGGACGCCGCGGGCCGGCCGCTCGACGACATGTTGTCGTGGGGCCAGGCCCGCGAGGCCGCGCAGACCGGCATCGAGATCGGCGGCCACAGCCACAGCCACCCGCAGCTCGACCAGCTCCGCACCGACGAGCTGCGGCAGGAGCTGCGCCGGAACAAGGGCCTGCTGGAGGAGAAGATCGGCGCGCCGGTCGCCACCATGGCCTATCCCTACGGCTACTCCAGCGCCAGGGTCCGCCACGAGGTGCGCAAGGCCGGCTACTTCGCCGCCTGCGCCGTGAGCAACACGATCGCGGCCGACCGCCACGACATGCTCGCCATCCCCCGCCTGACGGTCGGCAAGCCGACGACCATCAGCATGTTCAGACGCGCCGTCGAAGGCAACGCCGTCCCGCTCATCTACCTGCGCGAACGCATCCTCACCAAGGGCTACGCGGTCGTCCGGCGGACGAGGTACGGACTGCAACGGGTGCGCGGAAATGTCTAGCCTGCGGGAAAAGATCCTCCGCGACCTCAGCAATCCGCTCTTCCGCCAGGGTTACGCCCTGATGGCCAACACGGTCGTCACGGGCACCCTCGGCATGGGCTACTGGCTGCTGGCGGCGCACTTCTACACCCCCGAGGAGTTCGGGCGCGGCCAGGCGGTGATCACCGCGATGCGGCTGTTCGCCTCGCTGACCGCGCTGGGCTTCGTGGGCGCGCTGGCCCGCTTCCTGCCGGTGGCCGGGCGGCGCACACCCGAGCTCATCCTGCGTGGCTACGGCCTGGCCGCCGCCACGGGCGGGGTCGCGGCGCTCGGCTTCCTGCTGACGCTGCCGCTGTGGGGGGCGACGTACTCGGTGCTGGCCGGGTTCGGGCCGGGGTTGTTCTTCCTGGCCTCGGTGCTGGTGTGGGCCGTCTTCACGCTCCAGGACGTCGTACTGACCGGGTTGCGCAAGGCCACCTGGGTGCCGGTCAACAACCTGGTGTTCGGCCTGGTCAAGATGGGACTGCTGGTCGCGCTGGCCGGCGCGCTGCCCGACGGCGGGATCTTCGTCTCGTGGATGATCCCGACCGCGCTCGCGCTGATCCCCGTCAACTGGCTGATCTTCGGCGTGGTGGTGCCCCGGCACGTCAAGAGCGTCGGCGCCGCCCAGGAACCTCCCAAACTGCGGCAGATCGGCCGGTTCCTGGCCGGCGACTTCCCCGGGACGTTGTCGATCCTGGCGATCGTCTACCTGGTGCCCGTGGTCGTGGCGACCAAGGTGGGCGAGGCCACGTTCGGGCGTTTCTCGATGGCGCACACCCTGGCCAGCATGATCGAGCTGCTGGCCATGAACATGGCGGTGTCGCTGACGGTCGAAGGCTCTTTCGATCGTTCCAAACTGGCGCTGAACTGCCGGCGGGCGCTGCGGCGCGGCTTCATGATCGTGACGCCGATCATCGTGGTCGCGTTCCTCGGGGCGCCGTTGATCCTGACGATCTTCGGCGCGCAGTTCGCCGACGAGGGCTCGACGCTGCTGCGGCTGATGGCGCTGGCCGTACTGCCTCGGGTGCTGATCGAGGTGTACCTGAGCGCGCTGCGGGCCCAGAGCCACGCGCGCACGCTGGCGCTGGTGAAGATCGGGCTGGCGGTGCTGGTGCTGGTGTCCACGGTGGCGCTCTTCCCGACCTTCGGGGTGAACGCGGTGGGTTACGGGCTGCTCTTCAGCGAGCTGCTGGTGGCACTTTTGATCTTCGGAAATCTTCGCAAAATTCTCAATTTTGGTGAAACTGGGCAGCCGACTGTCACTCAGGGGTCGTCCGGGGCCGCATGATGGTCAACGTGAGGCAACGGGACGGCGATGGCATGACTAAGGGGAAAACCGGCTCTTCGGACGTTCGCAAGGACGCCGTGGAGGAGACAGAGGCGCCCTTCGATCCGGAGGCCACGGGTGTGATCCCGCGGCTGACGTTCGACACCGGGCAGGACGGCGCCTCCGAGGACCCCGCGGATTCCGAGGAGACGTCGGAGCCCCCGGCGGAGGTGAACGCCGACACGACGACGGCCTTCCGCATCCCCGGGACCGTGCACATCGGCCGTCCCCCGACGGCCGACGAGCCGTCGTCTTCGGCGTCTTCGTCGTCTTCGGCGCCTTCCCAGGCGTTCGCCGAGCGGGACAAGGCTGAACCGCCGACGGTCGCCGGGCCGAACGCGTTCACCTCCGCGCCGCCGCACGCGGCTGGAGCTGCCCCGGCGGGCGACGCGCCCGCGAAGGGGGCGTCCGGTTCGGAGGGCGCGGCCTCGGACGGTGCGGCCTCGGCCCCGAAGGGGTCGTCCAGCGCCGGCACCATGCCGATGCCCACAAGCGCCCCCACCCGGGGCACGCCGGACACAGGCACAGACGCGGGCACTCCGGGTTCGGCAGGTTCGGCTGCGGGTGCCGGTGCGGCCGGTCCGAAGGGGGCCGATGCCCCTGGTCGAGGTGCCGGTGCGGCGGGTGCCACGGAGCCTGGCGCGGCGAGTCCGGCGGGTTCGGGCTCGGCGGGCGGTGTTCGCGGTGGGCCGGCTGGTGCGGGTGCCGCCTCGGCGAACGTTGGGGCGGCGCGCGGCGCTGCCGGCGCCGGTCGGGCGGGGACCTCCGGCGAAGGCACGGCCTCCGACGACGCCGGTGGGACCGGCGGCAAGACGGCGAGCATTCGCGGGACCGGTGGCCAGACGGCTGACGCCGGTGGGAGCAGCGCCAAGACTGCCGGTGCCGGTGGGAGCAGTCCCAAGACTGCCGGTGCCGGTGGGAGCAGTGCCGAGACTGTGGGTGACGGCGGAGCCGGTCCGAAGGTTACCGGTGTTGGTGGGGCCGGGGCCAAGAGCGTCGGTGCCGGTTCCGAGACGGCCGGCACCGGGGAAGACGGCGCTGGGGAGGCTGACGGGCGGACCGTGGCCTTCCGGGCGCCGAGTTCCAGGGCGGCGGCTTCCAAGGCGACTGACGGCAGCGCTGCTCATGGCGGTTCCGCCCCTGGTGGCGCTGCCTCCCGTGGTTCTGCCCCCGGTGGTTCTGTCCCTGGCGGTTCTGCCCCCGGTGGTGCTGTCCCCGCTGGTGCTGTCCCCGGTGGTGCTGTCCCTGGTAGCGCTGGTCGTGGCGGTTCCGGTGGTGGTGCTGGGGTTGGGGTTTTGGAGGCTGAGGCCGCCGGGCCCGCTGGTGGGGTTGTGCGGGACGGGGGCGGAGGTGGGCAGAAGGGCCGGGTCGCCGGAGGGCGGGTCGGGGCGCTGATCGCCAGTGCGCCCAAGTGGTTGCCCGTGGTCCTCGTGCTGGAGGGCCTGCTCATGTACATTCTCGCCCTGCGCGTGGCCCCGGGCCCGCTGCGGGGTGTGGACCCGGCGAACATCAACGGCCTGGGCCTGATCTCGGCGCTGCCGGTGACGGCGTTCATCGCCATCCTGATCATGATCGTGTCGTTCTTCGTCACGGTCGCCCAGAGCACCGACCGCAAGTTCCTGTTGCTGTTCCAGATCGCCGCCATCACGTTCGCCCTGCACGGCGCGGGCGCGCTGGTGGCGTCCGAGCCGCGTTTCCCCACGGCGTACATTCATGCCGGGTTCGTGGAGTTCATCTCCAGGACGGGTGAGACGGCGATCAGCATCGACGCCCGTATGGGGTGGCCGGGCTTCTTCGCGTTGTTCGCGTTCGTGACCAAGGCCGCCGGCATCACCGACATGACGACGATCCTGCAGTGGACGCCGCTCCTGTCGAACCTGCTCTACCTGTTGCCGTTCGTCCTGATCCTGCGTCAGGTGGCGGCGACGACCAAGGCGCGCTGGTTCGCGGCGCTGCTGTTCATCCTCGTGCAGTGGATCGGGCAGGACTACTTCTCGCCGCAGGGCTTCACGTTCGCGCTGTATCTGGCGTTCGTGGCGATTCTGTTGCGCTGGTTCGGACGGGTGGAGCCGCGTACGAAGCCGGTCCCGCCCAAGGGGCTGCGCAAGCTGCTCGGCAAGCTCGACGCGATGACGCCCGGCGAACTGGCGAACACCGGTACGTACCGGGCCGACAAGCTGCTGATGTTGTTGATGTTGCTGGCGCTGTTCCTCGCGTCGGTGGCCTCGCACCAGATCACGCCGTTCATGATGATGGGCGTCGTCACCGCGTTCCTGATCTTCAAGCGGACCTCGCTGACGTGGGCGCTGCCGTTCCTCCTCGGGCTCCTGACGCTGGCCTGGATCAGCTACATGACGGTGGGGTTCTGGGCGGGCCAGATCGACGCGATCTTCGGCGGTATGGGCAAGTTCCTGCAGAACTTCGGCAGCGCCACCTCCGACCGCGTCGAGGGCAGCGACCCGGCGCACGCGCTCGTGTTGCAGGCGCGGCTCGGCATCCTCGTCGTCATCCTCTCGCTGGCGGCGGCCGGGCTGCTCAGGCGGTTGCGGCGCGGGGTGTTCGACCGGGCCGCGCTGATCCTGCTGTGCGTGCCGGTGCTGGCGCTGGGGCTGCAGAGCTACGGCGGCGAGATCGGCCTGCGCATCTACATGTTCGCGCTGCCGGGCTCCTGCCTGCTGGCCGCGTTCGCGTTCTTCCCGAACCTGCCGGCCGACAGCGCCGACGTACGCGAGGAGACCGTCCCGCTGCGCAAGCGGAACGTGCGCTTCAACCCCGAGCTGACCAGGAAGATCTCGGTCGTGCTCGCGGCCTGCTTCGCGGTCCTGTTCGCCTTCGCGTTCCTGCTGGCCCGGTACGGCAACGAGAAGTTCGAACGGGTCACCACGGGCGAGGTCGCCGCCCTGCACTACGTCTACGACCATGACAAGCCGAGCGCCAGGGTGCTCTACCTGGTGCCCAAGGAGGGCCCGGAGGTCACACCGACCCTGCCGTGGGGCGAACGGGACGTCGAACTGGTCAACTTCGGCGCACAGGCGCTGGTGCACAAGGATCCGACGCAGATCGCCGACGCGGTGCGGAAGCTGAAGGAGCAGCCGCGCAACTCGTACCTGATGGTGAGCCGGGGGCAGGTCAGCTACCTGCAGCTCAACGAGGGCTTCTCGGAGGACTGGGGGACCAGGTTCAGGGCTGCGCTGGACGCCTCGCCCGACCTGAAGAAGGTCTTCTCCAACGAGGACGCGGCGCTCTACACGTGGAAGAAGTTCGTGAAGGGGACGGAGATCCCCGATCCCAACCCGTACAAGGGGCGTGGCGATCCCACCTCGCCGTGGACGCCCGTGGGCATCGGGGCGCTGGTCGTGACCTGGGTGGCGCTGTTCGGCTACGAAGTCATCCGGCTGAACGGGCCCAACCGGGCCAAACGGGCGCGTCGTGGGCTGGTGTTCCTGGCCGTCCCGGCGTTCGCGATCTCTCTAGCAGTGATCATCGAGAGATTCATCCACATCGCATCAAATAACTGAATTCACAGGAAACGCTAAGGTTTTGCGGGATGATATACGTCTGATGAGGACACAGGAGACACATCCCGCTATGCCCGACGTACGACTCGCGGCTGCGAGGATCGCTTCTGTAGACGCCCTGCGCGGCTTCTCCCTGCTGGGGATCCTCGTCGTGAACATCGCCTTCCTGGCCTCCGGCTACCGGATGGCCGGGATGGCGGAGCCCGGCTTCGACTCCTCGCTCGACTGGGTCGTGCGCTGGCTCGTGACCCTGTTCATGGAGAACAAGTTCTACCTGCTGTTCTCCTTCCTGTTCGGCTACAGCTTCACGCTCCAGCTCGACTCGGCCGTACGGCAGGGGCGGGCGTTCGTACCGATGTTCCTGCGCCGCCTGGCCGGGCTGCTGCTGATCGGCCTGGCCCACGCGGTGTTGTTGTTCCCCGGCGACATCCTGACGACGTACGCCTTCGTCGGGATCGCGCTGCTGGTGCTGCGCAGGATCGGCCCGAAGACCGCGGTCGTGCTGGCCGTGCTGCTGACCCTGATGCTGGCGCTCGGCTTCCTGCTGCTGGCCCTGCTGGCCATGGTCGGCCTGGACACGTCCGGCACGGTCGCCGAGGGCACCGCCGAGGCCGCCAGGTCCGACACCGCGCTCGGCGGGATGTTCTGGCAGATCATCTCCGAGCACATGCGCAAGCTGTCCCTGATCGTCCTGCTGCGGGTGTTGTTCCAGGGGCCGGCGGTGCTGGCCGCGTGCCTGATCGGGCTGGCGGTCGGCAAACTGGGCGCGCTGCGGAACCTGTCGGCCCACACGGTGGCGCTGCGCCGGCTCCAGTGGATCGGGTTCACGGTCGGGCTGGCCGGCGCCTTCGTCTACACGCAGTCGGCCTGGAACCACACCGTGAACAAGTTCCTGGGCGAGGCCGTGGATCTGGTGACCGCGCCGCTGCTGGCGGCCGCGTACGCGGCCACGTTCCTGCGGGTGCTGCCGTACCTGCCGCGGGTGGGCCGGGCCCTGGCCGCCCCGGGGCGCATGGCCCTGTCCAACTACCTGGGCCAGTCGCTGATCTGTTCCCTGATCTTCACCGGTTACGGCCTCGCCCTCGTGGACCAGGTCAGCCCCGGCGCCGAGGTGCTGATCGCGCTGGGCATCTTCGCCGTCCAGGTGCTCTACAGCCATTGGTGGCTCAAGGGCCACCGGTACGGCCCGGTGGAGTGGGTGCTGCGCTTCCTCACGTACTGGCGCAGGCCCACGGGCGAGCGGCGCCGGGCCCGCGACTCCACACAGGTCGCCTGAGAGCCGCCCGGCCCGAGGGGCTGTAGGGCGTCGTCAGCCTCTGGACGCCCCCAGGCGGCGCCGGGCCGCGCGGAGCATGGACCGGACGACGATCGGGTGCATGAACCGTACCGGCCAGAAGTAGAGCCGGCCGCGCAGGCCCTTCAGCCGGACCGTGGTCGTGACCCGCACCAGCCGGGCCTCGGGATCGACCGCCACCCCGCAGCGGAAGTCGAGATGCCGGTCGTCGGCGACGATCAGCGCCTCCTCCCCCTCGACCCGGGCGACCTGGAAGACGTCGCGCGGCGCGCGCGGGATCCCGATCAGCGGGACGATCATCTGGCGCAGCCCCATGGCGGCGGCGATCCAGAGGGGCATGGACCGGATCGAGAAGACGGCCTTCGCCCAGACCTGCGGATCGGTGGTCGCCCGGGGCGGCAGCACGCCGATGATCACGTCGGCGTAGTCGGGTGCGGGGATGTCCTCCAACGCGGACGACCAGTAGACGGGTGTTCTCATGACGCCTCCATACGGTGCCGTATGGAGAGGACTATACGGTACCGTATGGCGGGTGGCGCAAGGGGGCCGGATCACGGCGGACAAGTGGGTGGAGGCCGCGTACGCGCGCTTCACCAGGACCGGGCTGGACTCGGTGCGGGTCGAGGCCGTCGCGCGCGACCTCGGCGCCACCAAGGGCTCCTTCTACTGGCACCACGCCGACCGCGGCGCGCTCGTACGCGCGGTGATGGAACGCTGGGAGGCCGAGGAGACCGAGCACATCATCGCGGCCACCTCCGCCGAGGCCGAGCCGCGCGCCCGGCTGCGCGCCCTGTTCACCACGGTCGCGGCCCGCGCCGGGCGGCGCGGCGGCGAGAGCCGCCTCTACCTCGACGCCGAACGCGAGGGCGTCACCGACATCGTCACCCGGGTCACCCGCCGCCGCGTCGACTTCGTCGCCGCGCTGCTGGCGGAGCTGGGCTTCGGCGCGGAGGAGGCCGAACGCCGCGCGCTGCTCGCGCTGGCGGTCGTGCTCGGCCTTCAGCAGCTCGAACGCGGTACGAGACCCCACATCCCGCTCGACCACGCCCTCCTCACCGAGACCGCCTTCACGATGGCCGTCACCCCGCCGCCCGCCCGGGACCGGTGAGAGCCGTTCATTCGTCCGGGCCGTTGTGCTGGAGTTCCAGGAAGTCCTGGTCGCAGCTCAGTCGGTAGCCCTCCGGCGTGCGGAAGTGCTCGTCGAGATAGGCGGCGACCTCGTCCATGACGGGCGCGTGCGCCAATGGGGTCACGTTGAGCATGAACTGCGCGATGGTCAGGGCGGTGTCCAGGTCGGGCATCGTGATGAAGGCCGGGTCGGTGCTGATGCCCACATCCCACTCCGCGCCGGCGGTGGCCGCGAAGGCGCGTCCGAGGGCGTCCAGATCGTAGCGGTGGCCGGTGAACCGGCGCAGCAGGCGCATGCAGTCGCTGTCCGGGTTCTGCAGGACGACCACGGTGAAGCCGCCCTCGGCGGTCCAGGACGCCAACCGCTGGAGCTGCGGCAACCAGGAAGGCTGGGGCAGGTAGTACAGGACGTGCGCGCACAACACGAGGTCGGCCGGCACGTCCGGCTCGGCGACGGCGATGTCCTCACCGAGGACGGTGGCCTCGGGGCACCTGCGGGCCAGCTCCGTCCGCATGTGCTCGTTGGGCTCGATCGCGATCGTACGGTCGAACATGGGGGCCAGCCAGGCGGTGGTCTCGCCCGTCCAGGCGCCGGCGTCGATCAGGGCGCGGTGGCGGGGCAGCCGGCCCACCACCCGGGCCAGCTCCTCGCGGGCCCGGATCTTCTGGTCGGTGTGGGCCAGGAAGGTGGTGAAGGCGGCGTCGTAGGCCGCGCTCATCGGGTCGATGATGTGCACGATGGGCGGCTCGTCGTTGCGGTCGGTCATCACAGCCCCTGGCATCACAAGTCGGCTACTTTCAGCTTATGGATGACCACTGTACGTTCTCGGGGTGTCCGGATCGGTGAGGTGGTGGACCGTGCCGGGCGGCGACCGGCTGTGCTCCGGTTCGCGCGGCTCGCGGTTCGGGGGGTTCAGGTGTCGAGCAGTCGCCAGGAGGTGAGGGCGAGCCTGGCGCGGACCAGGCCGGTGGGGTCGGTGAGGTCGATGCCGAGGATCCTGCCGAGCTGTTCGACGCGCCGGGCGACGCTGCTGTGGTGCAGGTGCAGCAGGTCGGCGGCGCGGCGCAGGGAGCCGGTGGCGCAGTAGGCGTCGAGGGTCTCCAGGTCGTCCGGGTCGGCGGCCAGGCGGGTGACCGCGGCCACGTCGGCGTTGCCCCGCGCGACGTCCTGGGGCACCTCGGCCAGCAGCGCCAGCGCGCCCAGGTCGTCGTGGTGGACGACCGGCCGGCGGGCGGTGGTGAAACGCAGGGCCGTACGGGCTTCCTGCCAGCCCCGTACGGGATGCCCGGCGGCGCCGATGCCCGCGCGTACGCCCGCCGGGAACCGGGCCGGATCGACGGCGGTGGCCAGAACGACGCCCACGTCCGCGAGCGGCGCCGCCTTCACCGGCCTGGACGGGCAGATCAGCCCGGCGACCCGGTCGAGCGGCAACTCCGAGCGGACGGCGACGACCCGTACCGGTGCGTCGGCGGCGAACCCCAGCAGCCGCAGCGCGCGGGCCGTGGCCGCCTCGTCGCCGTCGGCGCTGATCACCAGCTCGACGAGGGCGGGGTCGGCCATGGTGGTGCGGGCGGGGCCGTACCGCTCGACGACCGCCGCGGCGGCGATGGCGAGCCGGTCCAGCAGCAGCTCGTCGAGCGGGACGGGCGGTCCGGGCCGCTCCAGCCACACCGCGCCGATCTCCTCCTCGTCGAGCGTGATCGCCGTCGTGACGTACGCGACCCGCTCCGCCTCTGAGGCGGCGTCCGTGGCGTCCGTGGCGTCAGCAGTGCGCGCTGTAGGCGTAGTGGGCGCGGCAGACGTAGCGGACGTGGTGGGCGCCTCGCGGCCGTCGGGGCCGACGCGGATGATCTGGCCCGTGCCGTGGAGCCGGATCCCGGCCACGCACTCGGCCAGGACCGCCGAGGCACGGGCGAGCGCCGGGAGGTCCACCCGGCGGCGCATCAGCGTGTCGTAGAACATGACGACCCGGACCGCTCCCCCGGCCTCCGGATCGAGGTGCGACAACCGTTGGGCCAGTGCCTCCATGCCCAGGAGGATAGGCGACGATCGGCGCGCCATCCATGGCAGGTGCGCGACGGGTGGCGGATGATCCTCAGGGCGCTGATCGGGATGATGGCTCGTATGGATCTGGACAAGGGTGTCGTTCCGATCGATCTTTTCGCGTCCTCGGTGCACCTCCGGCGGGACGGCGAGATCCACACAGCGCGCCGTACCGCAGCCCCCGAGCCGGACGGATGGCGGCTGACGGCCTTCCACGCGAAGACCGCCGCCGACGTGCACGCCGATCAGTGGGAGGTGCATCCCGAGGCCGAGGAGATCGTGTCCTGCCTCATCGGGAAGATCCGCCTGTATCTGCGGCCGGAGCGGGAGGGAGAGGGGGAGGAGGAGATCCGGTTGCCGGCGGGGACGGCGGTCGTGGTGCCGCGGGGGCGGTGGCATCGGATCGAGCTGGACATCCCGAGCAACATCATGGTCGTCACGGTGCCGGACGGCGGGCGACTGGAGGCTCGGGTGTGAGGTCGGGTGGTGGTTGGTGACCTCGCCGTACGACCGAAGCCCACTGCAAGCGACCGCGACCGGGGCATCGCCGTACGGGCGAGTGACCGTAGAGGCGGTGGCCGATTGGGCCTTGGGCAGCGCATTGGAGACGATCGGCTGGTGGCTCTTCCCGTCAACGGCCTCACAACAGACCCACCCGGCAGCCGGTCAACAAAGCGGCAACCATCGGCGCCGTCAGGCGCCGCCCCGGCCGGACCACTTGATCTCGTACGCCCCCAACGTCACCGTCCTGCCGTCCACCGTCGCCGTAACCTCCCGGTCCGACGTGTTCACCATGACGACCTGTTGCTCCTGCGCCAGCACCTTCACCTTGGGATCCGACGACGTCACCGCCCCGTCGAGCCGCACCCCCGCCGGGAACCACCGCGTGAACCCGCTCAGCAGCCCAGCCATCGGCATCTCGTCCCCCCGCCCCGGCGCCCACAGGCAGCCGGGACACTCACCGGTCCCCTTCACCTGCGGGTTCCAGTACAGGGCGGTGGTGACGCCGCTCTTGGCGAACTCGATCATCGCCGCCGCCTGCACCGCCGTCCGCCGCTCCTCGCTCCAGCCGGAGTTCTCCGGCTCGACGTACCATTCGGCCCACCACACGGGCAGGTCGCCGCTCTTCTGCCGCAGCCACGTCGTGATCGCGCTGAACTTGCCGAGCGCGGCGAAGTCGTCGGGAACGTTCCCCTTGTCGTTCGTCATCGAGGCGCCGTCGACGACGATGAAGTCCGCGCCCTTCTTGTGCTGGATCCAGTACTCGATCGCGTCGAGCGCCCGCTGGTCGACGGTCCCCCACGGACCCTTCAGGTCGGAGAGGCCGCCGCCCGAGCCGCTCTCGATCGGCATGTACGGCCCGCCCACCTTGATCTGCGGATCCACCTTCTTCAACGCCGTGTAGACCTTGTTGTAGAGCTGCGTGTACCCCTCGGCGTCCCACCGGTTGGTCGAGGGGTCCCAGAAGCCCTTGAACTCGTTCCACACCATGTAGTGCTTGACGGTCGGGTACTGCCTGGCCACCCGCGCGGCGAGTTTGGCGTAGTCGTCGAAATGCTCGGGTTCGGGGGCGACGGTGTGGTTCTTGCTCCAGTCGGTACGTCCGGGCTGCCCGCCCTTCATCCAGTCGGGCGCGCAGCACAGCGTGATCACCGGCACCGCCCGCGAGGACGCCATGAACGTCAGCCGCCGGTCGAGGTCGCGGAAGCTGAACTGGCCGGGGCTCGGCTCGGGGTTGCCCACGCCCCAGCCCATGATGTGCTGGTTCTGCAGCATGGGGACCCGTCCGAGCATGCCCCTGGCCTGGTCGACGACCTGCCGCGGCTCGGTATCGGTGCTGTACTGGGTGTGCGTGACGCCCCACCGGGGCCAGTCCTGGAGCACGGGCGGCTGGTCGAGCTGGGGCGGCGCCTGCGAGGGCCCGACGTCGGCGACCTCGCCGCCCTTGAACCCCTGGCGCGAGTTCGACCGCATGCCCGCGTAGATCATGATGCCGACGACGAGCAGGACCGCGAGGAGGCCCGCCCCAAGGGCGATCGGCCAGGTCGGCCGTCTGCGCGCGTGTTTGCCCTCGCTCGGAATCACGGGAACGCTCCTTACCATCACGCAACGTACAAGGGCCAGGCAGTGCCCTGCCCTTATGACGGTAATCGTCCCGCTTGCGAAAGACTTGCCATCAATCAGAAGCGGGTGGCCGCTGACCGCCCGCGGGCCCGGGAACCCCTGTGTAACGGTACGGCACCGGCTGCCTACCCGGCTGCACGACGAGCAGGGTGCCCGGCGTCTCGGCGTAGAAGGCGGTCTCGACGGCGGCGGCGACGTCCTCGGCCGTGAGCAGCGGGAATCCGGCGTTCACGAACATCTCCCGCGCGGCGGCCACCAGCGGCGTGTCGGTGAATCCCGGGCACACCGCGTTGATCCGGATGTTGCGCTGGGCGAGCGGCTCGGCCAGCGCTCTGACCAGGCCGACGACGGCGTGCTTGGTCATGGTGTAGATCGGGTCGCCGGCGAAGGCCACCAGTCCGGCCAGCGAGGACGTGGCCACGATCGCGCCGCCGCCCGACCTGATCAGCAGCGGGACGCTGGCGCGTACGCCGAAGACCACGCCGTCCACGTTCACGCCGACGATCGCGCGGTAGCGCTCCAGGTCGAAGTCCGCGAGGTCGACGCCGCCCGAGATGCCGGCGTTGAGGTGCACCAGGTCGAGGCGGCCGTACCGCTGCTCGGCCAGCGCGACGGCCTCCAGGGAGGCTTCCTCCTCGCTGACGTCGGCGGCCAGCCACGCGCCCTCGACCTCCTTGGCCAGCCGTTCGACGCCCTCGCCGTCACGGTCGACGAGGACGCACCTGACACCGCCCGACGACAGCCGCCGGGCCACCGCGGCGCCGATGCCGCTCGCCGCTCCGGTGATCAGTGCAACTGTGCTCATGGCGCTCCTTGAGGGGGGTCAGGGCTGGTCGAGCATGCGATGGGCGCGGGAGATCAGCGTCGGCACGGCCGCGCCGATGCGGTCGAACCCCTCCCCCACGGTCTTACCCTGCTTGAACCGGGCGTGGATACCCTCCACGATGACCGCGAGCTTGAAGTTGCCGAAGGCCACATAGAACCCGAGGTCCGAAATATCGCGTCCCGACACCTTGGTGTAGTGGTTGGCGAACTCGGCGGCGTTCATGAAACCCGGCGCCGCCGTCACGTCCCCCGCCACCGGGATGCGGGCCCGCTCGTCGTCCCCGCGATCATGCCAGTACGTCAACGTCAGCCCCAGGTCGGCCACCGGGTCCCCGAGCGTGGACATCTCCCAGTCGACCACCGCCATGATCTCGATCTCGCCCGGCGGCGGCGTCGATCGCACCAGCGTGTTGTCGAGCCGGTAGTCGCCGTGCACCAGCGTGCTGTCGGAGTGGGCGGGCAGCCGCTCGCGCAATCGCCGTACGAGACTGTCGTAGTCGGGCAGGTCGGCGGTCTTCGACCGCTCCCACTGCTGGCACCAGCGGTCGAGCTGCCGGGCCAGGTACCCCTCGGGCCGGCCGAAGTCGCCGAGCCCCACCTCGCGGTAGTCCACGGCGTGGATGGCGGCCAGCACCTCGGCCAGCCGCTCCGACAACCGCCGCGCCTGGGCCGGCGTCGGCTCGCCCAGCCGGGCCAGCTCGGCCCTGGTCTGCACGGCGGCGCCCGGCACGTACCCCATGACGTAGAACGGCGCCCCGACCACCTCTTCGTCGGCGCAGAAGGCGACGGGCTCGGGCACCGGGACGGGCGTCGGCGCGAGCGCGGAGATGACCCGCCACTCCCGGCGCATGTCGTGGGCCGTGGGCAGCACGTGACCGAGCGGCGGCCTGCGCAGCACCAGCCGGCGCTCGCGCGCCTCCACCAGATAGGTCAGGTTCGACCTGCCCCCGGAGATCAGCGAGACGGACAGCGGCTCCCCGGCGTCCGGCACGTTCCTGCCCAGCCACGCGACCAGTCGAGGCCAGTCGATCCCTGGTACGGTCATGGACACACATTAGAACGCCACTCGGTCCTGAAAACCAGCTGAGAGTTGGATAACGGTACGCTCGGCATATGCCAGGCATGGACTCCCATCCTTTAACCTGGCCATACACCTCTGACCTCATGCTGGTCGGATCGTGGTAAGCCGACAGTAGGAGCCCATGCGCGTCACCGTTACCCACCCTCGCGAACTGGGACAGCCCGAACTCAGCCGATGGCGCGCCCTCCAGGAGTCCGACGCCGCCTTCGACAACCCGTTCCTGTCCCCGGAATTCACTGCCACGGTGGGTGAGCTCCGCGACCTGGTCCGGGTCGCGGTCCTCTACGACGGTCCGGACATCGTCGGCTTCTTCCCCTTCGAACGCCATCCGCTGGGCATCGGCAAGCCGGTCGCGGCCGGGCTCCCCGACGCGCAGGGCCTGGTCCACGCCAAGGGCCTCGACCTCGACCCGCGCCGGCTGATCAAGGACTGCGGGCTGTCGGTCTACGAGTTCGACCACCTGGTGGCGGGCCAGCCGCTGCTCGGCGACGGACGGCACACCGTGCACCCGTCGCCGATCATCGACCTGCGCGACGGCTACGGCCCCTACACCGAGACGCTCAGGACCCAGTCCGGCAAGACGTACAAGACGACGCTGGCCAAGTCGCGCAAGCTGCAACGCGAGGCGGGCCCGCTGCGCCACGACTACGCGACCACCGACACCGGGCCGCTGCACACGCTGCTCGGCTGGAAGACCGACCAGTACCGGCGCACCGGCCGCACCGACCGCTTCGCCCACCGGTGGATCGTCGAGCTGGTCGAGCGGCTGCTCGCCACGCAGTCCGACAGCTTCGCCGGCGTGCTCGACATGGTCTACGTCGACGACGTGCCGATGGCCGGCCACTTCGGGGTGCGCACGCGTACGACGCTGGCCGGCTGGTTCCCGGCCTACGACACGCAGTACGCCAAGTTCTCCCCCGGGCTCATCCACCACCTGGCGATGGCCGAGTCGGCCGCCGCGTCGGGCGTCCAGGTGATCGACATGGGCCGGGGCGAGAAGGAGTACAAGGACAAGCTCAAGAACGGCCAGCTCGAAGTGGCCGAAGGGCGGGTGGCCAGGGCCGGCGTGGCGGCCGGGGTCCACTGGATGATGCGGGTGCCGGTGCGCAAGACGCGCGCCACGGTGATGGCCAACCCGTTGCTGCTCAAGACCGCGGACAAGGCGTTGAAAACCTACGGGCGACTGCGTACCGTCCTACAAGGGTGAGACTCATCGCGGAGCGCACCGGGCGACACTGCCTGTGGCTCCCCTCCAACCGCCTCGGCCTCTACCTCGCGCTGCGCCATTGGTGCGTGCCGGGTCAGCGGCTGCTCATGTCGCCGATCTCGCCGGCCGCGCTCCTCTTCCTCGTGCTGGCGGCCGGCCTGCGCCCGGTGATCGCGCCGCTGTCCCCGCGCGACGGCAACATCGACGTCTCCCGCACGGACCTGTCCACGGTGGACGCCGTCCTGACCACCAACCTGTACGGCCTGCCCGACCAGGTCTCCGCCTTCGCGGGAAAGATCCTGATCGAGGACGTGGCGCACGCCCTGGAGAGCTCGGCCGGGGGACGTCCGCTGGGCACGTTCGGGCAGGCGGGGGTCTTCAGCCTGTCCAAGCATCCGGGCGCGGGCTCGGGGGGCGTGCTGGCCGTGGCGGACCGCGCCGACCTCCAGGCGCTCGAACACGCCCGCGACGAGCTGCTCGTCCCCGGCGGGCTCCGCGCCGACCTGGTCAGCGTCGCCACCTCCATGGCCCGCCAGGCCGCGCTGAGGCTCGATCTCGTACGTCCCGCGCTCGCGCTCATGCGCGCCCTCGGCATGCAGGAGGAGCGGGAGGGCTACCGCATCGCCCTGGAGGCCGACGCCCTGGAGCTGGCGCTCAAGCAGGTGCCCGCGCTGCCGCCGTTCGACCCGTGGGTACGCGCCGACCTGGCCGCCTACCGCGCCCGCCGGGGCCGTCCGGTCCGGTGGTACCAGTCCAGGCGGCTGGCCAAGGTGCCCGGCGAGCGCGCCCGGCGGCTGGCCGGGGTCGCGCGGCTGGCCGAGCTGCCCACGGTGGCCCCGGCCGTGCCGGACAACCTGGACCAGCCGCTGTTCCGCGTCCCGCTGCTGGTACGCGACAGGGACGCGGCCATCGCCGAGCTGGAGCGCCGCGGTGTGGCCACCGGCTATCTCTACGACCCGCCGTACGACGACTACGCCCCCGGGTTCACCGACGCCTCGCCCGACCCCGGCCCGGCGCGCTGGTGGGCGCGGCACGTGCTCCCGGTCGACCCGGTGTACGCGGCCCGCTCCCTGCCCGTGCTGCGCGGCCTCGAACCGCCTACGCGGGGTCCGCGCGAACCAGCCGGAGGAACGCCCGCAGGCCGGTGATGACCTCCTGGTTGTCGTTCAGGCCGTCCACGGTCTCCTCGAAGCGGCGGGCCATGAGGGTGAGGCGCCGGCTCAGGTCGTGGTCGGCACGTTCCAGGCCGGCCCTGGCGGCCGCGAGCTCGGTGCCGACCTCCTCGACCTCCCGCGTGAGCCGTTCGGAGGCGGCGGTCAGCGCCTCGACCTGGTCGCGCAGCGCGATCACGTCGAGGCGCGGGTAGCGGGCCTCGCGCCCCAGCGTCCTGACCCGCTCGCGCAGGTGGGCGACGTACGCCCCGGCCGGCCGGAACGCGGTGGCCAGCAGGTAGAACCCGGCGAAGTAGTAGCCGACGTCCCGCCCCGAGAAGAACGTGACCACCGCGACCACGACGGCCGACACCACGTGCCCGGCGACCGCGAGGACGAGCATGCGGCGGGCGATCGTCCTGGCCTCCTCCTCGCGGCCGGCCGGGACCTCGATGCCGGACTCGCGGGAGACCGCGATCTCGTGCACGACCTGCCGGGCGGCGAAGGACAGGTTCCACGGGAAGGTCAGCAGGACGACCAGCCAGACCAGGCAGACCGCGCCGAGGCCCAGCGACAGGAGCGTGGACAGGGGCACGCCCGCGTAGAGGACGAGCCACGCGGTGAGCGCCGTGACGAGCAGCGAGATCAGCAGGAACCAGGATTTCATGCCCGCCACCCTGCCGACGGCGGGCCCGGGGCCGCCAGCGCTCAAATACTCAATCCGGCCTGAGCATCCCGGATCAGCTCGGCCAGTACCGCGCAGCCGCGCCGGACGTCCCGCAGCGAGGCCGAGCCGTAGCCGAGGACCAGGCCGGGCTGGCCGGCGCGGTCGTGGTGGTGGCGCTCGGCCGGGTCGAGCAGCACGCCGCGTTCCCTGGCCCGTTCCACGACCCCCTGGACGGCGCCCGCCGGCAGCTCGGCCACGACGTGCAGGCCGGCGGTGTCGCCGCGCAGGCGGCAGACCGGGCCGAGGAGCTCCACGACGACGGCGCGGCGGCGGGCGTACTCCAGGCGCATCCGGCGCAGGTGGCGGTCGAGGTCGCCGCGTTCCAGGAGGGTGGCGACGGCCTGCTGGACCGGTCCGCTGGTGCGGTCGGAGACCGCGGCGCGCAGGGCGGCGATCCTGGCGACCAGGTCGGGCGTGCCGACCAGCCAGCCGACGCCGACGTCGGGGGCGAGGATCTTGGACAGCGAGCCGAGGAGCACGACGCGGGTGGGGTCGAGGCCGTAGAGGGCGGGCAGGGGGGCGACGTCGTAGCGGAACTCGGCGTCGTAGTCGTCCTCGACGATCGTGGCGCCGGTGCTTCTGGCCCAGGCCAGCAGGCGTTCCCTGCGCGGGATGGGCAGCCGGCCGCCCAGCGGGTACTGGTGGGCCGGGGTGGTGTAGAGGACGCGCAGGTCGCGCGGGAGGTCGTCGACGATCACGCCGTCCTCGTCCACCGGGCAGGGCACGACCTCGGCGCCCCTGGCCGCGAACACCGTGCGGGCCACGTGGTAGCCCGGGTCCTCGACGCCGGCCCGCCCGCCGCCCGTCAGCAGGGCCAGCGCGCACAGGTCGAGGCCGTTGCCGGTGCCTCTGGTGACCAGGACGTTCTCCGGGCCGACGGCCATGCCTCTGGCCCTGCGCAGGTGGTCGGCGAGCAGTTCGCGCAGGCGCGGCAGGCCGTGGAGGTCGGGCGAGTCGCCCGGCGGCAGCTCGCCGGCCTTGCGCCAGGCGCGCTTCCAGGCGGCCCGGTCGTAGTCGCGTACCCAGGGCTCGCCGGGGCGCAGGTCGATCCACTCGCCCGCAGGGCGGCGGGCGGGGGGCGGCGGTTCGTACGAACGTTCGCGGGGCGGGACGTGCGACTCCATGGCCGCCACGAACGTGCCCGACCCGTGCCGTCCCTCCAGCCAGCCTTCGGCGTAGAGCTGCTGGTACGCCTCGGTCACGACCGTCCTGCTCACGGAGAGCTGGTCCGCCAGCGCCCGCGTGGACGGCAGCCGTTCGCCCGGGGCGAGCGCGCCGCCCATCATGGCCCGCCGCAGCCAGCCGGCGAGCTGGGTGGTGAGCGGCACGGCCGATTCGCGGGACAGGGATACCGGCAGGTCAATGTGGGTGCGCACGGAACTGGTCTCTAGGAAGGGTCCGATAGTGGCCCTACAGGATAGGTCCACTTCACGATTAGCGTCGAATCATGCTCTCCTCCACTCCCCGCACGACTCTCGGCCGAGAGAAGCACCGCGGCAGCACCGACCGGAACGACCTGTACGAGGTGCTGGACACCGGGCTGTTCTGCCACCTGGGTGTCGTGGTCGACGGCCACCCCATGGTGGTGCCCACCGGCTACGGCAGGATCGGCGAGACCCTCTACCTGCACGGCTCCACCGGCGCCCGGTCACTGCGGGCGGGCGGCGGCGACGAGGTGTGCGTGACGGTCACGCACGTGGACGGCATCGTGCTGGCCCGGTCGGTCTTCAACCACTCCGTCAACTACCGTTCGGCGATCATCTACGGCCGCGCCCGGCTGGTGACGGACCCGGACGAGCGGCTGGCGGCCCTGCGGGCGCTCACCGAGCAGCTCGCCCCCGGCCAGTGGGACTACGTCCGGCAACCCACGCGCAAGGAGCTGGCCGCCACGGCCGTGCTGGCGTTGCCGCTGGACGAGGCGTCGGTCAAGATCCGCCGCGGGGCGCCGATCGACGACGAGGAGGACTACGCGCTGCCGGTCTGGGCGGGCGTGCATCCCCTGGTCACGACGTGGGGCGAGCCGCAAGCGGATCCGGCACTTCCAGAAGGTATCGATATACCAGTTCACATCCTCCGTCGGGAGTAGTTCCATAAATCCGGAACCACCTGGCAAACCCGACTCCTTGATCACGCGTCTCATCAGGTGGGCCGGCTCCTGATGGGAGAGGGCGATGGAGTGGAGTGCTCCGGGTTACACGGAGATCAGACAGCTCGGCGCGGGCGCCAGCGGGCGGGTCGCGCTGGCCGTGCACGACGAGACGGGTGTGCGGGTCGCGGTCAAGTACCTCTCCGAGGCGCTGCTGCGCGACCCCGCCGCCCTGTCCCGCTTCCAGGCCGAGGCGCGGGTGCTGACCTCGTTACGCGACCCGCACATCGCCACGATGTGGGAGTACATCCAGGAGCCGAACGGCGCCTGCATCGTGATGGAGCTGGTCAACGGCGTCTCGCTGCGCGCCCTGCTGCGCGAGAACGGCACCACCGAGCCTGAGGCCGCGCTCGTCGTGCTCAAGGGCTCGCTGCTGGGCCTGGCCAGGGCGCACAAGGCCGGGGTCGTGCACAAGGACTACAAGCCCGAGAACGTGCTCGTCCGCGACGACGGCGTGAGCAAGCTCGTGGACTTCGGCGTCGCGGTCCCGCAGGGCACGGCCACGCATCCCGAGGGGACGCCGCCGTACATGGCGCCGGAGTTGTGGGCGGGACTGCCCGCCACGCCGGCGACCGACGTGTACGCGGCCACGGCGGTGTTCTTCGAGTGCCTGACCGGGCACCGGCCGTACCGGTCGACCGAGCCCAGTGTGCTCGGCTACCAGCACGTGCACGCTCCCGTACCGTTCCACGACGCGCCCGATCCGGTGCAGGCGCTGATCCGGCGCGGTCTGGCCAAGGAGCCGCTGGACCGGCCGCCGAGCGCCCTCGCCTTCGTGGACGAGCTGGAGGCCACGGCGCGGGCCGCGTACGGCGAGGAGTGGGAGGAGCGGGGCAGGCGGCGCCTGGCCGCGCTCGTGGCCCTGCTCGCGCTGCTCCTGCCGGTCCCGCAGCAGCCCGTCCCCGAGGTGAGCACGTCGCTGGCCAGGACCGTCTTCCGCGGGCTGCGGTCCAACGCGGTGCGGGTGGGCATGGGCACCGCGCTGGCGGCGGTGGTGACGGTCGCGGTGGTGCTCGCGCTCGCCGCCCGGCGGCAGCCTCCCGAGCAGCCGGTCGGGGCGGCCGCGGCGGTGCCGCCCGCCACGGTCACGACCGAGGACGTCGCCGCCCCGCCGAGCACGCCCGAGGCGACGCCGGAGACCTCCCCCGAGGAACGGCCCACGCCCACGGCCTCGCCCCAGCTGCTGCTGCCCCCGACGACCACCGACCCGGAGCCGCCCGCCACCACCGCGGCCCCGCACCCGCCGACGACCGGCCCCACGAGAAAACCCACGAGGCAGCCCACCAGGACCGCATCGCCGAAGCCCCCGCCGACCCCCACCAGAACACCCACCCGCACGCCGACCCCCACCCCGACACCCACGCGGACCCCGACCCCGACCCCGACGCCCACGCCGACCCCCACTCCGACTCCGACGCCCACGCCCGTCGCGACCGTCCTCGGGGTGAGCGTCGGCGACGTGACGGTGGACGGCGACGGCGTCGCGCGGGCCTCGGTGACCGTACGGACCGGCGGGGCCGCCGCCGTGACCGCCACCGGGACGTGGACCGCTCCCGGCAGCGGCGGCCGCACCCAGAGCCTGCGGCTGAGCGGCGCGACCTCCTACACCCGGTCCTTCACCTGGGACCTCGGCGAACGCCCCTGCGGCCGGACCGTCACGCTCACCGTCCTCACCTCCCCCGCCGCGCCGGGCGGCGCCCGGTCCTCCTCGGTGTCCGTGCCGGCCTGCCCGACGCGGGTGAGCGGGCTGCGCGTCTCGCTGGCGATGCCCGACGCGCCGGGGCTGACCGCGCGCGCCCAGGTCAGGGTGACGTCCGACGGGACCGGCGAGATCCCGGTCGAGGCCGCGTTCGCGGTGAACGGCGACACCGTCGGCACCCGTACGGCGACCTTGTCCGGCCGTACCTCCTACTTCCGGGCCTTCGCCCACTCCTTCAGGTCGCGCCCCTGCGGCGCCACCCTCTCGGTACGGGTCCGCGCCGGCGACCGTACGCAGACCGCCCGTACCGAGGTCACCTGCCCGCCCGCCGTGAAGCAGGTCTCGATCGTCAGGGCCGGGCCCGGCGAGAGCGGCCTCGTGGCGACCGTCTCGGTGGTCACGGCCGACGACCGGCCGGTGACGCTCGACGTGGGGTTCCTGCTCGGCGGCGAGGCAGCCGGCTCGGAGCGGCTGACGTTGTCCGGCGACACCTCCTACACGAGGACGGTGAACCGGTCGCTGAAGATCCCGTGCGGCACGACCTGGGCCGTCACGGCGAGCACGTCGCCCGGCGCGGCCAACGGCTCCGACCGGGCGAGCGGGAAGACCCCGGAGTGTCCCAGGGAGACCCCCAAACCAGGAGAGACCCCAAAACCACATGAAACACCCAAACCGCAGGAATCCCCACAATCAGACACTCCCGACAGGGGCGACTGACCTCCTGATTCGGCCATATCGGCATATCGATGGCGGGAAAGCCCTTCCCTCTGGTTAAGCTACGCAGCGTTTGATGCGGGTGGGGGCCCGATGACTCCAGAGGAGACCGTTTTATGTACGGCGAAGGGCAGTGGGGGGTCCCCGGCTATACCGAAGTCCGGGAACTGGGCAGCGGTGCCGCCGGCCGGGTGGTCCTGGCCACGCGCGATCACGACGGCGTGGAAGTCGCCATCAAATACCTCAACGACGAGCTCAGGTCCGACATGGGCTTCGTGGCCAGGTTCCGGCACGAGGCCCGGCTGATCGGCACCCTGCAGAGCTCGCACCACGCGCGCCTGATCGACTACGTCGAGTCCGGGCAGGGCGCCGCGATCGTCATGGAGCTGGTCAACGGCGTCTCGCTGCGCGAGATCCTCCGGTCCGAGGGGCCGACCGGGGCCCAGGCCACGCTGGTCGCCCTCAAGGGCTCGCTCCAGGGCCTGGCCGCCGCGCACTCGATCGGCGTCGTCCACCGCGACTTCAAGCCCGAGAACGTGATGGTCCAGGGCGACGGCGTGAGCAAGCTGGTGGACTTCGGCATCGCGGTCCGGGCCGGCGAGGGGGTCAGCGCCGCGGGCACACCGCCGTACATGGCGCCGGAGCAGTGGGCGGGTGGTCCCGCCGGGCCCACGACCGACGTCTACGCCGCCACCGTGGTGTTCTTCGAGTGCCTGACCGGCACCCGGCCCTACCGGGCACCCAACATCGCCGCGCTCGCCCGCCAGCACCAGAGCGCGCCGCCGCGCGTGGAGGAGGTGCCGCAGGCGCTGCAGGGCCTGGTCGAACGCGGCCTGGCCAAGCAGCCGGACGAGCGGCCGCCGTCCGCGGAGGCGTTCCTGACCGAGCTGGAGGCCATCGCGGCCGAGGCGTACGGCGCCGACTGGGAGGAACGCGGACGCCGCCGCCTGGCCGCGCTCGCGGGCCTGCTGATGCTGCTGTTCCCGAGCCCGCTGCACGATCCGGTCGAGACGCAGACCGCGCTCACCGAGACCCGCTTCCCCGACCCCGCGCGCCTGCTCAGCAAGCTCTCGGCCAAGGTCGCGATCGGCGCGGTCGCCGTCGGCGTGGTGGTCACCGTGGGCGTGATCCTGGTCAACTCCTCCACCGACGAGCCGGTGCTGCGGGCGCAGACCAGCGAGGTCACGCCGAGCGGGGCCGACCCCGTGATCGAGGAGCCGACCGAGGAGGAGCCGACGGAGGAGCCGACCGCGACGCCGGAGGAGACCACCTCCGAGCCCGACCCGACGCCGACGTCCACGGCCCCGGCGGTCTCGACGTCGCCGCCCGTCCTGCCGACGGCGACGGCGTCACCCTCGCCGTCGCGGACGCCCCGGCCGACCCCGACGCGCAAGCCGACCAGGAAGCCGGTCAGGACGCCGACCCCGACCGACTCGCCGGAGCCGGACATCACGGGCAAGAACAGCACGACCAGCAACGGCAGCAAGCCCACCTCGGCCGCCCCCACGCCCACCCCGACCCCGACCTCCGCCCCGCCCACGAGGACGCCCCCCACCCGGACGCCCCCGACCAGCACGCCCCCGACCAGCACGCCGCCCTCCCAGACGCAGGAGCCGACCCCGACCCGGACCTCGACCGACGACGGCGACGGCGGAGGCGGCACCCAGACGCCCACCCTGGACCAGGTGGGCAAGGCGCAGGCCGGACTCCTCGCGCTCGGCCTGATGACGTCCGGCGCGGTTCCGGTCACACTTGCGGTGAAGCGTCGCATGACGGGACGTCACAGAAAGCAGCGCTAGAACGCGCCGGGGGGGCAACGGCGATGGACAACCCTAGGAACGGAATCGCCGGGTTCCGGCTCACCGAGCACACCTGGATGACCGAGCTCGGCAACTGGATCGACGCCATCTCGCCGGACGGCCGCAGGGCCGGGGCGCTGCTGTTCGACCCTCGGGTCATCGGCATGCCCGGCGTACGGGAGCGTGTGGTGAGCGCCGTCATGACCGACCAGCACCTCGTGCTGGGCGGCCTGGGCGGGCTGATCCCGGTGGCCGACGTGGTGGCGGCGGGCGACCAGGTGTGGCTGCTCACCGCGCAGGCGGTCAGCCCGACGCTGGCCGACCTGCTCTCCGGCGCGCCCATCGACCCGGCGGGGGCGGCGTCGGTGCTGATGGAGACCGGGCAGACGCTGATCGCGCTGCACGCCGCCGGGGTCACGCACGGCTCGGTGCACCCCGGGACCGTGGTCGTCACCGCCGAGGGGGCCGCGCTGCTGTCCGAGCGCGGCCTGTCCGACGCGATCCGCGGCCAGGTCTCGCCGCGCGAGCGCGACGCGGCGGGCTGGGCGTCGCTGGCCCGCGGGCTGGCCGCCGCCTTCACGCAGACCGCGCCGCGCGCCGCCGGCCTGTTCGAACGGGCCGCCGGCACGGCCACCACGCTCGGCCTCGACGCGGCCAGGACCCTGCTGTCCCGGGAACGCGAGGCGCTGCCCGGCGGCCTGATCAGCCGGGACGCCCTGGCACGGGCGGCGCGCGGCAGGTCGGCGTTCGCGCAGGCGCCGTTCGCCACGCAGCCGCCGCCGGCGCCGCAGGACGAGGGCGACATCGTCACGCTGCTGCGTGTGCCGGCGTCGGGCTCGCAACCCCGGCTGCAGTTCGGTCCGGGGGTGGGCACCGGGACCGGGACGGCCCAGCAGCGCCAGGAGACGACGGCCGAGCGGATCTGGCGCGAGGGACGGACCGGCGCCCCGACCGTCCACCAGCCGGGGAACCGTACCGCCGGCCGGGTGGCCAAGGTCTCGCGGCGACGGCGGCGGCGCACGATCCTGTCCTCGGCGCTCTTCGCGGTCATCATGGCGGGCGCGATCATGGCCTGGTTCAGGCTGACGGACGTCCCCGAGCTGACGGTCATGTCGATCGACGTGACCGTGCCGAAGAAGACGCTGGGCTGCGACGACGCGATCATCGTGACGGGCAAGGTGGTCACGAACGGGGGCGTGGGCGAGATCAGCTACGAGTGGCGCAAGAACCTGGACAAGGAGGTCGTCAAGGGCACATTACGCACAAGGTCGGACCAGACGTCGTACTCCGTGCCACTGCGCTGGACGTTGTCGGGCAAGAGCAGCGTCAAGGCGACGGCCACGCTCAAGGTGCTCTCACCCGGCCCGGCGCGTACGGACAAGGTGAGCTTCACGTACAAGTGCTGACGCTCGCTGAATGCGCAACAAAGCGGTTCTTACTAATCTGACGGGCATGACCACGCAGACCCCCGCGGGCTGGTACCCCGACCCGTACGGAGAGCCGCAGCTCCGCTGGTGGGACGGCAACCAATGGACGGACGCCACCCACGCGCAGGAGCGGCAGCCGCAGCCGCAGGCCCAGCAGCCGTCCTCCGGGCCACAGTCCGGCCCCGGGCCGCAGCCCCAGTCGTCCCCCGACTGGTCGGCCACCCCGGCGAACCCCACTCTCCAGTACGGCCAGCCCTCCTTCGGACAGCCCGCCTACGGTCAGTCCGCCCCCGACCAGCAGCCCACGCAGGCGCAGCCCGGCTACGGCCCGCAGCCGGGCGGGCAGCCCGGCCCGCAGTCCGGCCCGCAACACGGCCTGCAGTCGGGTCCGCAGTCCGGCCCGTGGGCCGGTGGCCCGCTGCCCGGCCCCGGCTACGCGCCGCCGCCGCCCAAGCAGGGCAACCCGCTGCCGTGGGTGTTCGGCGGGCTGGCCGCACTGGTCGTGGTCGCGCTGATCGTGGTGGCCGGGATCTTCTTCATCAACCGCGGCGGCAGCACGCCGGTGGCCTCGCCCTCCACCGAGGACACCCAGCCGTTCCCGACGGAGGAGCCGCCCTCCAACGAGCCGCCGACCGAGCCGCCGGCGCAGGGCGGCGAGCTGCCGCAGCCGCAGGACGGCCGGATCACCGACCCCAAGACCGGCCTGTCCTACCAGGTGCCCGACGGCTGGAAGGTGCCCGCGTACGGCGACGTCAACGGCTCCGACCCGACGCAGCAGATCTGGACCAGCGGGGTGAACGCCAGCTCGCAGGAGAACTACGAGGGCGAGAAGGACTGGATCGGCAACGCCTACGCGGGCCCGCTGGCCGCCCTGATCCCGTACGCGGGCGCCTCGGGGCTGGAGGAGACGGCGAAGGTGCTGTTCATGCAGTTCAGCACCGAGTTCTACGAGCCGCAGCACACCACCAAGATCATCGAGAACAAGGCCGTGAAGATCGGCGACAATCAGGCGTGGGTGATGCAGTTCCAGCTCGACTTCACCGCCGTGGCGGAGACGAAGGGCTACAAGTGGAAGAAGGAGAACGCCGCGCTCGTGCTCATGGACCGCGGGTCCGGCCAGCGCCCGACGCTGCTGTACGTCTCCGTTCCGGACAATCTGGGCACCGACGTGGTCGGGAAGGTTCTCGGCTCGCTCAAGCCCGCGTAACCGGTGGCACTAGGCTGGTGGGGTAACAAGCGGGCGGATTGCTCCGAGCCGCTGGGCGAGGAGATCGAATGAGTGACGTGCTGGTCTGGATCGACTGCGAGATGACCGGGCTCGACCTTGGGCGTGACGCGCTGGTCGAGGTGGCGTGTGTCATCACCGACAGCGAGCTCAATCAGCTCGACGAAGGCGTGAGCGTGGTCATCAAGCCGCCGCCGGAGTCGCTGGAGCAGATGTCGCAGGTCGTGCACGAGATGCACACCGCCTCGGGCCTGCTGCCCGAGCTGCCGGGCGGGGTCACGCTGGCGGAGGCGGAGTCGCTCGTGCTCGACTACATCCGGCGGCACGTGCCGGAGCCGAAGAAGGCGCCGCTGTGCGGCAACTCGATCGGCACCGACCGCACGTTCATCGCCAGGGACATGCCCGGGGTCGACGCCTGGCTCCACTACCGGATGGTCGACGTCTCCTCGATCAAGGAGCTGGTCCGCCGCTGGTACCCGCGGGTCTACTTCGCCGCGCCCGAGAAGCAGGGCGGACACCGCGCGCTGGCCGACATCACGGAGAGCATCAGGGAGCTGCGTTACTACCGCGCGGCCATCTTCGTGGGCCAGCCGGGCCCCGACTCGGCGACCGCGCGGCAACTCGCCGAACGGGTCAGCGGGTAATTGGATGGCGTAAAGACTCCCGAACCCCGCTACACTTTTCCTGTGCCGTCACGGAGTGGGCGGCCGTGGTGGGTGTAGCTCAGTTGGCAGAGCGCCAGGTTGTGGTCCTGGATGTCGAGGGTTCAAGTCCCTTCACTCACCCCAAGCACACAGCCGGTCCCTCGGGACCGGCTGTTGTCGTTTTCTCCCGGCAACGTCCCCAAATCAGGACAATGCGAGTTATGCTCGCTGTCTACCGCTAACGCCGGAAGCACGGGGGCCATCGGCGATCAGACCGTCTGCGCGCCCCCGGAGGCCGGATGAGAGTCGACGACGCAGCGTTCGATAGCGTGATCACGTCCTTGAGCAAACGCGAGGCCGAGGTCATGGACCTCATCGCCACGGGCCAGTCCAACGGCCAGATCGCCCAGCGCCTGTTCCTCAGCGAGAAGACCGTGAAGAACCACGTCAACCGGATCTACGCCAAGCTGGGCGTCGACTCCCGGGTGACGGCGATCGGGCTGTGGCTCTCGCTCAGGAAGGACGGCTCCTGAGCCGGTCGGGTCCCTTGCCGCGGGGCCCCCACCGTGGCCTGCCCGCGGGTGACGGGGTCCGGCGGGGTCAGCCGGGCTGGATGCGGCGGCCGGTCAGGCGGGTGGGCCTGATCTTCAGGTAGCGCTGGCGCTGCCCGCCGGCCCACGGTTCGACGCCCGTCTGCTCCGCCTCGGCCCGTTCCTCGTCGGACGTGACGTGGTGCAGCGAGCCGTGGACGAGCACGCTCCAGCCGCCCCGCGTCACCTCCTCGATGCGGTCGACCTCGAACGCGACCCCGTACTCGACGTTCTCGACGCCGGTGCTCAGGTCCTGGTCGGTGCTGCCGCCCGCCACGGTGCGGAACACGATCGAGCCCTCGGACATCCGGAAGTTCACCGGCAGCACGGTCAGGCCGTAGCGGCCCTCGAAGGCGATCCGGCCCACTCCCCCGGGCCGGAGCAGGTGCAGGCACTCGTTCTCGTCGAGCACCTCCAGCGTGGCGTGGGCCGCGGCCGGGCCCGTCCCCAGCGGGATCCCGGCCACCTCGCCGAGCAGCTCCTCCACGGTCGTCTCCAGCGCCACGGCCAGGCGGGCCAGGGCCTCGCGCACCGAGATGCCGGACTGGTCCTCCAGGTAGGCGACGTAGCCGACCGCCACGCCCGACCTGTCCGCCAGGTCCTGCCTGCTCAGGTTCAGCGACTCGCGGCGTTCGGCTATCCGGCGGCCCAGACGTTCCATCGTGGTCACTTGCTCAGACATACGTGGTGCCCTACCCCGGATCTCCCCACCTCCCGGTGGTGTATCCGGCAGAAATGGTTTAAGTGATGCCCTGTGTGCCATATGGACCATGGAACGGAATCCGGAGGGACGTGATCATGGTGCAGAGAGCTCGCGTCGTCGTCGTGGGGGCCGGCTTCGCCGGGCTGTCCGCGACACGGGAGCTGGCCAAGGGCGGCGCACTGGTCACGCTTGTGGACCGGAATCCGTACTCGACCTTCCAGCCCCTGCTCTACCAGGTGGCCACGGCGGGGATGGGCACGTCCGACGTCTCCTACCCGATCCGTACGTTCTCCGCGAAGTGGCCGAACGTCCGCGCCCACCGGGCAGCGCTCAGCAAGGTGCACCCCGGCGAGAAGCGGGTGGAGTTCGAGGACGGCTCCGCACTCGACTACGACTACCTGGTGATCGCCACCGGCGTCACCACCAACTGGATCGGCGTGAGCGGCGCCGCGGAGAACGCGCTGCCGATCTACTCGCTGCACGACGCGGCCGACCTGCGGCGACGGCTCCAGCACTACCTGGAGGACACCGCGTCGGGCCGGCGCGAGAGCACCCACGTCGTGATCGTGGGCGGGGGCGCGACCGGCGTGGAGACCGCGGGCACGCTGGCCGAGCTGCGCCGCCGTACGATCCCGCTGACGCATCCCGAGATCCGGCCGGACCAGACGAGCGTCACCCTGGTCGAGCGGTTCGACTACGTGCTGGCGCCGTACAAGTCGCGGCTGCGCGTCGCGCTGGCCGCGGCGCTGCGCAGGAGAGGGGTGCGTATGCGCCTGGGAGCCACGGTGGCGGGCGTGGAGCCGGACGCGGTCGTCCTGGACGACGGGACGCGCCTGCCGAGCGACGTCACCGTCTGGGCCCTCGGCGTGACCGCGCCCAAGCAGGTGGCCGACTGGGGGTTGCCGCAGGGCAAGGGCGGCCGGATCACGCTCACCGAGGCGCTCAACGTGCCCGGCCATCCGGAGATCTTCGTCGCCGGGGACCTGGCCGGGCAGCCGAACGCGCTGCCCCAGCTCGCCCAGCCGGCCATCCAGATGGGCAGGCACGTGGGCCGGCAGATCCTCGCCGCCGCCCACGGACGGCCGCTCAGCGCCTTCTCCTACCGCGACCCGGGGATCATGGCCACCGTCGGCAAGGCGGAGGCCGTGCTCCAGCTCGCGAACGGGCTGACCATGCGCGGCCTGCCCGCCTGGCTGGCCTGGATCTTCGTGCATGTGGCCTACCTGCTGGGCGGGCGCAACCGGGTCAGCGTGCTGCTGAACTTCTTCTGGCGCTACGGCGGCCCGCGCCGTAGCGCCACCAGCATCGCCTCACCGGACTGAGCCGCCGCGCGCAGTAGGCGTGGGCGCTCAGAGCGCGGCGGACAGTGCGTTCAGGCCGTGTTCGAGGTCGGCCTCGGGGATGTTCAGCGCCGGGCGCAGACGTACGGACCGGGGCCCGCAGGGCAGCGCCAGCACGCCGTGCTCCTCCCTGAGCCGGGTCACGAAGCCGTCGCGGGCGGCCTGGTCGGGCAGGTCGAAGGCGCACATCAGGCCCCTGCCGCGCACGCCCGAGACCGTGTCGGGGTGCTCGGCCTCCAGCTTGGTGAGCCGTTCGAGCAGCTCGCCGCCGAGCGTGCCGGCGCGGGCGATCAGGCCCTCGCGCTCGACGATCTCCAGGATGCCGCGGCTGCGGACCATGTCCACCAGGCCGCCGCCCCACGTGGAGTTGATCCGGCCGCTGAGCTGGAAGACGTTGTCGGCCACCAGGTCCACCCTGCGGCCGGCCATGATCCCGCCCACCTGCACCTTCTTGGCGAAGGCCACCACGTCGGGGGCCAGGCCGAGCTGCTGGTAGGCCCAGGGCGTGCCGGTGGTGCCGCCGCCGGTCTGCACCTCGTCCAGGATGAACAGGGCGTCGTGCTCGTGGCACAGGTCCTGCATCGCGCGCAGGAACTCGGCCCGCATGTGGTTGTCGCCGCCCTCGCCCTGGATCGGCTCGGCGATGAAGCAGGCGATGTCGTGCGGGTGGCGTTCGAACGCGGCCCTGGCCTGGGCCAGCGCGCGTTCCTCGGCGGCCTCCACGTCACCGAGGTGGATGGCCGGTACGTCGATGCGCGGCCAGTCGAACTTCGGGAAGCGGTCGGTCTTCCCCGGTTCGGTGTTGGTCAGGCTCAGCGTGTAGCCGCTGCGGCCGTGGAAGGCCCGGGTCAGGTGCATGACCTTGGTGCCCAGGTCGCGGGGACGTCCGGCGGCCTCGTTGCGCCGGCTCTTCCAGTCGAAGGCGGTCTTGAGCGCGTTCTCCACGGCCAGGGCGCCGCCCTCGACGAAGAACAGGTGGGGCAGCTCCGGGTCGCCGAGCACACGGGCGAAGGTGTCGACGAAGTCGGCCAGGTGCTCGGTGTAGATGTCGGGGTTGGCGGGCTTGTTACGCGCCACCTGGCCGAGCAATGCGGCGAAGTCGGGGTCGAAGGGCGGGTTCACACCGAGCGGGGCCGAGGCGAAGAAGGTGTAGAAGTCCAGGTAGCGACGGCCGTTGCGGGCGTCGACCAGCCAGGAGCCGCGGCTGAGTTCGAGATCGAGGACGAGACGGTAACCATCGACGAGCAGGTGGCGGGCAAGGCGGGTGTGTACGTCCATGCCTTCTCCAAGATCGTTGGACAAGCCGGAGGTTCCTCATGAGAAAGACCGGCATATCCGTAAAATTTATGGTAGTCATGCCCTCTAAGTGAAGTTCTTCACACGAAGTGACAGAACAATCATGGCGATTCCGTACAGGATGGCGAAGATGCCGATGAGCCAGACGAGGCTCAGCATTCCGGCGCCGGGCCAGATGAGGAGCAGAATGCCGAAGATGACCGCGAGGATGCCGCCCACGATGAGCATCCATTCGTTGTCGATGACCTTGCGGAGTTGGATTCCGGCCACGATCTCGGAGATGCCGGAGACGATGGCCCAGAAGGCGATGAGGTAGAGCAGGGCGAGCGAGGTGATCCCCGGCCAGACGAAGGCCGCGATACCGGCCAGGATGCTGATGACGCCGGAGAAGATCAGCCAGCCCCGCGACCGCGTCTCGTGCCGGAACGCGGCGAACAGGGCGAAGACGCCGGAGACGATGGCGTACGCGCCGAAGAAGATCACCAGTACCAGCAGCGTGATCCCCGGCCAGATCAACGCCAGCACGCCGAAGATGATCGCGGCGATGCCGCGTACGAGCAGCAGCCACCACGAACGCGAAATTTCCTGCATACTGCTCTGCTTTCCGTGATCCACGCGAAAACAGACCAGCATTGAGTCAAATGTCGGCCTATATGTGGGAGTAGACCACGATCGACACCGCTATGTACTGCACCAGGTACGCGGCCACCGTGAAAGCGTGGAAGACCTCATGGAAGCCGAACCAGCGCGGAGAAGGATCGGGGCGGCGCAGACCGTAGACGACGGCACCGGCCGTGTAGAACACCCCGCCCACCGCCACGAGCACGACGGCGGCCACCCCCGCGCCCTGGAGCAGCTGCGGCATCACGAAGATCGCGGTCCAGCCCAGCGCCAGATACAGGACGGTGTAGAGCCAGCGCGGCGCACCCATCCAGAACACCCGGAACAGCACCCCGGACAGCGCGCCGCCCCAGACGACGGAGAGCACGGCGATCCTGGCCGCGCCGTCGAGGGCCAGCAGCGCGAACGGCGTGTAGGTGCCGGCGATGATCAGATAGATGTTGGCGTGGTCGAACCGGCGCAACACCTCGGCCAGGCGCGGCCCCAGCGTGCCCCGATGGTAGGTGGCCGAGATGCCGAACAGCAGCCCCGAGGTGATGGCGTAGACGCTGGCCGCCAGCCGGGCCTGAAGGGTCGGGCCGAGCGCCACGAGCACGAACCCGGCCACCAGCGTCACGGGCAGCGCCCCGGTGTGCAACCAGCCACGTAGCCTCGGCTTCACGGTGATGGTCGTCATGTAACCTACGGTACCGTAGGTTACGGATTGAGCCAGAGTGCGCCTGGTCACAGTCCGTTCAGGAAACGCACCGCGATCGGCACCGCGGCCGAGCGGCCCGATCCCCCGTTCCGGACGAACACGCAGAAGGCCAGGTCGTCGCGGTAGCCGATGAACCAGCCGTGCGACGTCCGCCCCTCCACCTCGGCGGTCCCCGTCTTGCCCGCCACACCCGCCGGCAGCCCCGACCCGCTCGCCGTACCGTGGTCCACGACCGCGGCCATCATCTCCCGCAGCGCGCCGACGACCCCCTCCTCCAGCCGCACGTCCGGGAACGGCTCACCGTCCACGCGGCGTACGTCCTCCTTCGACAGCAGGCGCGGCGAGCGCCAGGTGCCGTTCTGCACGGCGGCGGCCACGGTCGCCATGCAGAGCGGGGTGGCCACCACCGTGCCCTGGCCGATGACGTTCAGGGAGAACATGTCGGTGTTGTCGGTCTGCTGGATCGAACCGCACCTGCCTCCCACACCGGTCGCCATCGGCCGGTCGAACCCCCACCGCGCGGCCGTCCTGCGCAGGTCCTCCATCGTCAGCCTGGTCGTCGCCTGCTCGACGAACGTGGTGTTGCAGGAGTAGGCGAAGGCGTCGGCGAAGGTGACGGTACCGCGCTCCGCGTCGCCGTCGTTGCTGATCAGCGCCGAGAACGGCGGCGCGTACGAGGCCGGGCACCCCACCTCGTCGGACGGGCTCATCCCCTTCTCCAGCAGCGCGGCCGCCACGATCGTCTTGAACGTGGAACCGGGCGGGAAGGCGTCGCGCACCGCGCTGAAGTTGTCCTCCAGCCGGTCGGCCAGGGCCAGGATCTCGCCCGTGCTCGGCCGGACGACCACGATCGAGGAGTTCGCCACGCCGTCCAGCGCCCGCGCGGCGGCGGCCTGGACCTGGCGCGACAGCGTGGTGCGCTCGACGTTCGCCTTCGGCAGGCGGGTCAGCAGCGCCTTGTCGGGTTGGCCCGGCGACTTCGACACCAGCTCCAGCCCGTGGTTGGCCGCGGCGAACTCGGGTTTGAGCGGGTTGAGGTAGGCGTCGGCGTAACTGTCGTTGGGGATCTTGTCGCCCTCGCTGGTGACCAGCTCGGCCGCCGACGCCTCGACCTCCTCCAGCTCCAGCGTGCCGCCGTCCTTGAGCAGCGGGTGGAGCGTCTCGGGCGTCCACAACACCCGCCACGCCCGGTCCCGTACGCCCAGCCGCAGCAGGCTGTCGAACGGCCACGGCCCGAGGTCCGTCAGCTCGCGCACGCCCGAGAAGCGCACCTCGGCCGACTCCTCCCCCGTGCTCCGCACCGGTCCCGGTGTGAGCTCGATCGACTTGACGTGCAGTTCCTCCGACAACGACCGGTGGCGGTCGTAGAAGTCGGCGGGCGGCCGGTCGACCAGCAGGGCCATGCCCGCCACGTCCCCCTTGCGCCAGGCGTCGAAGTACCCGGCGGCCGTCTGCGCGGCGCTGCCCTTGACGTGGTCGGCGGCCAGAAAGGCGAACAGTCCCGCGCCTGATATCGCGACAATCGCGATGACGAGCACAATCAGCCTTCGGCGTCGCATACGGTTCTCCCAGGGAGGGATCAGCGTGGCACGTGGACAGCGGGAACCGATGCCTGGCCTTTATCCGGTGACGTTCGGCGAGGTCGAACTTCTCCGGGACCTGGACAGGCAGGACGGCTGGGTGCTGTCCAAGGATGGCGTACCGCAGTCGTACGTTGACCTACAAGACCCGACATTTCTGGATTTCGAGTACGTCCGGCTCATGGCGGACGTCATCGACCTGCTCCGCGAAGGGCCGCTGAGCTGCGTCCACGTCGGCGGCGGCGCGTGCACGATCCCCCGCTACCTCGCCGCCACCCGCCCCGGCTCCCGGCACATCGTGATCGAGCCGGACGGCCTGCTGGTGAACCTGGTACGCGAGCAGCTCGACCTGCGCTCGGTCCCCCGGCTGAAGGTCATCGTGGCCGGCGGCCGCGAGGGCACGGCCAAGGTGTGGGACGCCTCGGCCGACCTGGTCGTGCTCGACGCGTTCACGGGCGCCACGATGCCGGTTGAGCTGGCCACCGCGGAGTACATGGGCGACCTGGCACGGGTGCTGGCCCCGGACGGCACGCTGCTGATCAACCTGGCCGACGGCAAGGGCCTGGCCTTCGCCAAGCGGCTGCTGGCCACGGTGTGCGACGCGTTCCGGCACGTGGCGCTGATGGCCGAGCCCGGGGTCATGCGGGGCCGCCGGTTCGGCAACCTGATCGTCGCGGCCTCGCGTACGGAGCTGCCGCTCGACCCGCTGACCCGGCGCGCGGCCGGCGGCCTCACCCAGGCGCGCTGCGTGCACGGCGAGGCGCTGAAGAACTTCATCGGCGGCGCGTACCCCATCAAGGACGGCGACCCCGTCCTCGCCCCGGTCCCGCCGCCCGCCGTCTTCGGCTAGCGGTCGGACGGCCCCAGGTAGGCGAGGACGGCGGCCACCCTTCTGTGCACGTCGCCGCTGTTCTCCAGCCCGAGCTTGGTGAAGATCGCGTTCACGTTCTTCTCGACGGACGAGATCGACAGGTGCAGGGCGCGGGCGATGCCGGCGTTGGAGCGGCCGTGGGCCATCTCGCGCAGCACGTCCCGTTCCCTGGGGGTCAGCGAGTCCCCCTGGCCGCGTACCTCGCGCCTGGCCAGCAGGCCCTCGACCACCTGGGGGTCGATGACCGAGCCGCCCCCGGCGACCGCCCTGATCGCGCCGAGCAGCTCTTCGAGGTCGCCCACGCGGTCCTTCAGCAGGTACGCGAACCCGGCCGTCCCGTGCTTGAACAGCTCGAAGGCGAACAGCGCGTCCGAGAACTGCGACAACACCACCACGCCGATCCCGGGATGGCCGGACCTGACGCGGTGAGCCGCGTCGATGCCTTCGAAGCCCTGCCGCCACTCGCCTCCCGGCATGCGGATGTCGGTGATCACGACCTGCGGCCCCAGCCGGCGTACGGCGTCCAGCAGCTCGTCGGCGTCGCCGACCGCGCCGACGACCCTCACCTCGCCCGACAGCTCCAGGAGCTGCCTGGTGCCCTCGCGTACCAGGTAGTGGTCGTCGGCCACGACCGCGCGGATCGGCTCAGGCATCGGCGGGCACCCAGGCGTGCATGCGTGTCCCCTTTCCGGGCTCGCTGTCGAGTTCCAGGCCGCCGCCCAGCGCGTCGAGGCGGTCGGCGAGCGTGGCCAGGCCCCGGCGGCCGGTGGTGTCCGGGGTGAAGCCCGCGCCGTCGTCGGCGACCGTGGCCCGTACGCGGCCGGGGGCCAGGGTCAGTCTTACCTCGATCCGGGTGGCGGCGGCGTGCTTGAGCGCGTTCGCGACGGCCTCGCTGACGGTGAAGTACATCGCGCCCTCGATCTCGTCCGTGAAGCGGCGGGCCCGCAGCCCGGGGTCGGAGACGACCTTCGTGGGCACGGGCAGTCCCGAGCAGCGTTCCTCGACGGCCTCCACCAGGCCGCCCTGGCTGAGCGCCGACGGGTGGATGCCGGCGGCCAGTTCGCGCAGGTCGGCGAGGGTCTGGCGGGCCTGTTCGCGCAGGCGGCCCAGCGTCTCGGGACCGGCGCCGGCGACGCGGGCCAGCTCCAGGCCGGCGATGAGGGCGACGAGCTGCTGCTGCACGCCGTCGTGGATGTTGCGTTCGATCCGCCGCCGCTCGGCCTCCTGGGCGTTGACCAGGCGGGCCACCAGCCCGGCGCTCTGGATCGCGAGACCGGCGGGCACGGCCAGCGCCTCCAGGACCCGCCGGTCCTCGCGGTCGTACCGGCCGGCCCTGCGCGGGCCGAGTTCGATGTGGCCGAGGCCGCCGCGTACCGGCACGGTGAGCGCCGCCCGGCCCTCCTCCTCGCCCGCGGCCACCCGGGTGCCGTCGGCCAGCGCCACGGCCGCCCACCGGGCCTCCAGCCCGTCGCGTACGGCCGCGGCGAGACGGCCGAGCTGCTCGACCGGCTCGGGCGTGGCCGCGAGGGCGGTACTCAGCCCGGACAGCACCTCGTCCACGGTGGGCCGGACGTCGAAGATCAAGTGCAGGCGGGAGCCCCGCAGGCCGAACCGGATGTCGAGCAGCCGGTGCCGGACGATCCCCGCCAGGACGGCGGCCGGCAGCGGCGTCATCACCGCGAAGATGCCGATCAGCGCGGCGCCCCACAGCCGCGCGCTCAGCACGTACAGGAGCAGCACGCCCGCGGAGAGCTGGACGGTGGTGCCGGCGACCATCCAGGCGTACTGGCCGCGTTCGGCCGGCTCGCTGCGCCGCCAGCGCACCACGAGCCCGGCCAGGACGACGACGGCGGTCAGGAAGACGAGGAGCTGGCCCAGCGCGCTGACCAGGGACGCCCAGATCAAGGCGGTGGACGGCTCGGCGGGCAGCTGTCCCGGCCGGGCGGGGTCGGTCACGAACAGCCCGAATCCCACCGTGTGCATGGCGATCGCGATCCCGCCGATCCAGGCCACGGGCCGCCAGCGGCGGGACGGCAGGCGGCCGTCGGGGAAGAGCAGCGGGACGAAGATCCAGGTCAGGCCGTAGTACATGGCGTAGAGCGCGGACATCCAGACGACGACCGGCCCGGTGTAGTGGAACCTGATGGCCAGGCCGGTGCCCAGCGAGCCGAGGCCGAGGCAGGCCGCGGCGGCCAGGAACAGCCAGCCGTAGCGCAGGTCGGGGCGGCGGACGACGAGCAGCCAGCCCAGCGCGGGCAGCACCACGCCGAGGACGGCGTAGGCCCAATCCTGCGGCGCGGTGCCCATCCGGGACTCCGACAGCGCGCCCGCGAGGGTGCCTCCGGCCCCGATGGTCGCCAGCGATCCGGCGAGCAGCCTGGAACTCATAGACCACCATCGTCCGGAGGAACAGAAAGGGCGTCAATGAGGTTATCCGCACATTTCATACGGCTACCCTCACCTGCGAGAACGGTGGCCCGTATGGTGGGCGCGGGTCCGGCGCGCGTTGTTGGCTGGGGTCATGTCTCACCACAGGTTCCCCGTTCTGGCGACGGCCGTCCTGGCCGCGGCGGTGACCGCCTGCGCGACGCAGCCCGTCCCCGCCCGCGCGACGGTCTCGGCCGCCCCCACGTCCACCCCCGCCGCCCGCGCGGCGGTGGAGATCCCCGACACCCCCGCGGGCAGGCAGCTGACCTGGCTGCTGGACGCGGTCAACCGGCTGCCCGTCGGCGACGCCGAGCTGGCCGGGCACTTCGCGCCCACCTTCCTCGAACACATCCCTCCGGCGCAGCTCAACCAGGCGCTGGCCGGGTTCGGCGGCATGCGGCTGGACCGGCTGGACCAGGCCCAGGAGCGGTCGTTGTCGGCCACCGTCGCGGCGGGCGGCAAGGCGTTCACCCTCGCGCTCGGCGTGGACGGGACCGGCAAGGTCGACTACATCCAGTTCACCGCCGTGGCACCGGCGAGCTGGTCGGAGCTGGACCGGCGGTTGCGTCAGGCCGCGCCGCGGGCCGGCTTCCTGGCCGCCGAGGTGACCGGCGACGGCCGCTGCCGCCCGGTCCACGCGGTGGCCGGCGAGAAGAGTTTCCCGCTGGGCTCGATGTTCAAGCTGTACGTGCTGGGCGCGGTGGCCGAGCGGGTCAGGAGCGGCGCGTTCGGCTGGGACACCAAGCTCACGATCAGGCCCGAGCTGAAGAGCCTGCCGAGCGGCGAGCTTCAGGACCGTCCCGACAACAGCGAGGTGACGGTGCTGGAGGCGGCCCGGCTGATGATCTCGATCAGCGACAACACCGCCGCCGACCTGCTGATCGACAAGGCCGGCCGCCGGACGGTCGAGCGGGTCATGCGCTCGTGGGGCGGCGACCGGCGCAACGTGCCGTTCCTGACGACCAGGGAGCTGTTCGTGCTCAAGGGCGCCGGCTACCCCCGGCACGCCGAGCGGTACCTTTCGCTCGGCACGTCCGCCCGCCGCGCCTACCTGGACAAGGTGGTCGGCAAGGTGCCGCTGTCGAAGGTGCGGCCCTGGAGCGAGCCGCGCGACCTGGACAGCCTGGAGTGGTTCGCGACGCCCGTCCAGGTCTGCCGGGCCTACAGCGGGCTGGCCGGGCTGAAGGATGCCCGCGTCGGCGAGATCCTCTCGATCGCCGACGCGGGGCTGCGGCTGGACAAGGCGCAGTGGCCCCTGGTGTGGCACAAGGGCGGCTCGGAGCCCGGCCTGCTGGCCATGAGCTTCCTCGCCCGCACGGCCGGGGGCCGGACGTACGTGGTGTCCACGTCGGCCGTGAACCCGTCCGCGCCCTTCGACCAGGGGCCCGTCGCCCAGGAGTTGCTGGCGCTGACGCGGGGGGCGTTCGCGCTGGTCAAGAACTCATAGGGCGGCGTGGGCGAGGTCGATGAACAGCGCCGAGGACCAGCCGAAGCCGCTCGTGGCCCGGCCCGCCCGCCGCCCCGTGAGGGGGTTCCAGTACTCGTAGAGGCCGCCGCCGTCGCGCACCATGGCCAGGGTGCGCGCGGCGAGCTCACCGGCGACCTCGGGGTGGCCCGAGCGGCGCAGGCCGTCGATCAGCAGGTAGTTGACGTTGAGCCAGACCGGGCCGCGCCACATGGCGTCGGGGTCGAAGCGCGGGTCGTCGAAGGCCACCGTGGGGACCGGGCGTTCGGCCCAGAAGGCGGGCGAGGTCAGGTCCTGGACCAGCCGGTCGGCGATCTCGGCCGGGAGGCGGCCGGTGAGCAGCGGCATGAGGTCGAGCGGGGTGCGCACGTCGGCCTCGCCCGCTCCGGCGACCTTGGTGACGAAGCGGTGGCCGTTCCAGCGGCGTTCGACCATGCGGTCCACGAGCGCCTGCTCCCTGGCCCGCCATTCGCCGTCGTCCGCGCCGAGGGCGGCGGCGATGTCGCCCAGGCGGTCGTACTGGAGCGCCAGGTAGGAGTTCAGGTCCGGGGGCTCGGCGCGGGGGCCGTGGTCCCAGATGGGGCTGTCGTCCAGCCCGGACGAGTACGGGTGCAGGTACTCGGCCAGCCCGTCGCCGTCGGGGTCGGAGTGGGTGAACCACCACTCCTGCGACCGGACCAGCGGCTCGTAGACCTCGGCCAGGAAGGCGGGGTCCGGGTCCACCTCGTGGATCTTCCACACGGCCCACGCGGTGAGCGGCGGCTTGGTCACGGGTACGACGTGCCGGATCGGCTCGCCGCCGACGTGCTGGGCGAGCCTGGCCAGGTCGGAGCGGGGCAGGTCGGTGGTCTCCGCGAGCACGCCGTGGTCGTGCACGACGTCGGGGATCAGGCCGTCGGGGCGCTGGTTGTCGAGCAGGATGCGGATCTGCTCCCTGGCCAGGTCGGGGTCGGCGTGCCGGAGGGCGATGGCGTGGAAGTAGGAGTCCCAGTTCCACAGGCCGACGTATCCGTACTTGGACGGGATGAGGGATTCCCGACCCTGGATGTCCACCAGGTTGACCGCGAGCGTCCACCACGCCTGCTCGGCGCGTTCGCGCAGTTCGGCGGGTACGGCGGGCATCCTGGCGAACCAGGCGGCCCAGCGTTCGGCGGCCTGTGCCAGCACCTTGGCGCCGTCCAGGAGGGCCGGTTCGCCGGCGAGCGTGACGCAGCCGTCGACGGACGCCTCGCCGCCGTCCCAGACGGCCCGGACGCCCTCGCCGATCGCGACGAGGGTGTCCGGGTCGGCGAAGGCGAGGGTGACGTCCCCGTCGAACTCGACCCGGTCCGGCAGCGCCCGGCGTACCCGCAGTTCGCGGGCGCCGGCGTAGAAGCGCAGGCCGGTGCGGACGGTCGTGTCGTCGAGCCGCGTCTCGTAGAGCGCGCGGGCGACGCGCAGCGAGCCGTCGTCGGCCGCCATGACGAGCAGCCGCGAGCCGCGTTCGGTGAAGGGACGTTCTCGCAGGTCCAGCACTTACTTTCCTCCAAGGCCCGAGGCGGCCATCGAGTTGATGATCTTCCGCTGGCCGATCAGGAACGCGATCAGCGTCGGCACCACGGCGATGGCCGAGGCCGCCAGGATCTGCCCGTAGTCGGTCGCGCCGTGCTGCTGGGCGAACTGGCTGAGCAGCAGCGGGACGGTGAACAGCTCCGGCGTGTTCAGGAAGATCAGCGGGAACAGGAACGAGTTCCAGGACGCCAGGAACACGATGATGCCGAGCGCGCCGAGCCCTGGCCGGATGTTGGGCAGGACGATGCTCCAGAAGCACCGCCACCGGCCCGCGCCGTCGATCCTGGCCGCCTCCTCCAGCTCGATCGGCACCGCCCTGATGAACTGGCGCAGCAGGAACACCGCGAACGGGTTCGCCACGGACGGGATGATCAGCGACAGGTGCGAGTCGATCCAGCCGAACTTGGCCAGCATCAGGTAGAGCGGCACGATGGTCACCTGCGCGGGCACCATCTGCGTGGCCAGGAACACCACGAACAGCACGCCCGACCCCCTGAACCTGATCCGGGCGAAGGCGTAGGCGGCCATGGCCGAGGTGAGCAGGGTGAGCGCCACGTTCAGCGCGGCGATGTAGAAGCTGTTCCAGTACGCCAGCCCGAACGGCATGGTCGACAGCGCGTCGGGATAGTTCTGCCAGATCCAGGGGGTCGGCAGCCACGCGGTCGGATCGTTGATCATCTGCCGCACGCCCTTGGCGGAGGTGAGCAACATCCACACGAAGGGGAACAACATCAGCAGCCCGCCGACCGTGAGCGCGGCGTGCAGACCGATCTGCCGTGATCTCATGCGTACCGCCTCACGAGTCGTAGTGGACGAAGCGCTTCTGCGCGGCGAACTGGACCAGTGTCACGAGCAGCGTGAGCACCAGCAGGATCAGGGCGGCCGCGCTGCTCGGGCCGAACTCGAACTTCTTGAACCCCAGGTCGTAGATGTGGTACACGATCGTGCGCGCGCCCTCGTTGTCCTTGGGATCCACCAGTACGTAGATCTGGTCGAACGCCTGGAACGAGCTGATCACCGCGACCACGGACGAGAAGAAGATCGTGGGCGACAGCAGCGGCAGCGTGACCGACCGGAAGATCCGGAACGGACCCGCGCCGTCGATCCGGGCGGCCTCGACGACCTGCGGCGGGATCGTCTGCAGCCCGGCCATGAAGATGACCACGTTGAGGCCGAGCGAGGACCAGATCGTCACGACGGCGATCGCCACGATGACCCAGCTGGGGCTGAGCAGCCAGTCGGGGCCGCCGATGCCGAACCAGTTCCGGAGCGAGGTGTTCAGCACGCCGTTCTCGTCGCCGGCCAGGATGACCTGCCACATGAGGGCGACGGCCACCGAGCTGGTGACGACCGGCATGAAGTAGACGACCCGGTAGAAGTTGCTGCCCTTGATGTTGTTCAGGGCGACCGCGATCAGCACCGCGAGGGCGAGCCCGAAGGGCACGGTCAGGAACGCCAGCTTGATCGTGTTCCACACCGCGCGGCCGAACAGCGGGTCGGTGAGCTGGTCGGCGAAGTTGGACAGCCCGGCCCACGACTTCTCCCCGAGCCCGTCCCAGTTCATGAAGGCCAGCACCACGGAGAACCCGAGCGGGATGACCAGGAACACCACCAGCAGGCCGACCTGCGGCGCGAGGAACAGCGTGGCCCACCAGCCGTCCCGGTCGCGCAGCTTCTTGGCGGGCCGCGCGGCGGTCTTGCCGCGCGGCCCGGCGAGCACTGCCATCGGCTAGCCCAGCTTGCCGTCGACGAGGGACTGCAGCTCGGTCATGCCCTGCTCGAAGCCGAGCTTGCCCTGCCAGACCTTCATCAGGTGCTCGTTGATCGAGGCGGTCAGGCCGGGCACCGCGACCTCTTCGGGGTAGTTCGCGAAGCCGGTGTCACGCACGTCGAGGAACGTCTGGGCGTGCGCCGGGTAGTTGCCGGCCAGCACGATCTGCTCGGCGCCCTTGATCGACGGCACCGCGCCGCCGTCCTTGAGCCGCAGCGCCTGGCCCTCCTTGCTGACGAACTCCGTCAGGAAGGTGAAGGCCTCCTTGGCCTGCTTGGTGCCCTTGTTCAGCGACAGGTACGAGGCCGCCACCGCCCCGGGCATCGGCTCGCCGCTCTCGGACGGGAACGGGACGATGTCGTAGTTGTCCAGCTCGCCGCCCTTCTTGACGATGTCGATCACCCAGCGGCCGCCGGCGTAGAAGCCGACCTTGTGCTTGATGAACTGGGTGTTCCCGCTGTTGCTCGCGGGCTGCAGGTCCGCGCTCAGGAACGTCTTGTCCTGGTAGCCCTTGGCCAGGGTCTCCAGCGCCTTGCGGGACTTGGGGTCGGTGGTGGCGACGAACTTGCCGCCGTCCCAGACCTTGCCGCCGAAGCCGCTGACGACCGAGTACGTCGAGCCGTACCAGTTCCAGTAGACGGACCCGCCCAGGCCCGCGGCCTTGAGCTTGGCGTTCATGTCCAGGTACTTGGCCATGGTCCACTGCTTGGACGCGTTGAGGGTGGCCGGGTCCTCGGTGATGCCGGCGGCCTTCAGGGCCTTCTTGTCGTACCAGAGGACCTCGGGGTTGGTGTCGTTCGGGACGCCGTAGATCTGACCGTCCTTCTTGGCGCCGCCGTAAATGCCGTCGTAGAAGTCCTCGGGCTTGCTCTTGGAGTCGGCGCCCGCGAGCTGGTCGTTGAGCGGTGAGACGACCCCGGCGGAGACGAACTTGCCGATGTTGTCGTCGCCCACGAAGAACACGTCGGGAGCCGTGCCGCTGGTGAGCTGGGCCAGCAGTTTGGGGTGGTAGTCCTCGTACTTGGCGACGGACTCCAGCTTGAGCTTGATGTTCGGGTGACGCTGCTCGAAGTCCTTGGTGAAGGACTCGTAGAGCTTGACGTCCTCGGCCGATCCCCACGTGGACCAGCGGATGGTGACCTGCCCTGCGGCGGCGTTCCCGCTCACGCCGGGAACGTTCCCTCCACCGCCGCTGCAGGCGGTGGCGGCGGTGGCGAGCAGACCCAGTACGGCCAGCGCACGCTTCATGATGGGCTCCTTCGGGGGGGTGGTGCTGTTGAGGGCTACGCGAGCCCGCCGCCGTCGACGACGAGCGCGGAACCGGTGACGTAACTGGCGGCGTCACTCGCCAGGAAGAGGACGGCCTGGGCGATCTCCTCGGGGCTGCCCGAGCGGCCCATCGGCCGGTCGGCGGCGTCGGCCTCGAAGGCGGCCCAGTCCTCGTTGAGCTGGCGGGCCTCGTCCCGCAGCATGGGCGTGTTCGTGTCGCCGGGGTTGACGGAGTTCACCCGGATCCCGGCCTTGGCGTGGTCGATCGCCAGCGCCCTGGTCATGTTGACGACGGCCGCCTTGGAGGCGCAGTAGGAGATCGCGTTCCCACCGCCCTTGAGGCCCCAGCCGGAGCCCGTGTTGACGATCGAGCCGCCCTCGGTCATGAGCGGGACGGCGTGCTTGCACATCAGGAACACCGAGCGCACGTTGACCGCCATCACCCGGTCCCACTCATCGGCGTCGAGGTCGAGGACGGTGGTGCGGCGGATGATGCCCGCGTTGTTGAACAGCACGTGCAGGCCGCCGTAGGTGTCCACGGCCGTGCGGACGATGCGCCGGCAGTCCTCCTCCGCGGACACGTCCCCCTGGACGGCGACCGCGGCCGCCCCCGACGCCACGATCTGCTTGGCCGTCTCCTCGGCCCCCGCGCCGTCGATGTCGGCGACGACGACCTGGGCGCCCGCCTCGGCGAAGAGCAACGCCGTCGCGCGACCGATGCCGGAGGCACCACCGGTGACGATCGCGACCTTGCCATCGAGCCTGTTCATCCGTAGAACTCCTCACTTGCCGCACAAATGCGATAAATCGTGCTTTCGCGGTATCCGGTGATCACTCGTACGTGCCCGGCCAGCTTCCGGTCCAGTTCCTGGTCACCGCTGTCGGCCAGCAGCGGCCGCCCTCCGAGCCCGGCCAGCTTCTGCTGCGTCGCCAGCACGACCAGCCCGTCCCCACCCCCGGAGACACCGCTGGGATCGCCGCCTGAGACACCGCCGGGGACACCGCCGAGCACCTCGTCGAGCACCCGGGGGGAGACCTGCTGGTTGCCGCGTCCGAGCACGAAGCCCTGGCCGCCGATCACCGACAGCACGAGGACCGTCTCCCGGCCGCGTACCAGCTCGAACAGCTCCCCCTCGGTCACGTCGGCGGCCACCAGGTCGGCGCCGCCCGTACGGGCCTCGACCACGTCCACGCCGAGCAGCGTGGTGGCGAGCCCGAGCTCCCTGCCCACGGCCGCCGTGGTGGCGCCGGGGCCGAGCACGTAGCGCACCCCCGGCCGCAGCCGGGCCGCGATCTCCCGGGCGATGCCCTCGACCGTGGCCGGAGCCGCGTCCGAGGAGCCCGCCTTACGTCCCGACAAGGCCGCGCGACCTGCCGGGACGCGCAGGCTACCGTAGAGCCGGGGGCTGACGAGCCCGCGCCGGTAGCGCTCCTCGTCCAGGTCCACGACCTCGGCCTCGGCCGTCCCTGGCCGGGTCAGGAAGTCCGCGGCCACGAACCCGGCGGTGGCCGGGCTGAGCGCGAAGCACCCCGAGTACACCTTGACCCCGGCCGGGATCCCCAGCACGGGCGGCGCCGCCGCGCCCAGCTCCCGCACGGCGTCGAGCACGTCGCGGGCCGTGCCGTCGCCGCCGGCGAACAGCAGCAGGTCCACGTCCGCGAGCGCCATGACGGCCGCGCGCGTGTCCGCCGCGGTGGTCACGTCCTGGCCGCCGGAGGGCACCAGCTCGTACGGGACCGCGGCGGCGCGGGCGCTGTCCTCGCCCATGGCCCCCGCCACGGTCACCAGCCGGAGGCCGGGACGGCGGGCGAGCAGCGTGGCGACGGCCTGCGCGGCCCGCCGCCCGGCCTTGGGCTCGGCGCCCCTGGCCAGCGCGGCCCGCTGTACGCCGGCGCCGTCGCTGCCCTTGAGCCCCACGGCCCCGCCCAGCCCCGCGACCGGGTTGACGACCAACCCGACCACGCCGTTCCCTCCGGAGGCCATGGGTCAGCCGCCCGCGGACAGGTGCTTGCGCACGTAGGCGCGCCAGGTCGGCGCCCACTGCTTGGGGTCGTCCAGCGGCGTCGGGTCGATCTTGTGGATCGTCTGGTTGTACGGCGCGCCCTTGACGAACTCCGGATCCCGCCGCGCCTCCGAGGCGACGTGCTCCAGGATCGCCGCGTACTCGTCCAGGTCCTCCCGCGAGTACGACTCCGTCGGCTCCAGCGTGAACGGCTCGGGCACCAGGTACGGGTGGTGGCTGGTCCAGTAGTGGACCCCGAAGTCGGCGGCGCGCACGCCGATCTCCTCCGAGTGCACCCCCGTCTCCTCCGACAGCTCCTGCCAGGAGTAGCGGACCTGCTCGATCCTGCGCTGGTTCCACGGCGCCGAGGCCCCGGGGATCTGCAACACCTTGTGCATCAGGTAGTTGTTGTTCAGCGCCGCCGTCTCGGCCACCTCGCGCAGCCCCTTCGCGCCCAGAGTCATGATCCAGGCGTAGGCGCGCACGATGTTCGGGGTGACGCCGAGGAACGGCCGGATCTTGCCGACGGTCTGCGCAGGCGTCTCCAGCCCGTACGAGTCGCCGTCGAACGACACCACCGGCCCCGGCAGGAACGGTTCCAGGTCCGGCGAGACGCCGCAGGCGCCGGCCGCCGGGCCGCCGCAGGCGTGCGGCGTGGAGAACGTCTTGTGCAGGTTGAAGTGGCACAGGTCGAACCCGGCGTCGCGGGCCCTGGTGATGCCGAGGATGCCGTTGGCGTTGGCCTGGTCGTAGCAGGCCAGGCCGCCGACCTCGTGCACCAGGTCCACGAACTCCTTGATCCGGGAGTTGTAGATGCCGGTGTCCTCGGGGTTGGTGATCATCAGGGCGGCCGTGCGCGGGCCGACGGCGGCACGCAGGGCCTCGATGTCGGGCAGGCCGTTGGCGTCCGGCATGAGGGTGATGACCTCGTACCCGGCGGTCTTGGCGCAGGCCGCGTTCGACGGGTGCGAGAACATCGTGGTGATGACCTGGTCCCGGTGGCCCTCGCCGCGGGCGGCGTGGTAGGCCCTGATCATGGCGATGTTGGCGTAGATGGCCGCCGAGCCCGAGCCGGGCTGAAGCGACACGCGCGACATGCCGGAGATCTCGGCCAGCATGCGCTCCAGCCGCCAGTAGACCTCCAGCACGCCCTGCACGGTGTCCTCGTGCTGCAGCGGGTGCAGCTCGGCGATCGCGTTGGCGAACTGGTCGTTGACCTTGGGGCTGTACTTCATCGTGCAGGTGCCCTGGCCGACGTCGATGTTGAGGTCGACGCCCAGGTTCTCCTGCGACAGCCGCAGGTAGTGCCGGACCACGTGCGGCTGCGACATCTCGGGCAGCTTCGGCGGGGTGGCCCGCCCGACGCCCTTGGGCAGCTCGACCTTCTCCGCGCCCGGCTCGGGCACGGCCAGGCCGCGGCGGCCGGGGCGCGACAGCTCGAAGATGATCGGCTCGTCCCAGCGTGCCTGGTGGAAGCGGCGCAGCGGCGGCTTGGGCGCCACCGGCAGCTCCGCGAAGGACTCGGCTCCGTGCCCGCTCATGCCTGCACAACCTCCTGTACGGCTGCCGCGAGCCGGTCGATGTCGTCGATGGTGTGGCGTTCGGTCACGCAGACCAGCACCGTGCGCTCGTCCAGCGGGACCCCGCCGTAGATGCCGCGCTCGCGCAGCGCGGCCAGCAGCGCCGCGGAGTCGGGCACCTCGATCGCGAACTCGCGGAAGTGCACCGCGCCCTCGTGCCGGACGGTGACCGACCCGGCCAGGGCGTTCATGGCATAACGGGTACGGGCCAGGACGGTCTCGCCGAGGTCCTTCATGCCCTGCGGGCCCATGAGCGCGAGGTAGACCCCGGCCGTGATGCCCCACAGGGCGGCGGCGGTGCCCACCCATTCCTTGCCCTCCTCGCGCACGGCGAAGGAGGTGCGGTCGTAGAAGACGTCGCCGAAGCCGTACTCGCCGGGGACCTTCGTCGGCGCGATGCCGAACAGGCGCGAGGGGAACTCGGCGACCAGCGGCTCGTGGTCCTGGGTGGCGATGTAGCCGGCGTGGCCGCCGCCGTAGTTCTGGTGGATGCCGAGCGACTGGATGTCGCCGCAGACGATGTCGGCGCCGTAGGAGGCGGGCGGGGCCAGGACGCCCAGGGAGATGGGGTCGGCGCTGACGACCAGCCGCGCGCCGTGGGCGTGGGCGAGGTCGGCCAGCTCGCGGCCGCGGGTCTCGACGACGCCGTAGACGTTCGGGGTCTCCAGGTAGATCGCGGCGTAGGAGTCGTCGAGCGTGATCTCGCCCATCTGCCCGTCGGCGGCCACGGGGGCGAGCTCGACGGTGATGTCGGGGGCCAGGAAGTCGTGCAGCTTGCTCAGCTTGTCGGCGCTCACCGCGCCGGTGACCAGCACCTTCGACCGCTTGGTGTAGCGGCAGGCCATGCGCAGGGCGGTGCCGGAGGCCTGGAAGCCGTCGTAGGTGGGGACGTTGACGACGTCCATCTCCAGCAGCTCGCCCATCATGCTGACGTACTCGAACAGGGCCTGGAAGCGGCCGTGGTCCTCGTACGGCTCACCCGCGTACGCGGTCAGGAACTCGCTCCTGGAGTTGACCTCGTCGCAGACGGCGGGCACGTGGTGCGGGTAGCAGCCGTGGCCGAGGAAGCTGAGCGCCTCCTCGGTGTCGGTGTTCCGGTCGAACAGCCCCTTCATGTGGCGCACCAGGTCGCGCTCGGCGGTGAACGGCGCCGGCAGGTCGAGCGGCCGGTCGAGCCGCAGCTCGGCGGGGATGTCGGCGTAGAACTCATCGACGCTCGACGCGCCGACCGCCGCGAGCATCTCGGCTCGCACGCCCGGCTCGGCGTTGGGTATGTACGGGTGCGTCACTTGTCTCCTTCGATCCTGAGCACGACGGCGTCGCGAGGGGCCAGCTCGATGCCGCCCCGCAGTTCGGCCCCGGTGAGCAGGTCCGTCCCGGCGTACGGGAGCGTGACCTGCCGCGGAGCGGTGGTGTGGTTGAGGAGGAACAGGTGGCCGCCCCTCCTGACGGCCTCGACGCCCTCCGGCACGTCGACGCGCTCGATGCCGTCCAGCAGCGGCTCCAGCACCGGCGTCACGTCGTCGAGCACGCAGCCGACGTAGGTGACCGCGCCCTTGCGGGTGACGGCGGGCAGGCCGTCCAGGTCGCCGCCCTCGAACAGGGCGACGGGCTCGGCGCCCGCCAGCCTGATCCACTCGGCCCAGGTGCGGGCCTCGCCCAGGCCGGTCCGCTGGACCTGCCCGTCGGCGAGCGGCCAGAACTCCTCCACGGCGATGCCGAGCAGCCCGGCCAGCGGACCGGGCGCGCCGCCGGGGTGCACCCGGTCGCTCTCGTCCACCACGCCGCTGAACGGCCCCACGACGAGCCTGCCCTCGTACGCCTCCAGCGCCGCGGCCTGCTCGGCGGTGCACATGTAGAGGTTCGGGGCGATGACCAGCTCGTACGACGACAGGTCGCGGCCGGGCGGCGCCAGGTCCACGGCGATGCCCCTGGCGTGCAGCGGGGCGTACCAGGACAGGAGCAGTTCCTTGAGCTTGAGCCGGTTGGACGGCATGGACTCCGGGGCCTCCAGGGCCCACCAGCTCGGCCAGTCGAGCAGCAGCGCGACCTGGGCGCGGGTCCGCGTCCCCGCCACCTCCGACAGGTTGCGGAGGTCGCCGCCGAGCGCCAGGGTGTCCCGCCAGCCGCGGGTCCGCGTCCCGCCGTGCGGGAGCATGGCCGAGTGGAACTTCTCGGGGCCGTACCTGGCCTGCCGCCACTGGAAGAACATCACGCCGTCGGAGCCGTGGGCGAGCGCCTGGAGGCTGTGCAGGCGCATCATGCCCGGCGGCTTGGGGACGTTCACCTCGCGCCAGGACACCGCGGACGGCGCCGACTCCAGCAGCAGCCACGGGCCCTGCCGGAGCGAGCGCATGAGGTCGTAGCTGAGCGCCACCTGCACGTGGGAGCCGGGGTCGGCGGGGTCGGGGTAGGCGTCGTCGCTGACCAGGTCCTCGGCGGCGGCCCACTTCCAGTAGTCGAGGCCGTGCAGGATGCTCATGAAGTTCGTGGTGACGGGGACGCCCGGGGTGACCGCGCGCAGCGCCGCCTTCTCGGCCAGGAACAACTCCAGGAGCGCGTCGCTGCAGAAGCGCCGCCAGTCGAGCACCTGGGCGGGGTTGACCGGGCCGGGCGCCGTCCTCGGGGGCTCGACCTGGTGGAAGCCGGTGTAGTGCTGGCCCCAGCAGGAGGTGCCCCAGGCGTCGTTGAGGCCGTCCACGGTCGCGTACCGCGCTTCCAGCCAGCGGCGGAAGTGGCGGGCGGACTCCGGGCAGAAACATTCGAGTGTGTGGTCGGCGTACTCGTTGCCGATGTGCCACATGGCCAGCGCGGGGTGCTCGCCGTAGCGCTCGGCCATCGTGGTGGCCAGCCGTACGGCGTGCTCGCGGTAGACCGGTGAACTCGGGCAGTAGCCCTGCCGGGAGCCGAACTCCAGGCGCACGCCGTCGGCGTTGACCGGCATCATCTCGGGGTGCTCGCGCACCAGCCACGGCGGCGGCGTCGCGGTCGCGGTGGCCAGGTCGGCGGCGATGCCGTGCTCGTGCAGCAGGTCCAGCACCCGGTCAAGCCACCCGAAGTCGTACGAACCGCGCTCGGGCTCCAGACGTGACCAGGAGAACACCGCGACGGTCGCCATGTTGACCCCGGCCTCGGCCATGAGCCGCGCATCCTCGGCCCACACCTCCTCCGGCCACTGCTCCGGGTTGTAGTCCCCGCCGAACAGCAGCCCCGGTATCCGGGTCAGCCCCACTCGAACTCCTCGATCATGCAATGTAATATTTTGTATGCCGAATTCATAGTGCAGTATTTTGCATCACGTCAAGGGTTAAGATTCGGTTGTCCTGAACGAGAGGGAGTTGCCATGCCGATCGAGCGGCGACCGTTGCGCGAGCAGATCAGGGAAGAGCTGCTGAGCAGGCTTGATCGAGGCGACTTCGCCGCCGGGACCGACATAAACGAGGCGTCCCTCGCCGCCGATCTGGGCGTCAGCCGCACTCCCCTGCGCGAGGCGCTGATCACCCTGGCGGGCGAGGGCGTGCTGGAGAGCAACCAGGGGCGCGGCTTCCGGTTCGCCCCGGTGAGCAGGCGGGAGTTCAGGGAGCTGTGCGAGATCGTCGCCGCCCTGGAGGCGCTGGCCCTCGACTGCTCCGACCCGGCCCACCTGCGTTCCATCGCCCCCGACCTGGTGAAGCTGGCCCAGGACTTCCCCGACAACGTGGCCGAGCAGCAGATCATCGAGCGTCACGACGACGAGTGGCACGACCTGCTGCTCAGCGGCTGCCGCAACGAGCGCCTGCTCGACCTCATCACCAGCGTCAAGGCCGGCATGCGCCGCTACGCCCACCTGATCGCCGGTGACGACGCCCCCCTGGAACGCGAGGCCGCCGAGCACCGCCGCATCGCCGAGTTCCTTCAGACGGACGACCTGCCCAACGCCACCCAGGCCCTGCGCGACAACTGGATCAACGGCATGGAACGGATGATGTCCCGCATCCCGTGACCCCTCGCGGAATAGTTGAAAACTAAACTTGGTTGAGAGGGGCAGATCCGCTGGAAGGAGCGCGACATGCCCGCCGTAACCGTTGAGAACCCGCTCACCCTCCCGCGCATCCCCGAGCCGGTGGCGGGGATGCCGCAGCGGAAGGTGCTCGCCGTCGAGACCGCGCCCAGCGGCTTCGAGGGCGAGGGCTTCCCCGTACGCCGCGCCCTGGCGGCGATCAAGCTCGAATACCTCGACCCGTTCGTGATGATGGACCAGATGGGCGAGGTCGACTACGCGGCCGGAGAGCCCAAGGGCACGCCCTGGCATCCGCACCGCGGCTTCGAGACCGTCACGTACATGATCGACGGCGTCATGGAGCACCTCGACTCCAACGGCGGCGGCGGCACGATCACCAACGGCGACACCCAATGGATGACCGCCGCCTCCGGCATCCTGCACAAGGAGGCGCCGCCGGAGTGGCTCGTGCAGAAGGGCGGGCTGTTCCACGGCATCCAGCTCTGGGTCAACCTGCCGGGCGCCAAGAAGATGATCGCGCCGAAGTACCAGGACATCGGGCGTTCCAGTGTCGCGCTGCTGAGCAGCCACGACGGCGGCGCGCTGGTGCGGCTCATCGCCGGCGAGCTGGCGGGGAGCACCGGTCCCGGCAGCACGCAGACGCCGATCACGCTGCTGCACGCCACCATCACCCCGGGCGCGCGGCTGACCATGCCGTGGCGCAAGGACTACAACGCCCTGGTCTACGTGCTCTCCGGACGCGGCACGGTCGGCGCCGAGCGGCGGCCGCTGCACGACGGCCAGCTCGCGGTCTTCGACGGCTTCGGCAACCGGCCGGGCCTGACCACCGTGGGCGAGACCATCACGATCGACGCCAAGGACACGCTCGACGTGATCGTGCTGGGCGGCGAGCCGATCGGGGAGCCCGTGGCGCACCACGGCCCGTTCGTCATGAACACCCGCGCCGAGCTGGTCCAGGCCTTCGAGGACTTCCAGGCCGGCCGCCTCGGCACCATCCCCGCCGAACACGCCCACTCCTGACGTCCTGCCCCGGCGAAGGCCCGTGCATCACGCACAGGCCTTCGCCTTTTCTGGTAGAACTTCATTGTGAAGGACGTACATAAATTTGAGCAGGGGCCCGACGGCTCCTTCTTCGACCCATTGGCCAGGGCGGCCATGAGCGAGTTCCTCGGCGGCGGCGACACCGCCGAGTTCGAGGCCGCCGCCGCCGTACGGACGGCGTACCAGGCCGTCGAACGTATGCGCGCGCACGGCAGCGAGGGGCGCGGGCTCAGCTCGGGCGCCCTCGACGTACAGGCCCGCCTCGGCGCGGCGGGCGCCGGCGACGGCATCAGCATCGGTGAGCTGGCCCAGGCGGCCGGGGTCAGCTCGCGCAACGTCACCGGCCTGGTGGACACCCTGGAACGCGACGGCCTGGTCCGGCGGGTCCAGGACAGCCGGGACCGGCGTTCGGTGCTGGCCGTGATCACCGACGACGGCCGGGCGTGGATCGAGGCGTTCCGCACGCCGTCCAGGATGGCGATGCGGGCCATGTTCCACGGGTTCTCGGCCGCCGACCTGACGGCGCTGCGGCACCTGTGCCTGCGGCTGGCCGACAACCAGCAGCGGCTCTCAGCACACCTGGAGGGACGATGACGAGCACCCGCGAGGTGGTCAGGGCCTACCACGAGGCCAGGTTCCGCGGCGACGTACCGGCCGCGGCGGCGCTGATCGGCGCCGAGTTCTCCTTCAGGAGCCCGTTCGTCTCCTCCGCCGACCCCACCGGCCACCTGGCGGGCATCGAGAGCCTGGTGAGCGTGGTGACCGGCATCGACCTGATCAGCGAGCTGTACGGCGAGTCGGAGGCGACGCTCGTCTACGACCTGCACACCGCCACGCCCGCCGGGACGCAGCGTACGGCCGAGCACTTCAAGCTCGACCCCGACGGCCGGATCAGCGCCATCATGCTGATCTTCGACGCCGCACCCTGGCAGCCGATGGCCTCGCTGATCACGTGAACTGATCGGGTGAGCCGGTCAGGTGAGCGGCAGGGCGGCGGCGGTCTGGCGCCAGATCGCGCCGTCCCGCACGACCAGCGTGCCGAACGTGGTGACCCGGTTCCCGCCGACGGTCATGACCGCGTTGTAGAAGATCACGTCGTCCTCGATCCGGAGCGACGTGATCTCCTCCACGCGCGGCCCGGCCGCCAGGTAGGCGGTGAACAGGTCGCGGATCTCGGCGGCGCCCCTCGCGGCCCGGTCGAACCGGACGACCACGGCGTCGTCGTGGTACTGGGCGAGCAGGGCCTCCAGGTCGCCGTCGGCGATGGCGGCGAGCTGGCGGTCGAACAGGTCCTTGGTCACGGTGTGCCTTCCGGGGAGGGGCGCAGCAGGTCGTAGGCGACCTGCGCGGCGCCGTACAGGAGGATGAGCGGCAGCGCCGCCACGCCGGGCAGCGCGGACGAGGCGAGCGTGAGCACGGCGGCGGCCAGCCGGACGGCGCCGGCCCGCCGGTCGGCCGAGCACAGGTGTTGCAGGCCCAGCACGGCGAAGACCAGGGCCGCGGGCACCCCTACGGACCAGCTCGCGCCGGACGGCTGCACGAGCGCGTGCTCGATCCCGATGCCGAACGCCACCAGCCCCAGCGACAGCGGCAGGTGCGAGTACACCCACACCTGCCCGGCCAGCTTGGTACGCAGCACGACGGACTCGTCGACATGGGCGAAGTACAACCACCAGAAGGCCATGGCGATGGCCACCCCGGCCAGGGCGACCAGCAACACGGACGGCGTGACCTCGTGCCCCTTGAGCCCGGTGACCACGGCCGCGACCACCTCGCCGAGCACGATCACGACGAACAGCCCGAACCGCTCCGGCAGGTGCTCGCTCTGCGGCGGGAGCCGGCTCTGGTGGCGGCGGCTGAGCAGCGGCGTCGCCAGGTCGATCACCAGCGCGACGGCCCAGAACGCGTACCGCTGCGGCGGATCGACGGCGAGGGAGGCCAGCCAGACGGCCGCGGCGACGGTGAACCCGGCCGCGTAGCGCACGGTCAGCGGCCTGGCCTCGGGCACGTGCCGACCGGCCCGGACGTAGGCGACGATCAGCAGGATCCGGGCGGCGGCGTAGGAGAGCGCGAACAGGGCCGAGCGCTCCTCGATGTCGCTGACACTGGCCGCCATCGTGGCAACGGCCAGGATCTGCGGCAACGCGAGCAGACGATGGCTGACGTCGTCGGTGTCGAACCGGTTGGCGTAGAAGACGTAGCCCGCCCAGCACCACCAGACCGGTACGAACAGCCCGACGAAGGTGAGGACGCGACCCGCGTCGGCGCCGCCGGCCAGCAGGTCGGCCAGCTCCGCGACGGCGACGACGAAGACGAGGTCGTAGAGTAGCTCCAGCCAGGTGGCCCGGCGGGTCGCTTGTTCGAACAACCGTAAACGGGGCGGCTGCCACTGGCGGCTAGTCAACGCGAGACCTCCACTATGTAATTGTGTAATTATGCACGCTTTCGGCTGGTACGGCGTCAGCCCCGGCCCCCGTCGGCTAGTGCAGCGTCAGACAGGCCACCCGCGGACCCGCCTCGCCCGCGTGGGCGCCGCTCTTCGTGGTGGCCTTGGCGTGGATGACCAGCGACTTCGGCAGGGCGGCGGGGTCGAGGCTCCAGGAGTGGCGGGCCGTCGAGCGGCCCGCGCCCGACCCGTCGGTGGCGACGTCGAGCCACACCTCGCTGGCCGGGTCGGCGTGGCCGGGGTCGTGCTGGTAGTGGCCGCCCGCGTCGTCGGGGTCGGTGCCGCAGGTGGCGGTGTGCAGGTGGGCGCCGTAGTGGCGGTTGGGCAGGAAACCCTCCACGACCAGCGAGGTGCGGGTCGTGCCGCCGGCGGACTCGGCGGTGAGGCTGGCCAGCGCGCCCGCCGGGGCCAGGCGGCGGTCGTAGGCGATGGCGGCGGTGTCGTCCGAACCGAACTCGCCGGCGCCGCTCAGCGCCACCGCGCCCGCCGGGCTCGGCTTCGTGACCTGCTGCAACGGCGCCGGCGGCCCGGTGCAGGCCGCCGTCGTGAGCAGGACGAGCAGGAGTGCGGGCGCGCGCATGAGAAACCCCCCGGGTGTGCTGACGAGAGGTCACTCACTCTAATGAGTAGCCGGACGGCTACGCGACGTGTTCGGCGAATCGGCCGCCCGGCCTCACTTCAGCGCCCCCGAGCTGAGCCCCGACTGGATCTGCCGCTGGAAGATGATGTAGATGATCATCACCGGCAGGATGGTCATGCTGAGCGCGGCGAACAGGCCCGGCCAGTCCGCCTCGTAGCCGGCCCGGGTGGAGATCCTGGCGATGCCGAGGGTCAGCGGCCACTTCTCTGGCGCGCCGCCCATCAGCGCCAGGGGCAGCAGATACTGGTTCCACTGCCCCAGGACGTTGAAGATCGTGATGCTGACCAGGCCGGGCTTGGCCATCGGGACCATGATCTGGAAGAACGTCCGGGTGTGCGAGGCGCCGTCGATCAGCGCCGCCTCGGCGACCGCCTCGGGCAGCGTACGGAAGAACGCGGCCAGGAAGAAGATCGTGAAGGGCAACGAGTAGGCGATGTAGACGATGATCAGGCCGATGTGCGAGTCGAGCAGCCCGAACTGCTTGACGACGAAGAACAGCGGCCCGAGGGCCAGGAAGATGGGGAAGGCCAGCCCGGCGACGAAGTAGTAGTAGATCAGCTTGCCGCCGATGAAGTTGTAGCGCGCCAGCACGTACGCCGCCATCGAGCCGAACAACATCGTGCCCGCCGTGCCGAAGAACACGACGATGACCGTGTTCAGCATGTACTGCCCGACGTGCGCCTTGTCCCAGGCCCGGCCCCAGGCGTCCAGCCGCAGCGCCCCGGGGAGCTGGAGCGGGTCGCCGAAGATCTCGGTGTTGGTCTTGAACGAGGCCAGGAACGTCCACAGCAGCGGCAGGATGATCAGCAGGGCCCAGACGGCCAGGGCCACATGGGAGAGCCCGCTCAGCACGCCGGGGCGCGGCCTGCCCGCTCCACGCGAAGCCATCAGAGCTCAACCCTTTCACGCCTGGTCGTACGGAGCGTCAGCACGGCGAACGTCACGGTCAGGAAGAACAGCACCACGCCCATCGCCGAGGCGTAACCCACCTTGTGGTAGTCGAAGGCGGTCTTGTAGATGGTGATGGGCAGGATGGTGGTGGACCCGTCGGGCTCGCCCCGGTCCCCCGCCAGCACCTGGATCAGCGCGAAGCCGTCGAAGGCCGCGATGCCCAGGTAGATCCAGCCGACCTGGAGGGTGTCCCGCAGCAGCGGCAGCGTGATCGAGAAGAACAGCCGCACGCGGCCGGCCCCGTCGATCGAGGCGGCCTCGAAGTAGTCCTTGGGGATGGCGGCCATGCCGGCCGAGAACAGCACCACGTAGAAGCCGACGGCCTGCCAGACCATCACCGCGATGATCGACCACAGCGCCAGGCCCGGCTCGGTGAGCCAGCCGATGGGCTCGCCGAGCCCGAACCTGGCCAGCGTGCCGTTGATCACGCCGTCCTCGTCGGGACGGTAGATGGCCTGGAACAACACGCCGACCACGGCCACGGCGAGAACCTGGGGGAAGAAGAACACCACCCGGTAGAAATTCGACCCCCAGACCCCGCGCATTCCCGCGCCCCGGGTGCCGCCGCCGAGATTCAGCAGGAACGACAGGAACAACGCGATGACGATCGTCAGGAGCGGCAGCACGAGCAGGAGAATCCCGTGATTACGCAGGGCCTGCCAGAAAGTGTCGTCGTCGAACAACCGGCCGAAATTGTCCAGGCCCACGTAACGGACGACCGAGCTGACGCCGTTCCAGCTCGTCAGGGAGAGCTGGAACGCCTGAACATAAGGGCTGATCACGAAGACCGTGTAAAGCGCGACCGGGACGGCCAGGAACCCGATCACGAATCCATACTTGCGCAACCGCTCCATGTGCTCAGGCGCTCCGCGTCTGCTTGGTGATGGAGTCGTCCTTCTTGATGTCGTCGGCCTTCTTCTGCATGCGGGAGCAGAATTCGTCGGCGGTGATACGGCCGGACATCAGCACGTTGGTCTGCTCCCAGCCGTAGTCGAACAGCTCCTTGTACCAGCCCTCGAACCGGGCGTCGGTGATGATGTTCTCGCCGGCCGCGTCCTGCGCCTTGGAGGCGCTGACCAGGCCGGGCGGGAACCCGGAGCTGTCGGCGGCGCCGGTCACGACCGTGAGGTTGTTGGTCTTCTTGGTGAAGCCCGCCGCGCCCTCCTTCGACAACATGAGCCGCAGGTACTCCATGCCGCCCTGCGGGTTCTTGCCCTTCGCCGCGACGACGAAGTTCTCGCCCACGCCGACCTGGATCGCGCCGTACGGCATCTTGTCGGAGGCGGTGACGTCGGGGATGGGGGCGATGGCGTACTCGAAGTCGAGCGGGATGTCCTTGGTCATCTCGTTCTCGAGCCAGGAGCCGCACGGGTAGAACAGCACCTTGTTCTGGAGCTGCTTGACCTGGGTCTGGGTGTGGTCGAGGCCCAGGTACGCCTTGTCGCCGTACTTCTGCTGGATGCCCACCCAGGCGGCGACCGCCTGCTTCATCGCCTCGGCCTGCCAGGCGTTGTCCACCAGGTTGTCGATGTCGATGATGACCTGGTTGCCGCCGATCTTGGCGGCCGTGTAGAGGACGTTCCAGAGCTGGTAGTACGGGCCCTTCTTGCCCGGGTAGGCGAAGAGCGTGATGCCCTCCTTCTTGGCCGCCTCGCCGAGCGCGGTGAACTCGGCCCAGGTCTTCGGCACGCTCCAGCCCTTGGCGGCGAACAGCTTGGCGTTGTACCAGAGCGCCCGGTGGGACACCGTGTAGTTGAGCACCAGGTCCTTGCCGTCGAGCTTGCCGTTCTGCAGCACGAGCGGGGTGATCGTGTCGCGGACCTTCTTCGAGGGGTCGTCGAACGAGGGCGCGTCGTAGAGCGGGGTCAGGTCGGCCAGGTGACCCTCCGTCGCCAGGGCGGCCAGGTCGAGCGCCTCGGGGCCGGAGTTGTTGATCACGTCGGGCATGTCGTTGCCGACGATGCGCGGGCGGAGCTGGGTGCCGATCTGCTGGGTCGCGGTGTGCTTGACCGTGACGCCGGGATAGGCCTTCTTGTACAGCTCTTCGTGCAGGTCCTTGGCGTAGGAGTCGCCGTAGCCGCCGCTGAAGATGACCACTTCCAGCGGCTTCTTGGCGTCGACGCCGAAGGGGTTCTTGGGGTCCGCCGAGGCCGCGATCGACGTGGCGGGCGCTGCCGAGGGCTGGTCGCCGCCACCGCCGCTGGTGGCGCAGGCGCTCAGCAGGCTCGCGCCGGGGCCGGCCACGAGCGCGGTCATGCCGATACGGCGGAGCAGCTGACGCCGAGTTATCTCGCCCGGGTGGGTCATGGGGGCTCCCGAAGAGGATCAGTTAGGAAAGTTTCCTAAACGTTTGCCCGAACGTACGAACGGCCGCCGACACGCGTCAAGGGGGCGCAATCGAGACGTGACCTTGCCGTGATCCCTTGTCTAGAAGGTCGTTCTAGAAGGATGGTGGGTCACATGATTATCGAATACGCGGACCGGGTGTGGCGCGGCGAGTCTGACGACAGCATCGTGGACACGGGCATGGAGGGCAAGGGCGTCCAGACTGTCACGAACGGCGTGGGCTGGTGGCCCGGATTCGGTAACGCGATCACGTTCGAGACCGAGGGTGAGCTGCTGCTCTTCGACACCGGCGGACCGTGGGCCGCCGCCCGCCTGCACGAGGACGTACGCCGCTGGTCCCGCGCGCCGCTGACCACCGCGTTCTACTCCCACGGTCACGTGGATCACGTCTTCGGTACGGGGCCATTCGAGCAGTCCGGCCCGCGAGCCACAATTTATGCCCATAAGGCAGTTGTTGAGCGGTTTGAGCGTTATGTCCTGACAAACGGTTATAACACGGTGATCAACCAGCGGCAGTTCCAGAACACCCGTCTCCGCTGGCCCATCGACTACCGGCGGCCCGACGTGACCTACACCGACGCGCTGACCGTACGGCGCGGCGGGCTGACCTTCGACCTGCTGCACGCCAAGGGCGAGACCGACGACGCCACCATCGGCTACGTGCGCGAGCACCGGCTGCTCCTGCCCGGCGACCTGTTCATCTGGGTCACGCCCAACTGCGGCAACCCGCAGAAAGTGCAGCGCTACCCGCGCGAATGGGTGCACGCGCTGCGCCGGATGGCCGCCCTCGACGCCGAGATCATGTTGCCCAGCCACGGCGCGCCCGTCTTCGGCGCCGACCGCGTCCGGCAAGCGTTGCTGGAGACCGCGGAATGGCTGGAGTCGATCATCACGCAAACGCTCGACCTGCTCAACGCGGGCGCCAGGCTCGACGAGATCGTGCATTCCGTGAAACCGTCCGAACGTTATTCCGACCACCCTTACCTGCGGGCCCGCTACGACGAGCCGGAATTCGTCGTACGCAATCTCTGGCGCCTTTACGGCGGCTGGTACGACGGCAATCCGGCCAATCTCAAACCGGCTCCGGACGCCGTTCTCGCCAAATCCGTGGCGGAACTCGCGGGCGGCCCGAACGCGCTCTGCGACGCGGCGCTCAAAGCCCTTTCCGAAGGCGACGAACGACTCGCCGGACATCTCGCGGAAATGGCCGCTCTGGCTGCCCCTGACGACCCGGGAACACACCGGGTCAGGGCCCAGGTTTTCGCCGCCCGGGCCGCCGGAGAACAGTCGCTCATGGCAAAGGGCATTTTCTCCTGGGCCGCCGCGGAATCCTCGGCCAGGACGGATCCGGAAACCCCGGCACGCCCCGAAGACGTTTAGACGCTATCGAGGTCGGTGCCGGGGTTCCGCGAAATCAGGGACTGCGCCAGCCGGACGGTGGGCGTGCGGCCCTCGGCAGGGAGTCCATGGGGACGTCGGCGGGAACCACGACGTCCATCCGCACCGTGTCGGAGGCGACCTTGATCGCGCTGTCGACGATCCAGTCGTCCTTGACGTGTTCCGAGGCGACGTCATAACCGCCGCCGCTGCCGTCGGGCTTCATCCACAGCGCCACGTACTCGATCTTCAAGCCGCGCCGCGACAGCTCGGCCTTCGCGTGCGAGACGGGCTTGCCCGTGAGCTTGACGCCCGCCACGCCGTCGGCCGCCACGCCGATTGTGCTCGGCGCCCGCGCGGCGTACCGTTCGCCGGGCCTGGCCGGGCGTCCGATCCCGAAAATGACCTTGCCCTTGTACCCGGTCGGCATGGAGACGGTGCCGCACCAGACCGACGCGCAGGTCTCGCCGCCGCGGACGGTCACGCCGGTCCCCGACGGGAACTCCCCCGGGGTGGCCGGGCCGAACAACATGCCCGCGTACTCGGGCGCGACGGGGATCTTCTGCACCGTGGCGTCCAGGCCGACGGCCCTGAACGCCTCGGTGTAGATCGCCGCGTCCGCCTCGGGGTCGGTGATGACGACGTCGATGAAATCGTCGCCGGTCTTGAGCGTGACGGCGGCGTTGGCGTACTCGGTGGCCGGGCCGCCGAGCGGGAGCATGACGGCGAGCACGGCGGCCAGCCCGGCCGCCACCACCCCCAGCAGGAACATCCTGCGCGGCGCGCGGCGGCGCGGGCTCCTGACGGGCCCGCGCTCCTCGGCCGTGATCGACTCCATGAGCGCCCGCGCCCCCGCGCCGGACGCCCGCCCCACCGGCTCCCCCGCCAGTACGTCGTCACGCACACGGGCGAGATCGGCGATGTTCACAAAGGGCTCCTTGTCCGGCAACGAGCGAGATCGACCCTTCACAAAAGGCTCCTTGTCGGGCAGCGAGCGAGATCGACCCTTCACAACGGGCTCCCTTCGAGGGCGACAGCTTGCGTGTGCTCGACCCCTGCCTCGGTCAGGCGGCGGGCGAATCGCCGTCGAGCCCGGTAGAGCCGGACCCGTACGGCGTTGCGGGTGATGCCGAGGGTCCTGGCGATCTGGCCGGCGTCCAGCTTCTCCCAGGCGACCAGGGCGAGCAGCTCCCTGTCGTCGTCGGAGAGCGTGCCGAACGCCTGGGCCAGCGGCGCCAGGTCCTCGGCGGTCAGGCCGGCGGACAAGGGCGCGGCGGCCAGTCGCGCACGCAGGGCCTCGGTACGCCGCTCGTGGCGGCGCTCGCCGCGCCTGTGGTTGGCGAGCGCCTTCCTGGCCACCCCGTACAACCAGAGCCTGGCCTCCTCCCCGTGCGGCACCTCCTCGATCCGCCGCCAGGCGATCATGAACGTCTCCGCCACGACGTCGGCCGCGTCGTCGGGATCAGGGCATCGGCGCAGCGCGTAGCCGAGCAGGGGTCGGTAGCAAGATGCGTAGAGCTCCTCGAACCGGCTCTCGGGATCGGCTCCCATCCGGTCTCCTCACGTGGACGTCAGCAACACCTCCCCCATGTCCGGATTTTTCCCAGCATTACAGGCTTTGAGGGGAGAGGTCAGATTTTCCACCTCGATCAGAAAGGTTGGCCGGGCGCGTTCAGTCGCCTCCCGTTGGCGCCCTGCTACCGGAGGGTCCGCGGCCCCAGGGCGAGGGAGTCCCGCAGTCCGGAGTCGGCGAGGCTGAACGCCATGCCTCGCCGCCCGTCGGAGACGGGGACGTCCCGGGACACCGTGATCCCCTTGATCGAGCGCAATGCGCGGAAGACCGCGGCCCATCCGCCACCGATCCACCATCTGGCCGGGCCGTCGGAACCCCTAACAGCGCTGCTCGTCCAAGTCGTCGAACACATCCTGGGCAGACTGAACGCTGACCGCACGCAAAGCCCACCGCTTGAACAGATCGACATCGGTACAGGCACTGATCCGCGCCCGAACGTCCTGGGGAACATCAATCCCGCGCGCGTCCAGCAGGGACAACACAATCTCTGACCAGATTTCCTGGATGCCTTCCGCGCGGCCGTCCGCGCGGCCCCGGCCGTAGTGCTGGCGCGCGAAAGGGCTGTAGACCGGCCAAGCAGCGGATGTCATGATCCCCCATCGAACGCCGAAATCAGATGAGCAGAAACGACACGACGGGGAACCATCCCCCTCGATCGCCTCCCGACCAACCGGTCGACCGGCCGTGGCCGTCGGACCCCCGACGACCACGCCACCTGCTAACCCGCCCCTAGCGGCGCTCCTCATCCGAGTCGTCGAACACATCCTGGGCAGACTGAACGCTTGCCGCACGCAGAGCCCAGCGCTTGAAGAGATCGACATCGGCACAGGCACTGATCCGCGCCCGAACGTCCTCGGGAACATCGATCCCGCGCGCGTCCAGCAGGGACAACACGATCTCTGACCAGGTTTCCTGGATACCTTCCGCGCGGCCCTCCTGGATGCCCTCCGCCCGGCCCTCCTGGATACCTTCCGCGCGGCCCTCCTGGATGCCTTCTGCCCGGCCCTCCTGGATGCCTTCCGCGCGGCCCTCCTGGATGCCTTCTGCGCGGCCTCGGCCGTAGTGCTGGCGCGCGAAGGGGCTGTAAACGGGCCAGGCAGTGGACGTCATGATCTCCTCCAAGATGCGCCTGATCTCGGGCACGGACATGCTGTATGCGTATTCACTATACTTCGGAGCGTGTTCGTCGCGGGTCTCCGCCAGCGCGGCGGTGAACGCCTCGACCACCTTCCGGTCGCGCCCGTGGATCATGACGGACATGACCGCGAGCTCCAGGTGGGCGGCAGCCTCGTACGGATCGGTGATGGCGGGGACGTCGCCCGGCCCCAGCACGCACGCCTGGAGCCGGTAACCGGTCAGCCCCGAGTCGATCGGCCGGGAGTAGTGGGCGGCGGTTGCCCGGTCGGGACAGACGACCAGGACGGTCACGTCACACTTGAGCATCAGCCACAGCGAGGCGGCGTAGCGGGCCAGCTGCCGCGGCTCCTTGGACCTGTCGTGCTGGACCTCCACGATGATCGCGTGCGCGGGACTCTGCGGCGGGCCGAGCACGATGGTGATGTCCGGCTCGATGTCGTCGGACGGCCGGGTGTTGAACGTACGGTCCTCCTGCCGGACCAATGGAGTGTCGGGCAGGTCCACGCCCATGAGGTCACGCAGGATCTCGACCGCCAGTTGCGGGCGGTCGACGAACATCTGCCTGAGGGCGTCGTGTCGGGGGGGACGGCATGGCACTTATTGTCACATAGTGAACGCGCAGGGTAATCATGTTCGAGTGAGTGGACGGCTGCCCCGGTTGGCGGTTCTTCCGTCCGCGGAGATGGGCTCTCCGCTGCTGGGAGGCTGGCTTCCGCAGGCCCGCCCGATGACCAGGCGACGGGCGGGCCGACCACAGGCGCCGAAGGCGCCACCCTGGCAGCGTGCGCGGGTCAGGCGAAGTGGGTGCGGGTTTCGGCGAAGGCCTGGTCGGTGCCCTCCAGTGCGCGGGCCACGTCCTGTTCCGTGTGGGCCGCCGACATGAACCAGTTGTGCCACGGGTGCAGGTACACACCGTGCCGGAGGCACGCGTCGCTCCAGTACAGGGCTGTGGACAGGTCGGCGTCGCCGTCGAAGCTGAGCCACGGGATGGTCACCGGGCCGGTCTGGTTCACGACGAAGCCATGGGACTTGGCCTGGGCGTACAGGCCCTCTCTGAGCTGGGTGCCGGCGCGTTCCATGGCGGCGATGCCGTCCGTGTCGCGCAGGGTCTCGATGGTGGCCTTGGCTGCGGCCATCGCCACCGCCGAGAACCAGAACGAGCCGGTCGTGTAGAGCGTCTGCGCCGGTCCGCGCAGGGCGTCGGTGCCGGTGACGGCGGCGATCGGGTAGCCGTTGGCCATGGCCTTGGACCAGGCCGTGAGGTCCGGCCGCACCCCGTACGGCTCCCACGACCCCCGCAGGTCGATCCTGAACCCCGCCCGCACGTCGTCGATCACCAGGGCCGCCCCGAGACGGTCGGCCAGGGCGCGGGCGCCGCGCGCGAAGGCGGGCTCCACGAGTTCCTGGTCCTCGAAGGAGTCGTGCTTGAAGGGGGTGCAGATGATCGCCGCGACGTCGCCCTCGACGGTCGCGGCGGCGGCCTCCAGGGACTCCAGCGAGTTGTAGGCGAACTCGACCAGGTCGGCGCGCTCGTTGGGGGTGGTGCCGGCCGGCGAGGGGGTGCACCAGGGGTCGGCGCCGTGGTACGCGCCGTGCGCCATCAGCACCTTCGTACGCCCGGTGGCGGCACGGGCGACCATGAGCGCCTGGGTGGTGGCGTCGGTGCCGTTCTTGGAGAACATCGCCCAGTCGGCGCTCGGCACGGTGTCCACCAGCAACTCGGCCAGCTCGACCATGATCGGTCCGGGGCCGTTGAGGCAGTCGCCGAGCGCGAGCTGGCGGGCGGCGGCCTCCTCCACGCGCGGGTGGCGGTGCCCGAGTACGACCGGGCCCCAGCTGCACATGAAGTCGATGTACTCACGCCCGTCCACGTCCCATTGGCGGCAACCCTCGCCGCGCTGGAAGAACTGGGGATAGCCGGGGGCGAAGATGGCCGCGTTGAGGTGCCCGTACATGCCGCCGGGGACGACCTTCAGCGCGCGCTCGCGGAGTTCGGCGTCTGTCATGCGAGAGTCCTTAGGGTGGATTCGAGGTCGGTGAGGCCCGCGTCGGAGCCGAGGCCGGTGGCCACGCGAGCCGCCGCGGCGGTGCCCCAGCGGGCGGCCTCCAGCACGTCGCGACCGTGCAGGAGCCCGGTCAGGAACCCGGCGCAGTACGCGTCGCCGCACCCGGTCGTGTCGGCGACGTCCGTCTTCAGCGCGGGCACCGGTACGGGGTCGCCGTCGGCGGTCACCACGAGGCTGCCGGCCGCGCCGAGGGTGACGAGCACGCCCTTGGGGCCGTCGGCCAGCAGGGTCGCGGCGGCGGTGGCCACATCGGCGTCGCCGGTGAGCCCGGTCGTGAGCCCGGCCATGAGCAGGGCCTGCGACTCGTTGGGCAGCACGTAGTCCACGTGGGGCAGGAACGCGCGGGCCATCCCCAGCAGGTCGGGCAGCTCGGACAGCAGGTCCATCGTGACGATCGTGCCCGCCGCCCGTACCTCGTCGAGCAGGGCGAAGAAGGCGGGGTCGCCCAGCCCGAACGTGACGTCCACGCCGCCCAGGTGGATCGCCCGCGCCCGGCGCAGTACGTCGAGGTCCAGGTCGGCGAGGGTGACGCCGAGGTTGGCGCCGGGTACGTGGAAGCTGGGCCGTCCGCCGTCGGGGCGGATGGGCAGGATCGAGGCGGCGGTCTGCTCGCCGGCCCTGCGGACCAGGCGCGAGGCGTCCACGCCGCGCTTGGCGAGGACGGCCACCAGGAAGTCGCCGAGCTCGTCGTCCCCTATCGCGCCCATGGTGATCACGTCGTTGCCGAGTTTGACCAGGTCCACGGCTGTGCCGGCGGCGGCGCCGGCGGCCGTGAGGCGGATCTGCTCGACGAGTACGGTGTCCTGGCCCTCGGGGATGTGTTCGACGGGCCTGGCGAGGATGTCGACGATGTGCACGCCGACCGTGGCGACGGTCATGGGCTAAATAGACAGACGTCCGAATAAAAAGTCAATATGGTAGGAGTCGTTGCGAGAAGAGGGGGGATCCCGGTGCCGAAGATCGTCGATCACGATGAGCGCAGGGCGGAGGTCCTGTCGGCGGCCCGCAGGGTGATCGTCAGGGACGGCATCGACGCCGCCACCACCAGGGCCATCGCCAAGGAGGCCGGCTACTCCAACGGCGTGCTCGCGCACTACTTCGCCGACAAGGACGAGATCCTGCTGTCCGCGCTGCGCCAGTCGCACCAGCGCATCAGGGCCCGGCTGACGCGCAAGGTCGAGGGCGTCACGGGCCTGGCCGCCCTGCGCGAGGTGCTGCTGGACAACCTGCCGCTCGACGGCGAGCGTACCCAGGAGAGCCGGCTGGAGGTCAGCTTCTGGAGCCGCAGCCTCGCCTCGGAACGGCTGGCCGAGGTCCGGCGGGCCGAGGCCGACGAGCTGCGCGCCGCCGTACGGGAGCTGCTGGGCCAGGCCAGGGCGGCCGGCGAGCTGCGCACGGACGGCAACCTCGACGACCTCGCCGAGCACCTGCTCGCCCTGGTCGACGGCGTCAGCCTGCACCTGCTGCTCTACCCGGGCCGGCTCACCCGCGTCGACCTAGAACGCCTGATGTTGCAGGCGCTCGACCGCCTCTGACGGTGGAAGTATTTCGGACGACCGACTACTCTGCGGTCGCATGAGCCTCCGCGAGCAGTTGTGCGAGTACGGCAGGCGCGCCGTCGAGCTGGGCCTGGTCATCGGCACCTCGGGCAACCTGAGCGTGCGCCGGGGCGACCAGGTGGCGGTCACCCCGTCCGGGGTGGCGCTCGACCGGCTGACGCCCGAGATGTGCCCGATCGTGGACACGGAGGGCCACCTGATCGAGGGCGAGCTGCAACCGTCGTCGGAGACGCCGATGCACCTGGCCGTCTACCAGGCGACGGGCACGCAGGCGATCGTGCACACGCATTCGGTGTTCGGCACGGTCGTGGCCACCACGATGACCGAGCTGCCGCCGGTCCACTACAACGCGCTGCTGCTCGGCGGCGTCGTCAAGGTGGCCGAGTACGCCACGTACGGCACGCCGGAGCTGGCCACCAACGTGCGGGCGGCCCTGGAGGGCAAGCAGGCCGCCCTGATGGCCAACCACGGCGGGGTGACCATCGGGGCGACGATGGAGCAGGCGTTCGAGGCCACCCGGCTGCTGGAGTGGCTGTGCGAGGTCTACGTGCGCGGGCTCGCGGTGGGCAAGCCGGCGGTCCTGACCGACGAGCAGCTCGCCGCCGTCGTGGACCGCGCGGCCAACCCGCCGACGTTCCCGCGCCGGGACGGCTAGGCCAGCGCGGCCTGTTCGGCCAGGCCCAGCGGCAGCCCGCCGGAGCCGGCGATCCGGTCGTGGAACTCGCGCGCCGAGCCGGTGAACGACTCACGGATGCGGTCGATCTCGATGGCCCCCGTGAGGTACGACGGCGCCTGGGTCGGCCAGGCGCAGTAGCGGTTCACCTCGCCCTGGGCGGTGCCGGGCGACAGTGACGCCTTGGTGGCCATGAACGTCTCGGCCTCCTCGATCGACATGTCCTCGCAGTGCAGCGCGGTGTCCACGACGATCCTGGCGGCGCGGAAGATGCGGCAGTCCAGGTGGGCCAGCTCGGTGGCGGGGGTGTCGAAGTAGCCCTGCTCGTGCAGCACCTTCTCGACGTAGAGCGCCCAGCCCTCGGTGAAGTACGGCGTCCTGAAGACCTTGCGGACCGTACGCGGGTTGCCCGCCATGTACGACAGGTGCCAGTGGTGCCCCGGGTACGCCTCGTGCACGGCGATCGAGGGCATCTGGGCACGCGAGTTGGTCCGCAGCCGCTGGCGTACCTGCTCAGGCGTGAAGTGGTCGGGCGTGTAGGGGACGAAGAAGATGCCCGTCCGCGAGCTGCTGAGCGGCGGCGGCGACAGGTAGTGGGCGACGGACAACACCGGGCGGGTGTACTCGGCCGACGGCAGGACCTCGCACTCCTCCCCCTCGGCGAAGGTGACCAGGCCGCGGTCGCGGACGAACTCGCGGGCCCGGCGGGTCTCGGCCTCGTACTCGGCCCGCATGGCCTCCAGGGTCGGCGGATGGTCGTCCATCAGGGACTCCATCGCGGCCCGCCAGTCCTCGGTGCCGTTGACGCCGAGGGCGACCCGGCGCATGCGGGCGTCCAGGTCGGCCCAGGCCGCCTTGCCCTTCTCGTGCAGTTCGGCGGCGCCGTACCCGAGCATCTCGCGCTCGCGCAGCAGCGTGGAGTAGAGCTTCTCCCCCATCCGCCAGGTGCCGCCGCACTGGAAGCCTTCGAGGAAGACGACCAGCGCGTCGAACGCCTCGGCGGCGGGCTCGGCGGCCGCGGCCAGCCGGGCGCGCAGGGTCTCGTCGGCGACCATGGACGGCAGCGTCCTGGTCAGGAAGTTGCGGCCGGTACGCGCCTGGCCGATCCCGCGCGTGACCAGCAGCGGCGCGGCGAGGTCGGGGTCCAGGTTGGCCTGGCAGGCGGCCAGCACGCCGGGCACCTCGGCCAGGCGCGAGACGGCGGCGGCGACCAGGTCGGCCTCCGGCTTGAGCCGCTGCTGGAAGGGGTTGAAGAGCGAGCTGAAGACGGCCGTGACGTACGGGCCGGGGCTGCGCCGCCACTCGGGCCAGGATTCGAGCGCGACCGAGCCCCGCAGCTGGGACAGGACCAGGTCTCTGTCGATGGCGTCGTCGAGGGAGGCTACCGGCAGCTGCGAGAGGCGTTCGATCCAGCGGGCCTCTTCGCGGGCGCGGGACTCCCAGGCGGCGGCGGTGAAGTCGCCGAGGGTGTGGTCGTACCCCTCGGCTCCCAGTTGGCTGGCGACGACCGGACGGTCTGAAAAGTACCAATTGAGAAACTCGTCCACCTGCGCACCTTATCCTGACGGTCATGCCCCTGCAGATCACCGGCGCGCTCGGAGACCCTGACCTCATCCGCCTTCCTTGGGACGTCCCGCTGGCGGACTGGCCCCGGCATCACCTGGTCGATCTGCCGCGCGGCATCTCCCGGCACGTGGTGCGGTTCGCCCGGCTGTCCGGCAAGGTCTACGCGATCAAGGAGATCAGCGAACGGTACGCCAAGCGGGAGTACCAGCTCCTGTGGGACCTGGCCCGCCTGGACGCCCCGGCCGTCGAGCCCGTGGCGTACGTCACCGGCCGCGACGAGGGCCTGGACGCCGCGCTGATCACCCGGCACCTGCAGTTCTCGCTCCCCTACCGCGCCGTGATGTCCGGCACCCTGCGGCCCGACACGCTCACCCGCCTGCTCGACGCCCTGGCCGTGCTGCTGGTACGCCTGCACCTGAACGGCTTCTACTGGGGCGACTGCTCGCTGTCCAACACGCTCTTCCGCAGGGACGCGGGCGCCTTCGCCGCCTACCTGGTGGACGCCGAGACCGGCGAGATGCACCCGATGATCAGCGAGGGCCAGCGGCTGACCGACATCGACGTGGCCCACACCAACATCTTCGGCGAGATGCTCGACCTGGAGGCCGGCGGGCTGCTGCACCCGTCGATCGACCCCATGGAGACCGCCGAGGACATCGTCACCCGCTACCACCGCCTGTGGGCCGAGATCACCGACAGCGAGATCATCGACGAGGTCGACTGGCACCGCGTGGAGCACCGCATCCGCCGCCTGAACCTGCTCGGCTTCGACGTCGCCGAGATGATGGTGCGGCGCAAGGTCGGCACCGGCCGGCTGATCGTCCGGCCGAAGGTGGTGGACGCCGGGCACCACCAGCGGCGGCTGCTCCGGCTGACCGGCCTCGACGTCGAGGAGAACCAGGCCAGGCGGCTGCTCAACGACCTGGACGGCTACCGGGTGGCCCAGGGGCTGCGGCACGAGGACGAGTCCATCGTGGCCCACCGCTGGCTGGCCGAGGTGTTCCACCCGACGGTCGACGGCATCCCCGCGGAGCTGCGCGGCAAGCTGGAGCCCGCGCAGCTCTTCCACGAGATACTCGACCACCGCTGGTACCTGTCGGAGTCGGCGGGCGCCGACGTCGGGCTGGCCACGGCCGTGAAGTCGTACGTGGACAACGTGCTGGTGCACAAGCCCGACGAGAAGGCGCTGCTGCCCGACGAACCGGACGAGGACGTTCAGTAGGCGACCGTGATGCGGGTGCGTGGGTGGGCGTTCTCCTCCAGTTCGTCGGTGACCGCGACCGCGTAGTCCTCGGCCGAGATGAAGCTGCGGCCGTCGGCGTCGCTCAGCAGGTCGTCGCGGCCGATCCGGTAGACGCCGGTGCGCTCGCCCGGCTCGATCACGGCGGCCGGTGAGATGTACGTCCAGTCCAGGTCGGTCACCTCCCGGTAGAGCCCGAGCGCGGCCCGCGCGGACCTGGCCTCCTTCTTGTAGATGTCCGGGAAGCCGGGCGTGTCGACCAGGTCGACGCCGGGGGCCACCTGGAGGCTGCCCGCGCCGCCCACGATCACCACCCGGCTCACCCCGGCGGCCCGCAGGCCGTCGATGAGGGCGCGGTTGGCGGCGAGGAACGGCGGCTCGGGCTCGGTGCCGTCGCGCGGCGGGGCGATGGCCGAGACGACGGCGTCGTACCCCTTGGCGATCGTGGCGGCGTCGTGGACGTCGCCCTTGACGGGACCGCGGCGGCTGACGCCGGTGACGTCGTGGCCGCGTTCGGTGAGTTCGCTGACGATGCGCTGACCGATCATCCCGGTCGCGCCGAACACGAGGATCTTCATGAGAAGCACAGTATCCAACAGATACTGGTTACTTCATCGTGCTATAAGTACCTTATGGATACTGGCGATGCTTTTGACCCGAACTGCCCAACCAGGCTGGTCCTGGACCGGATCGGTGACAAGTGGTCGGTGCTGGTGCTGCTCAGCCTCATCGACGGGCCGATGCGCTTCACCGCGCTGCGCGGGCGTATCAACGGGGTGACGCCGAAGGTCCTGACTCAGACGTTGCGCGCCATGGAGCTGGACGGGCTGCTCACCCGCGAGGTCTTCGCCGAGGTGCCGCCGCGGGTGGAGTACACGCTGACCGACCTCGGGCGTTCGCTGCACGCGCCGATCTCGGTGGTCGCGCGGTGGGCCGAGGAGAACGTGCACGAGATCCTCCGCCATCGCGAGAAAATTTCGTGAATTGATCTTATTTCCGCACTAGTGATGGTTTTCTTCGCCCTGGCCGTATAAAAACGTATCTCTCGTTTAATGGCGTGACTTCTGGCTACTCGCGGCCCCCTACGCTTTCCCCGTCTCACGACGGAGGGAGAACGGCGGTGCTGGGAGTGGACACCTGCCTGGCGGAGGTCATGTCAATACCGGGCGCGCTCGACGCCATGCTGGTCGACGGCACCAGCGGTATGGCGGTCGCCTTCAGCAGCGCGTCCGGCGTGGACGCCGACAGGTCCGCCGCGGCGCTGACCGAGGCGCTGCGCGCCACCACCGACGGGCTGACCCGGACGTGTCCCGGCGAGATCGTGCGCATCGACGACATGCTCGTCACCACCGACCGGGGGCACCACCTGCTCCGGCTGCTGGAGACGGCCTTCGAGGGGCCGCTGGTCATCTACGTACGTCTCGACCTGGAACGGTCGAACCTCGCCCTGGCCCGCTACCGCCTGCGGGCCATCGCCGGCCTGCTGACGACCTGAGCCATGACCGCCCTCGACTCGCTCCTCGCCGGACTCGCCCGCGAACGCGCGACAGGGGCACTGCGGCTGGGCAGGAACGGCACGGTCTTCCTGTCGGACGGGCGCGTGACGTACATGGAGTGCGCGCAGACCCCCGGCGTCGAGCGGCTGTTCGCGGCCAGGGGGCGGGTGTCGGAGTCGGCGCTGCGCGCGCTCCAGGCGGACGGCGGCCGCGCCCGGCTGCTCCAGGAGGGCCCGGTCACCCTGGCCGAGCTCCAGTACGCCGTCCTCGGGGTGGTCCTGGACGCCGCGTTCTTCCTGCTGCCGGTGACCGGCGTACGGCCGAAGTTCCGGCCCGGGGAGGAGCACTGGCTGGGCGGGCAGTGGTTCTTCGACGTACCGGAGCTGGTGCGCGAGTGCGCCCGCCGCCGCGACCAGCTCACCGGCATCTGGCCCTCCTCCGACGTGGACACCCAGCCGGTACGGCCGATCCCCCGCCTCCCCGGGCACGGGGTCGCGCTCAGCCAGGTGCAGTGGGAGGTCGTCGTACGGGCCGACCAGAAGGCGACGCCTCTGGAACTGGCCCGGCACCTGGGCCGGTCGGGCTACTCGGTGCTGCTGGCCGTCAGGAAGCTGGCCGCCGCCGGCCTCCTCGCCCCGCCGGACCCGGCACGGCCCGCCGCGACGCCCCCGCGCCGCCCGGACGACAACCCAGGCACAACAGACCCCCTGCCCCGACGGGTCCCGAGCCCGGTGCCGGTGCCCGCGCGCACCGGGGAGGGCGGCTCCCACCAGGCCGCCGGGCCGCGGCCGACGGCGGACCCGACCGATCTGACGCTGCTGCGGCGGCTGAAGAAGGCGCTGGAGGAGATGCCGTGAGGTTCCCCTCACGCAGGAGGAGGCCACCCGTGGAGCTACGGCAAGAGGTCCTGGCGGAGATGGAGCTCCTGCGCGGCCGTACGCCGGACGTCACCGGCAGCGTCGCCTGCACCGTGGACGGCCTCCAGATCGCCTGCGACCTCGAAGGAGAGACCGGCGAACGGGCGGCGGCGCTGTCGGCGGCCCTGCTCGCGATGAGCAGCCGGATGCTGACCATGACGGGCCGCGGGACGTTCGAGGAGACCCTCGTCTCCGGCACCGCCGGTTTCGTGGCCTTCTACGCCGCGGGCCCCACCATCGTCCTCACGGTCCTGGCGGGACCCGGCGCCAACGTCGGGCTCCTCCGGCTGGAGGGCAGGAAGACGGCGGCCTCCGTGGCCGCCGTGGCACGCAAGCACTGACCATCCCGACCGAAGCGGAGGAAAAGCATGGCAGGCATGGACGTCTCCCTCAAGGAGATGATGGGCATCGACGGCACGATCGGCGCGGCGATCGTCGACCACGGCAGCGGCATGGCGCTCGGCACGCTCGGCGGCTCGAAGGAGCTGGATCTCCAGGTCGCGGCCGCGGGGAACACCGAGGTCATGAAGGCCAAGCTGCGCACGATGGACTCGCTGGGCCTCAAGGACGGCATCGAGGACATCCTGATCACGCTCACCGCCCAGTACCACATCATCCGCCCGATCACCGGCCGCAGCGGCAAGGGCCTCTTCCTCTACCTCGCCCTCGACCGCAACCGCGCCAACCTGGCCCTGGCGCGGCACATGCTCAAGGTCATCGAGGAGAAGCTGGAGCTCTGAACACCGCCTCACGGCTCCGTGACGGCCGCCGTCACGGAGCCGGTGTGCGCGCCGACCTCGGCGACGATGGCGGGCCAGAGCGGGCGCGGCAGGTCGTGTCCCATGCCCGGGTACGTGACCAGGCGGGCGCCCGGGATGGCGGCGGCCGTGGCCCGGCCACCGGCGACCGGCACGAGCTGGTCGTCCTCGCCGTGGATGACCAGCGCGGGCACCTTCAGCTCGCCCAGCGGCGACGTACGGTCGCCCGAGGCCAGGATGGCGGCGAGCTGGCGGGCCGAGCCGGCCGGGTCGTGGCAGCGGTCGAAGGCGAGCCCGGCCAGCCTGCTGACACGTTCGCGGTCCAGCTCGTAGCCGGGGGAGCCGATCACGGCCCAGGTCCGCAGCGCGTCGGCGACGACCGCCTCGCGGTCCGCGGCGGCCTTGGCGAGCAGCACCGCTGCGGCCGCCTCGGTCGGCGGAGCCGCCTGGGGGCTGGGCGTGGACATGATCGAGGTCAGGCTCAGCACGCGGCCGGGATGCCGGATGGCCAGCGCCTGGGCGATCATCCCGCCCATCGAGGCGCCGACGACGTGCGCGGCGGGCCATCCCAGGACGTCCATGAGGGCGGCGCTGTCGTCGGCCAGGTCGTCCAGCAAATACGGCGAAGGCGCCCCCCATTGGGGAACGCCCTCGTCGTGGAGATGGGTGGACAGGCCCGCGTCGCGGTTGTCGAACCTGACGACGTGGTGCCCCTGCTCGGCCAGGAGTTCACAGAAGTCGTCGTCCCAGTGGATGAGCTGGGCGCCGAGTCCCATGATGAGCAGCAGGGGCCGTCCCGCAGAGGAGCCGAAGCTCTCGTAGGCGATCTCGATGCCGTTCGCGGCTGCGCGCTGGATCACAGCGACCAGAATGTCATTCTGGTCGTTCGGCGTAAAGAGCCGTATGTCCAGGGATCAGTCGTTCAGGAGCTTGCGCAGGCGCTCGTTGTTGAGTACCACGCCGCCACCGGCCACCACCAGCACGCCGGCCATGACGGTGCCGCCCATCGCGACGGACTTGCCGATCCCCTCCTGGCCACCGGCGGAACCGGCGGCGTCGTCGGCGGACTGGGCGGCCTCGACCTTGGGCGGCTCGGCGGGGTTCGAGTCGTACCTGCTCCACGCGCCGGTCGAGAAGGCCACGGGGTAGTTCTTCTTGCCCTTGCCGTCGCCCCACTTGGTGATGACGTAGTCGATCTTGATGTGGCCGCGGCCGCCGTTGCCGTCCACGCCCAGGGTGTCGGAGTTGAAGCTGCCGCCGGTCAGTTCGGCGAAGGTCTTGGCGTCGAGGTCGAGCATGACCCCGCGATTGGAGGGCACGCCGGGGCCGCGGTCGCCGACGAAGAACGGCATCTTCTTGCCGTTGAACGTCACGTAACCCTCGGTCATCAGGGGCCAGCTCGGGCTGGCGGCCAGGCCCTTCTGCATGGGCTTGCCACTGGCGGGAAGTCCGGTGTCGCCGGCGCGGCCGGAGGAGTCGTCCCAGAAGTAGGAGGCCGTGGTGGACCCCTTGAGCAGGACCTTCTGGTCGTCGCCGGTGTCGGCGTGGGCGCAGGTGGCGCCGATGGTCAGCGCGCCCAGGGCGGACGCGGACAACAGGGCGATGGAACGCAGGCCAAATCGAGCAGACATGAAGCAGTGAGTCCTTCGCGAGGGGACAGGGGGAACGCGCGCGACTACGGTCCGTAACCGGGCAGAGCGCCGAAAGGGCGGTTACGCGGCGCGTGGGGGAAAGTCGGGGAAGAGGCCGCTCAGCAGGCGGCCGTCACTACACTGCCTGGGGGAACGACGAGGTGGTACATGCGGGTGAAGTCCTCTCCATCTCGCCTACCGGGTTAGCTGACGGGTTCGGGCGTGGAGATGCCCTACCGGCACATGGCCGGATTCACCCCAATGAGATGGGTCCCCGGTTCCCGACAAGTCGGGATTCGGCGCCAGCTGTCGCCCCTCTCCTGGTAGGGACTACGCCACCAGCTGGTAATTGGTTAAGACCGTACCCAGAGAAACGGACAAATACAAACGAATCGTCATGAATCGGGTAAAGATCTACCTGTCGCGGCAAAGAGAAAGGGGGCACGGCATGCCGTACCCCCAGAGAAATTGGGCCTTTCAGCCGCCGCTCTTGCGCCTGAAGGATCTTTTACTCGCGGCCGGACCGTGCGCCCCGTGGATCTTCGACGGGTCCACGCCCTTGCCACCCGCGGCCGAGTCGGCGTGCTGGTTGCGCTTGCGTTCCAGCGCCTCGCGGAACTTGCGCTTCATCTCGTCCTCGGGAGTCTCGTCGACTTCCGGCTCCGGTGTTTCCGCCATGAGGACCTCCTGGTGTTGGGGACATCCACAGCTTCGCATGACGTCGCTTACGACGCGAAACCGGCCTCCACTCTGTTTTCCGCCGCCGGCGCCTCCTCCACCAGCGCGCGCGGCATCATGACCAGCGCGACCAGGGCGACCACCGCGCCTGCCACCCCCAGCGACGGGATCACCACGGCCGCCGCCGAGGCGTGGGCGGCCGCGAGCCCGTGGACGGGCGCGTCCGTGCCGATGACCGAGGTGTACGCGGTGCCGCCCAGCGCCAGCGCCACCGAGCCGCCGATCTGCCGGAAGAAGGTCAGGTTGGCCGAGGCCGTGCCGATGTACCGCGGCTCGACGGCCTGCTGCACGGCCACGGTCAGCCCCGACAACATCGGGCCCATGCCGAGCCCGATGAGCACCATCCACCCGGCCAGCACCAGTCCGTCGGTACGCAGGGTCAGGTTCAGGCAGAGCAGGCTGCCGGCCACGAGCAGGAACGGCGCCACGACCAGCCACGGCTTGTACGTGCGCGTCCTGGACATCAGCGTGCCCATGAGCGCGCTGCCCGCCACCATGGCCAGCGTCATCGGGTAGATCCGCAGCCCCGACTCGGTGGCGCTGACACCCAGCGCCTGCTGGAAGTAACGCGGCAGGAACACCACACCGGCGTACATGCAGAAGGCCGTGAAGAACGAGGTCGCGTTGACCAGCGTGTACGTGCGGTCCCGGAACAGGTGCAGCGGCATGATCGGGCTCGCCACCCGCCGCTCCACCAGCACGAACACGACCAGCAGCACCAGCGCCAGCAGGATCGGCCCGGCCACGGGCAACGAGGTCCAGGAGTTGCCGTCCAGGCCCTTCTCGGTCAGGCCGAGCAGCAGCGCGCTGACGGCCACGCTGAACACCGCGATGCCCGCGTAGTCCGGCCGGCCCTCGCCGCCCGTACCGGGACGGAACGGCAGCCGCAGCACCACGATCGCGATCAGCACGATCCCGAGCGGCACGTTCACGTAGAAGGCCCACCGCCAGCTCGCGTGGTCGGTGAACAGCCCGCCCAGAAACGGCCCGGCCAGGTACGTCAACGCCATCACGCCGCCGAGCGCGCCCTGCACCCGGGCGCCGTTGCGTCCGGGCGGGAACATCTCCATCACCAGCGCCAGCGAGAGCGGCAGCAGCGCGCCGGCACCCAGCCCCTGCACCGCGCGGAAGGCGATGAGCTGGGTCATGTCCTGGGCGAGGCCGCACAGCGCCGACCCGGCCACGAACACCGACATCCCGAGGAGCAGCAGCGGCTTCCTGCCGTGCTGGTCGGAGAGCCTGCCGTACAGCGGCACGGTCACGGTGGAGGTGAGCAGATAGGCGGTGACCACCCACGTGTACAGCTCCGTGCCGCCCAGTTCGCCGGTGATGCGGGGCAGCGCGGTGCCCACGATCGTCTGGTCGAGCATCGCCAGGAACATCCCGCCGAGCACCGCCAGCAACACCAGGCCGTTGCCCTTGGTCTTCATGTCATTAGTCACAGGTGAAGATTGATATGTAAGAGCTGACATGTCAAGTCTTCGATATGCTGAGTGCATGTCCCTGCGGATCGCGCTCCTCGGCCTGCTCACCGCCAAAGGCCCGGCCAGCGGCTACGACCTGGCCAAGAGGTTCGAGCACTCGCTCAACCACGTCTGGCAGGCCGGGCACACACAGATCTATCCCGAGCTGGTCAAGATGGCCGCCGACGGCCTGGTGACGGTCGAGGCCGAGGGCGCGCGGGGCCGCAAGATCTACGCCATCACCCCCGACGGCAGCCGGCTGCTCACCGAGTGGCTGGTCGACCACGACCCGTCGGCGACCATCCGCAGCGAGACCGCCCTCCAGGCGTTCCTGCTGCCGCTGCTCGACACCGAGCAGGCCATCGCCGTGGTCGAGCGCATCAAGGGCCACTTCGAGGCCCGTCTCGCGGTGCTCGACTGCCAGCCCGAGGGCCAGTTCGGCAATTACGCGCTGTCCCTCGGACTGCGCCAGATGCGCTCCGGCCGGGAGTGGGCCGAGGAGACCCTGGCCGCCCTGCGGCGCGAAGGGTAAAACGGAACTCTTCGCTTCCTGGTGTTGCGTTGGAGAAGCGCCGGAAATAGACCCAGGCATGATGGTCAACCTCCCTGTAGGGCGATGAGGCTCCTGGGTCGTGACCTGGCGATGGATCTCGGCGCGGCCAGCACGCGGATCTATGCCAAGGGCAAGGGCATCGTGCTCGACGAGCCCTCGGCCGTCACGCGCGACAGGGAGACGGGCAAGGTCATCGGCTACGGCGCCGAGGCCGCGGACGGCGCGGACGGCGAGACGTACTGGCCGATCAGCGACGGCCTGCCCCAGGACGGCGAGCTCACCCGGCGCATGATCAGGCACTTCCTGCACAAGGTGCACCGGCATCCCTTCCCCAGGCCGCGCCTGGTCATGGCCGTGCCCGACGACTTCACGCCGATCGAGCGGGTGGCGCTGCGCGACGCCGGGTTCGAGGCGGAGGCCCGCGGCATCCTGCTGGTCAGGCACGCGGTCGCGGCGGCGCTCGGCGCGGGCCTGCCGCTGGACGACAGCGCCGGCCACATGGTCATCGACATCGGCCGCGACGCCGCCAGGATCGCCGTGCTCTCCTGCGGGTCCGTGGTCACCGTCGGCACGGTACGCGGCGGCGGGGGCGCGGTGACCCGGGCCGTCGCCCGCCTGGCCGAGGACGAGCACGGCCTGCTGGTCGGCGAGCGGGAGGCCGAGGCGGCCAAGCTGTGCTCGGTACGGGAGCCGGCGGGCAACGTCCTGCTCCACGGCAGGGACGCCGACACCGGCGAGGAGCGCGCGGTCGCGCTGCCCGCCGAACGCGTCCGCGAGGCCGCCGCCCAGCCGGTCGAGCACATCGTGCGGGCCGCCGAGTACACCGTGGAACGCTGCCCCGCCGAACTGGCCGCCGACCTGGGCGAGGGAGGACTGGTGCTGGTCGGCGGCGGCGCGCTGCTGCCCGGCCTGCGCCGGCGGCTGCGCGCGGGCCTGTCCATGCCGGTACGCCGCGCGGAGCGGCCCACCGACTCCGTGGCCCTCGGCCTCGGCCGCTGCGTGGAGGACCTGGGGCTGATCGCCAGGCTCAGACACCGGTGAGCGACCTGTTCGCCCTGGGGGTCTCGTTCGCCGACAAGGCCGTCAGGACGATCGTGGTCTACCTGACGATCGCCGCGCTGATCCGCATCATGGGCAAACGCGGCATCGCCCAGCTCAACAACTTCGACTTCGTCGTCATGCTGCTGATGAGCAACGTCGTGCAGAACGCGATCATCGGCCCGGACAACTCGCTGATCGGCGGCGTGGTGGGCGTGGTGATGCTGGTGGCGGTCAACTCGGTCGTGGTACGGCTGGCGGCGGCCGTGCCCTCGATCGGCCGGATGGTCGAGGGCGACCCCGTGGTCCTGGCCCGCGACGGGCACTTCATCCCCTCCGCGCTGCGCCGGACGGGCGTACGGCAGGCCGACCTCGACGTCATGCTCCAGCTCAGAGGGGCCGACAGCGTGTCCGACACCGACCTCGTACGCCTGGAGCCCGGCGGCGCGCTCCTGGTCCGCCTGCGCCCCGAAGAGGTGGAGGCCGAACGCGGCGACGTGGACGAGCTGCGCGCGCGCCTGGAACGCATCGAACGCAAGCTGGACGAGCTGAATGGCAGGCCCTCATGAGAATGCGCGGCCGGGCGCCCTTCGACATCGATCCTTAATCTTGTGTTTATACGAGCTGCAATCGGAATTGATCTCCGATAAGGTCCGATCGTGCGCCTGGCTGGTCGCTCGGTCGTGATTTCCGCGGTGCTTTTCTGCGTCGGGGTCGCGGCAGCCTGTACCTCCGCCAGGCAGCCCTCCTTCGAGGAGGCGGCCAGGCGGCTCACCGCCGACACCGACACCCTGCTCGCCGCCTCCACGCTGACCGTGTCGCCGGCCCACCGTTCCGACGAGACCGAGGACCGCTCGTGCCTGCCCGGCCAGGTGCGCCGGCTGGTCCAGGCCGAGGGCGAGGCCGCCGGCGCCCCCGACGGGGTGCTGCTCGCCCTCCAGGACATGGGCTACGACCAGATCGTGGACGACCTGGACCTGCGTGACGAGAGCACGGGCGTGTTCATCGTGCGCAACCCCGAGACGAACCTGACGTTCGAGCTCACCGTCCTCGACGGGCCGAACGTCAGGATCGTCGGCAGGACGACCTGCTACACCCCGGCGAACGAGAGCACCGCCCCCTGACCCGCGCTCGGGAGACTCAGAGGGCTCAGGGGGCGGACAGCGCCTCCGTCGGCGACAACCGCGAGGCGCGTACGGCCGGGTAGAGCCCCGCGACCGCGCCGATGACCAGCGTGGCGACCAGGCCGCCGACCGTCGCCCACCCGGGCACCACGGCCGGCCACTCGCGGGAGAAGGCGTAACCGACGGTGACGCCGGCCCCCAGGAGGATCCCGCCCGCGCCGCCCAGCGCGGACAGCAGCAGCGACTCGGCGAGGAACTGGGTGCGGATCTGGCCGCGGGTGGCGCCGAGCGAGCGGCGCAGGCCGATCTCCGCGCGGCGTTCCAGCACCGAGATGACCATCGTGTTGGCCACGCCCACGCCGCCCACGAGCAGGGCGACCGCGCCCACGCCGAGCAGCAGCCCGGCGAACGCCTGACCGGTCGCCTGCTTGGCGGCCAGCGCGTCGGACGGGCGGGAGACGTTCATCTCGTTGGACGCCTCGGGGTTGGCCGTGCCGGCCAGCACCGAGCGCACGGCCTCCAGCCTGGCCTCCTGCGAACGGGTGTAGAGCGTGGTCGGATGCCCGTCGAAGTCCAGCCTGGACTCCGCGACCGGCCAGCCGACCAGGGCCGCGCTGTTCAGCTCCTCGGCCAGGGGCACCGGGTCGAGCACGCCGACCACCGTGAACCGGACGCCGCCGACCACCACCTGCGTGTCGGGGGTGACCGTGCCGATGCCGAGCCGCTGGGCGGCGACCGAGCCGAGCACGACGGCCGGGTAACGCTCGGTGGCCGCGTTCAGCCAGGTGCCGCGGCGGACGGTCGCGCCCACGGTCGGCAGCAGGTCGAGGCGGGCGGCGATGGTGATGAGCCCGTTGGTCTGGGGCTCGGGGATCTCCTCGCTCCGGTAGACCTTGGCCGCGGCCACGCTCCCGGTGGACGAGACCGACTCCACCGGGCCGATGCGCTCGATCATCGCCTCGGCGTCCATGGGCATCTGGGCCGCCTCGCCCATGAGCGTGGTGCCGGAGGAGACGGTGAGCAGGTTCGTGCCCAGCGCGGACAGCGTACGGTCCAGTTCGGCGCTGGAGGAGGACGAGATCCCGACCACGCCGATCATCGCGGCGATGCCGATCGCGATGCCGAGCGCGGACAGGAACGCCCGCAGCGGGCGCGTACGCAGGCCGACCGCGCCCACGCGCATCACGTCGCGCGGCCGCATCCTGGCCGGGGAGAGCCGGGGCCGCTCCAGCGTGGCCATCACGCCACCTCGGATTCGACGGGCTCCCGCACAGACGACCCAGACCCGTGGCCTTCGCCGGTCTTCGGGTGGTTCGCGGCGGAGTCGGAGACGATGCGGCCGTCGCGCATGCCCACCTGGCGGGGCAGGCCGGCGGCGATCTCGCGGTCGTGGGTGATGATCACGATGGTGGTGCCGCTCGCGTTCAGCTCGTGCAGCAGGTCCATCACGCCGTTTCCCGAGACCGAGTCCAGGGCGCCGGTGGGCTCGTCGGCCAGCAGCAGCGGCGGGTCGCCGGCCACCGCCCTGGCGATGGCCACGCGCTGCCGCTCGCCGCCGGACAACTCGTGCGGCTCGTGGTAGGTCCGGTGCCCAAGGCCCACGCGGCGCAGCGCCGCCTCGGCCCGCCGGCGCCGTTCGGACTGCGGCAGGCCGGTGTAGATCAGGCCGTCGGCCACGTTGTCCAGCGCGGTGACCCGGGCGGCCAGGTGGAAGTGCTGGAAGACGAAGCCGATCGTGGTCGCGCGCAGCGCCGAGAGCTGGTTGTCCGACAGCTTGGACACGTCGTACCCGTCGATCTCGATGCGGCCGGCGGAGGGGCGGTCGAGGGTGCCGACGAGGTTGAGCATCGTGGACTTGCCCGAGCCCGACGGGCCGACGATGGCGACGAGCTCACCGTGCCCGATCTCCAGCGACACCGAGTCCAGCGCGGCCACACCGCCGGGATAGGTCCTCGACACCCCGGTCAACGAGATCATCGCGTACGCCGCACGGGGTGCCGCGGTCGTACGGGGGTTCGCGGGGTGGGTCATTTCGGGATTCCCACGGTCATGCCCTCGGTGAGCCCGTCGCCGGAGACCTCGACCCGGCCACCGGCGAACAATCCCGTCTTGACGGCGAGGTATCGCGATCCGCCGTCCTCGACCACTTCCACGCCGTACCCGCCCTCCTGCAGCGCCACGAGCGCCGACACCGGCACGGTCAGCACGCCCTTCCGCCTGTCGGCGGTGAACGTCACCTTCACCGCCGCCTTGTCCAGCTCCTTCGCGGCCTTGGCCGTCCCCAGCGAGACCAGCACCTCCAGGCGGGTCTTCGGGTCGGCGTTCTGGCCCTCGCCCGGCTCGATGATCGTGGCCACCTCGGTGATCCGGCCGGTCACGTTCTTGCCGTCGGGCATGGTGACCGAGACCTTGGTGCCCTTCTTGGCCATCCGCTGGTCCTCGGCCTCCAGCTTGGCCGTGACGACCTTCTTCGTGCCCGTGTACGTGAGGATCTTCTGCCCGGGGGCCGTGGGCTGCCCCTTCTCGGCCTCCATGCTCTCCACCCGTACCTTGCCGGGGGCGAAGACGACCCGGCCCAGCTCCACCTCGCCGGTCTCGTCGAGGCCGCGGTCGTCCTGCCACTCCCTGACCGCCTGGGCGGTGTCGTAGGTGTACTCGTCGTCCGCCGTGAAGCCGTCGTAGCCGAGTTCGCGCAGGTTGCGTTCCAGGTTCTCGACGTCCTTGCCCTTGGTGCCGATCCGCAGGTCGCGGTAGGCGGGGGTGGTGCCGTACAGGAGCATGACCGGTTTGTTGTCCAGGCGGTACAGGGACCGGCCGCGGCTGATCTGGTCGCCGCTGTCCGGGAGCCAGGTGATCGTGCCGGGTTTCCTGGCCACGGCCGTGGTCAACGGGCCGTAGCCGAGCTCGCCGTCGGCGTCCCTGGTGTCGTTCAGCGTCTGCCGGACGACCGGGGTGCTGGCCGGGGGCAGCGCGGCGGCCGACGTGGCCGGGGTGGCGCCGCCGTCCAGCAGGCCGCCGGGATTGATCGCCAGGACCGCCGCCCCCGCGACCGCGACCACCCCGAGGAGGGCGATGATCGTCCGCCCGCCGCCGCGGCGGCGGCCCGGGCGGGGCGGAGGGGCCTCCAGCCCGGCCTGGCCGTCGATGGTGGCCGTCCCCATCAAGAGCCTCCCTGTCCCCCGCCGATGTTCATCCGGCACTTCTCCTGCGCGGACTTGAAGTCGGGGTCCTCGCCGACCTCGCGCGTGATGCGCACCATGCCGCCCTCGGGGTCGGGGAACGCCTCCACGCCGTTGTCGCGCATGCACTGGGCCTGCTTGCGCATGGCCTCGGCCGTCTTGGGATCGTTGCCCTTGCCCGACGTCATCCCGGCGGGCTGGAACTCCTTGCAGGCGTCCATGGCCTTCTGGATCTTCTCCGGGCTGCCCGAGCTCTTGTCGAACTTCATCTGGATCCGGCCGTCCGGACCGGGGTCGGGGACGTCCACGCCCTGTTCGCGCAGGCAGGTGGTGTACTTGATGGCCTGTTCGCCGCGGTCCGCCGTGGCCGGGGCGCTGGCCGCGGGCTTGGCGCCGGTGCCGGACACCGACGCCACGTCCGATCCGCCCTGCCGGCCGCCGCACGCCGTCAGGAACAGCGAGGCCGCGGCCAGCGCCATGAGGGGTCGTCCTCGCATGAATGTTCTCCTTCACCGAAAGCCGATTGGCGTTACGAGGGGAGATGCAATACGCGACCGTGTTTCCCCGGCGTTTCCATCCGGGCTTATCCGGATCAAATGCCACCCGCGCGAGAATCGAGCCGGAGGTACGGAATGCGGGTGCTGGTGGTGGAGGACGAGCGCATGCTCGCCGGCGCGATCGCCGAGTGGTTACGCGAGGAGACCCACGCGGTCGATCTCGCCCACGACGGCGAGGCGGCGCTGGAGCGGATCGCGGTCAACAACTACGACGTGGTCGTCCTGGACCGCGACCTGCCGCGCGTGCACGGCGACGACGTGTGCAGGGAGCTGGTCGCCTCCGAGTCCGACGCGCGGGTCCTGATGCTGACGGCCGCCGCCCAGCTCGACGACCGGGTGAGCGGGCTGTCCATGGGCGCCGACGACTACCTGACCAAGCCGTTCGCCCTCCCCGAGCTGGCGGCGCGCGTCCTGGCGCTCGGTCGGCGCTCGCGGCCCGCCGCGCCGCCGGTGTTGCGCCGGGCCGGGATCACGCTGGACCCGGCACGCAGGGAGGTATTCCGGAACGGGCGGTTCGTCCCGCTGTCGAAGAAGGAGTTCGCCGTGCTGACCGAGCTGATGCGGGCCGGCGGCACGGTCGTCTCGGCCGAGCAACTGCTGGAGAAGGCGTGGGACGAGCACGCCGACCCGTTCACCGGGGCGGTGCGGCTGACGATACTCAAGCTGCGCCGCAAGCTCGCCGACCCGCCGGTGGTGGAGACCGTGCCGGGAGTGGGGTACCGCATCCCATGAGACTGCCGCACCCCACTCTGAGGCTGCGCCTCACGCTCGTGTACGGCGCGCTCTTCCTGGTGGCGGGGCTGGCCCTGCTGGGCGTCACGTACCTGCTGTTCAACCAGCAGCTCACGCAGTCGTTCGAGAACCGGTTCATGACCAGTGACGGCACCCGCAAGAACGTGATCTTCCTCAAGCAGGACGGCGTCGAGCTGGTCGGCCCCGCCGCCATCAAGTGGATGCGGCAGCAGGAGGAGGGGGTGCGCGAGGCCGCCGTGACCTCGCTGCTCACCCAGGGCGCGATCGCCCTCACCGTCGTGTGCGGGACCGCCGTCGGGCTGGGCTGGGTGGTGGCCGGACGCGTACTGGCCCCGCTGCACCTGGTGACCGAGACCGCGCGCCGGATCGCCGCCGCCCCGATGGCCGAACGCGGCCTGCACGAACGGATCGCGCTCAACGGCCCCCCGGACGAGGTCAAGACGCTGGCCGACACGTTCGACACGATGGTGGAACGGCTCGACCACTCCTTCGACGGCCAGCGCAGGTTCGTCGCCAACGCCTCGCACGAGTTGCGCACACCCCTGACGCTCAACCGGGCGCTGGTGGAGCTGGCCATGCACCGGCGTACGGCCTCCGACGACGTCAAGGAGCTGGGCGAGAACCTGTTGCAGATCAACGCCCGCCACGAACGGCTCATCTCGGGGCTGCTGCTGCTGGCCCGCTCCGAGCAGGAGATCGCCGACCGTTCCCCGGTGGACCTCGCCGACGTCGTCACCCACGTGGTCGCCCAGACCGCGCGCGACGCCGAGGAGGCGCGAGTCGTGGTGAAGGAGGACGCCGGGCCCGCGCCGACCGTGGGCGACGCGCTGCTGCTCGAACGGCTGGTGCACAACCTGGTGGAGAACGGCGTCCGGCACAACCTCGACGACGGCACCGGCTGGGTGCGGGTGTCGAGCCGGATGGTCCCCGGCGGGCTGGTCGAGGTGGAGGTGGGCAACAGCGGGCCGAGCGTGCCGCCGTACGACGTGCCGCTGCTGTTCAAGCCGTTCCACCGGCACGGGGCCGAACGGGTGGTGACGGCGATGAGCGCGGGGCTCGGGCTGTCGATCGTGCGTTCGGTGGCCGTCGCGCACGGAGGGGACGTGACGGCCCGGCCCCGCGAGGGCGGTGGGCTGATCGTTACGGCGACGCTGCCGGCTGCTCGCGCAACTTGACTACAAATCCTGATATTGGTCGCTATCGTAAGTAACTTCGTTCATTTCAGTATCAGGAGTCACTTCTCTCATGGCGCACGTCGAACCGCTGCGGGAGGGTGATCCGGCGGCCGTGGGGGCGTACCGGCTGCTCGGGCTGCTGGCCGAGGGTGGCCAGGGGACCGTCTACCTCGGGCGGGCGCCCGACGGGCGGACGGTGGCGGTCAAGGTGCTGCGCCACGGCGCCGGGCCGGACGAGCGGTTCGCCAAGGAGATCGAGGCGGCGCGGCGGGTGGAGCCGTTCTGCATCGCGCAGGTGCTGGATGCGTCCCTGGGGCCTCAGCCGTACATCGTGACCGAGTACGTCGAAGGGCCCTCGTTGCAGCAGGCGGGCCGCCACGCGGGGGCCGACCTGCAACGGCTCGCCGTCGCCACGGCCACGGCGCTGGCCGCCATCCACCAGGCGGGCGTCGTGCACCGGGACTTCAAGCCCGCCAACGTGCTGCTCGGCCCCGGCGGGCCGCGGGTGATCGACTTCGGCATCGCCCGTGCCGCGGACGCCTCGGCCACCGTGACGAGCGGCATCGTGGGGACGCCCGCGTACATGGCGCCCGAACAGCTCGCGGGACAGGTGGTCGGGCCGCCGGCGGACGTGTTCGCGTGGGCCGCGGTCGTGGTGTGGGCGGGCACCGGGACGCCGCCGTTCGGCCAGGACACGCTGCCCGCGATCATCAACCGGATCCTGAACAACGAGCCGCTGCTCGGCGACCTGCCCCGGCCGCTGCGCTCGATCGTGTACGACTGCCTGGCCAAGGATCCGGCGGCCCGTCCGACGATGCGCGACGTCCTCCTCCGCCTCCTCAGCGGCGACGCCCCCACCCCGTCCCATCCCTCCTCCTCCCAGCCCCGGGGACCGGGGCACCCCGCACCACCAGGCGCCGGGCCGGTCGGCGCCATGGGACAGGGGCCGCCGCCAGGACCCGGTCCGGCCGGCGCCATGGGGTACCCCGCGCCTCCGGGCCCCGGTCCGGGGGGACGGCGGCGCGGGCGCGGGCGGGGTGTGGTGCCGCTGGCCGCGGGGTTGTCGGTGGTCGTGGCCGCGGCGCTCGTGGGCGGGGTCGTCTGGCTCGCCCCCTGGTCGCGCCTCCCCGGCTTATCGGCGCTCACGGCCCCCTCCGCCACCCCGACACCTCCCCCCTCCACTCCCACCGCGAGGAAGTCGCAGCGGAGGAGCACCCCGAAGCCCACCATCACCAAGAAACCGACCTCCAGGCCCACCACCCGCCGCCCCGCGGAGTCACCCACCCCCCGCCCCACCGTCACCCGCACCACGACACGTCCGCCCCCCACCCCCACCCGCACCACCAAGAAGCCGGTCAGCGCCGCCAGGGCCAGCGTCGGGGAGATCACCCTGTCCGGCGGCCCCGGACAGTCCGCCGGAAGCGGCTGCTACATGCCCCCCTTGCACTTCCAGGGCCGCGTGGAGTCCACCAAACGCGAGATCTGGGTCTCCTACGCCTGGCTGATCGACGGCAAGAGCGTCGAACGCCGCAGGTCCTGGGTCTCCGAGGACGACTACAGCGCCTACATCACCGCAGGCCAGTACATGCTGAAGGCCGGCCCCCACACCGTCACCCTCCAGGTCACCGCGCCCAGCGCCGCGACCAAGAGCGTGTCCCTGACCATCTGCACGATGGACGACGGATGACGATGCCGCCGGCCATCGGCCCGTACCGGCTGGTCAGGCAGCTCGGCGAGGGCGGCCAGGGCGCCGTGTACCTGGCCGAGGCCCCGGACGGCGCCCGGGTCGCGATCAAGGTCCTGCACGAGGGCGCGTCCGGCGACGGCCGCTTCGCCAAGGAGGTCGCCGCCGCGCGGCGGGTGGAGCCGTTCTGCGTCGCGCAGGTGCTGGACGCCTCGCTGGGCGGGCGGCCGTACATCGTGACCGAGTACGTCGAAGGGCCCTCGTTGCAGCAGGCGGGCCGCCACGCGGGTGCCGACCTGCAACGGCTCGCCGTGGCGACCGCGACCGCGCTGGCCGCGATCCACCGGGCGGGCGTCGTCCACCGGGACTTCAAGCCCGCCAACGTGCTGCTGGGACGCGACGGGCCGCGGGTCATCGACTTCGGCATCGCCCGCGCCGCGGACGCCTCCGCCACGGTCACCAGCAGCATCCTGGGCACGCCGTCGTACATGGCTCCCGAGCAGTTCGCGGGCGCCACCGTCGGCCCCGCGACCGACGTCTTCGCCTGGGCCTGCGTCATGGTGTACGCCGCCACCGGCGTCCCGCCGTTCGGCAACGACTCGGTGCCCGCCGTACTCGGCCGCATCCAGTACGGCGAGCCGCAACTCGCCGGCGTGCCCGAGCCGCTGCGCTCCATCGTGGCCGCCTGCCTGGCCAAACACCCCGACGCCCGCCCCACCATGCAGGACGTGCTCTTCCAGCTCATAGGCGGCCCCCGCCCCACGCCACAGCCCTCCCCCGACCGTCCGGCCGCCCCCCACGTATGGACCGGCCCCTCCGGCCTCCCACCCGGCGGCCCGACGCACCCCTCCGCCCACGGGCACCCCCGCCATCCGGCGGGCGGACGCCCACGAACCGGGCTCGCGCTGCTGGCGGGCGGCGTGGCGCTCGTCCTCACGGCCGCCACCGCGACGGCCGTCTGGGTGTGGTGGCCCACCACCCCGGGCCGGAACACCACGAACGCCACGAACGCCGCCGCATCCCCCGCCACGCACGTCCCCGACAGCCGCAGATCCGGCACACGCCGATCAACCACCCGCAAGCCCGCGAAACCCACCAGATCCCCGCAGCCCACCACCACCAGGCCGACGCCCACCACCAAACCGACGTCCGCCAGACCGACACCCACCGAACCGACGTCCACCGCCAAACCGACGACCACCAGGCCGACGACTCCCGCCAAGGGCGGCGTGACCTCGGTGGCCCTGACCTACCAGGGCATCCGCGTGGGCGACTGCTGGCGCTACGACCTCAACGTCTACGCCGACGTGACCACCACCGTCGGCTACGACTACCAGTGGCTCGTCAACGGCCAGAGCCAGGGCAGAAAGGTGGCCACCGCCTCGACCAGGCCCGTCCTGCCCTCGATCACCTGGAAGGGCAAGGGCAGCTACACCGTGGTGTTCCGCGTCCTCACCCCCACCAGCCTCCGGCGCAGCGTCACCGTGAACATCTGCGACGTCGACAAAGGCTGGTAGCGGCCCCCGTCCGGTGGCCGGCCGGTCAGCCGAGTTGCGCGGCCGTGCGGAGGGAGCGGTAGAGGAGGCGGGGGTCGCCCAGGTGGTGGCGCAGGAGTTTCTCCAGGCCGCCGATCGGGACCAGGTTCTGGGGGGCGCGCGGGTCCTTGTAGTCGACCCCGGCCAGCGCCGGCAGGGCCAGCGTGACGGCGTCGGCCAGGTGTACGACCTGCGCCGGGTCGAGGTCGGCGCTGGCCTCGCAGCGTGCGATGCCCGCCCACGGGGCCGTCGACTGGACCGGGAGCCGCAGGTACCAGGCGTGCCTGCGCCAGCTCGTCCCCATGAGGAACACCGGCGTACGCTGCCCCGGCGTGAGCGCGGCGACCACGGCCGACTGCGGCGGCGGCAGGTACGCCGCGTGGTGCGTCTTGATGTAACCGACCGTCCGCGGCAGATGGGTACGCCCCCGCAGCGGCCCGTCCACCAGCAGCAGGTCGTCGCCCAGCGAACGGTGCCGGACCGCGAGGTCCACCTCCAGCTGGGTGACCTGGCGCTGGAGGGCGAGCGACAACTCCTCGAAGCTGGAGTCGGCCGCCTTGTTCGGCAGGTAGGCGGCGTGGGCGGTCTTCACCTCCGGCGCGTACGGCGAGGCCGAGATCAGCGACCTGTTGACCTCGATCGCGGCCAGCTCGGCCCCGTCACGGCCGCAGCGTACGATCCCGGCGGCGTAGGAGGCGGCGATCCCGGGGACGGGCATCGGCAGGTCGGGGTCGTGCACCCAGACGCGCGCGTCGATCCGGCGCACGCCGTCGGCGACCAGCAACGTGTCGGGCGCGGCGGCGTCGGGGCCCGGCGTGACGGGCTTCCAGTCGGCGGCCGGCCGTTCGATGTCGAGGACCAGCTCGGCGCTGGTGGCGCCCAGCTCGGACAGGGCCTCGACGGCGATCGCGGCGGCGTAGCCGGGGTCCCAGGGGTCGACGGTGAAACCCGAGGTCACGGCCCCACCTTCCGTACGTGCGAGCCCTTGGCGTCGCGCAGCACCTCGAAACGGGCCGGCACCCGGTCGGCCAGCGCCGGGACGTGGGTGACGACGCCGATCATGCGTTCCTGGCCAGCGGCCAGGCGTTCGAGCGTGGTGGCGACGGTGTCGAGCGTGGCGGGGTCGAGGGTGCCGAACCCCTCGTCGAGGAAGATCGAGTCGAGCCCTCTGGCGACGGCCCCGGACAACGCCAGCGCCAGGGACAACGCGGCCTGGAACGTCTCGCCGCCGGACAGCGTACGGGCGCTGCGCCGCAGGCCCGCCTCCCCGTGGTCGATGACCTCGATGTCCCCGGTACGCTCGCCGAGCGCCAGCTCGTACTGGCCGTCGGACAACTCCATCAGCGTCTCGGACGCCGTGGCGACCAGCACGGCCAGGGCCTCGGCACACAACCAGCGTTCGAAGGCGTTGGCCCGCAGGCGCAGCGCCAGCTCGTGGGCGACCTTGGCCTCGTGCTCCTTCTCCGCGACGACCTTCTCCAGGTCGGCGGCCCGCCTGCGCTCCTCGCGGACCCGTTCGAGCGCGCCGTCGGCCCGCGCGACCGCTCCGGCGACGGCCGCGCCGAGCTGGTCGGGCGTGGCGTTGCGTGGGACGGTGACGCCGTGCTCGGCCAGGCGTTCGGTCAGCTTGTGGCGTTCGGCGGCGAGCCTGGCGGTGGCCTGGGCGAGCTCCCGCTCGCGCTCGGTCAGGGCGGCGCGGGCGGCCTCGGCGGCCCGGTCGCGCCAGCCGAGCAGCTCGGACCAGGCGTGGTGGAGGTCGTCGCGGGTGAGCGGCGGCGGCGGGTCGTCGGAGGGCGCGAGCACGAGCAGCCGGTCGCGGGTGGACCCGAGGGTCTGCCAGGCGCTCTCGGCCTGCCGTTCGACCTGCTCGGCGGCGGCACGCGCGCGTTCCAGCTTCCCGCGCGCGCCGCGTACGGCGGTGCGTGCCTCGGTGGCCAGGGCCTCGGCCTTGGCGATGGCGGCCAGCCGCCCTTCGATCTCGATGCGGTCGCCGGGGGCGGGCAGCGCGGCCAGGTCGGTGTCGAGCCGGGTCGCCTGCGCGGCCAGCATCGACGCCGACGTCTCGGCCTTGGTCAGGGCCGCCCGGCCCCGGCCGGCGCGGTCGCGGGCGGCGGCGAGGGCCCGGTCGGCGGCGCCGAGATCGGCGGGCCGCTCGTGGTGGGGCAGCTCGGACAGCGGGCGCAGGCAGAGCGGGCACGGCTCCCCCACGGCCAGCCGATGCGTCAGCGCGGCCGCGGCGTGGGCGTCGCGCAGCCGTTCGCGTTCGTGTTCGGCCTCGGTCAGCGCGTGCTCGGCTTCGGCGACCTTGGGGACGAGGCGTTCCAGCGAGGCGGCGGCCTCGGCCGCGGCGGCGCGGGCGGCGGCGGCCTGGGCGGTGAGGCGCTCGCGGGCGTCGAGTGCGGCCAGCGCGGCGACCGGCTCGGCACGGTCGCCGAGCGCCGCCAGCGCCTCGAACGCCTCGTGCTCATCGGCCTCCAGGGTCGCCACCTCGGCGCCGAGCGCGGCGACCGCGTCGGCGGCCTCGCGGCGGGCCGAGGCCAGCGTCGGCACCGCGGGCGGCATGCGCAGCGCGGCCAGCGCCGACTGCCGTTCGGCCACCGACGCGCGTTCCTGCTCGGCCCGGCCGATGTCGGCCTCGCGGGCGCGCAGCAGGTCGAGGTCGGTGTCGAGGGTGCCGGCCAGCCGCCGCAGCGCGGCCAGTCCGTCGGCCAGCTCGCGCTCTGCCTCGTCGGAGGCCCCCGCCAGCTTGGCGAGCTGGTCGCGGGCGAAGGCGGCGGCGCTGCGCGCGGCCTCCTCGTCGCGGGCGGCCCGCTGCCTGATCAGCTCGTAGACGTCGGCGTCGAGGAGCTGCACCAGCAGGTCCTGACGTTCGCGCGGCGCGGCGTGCAGGAACTCCGCGAACCGCCCCTGCGGCAGCACCACGCACTGGGTGAAGAACTTGTACTCCAGGCCGGTCACCCGCTGCACCTCGGGGGTGACGTGCTCGCCCTCGGCGAGCGACTTCAGCACCATCTCGTACGCCACGTCGAGCGGCGCCGCCGGGTCGAGCTCGTCGATCCTGGCCTCTTTGGTACGCACGGTGCCCTTGGCGTCGCGGACCAGCGAGCGCACCACGCCGTAGCGCCGCCGGTCGCTCTCGAACACCAGCGCCACCTTGCCCGAACCCGCCGAAGGGGCCAGGGCGTGGGCGATGACGTTCTCCTTGCCCCAGCGCGGGACGGTGCCGTACAGGGCGAAGCAGATCGCGTCGATGATCGTGCTCTTGCCCGCGCCGGTCGGGCCGACCAGGGCGAAGTACTCGGTGTCGGAGAAGTCGACGGTCGCCGGCTCGCGGAAACTGCCGAAGTGGTCGAGGTGCAGCAGCAGGGGACGCATCAGCCGGTCACCTCGTCGTAGAGCCGGTCGAACAGGGTGGCGACCTGGTCGTCGTGGCGGCCGGTCGCGCTCAGGTACTCGCGGAACAGCTCGCGCGGGCTGCGCGCGGCCGAGCCCGCCCTGCGCACCGCGGGCACCGGCCGGAACCGTTCGTCGAGCACGACGTCGACCGAGCCCGGCAGCAGGTCGCGCACCTGGTCGGACAGGCCGACGCGGGGTTTCTCCTCCACGATCACCTTGAGCCAGTCGTCGCCCGCCTCCAGGCCCTCAAGCTGCTCCAGCGTGCCGCGCACCGTACGCAGCCTGCGCGCCGAGGTGAACGGCAGCTCGCGCACCACCGCGGGGCGCCCCGGCGTGACCTCCACCAGCAGCGCGCCGGGCGTGTTGCCCTCCTCGCCGAAGTCGACGGCCAGCGGCGAGCCGCTGTACCAGATCGGGCACGGGCCGGGGATCTGCTGCCTGCGGTGCAGGTGGCCGAGGGCGGCGTACTGGGTGGAGACCGGGAAGGCGCTGGGCTCGAAGTAGTAGGAGAAGATCGACTGGGCCTCGCGCTCGCCGCCGCCGAACGCGCCGCCCGGCAGGGTGCCGTGGGTGGTGATCAGGTTGACGGTGTCGTTCTGGAAGCCGGCGGTCAGCGCGCCGACCAGCTCGGAGATGCGGGTGGCGTAGTCGCGGTTGTGGTCGGCGGCGGTGCCGGTGAGCACCTCCGCGGCGCGTACGACATAGCGGTGGGACAGGAACGGCAACACCGCCAGCCGCACCGGCTCCCCCGACCGCGCCGTGAAGGCCAGCGTGCCGCCCGCGTCGGGACGGCGGAAGACGCCCACCATGTGCATGCCGAGCTTGCCGAGCACCGGCCGGTAGACCTCGAAGAGCTGCGGGTTGTCGTGGTTGCCGGCCAGCACCACCACGTCGCGGCCGTCGCCGCGCAGCGCCATGAGCGCGTTGAGCACCAGCGACTGGGCCTCGGGTGTGGGCGCCGAGGTGTCGAACAGGTCGCCGGCCACGACGACGGCGTCCACGTCATGGGTACGGGCCGCGGTGACCAGCTCGCGCAGCACGTCGCGGTGCTCGTCCATGCGGGAGCGGCCCTTGAGCACCTTGCCCACGTGCCAGTCCGCGGTGTGCAGGAATTTCACCGAGCTCCCTTCAGAACGGCGGAATGTCGTCTTCGACGCCCGGCAACCCCTGGAACGGGTCGGCCGACGGGCTCACCCGGGACGCGGCCTCGGCCGGCCGGGTCGCCCAGGCGGGGAAGGGGAACGCGACGGCCAGCGGCACCGGGATCTCCGGCTGGGCGACGAACATGGTGCCCGGTTTGGCGATCGTGGCGCGTTCCCGGACGGCCGGGGGCAGCCAGCCGTACTCGGAGCGGGCGGCCTCGGCCGGGTCGAGGCGGCCCGCGACGCGGACGGCGCTGTTGGAGACGATGCGGCGTTCGACCTCGGAGGCGGTCTGCTGGGCGCCGATGAGGATCACCCCGAGCGAACGGCCGCGCTCGGCCACGTCGAGCAGGATCTCCTTGATCGGCGAGTCGCCCTCGCGCGGCGCGTACTTGTTCAGCTCGTCGAGCACCACGAACAGCAGCGGCTTGGCCGTGCCCGAGGTCTCCTTGCGGTGGAACTCGCCGCGCAGCACGACGCCGACCACGAACCGCTGGGCCCGTTCGGGCAGGTTGTGCAGGTCGACGATGGTGACCTGGGCGTCGGACGTACGCACCGAGTGGGCCCGGAAGAACGGCAGGTCGCCGCGGATGATCGGGGACAGCGGCTTGACCGCGCTGCGCAGCCGGCGCAGGAAGGCGTTGACGGTGCCGAGCGGGGTCTGCGCGCCGGTCCACTCGATCCGGGTGGCCTCGTCCTGCAACTGGTCGGACAGCAGCTCGACCAGGTCGCCGAAGGTGCGGCAGGCGGTGCCCCTGATCATGACCGCGCCGCCGTCGCCCACCGGCTCGGCCCACGACTTCAGCCGGGCCGCCACCTGGCCCACGAGCAGGGAGTATCCGGCGCGCTCGTCGTCGGCGTCGGCGAAGACGAACCGCAGCAGCTCCTCCTCGCACAACTCGACCAGCGTCCAGAAGAACGAGCTGACCCCCTGCGTACGGGCCGACACGTGCGGCACGCCGTTGGGGTCGCCCGGCCGCGGCGGCGCGAAGACGTGCACGCTGCCGAACGGCCGCGCGGGCAGCCCGAGCCTGGCGTACGCGGCCCGCGCCCCCTCGTCGAGCCGGACGTTGTCGTGGTCGAGGAAGAGCAGGTCCTCGCCCTTGACGGAGAAGATCAGGGCCTTGGTGTTGGCCGACTCGGCGTCGAGCACGCCGGAGTTGAAGATCGAGTAGAGCAGGAACGTGGCGAAGGACGTCTTGGTGGCCACGCCGGAGACGCCGGAGATCGACACGTGCGCGCCGCGGGTGCCGTCGAGGAAGTCGAAGTTGACGTAGAGGGGCTGGCCGTCGCGGCCCATGCCCATGGGGACCCGGCGGTCCATCACGTCGAAGTAGAGCGCCTGGTCGCGGTCGCCCGCCCCGGCCACGAAGACCTTGGAGCCGGGCAGCGGCGGCACGAACACCTCGGGCTCGACCCTGGTCACCCGCACCTCGGCCACCTCGACCACGGCGGCCGGCAGCGCGCCCTCGGCGATGAGGAACACGTCGGAGTCGTAGGCGGCGCCCTCGTGCCTGGCCTCGACCGTGGTCACCACGCCCGCCACCAGCACCGTGCCGTGGCCCGGCACCTCGCGCCTGGTCACCACGACGTCGTCGAGCTGGAGCACCTTGCCGGGCTCCAGGCCGACCCAGAACGACAGCGGTGAGGCGGCCTGGGTGCCGAGGACCCGCCCGACCGCCTCTCCGGCCGCCGCCGCAGCAGGAGACGCCTCCCGGCTCGCAGCCCCGTTGACCGTCACGAAACCCTCCACCCCCAGACATGCCCTTCCAAAGGAGAGTAGTCGGGGCCCGGGGATGCGTCCGGCTCATCGAGGTCTTCGAATGTCTTGCGTCGCACGTTCACGAGAGCCCGGGGCCTCCGCCGTCAGGGTGATCATCTTGATGGGAGCCATGGATACCAGCCGGGTCCGACAGAACCGCTCCGCACGACGGGGTTGTCCGGATGTGGACAGCCCGGTCAACCTGTCGGCCTCGCACACCGTCCCCTTTTGTGCCACATCCGTCACAAAGGGAAATCGCCGTGCGCCTGCAACTGATCCTGCCCCTGGCCGTCCTGCTGTTCTCCACGCCCGCTCCGGACGGCGGCACCGCCGTCGTGTACACGTGCACGACCCGCGCCACGGGCGAGACGCAGACCGTCAAGATCGACCTGACGCTCACGGTGCCCGCCACCGCCGCCGTGGGCAAGCAGTTCACCATCGGCTGGCGCGGCTCGTACGTCGCGGGCGCCGAGCTCCGTGCCCCCGCCACCGGCCTGGACGGCGAGGTCAAGCTGTACGCCTACGCCTCCGTCACCGGGATCGACCGGCTGACCTCGGCCACGGGCGTCGGCCGTCCCGGAACGATCGTCCCGGGAGCGGTCATCCCCCTCCCCGGGAGCGTGGTCGACGTGAAGACGACGCCGCGGCACCCGGGAACCGGCACGGTACGGCCCGCGGCCGTCAACTTCGGGCCGACCCCGCAGAAGCCCCTGATCGAGTGCGACCCGCAGGACAAGGAGGCGCTGACGTCGTACCCCCTGACCGTCACCGGCACGGGCGACGACACGGAGACCACCCCCGGCCCCGACACCACGGACACCGCGAGCACGCCCCCAGAGCCGGACTCCCCCACCAAGACGCCCGCCGCGCTGCCGACGGGCGGCGCGGACACCGGCGGCGGCGGTGAGACGGGCCCCGACGGGCGGGTGCTGGTGGCGGCCGGCGCGCTGACCCTCGCCGCCGCACTCACGGGGTTACGCCTCCGCCGCCGTGCGGACGGAACCGGCTCACCTGCGCTTCCCGGCCAGGAAGGCTCATGAGCCCGGCCACCCCTACCCGCCGCGCGCCTCCTCCGGGGTGCTCCGGGCCTGGGATCGGGCGGCCTGTACGCCGGCCTGGAAGCGGGTGTGGGCGCCGAGCCTGGCCATGAGCTCGGCGATGCGCCGCTGGGCGGTGCGGTAGCCGATGCCGAGCTGGCGGGCGATGGCCTCGTCGGTCAGGCCGGTCAGCAGGAGGGCGATCAACCGTTCGTCGTCCTGCGGCGCCTCGCGCGAACCGGTCAGCCGCATCGGCAGCGCCCGCTCCCAGGTCCCCTCGAACAGCCTGCTCAGCGCCTCCAGCAGCCCGGAGGGGTGCACCAGGAGCGCCGCGGAGTCAGGCGACTCGTAGCGCAGCACCAGCAGCGCGAACCGGTCGTCGACCAGGTAGAGCTTCATCGGCAGGCTGGGCAGCACCCTCGCCAGCTGGCCCGCGCCGATCATCTCCTCGATCTGCCGCAGCGCGCCCGGCCGGTCGATGAAGTCGCGCTCGTAGATGACCCGGCTGATGATGCCGCGGTCCAGCAGCTCGCGGTGGGCGGCCACGCTGGCGTGCCGGTCGAAGTACGGCGGCTGGGAGAAGGTCCGTACCTGGTGGCGGGCCGCGCGCTGGAGCTGGAGGAGGCGTTGCCGTACCGCGGCGGCGCCGGTGATCACCTCCACGACCAGCGGCGGCTGCTGTCCGGAGGCGCGCTGCTGGAAGGCGTCGTCCAGGTCGGCGGCGCGTTCCCTGGCTCGCGCGAGCCCCTCTTCCGCTACGGTGAGCAGCGCGTCGAGCGCGGCGTCGGGGGCGACGGCGACGTACCGTGCCGGTTCGTCCGGCAGCCGGTTGACCAGGCCCTTGCTCTCCAGTCCGGTCAGCAGCGCGGGCAGGCCGGGGCCGGCGAAGCCCGCGGCGAGCCGGTCGAGGGTGGCCGGCGAGCTCTCGACGAGCAGCTCGTAGAGCTCCTCCTCGGCCGGGCTCAGCCCGAGCGCTTCGAGCGTCACCGCAGCCAGCCGCGCAGGACGGCCTGGTAGCCGGCCTGGAACCGGGTCTGCGCGTCGAGCTGGACCATCATCGCCTGCACCCGCCTGCGTACCGTGCGTACGCTCCAGCCGAGCTGCGCCCCGATGGCCGCGTCGGTCAGCCCCGAGATGAGCAGGGGCAGCAGGTCCTCGTGCGCGTCGGCGGGACTCCGTTCCTCGGGCAGCCGGGCCTGCCCCTGCCGCACGCCCAGCGGGACGGCGCGCTGCCAGTTCATCTCGAACAGCGCGCCGAGCGCCTCCAGCAGCGTCGGGTCGTGCACCACCAGCGCGGATTCGACCAGGTGCAGGTCGTGCCGCAGCGGCACGATCGCCGTCGGCCGGTCGTTCAGGACGAGCTTCATCGGCACCTCGCCGACCCTGGCCTGCTCGCCGGCGGTGATGTAGTCGGTGACCACCGTCAGCGCCCCGGGCAGCTCCATCGCTTTCCTGTCGTACAGGACGCGGTAGTTCACGCCCCTTGCCAGCAGGTCGAACTCGCGCGCGTTCTCCCCGATCACCCCGGCGTACGGCGGCGCGTCGAACACCCGGATCGAGGCGCGCGTCTCCCGCTGGAGCCGCTCGAAGCGGTCGTTCACCGCCTGCCTGCCGATCACCACCTCGACCAGCCCGGCGGCGTCGCGTTCGGTGCCCGCCCGGTGGAAGGCGGCGCTGAGCCTGGCGATGCGGCCCCGGGCGGCGGTCAGCGTCCTGGCCCTGGCGCTGATCAGCGCGTCGAGGCCCATGCTCGGGGCGACCGCGGCGTACCTGGGCGGGTCCTCCGGCAGCCGGGTGACCAGGCCGAGTTCCTGGAGCCGCGCGCAGAGCGCGGCCTGCGGGCCGGCGAGCCGCTCAAGATCGGCGGCCGTGATCGGCGAGACCTCGATCAGCGTCTGGTACAGCGCCTCTTCGGCCGTCGACAGGCCCAGGGATTCGAGCATGCGCCCATCGTGTCCTCTTCCCGCCAACGGCGTGAAGAGGACGAAAGGTCATCTTTCCGGATATGGCGCGGAATGGGAGGTTTTGTGTGCTCGATCATGTACTACTCCGAGGAGAACCATGGCTCGCCGCCCGCTCGCCGGGCTGACCGCGTTGGGGTTGGTCCTGTCCATGGGGATGGCCACGCCCTCCCCTTCACCCGAGTCCGCCGACACCCCGCCCCCCGCCCCGGGCGCCTTACCCGCCGCCACCCAGCTCACCCTGATCACCGGCGACGTGGTGACGTACGGCAAGGCCGCCGACGGCACCCCCCGCGCCGACGTCAAACCGGCCAGGCGCGCCGGAGGAGCGCCGGTGACCTTCGTGACCCTGCGCAAGGGCGACTCCTTCTACGTCTTCCCCTCCGACGCGATGGCCCCGGTGGCCTCGGGGCAGGTGGACAAGGGCCTGTTCGACGTGGCGTACCTGGCCGCCAACGGCTACACCGACGCCGAACGCCCGACCCTGCCGGTCATCGTCCAGTACGGCACCGCCGAGCAGCCCGCCGCGACGCTGTCGGCCCGGGCCGACGCGCTCCCGGCCACCGCCTCGCCCGTCGCCCTGGCCAGCGTGGGCGGCGCCGCCGTCAAGGTGGACAAGAAGGCGGCACGGGAGTTCTGGGCCGCGGCCGCCTCGTCGCCCACCGCGCGTGCGACCACGCCGAAGGCGATCTGGCTCGACCGCAAGATGAAGCCCGTACTCGACAAGAGCGTGCCGCAGATCGGCGCGCCGCAGGCCTGGGCCGCCGGCTACAAGGGCAAGGGCGTCAAGGTCGCCGTGCTCGACACCGGCGTCGATCCCGACCACCCCGACCTGGCCGGCCGGATCGGGGCGATGGCCAACTTCACCGACGATCCCGACGCCCGCGACGGCCACGGCCACGGCACGCACGTCGCCTCCACGATCGCCGGCTCCGGACGGTACACGGGCGTGGCGCCCGAGGCCACGCTCCTGGTGGGCAAGGTGCTCAACTCGTCGGGCTCGGGCACCTCGTCGCAGGTCATCGCGGGCATGCAGTGGGCCGCCACGCAGGCCAAGGTGGTCTCGATCAGCATCGGCGGCGAGTACGAGGACCAGAACGGTCCCATCAACCAGGCGGTGAACACGCTCAGCGCCGAGACCGGCGCGCTGTTCGTCGTGGCCGCCGGCAACGACGGCGGCAGCCGTACCGTCAACGCGCCGGGATCCGCGGCGGCGGCGCTGACGGTCGGCGCGGTCGACCGTGAGGAGAAGCTGGCCCCCTTCTCCAGCAGGGGCCCGAGCCCGTTCGACTACGGGCTCAAGCCCGACGTGGTCGCGCCCGGCGTCGGCATCGTCGCGGCCCGCGCGCGGGGCACGTCGATGGGTTCGCCCGTGGACGAGCTCCACACCGCCGCCTCCGGCACCTCGATGGCGACCCCGCACGTGTCGGGCGCGGCGGCCATCCTCGCCGGACAACACCCCGACTGGACGGGCCCGCAGCTCAAGGCGGCGCTCATCGGCACCGCCAAGGACGACGGCCTGCCCGCCTACCAGCAGGGCTCCGGGCGCATCGACGTGGCCAGGGCGGTCACCCAGCAGGTACGCGGCTCGGGCAACCTCGACTTCGGCTTCCTGAGCTCCCCGCAGAACGGCCCGGCCACCAAGACGATCACGTACGCCAACGACGGCGACCAGCCGGTGACGCTGGCCCTGCGCGCGAGCATGGCGGCGCACCGCGGCACCACCCCCGAGCGGGTGCTCAAGCTGGACCGCGACACGCTGACCGTCCCCGCCCACGGCACCGCGGACGTGGCCGTCGCCTTCGACCCGTCAGGACCAGCCACCTGGTACGAGGGTTCGGTGGCGGCCACCGGCGGCGACGTGGTCGTGCGCACGGCCGTGGGGGCGTTCGTCGAGCCGCGCAGGGTCAAGCTCAAGACCGAGCTGATCATGCCGGACGGCGCGACCGACGCGGTCTCCGTCCCGTGGATGTTCATACGTACCGACGACCGCGACGACCTGGACTCCTTCTACCAGACGGCCGAGGGCGAGGCGAGCGTCTACCCGGGCACCTTCAGCGTCAACACCATCGCCGCCTGGCGGGGTGAGAACGGCGAGTGGCAGCAGTCGCTGCCGACCGCGCCCGAGGTCAAGGTGGACCGGGACACCACGGTCACCCTCGACCTGCGCAAGGCCCGCGAGGTGCGCCTGGAAACCCCCCGCGCGACCGAGACCTACCTGTCCCAGTACGCCCTGCGGCGTACCACCGCGACCGGCATCGTGGCCGACTTCCTCACGTCCTATCCGGCGTACGGGCTGCACCACTACTGGATGTTGCCCACCGAACCGGTCAAGCAGGGCGCCCTCGACCTCATCGGCCAGTTCTGGCAGGGCGCGCCGCTCGTCACGATGAAGGCCGCCGGACGCACGCTCGCCCCCCGCTACGTGGGCATCACCCCCGACATCCCCAAGCTGACCGGCAAGCAGACCCTCCCGCTGGTCGACGTGGGCCACGGCACCGACCTGTCCGGCCTGGACGTACGGGGCAAGCTCGCCCTGCTCGACCTCGGCGACCTCTGCCCGGACACCACCTGCTCCGGCGACGGGCTCGACCGCGTGGAGTCCCTGGCGGCCGCCGGCGCGGTGGGCGTGCTCGGCTACGGCGCGTCCGGACGGGCCTTCCTCGACCCGACCGGCAGCTGGGCCTTCTATCCGATCCCGACCATGAGCCTGCCCGCCGACCAGGGCAGGGCGCTGGCCCGCAAGCCGGTCAACGTCAAGGTCGAGGGCAGCCCGGCCACGCCGTACATGTACTCGCTGTTCTTCCCCGAGCGTGGCCGGATCCCCGCCGGGCTCGACTACCGGGTGACCAGGAAGAACCTCCAGGAGATCGACGACCGCTTCCACTCCGACCGCCCCGGCACCGTACGCATGAGCTGGACCCCCGTGCTGCTCAACGGCGCCGAACCGTTCGTCGCGTGGGGTCTCGACGGCTCCTGGCAGGCGCGGACCACCGTGACCGAGTACGTCGGGCCGGTCTCGCCCGACGTGACGTGGCAGCGTGACGTCCGCATGCGGTACGACGAGGGCGACTCCTCCAGGACCGGCTACACCACGGTCGCGCTCGACGTCTTCACCAAGGCGGGACGCCGGACGGAGCGGTGGGGCATGCAGCCCAGAGTGCCCGGCGCCCCGCGCGACAGTGACCGCGTGATCGACTCGGGCACGCTCACCTGTTTCGCGTGCCGTACCGGCGACCTGTTCACGGCGGCGGTGCCCGTCATGGGCCCCGAACCCAACCACCAGGAGCCCTTCACCTGGAGTGCCAACTTCCAGGCGTGGGCCGGCGGCAAGGACGAACTGCACCTCTACCGCAACGGTCAGGAAGTGCCCCTGGAGGAGAAGATCGGCGCGCTCGGGCCCGTCGGGATCAAGTTGCCGACCTTCACCCTTCCGTCCGACGAGGCCGAATACCGGCTCACCGACACCTTCCACACCCCGCAGCCGGGACAGCGGTTCGCCACCGACGTCGAAACGGCCTGGACCTTCCGCTCCAAGCGCCCCGAATCCGGGATGAAGGATCTCACCGACGGCCTGTGCGCGGGCTGGCTCGTCACCCAGGTCCTGGCCCCCTGCGCGCCGGTACGCCGGCTCAACCTCAGCTACGACCTGGACCTCGACCTGGACAACCAGGCCACGGCCGGGGTCGCCCGCCGCATCACCGTAACCGGCTACAACGGCTCCTTCGGGCAGCCCGACGCCAAGCTGACCACGCTCCGGCTCTCGGCCACGTTCGACGGCGGCGCCCACTGGGTCCCCGTCCCCATGTCGGCCTCCGGCGACCACACCTTCACCGGCACCATCACCCACCCGCCCCTGCCCCGGACCGACGGCACCGTCGGCCTCCGCGCCCAGGCCACCGACCAGGAAGGCAACACCGTCGACCAGACGATCCACAAGGCCTACGGCCTGAAGTAGGGCCAGAAACCCCTAGCTCGGCGTACCGAGTTAGGGGTTTCAGCCGGAACGCGAACAGCGCACCCCTTGCGGTGAAGGGGTGCGCTGTTCGTGATTGCTGTGCGCCGCCAGGGACTCGAACCCCGGACCCGCTGATTAAGAGTCAGCTGCTCTAACCAACTGAGCTAGCGGCGCTTGCAGAGAGGAATATACCGGTGATCCGCATGTTGGTCGAATCGACCGCGGTTGAGCTCCTGCCGCTAGAATAAAGTTCGGCCCGCAGACAGGAGCACCGATGTTCGACTCGCCCGCCGACGTGACGGCGCGGCTCGCCGCCGTGGACTATCTCTCCGACGACGCCATCTCCACCTCGGTGTTCCTCGCCGCCGCGCTCGGCAAGCCGCTGCTGGTGGAGGGGCCGGCCGGCGTGGGCAAGACGCAGCTCGCCAAGGCCGTGGCCCAGGCGACGGGGTCCGAGCTGGTCCGCCTCCAGTGCTACGAAGGGCTCGACGAGGCCCGCGCGCTGTACGAGTGGAACTACAAGAAGCAGTTGCTCCGCATCCAGGCGACCAGCGCCGACGACGACATCTTCAGCGAGGAGTTCCTGCTGGAACGCCCGCTGCTGAAGGCCATCAGGTCGGCCGATCCCACCGTGCTGCTGATCGACGAGACCGACAAGGCCGACGTCGAGGTCGAGGGGCTGCTGCTGGAGCTGCTGTCCGACTTCCAGGTCACCATTCCCGAGCTGGGCACGATCGCCGCGACGCGCCGGCCGTTCGTGCTGCTCACCTCCAACGCCACCCGCGAGTTGTCGGAGGCGCTCAAGCGGCGCTGCCTCTACCTGCACATCGGCTACCCGACGCCGGAGCGCGAGCGCGACATCGTGCTCGCGCAGGTGCCGACCATCCGCGCCGACCTGGCCGAACAGCTCGCCAGGACGGTCGCGACCATGCGGGCGCTGGAGCTGAAGAAGGCGCCGTCGGTCGCCGAGACCGTCGACTGGGCCAACACCCTGCTGGCCCTCGGCCGGGACGAGCTGGACGAGGCGACGGTCGCCGGGACGCTGGGCGTGGTGCTCAAGCACGCCTCCGACCAGGCGCGGGCGGTCAAGGAGCTGGGGCTGCCGGATGCCTGAGCGCAGGTCCCTGGTCGACCGGCACGTCGGGTTCGTGCACGCGCTGCGCGAGGCGGGCCTGCCGGTGTCGCTCGCCGAGGGGCTCGACGCGGCCCGCGCGCTGCGGGTGATCGACCTGAGCGAGCGCGAGTCGCTGCGGGCCGCGTACGCGGCCACGCTGGTCAAGAAGCCGGCCTACCGCCCCGGCTTCGACGTGCTGTTCGACCTGTGGTTCCCGTCGTCCACGACCGGCATGTACGCCCCCCGCCCCGACGACGGCCGGCTCGACCCGCGGGCCGCCCCGGTGACCGAGCTGCGCGAGCGCCGCGCGGAGCTGCTCACCGGCAGCACGGACGCCGAGCTGCGGGAGTTCGCCCAGGCCATGGTCGAGAGGTTCGGCCGCCAGCAGACCACCGGGCCCGGCCGCCAGAACTGGTTCTCCTACAGCGTCCTGCGTGCCCTGTCCCCCGAGACGCTGATGGCCCGCATCCTGCAGAACGTGCTGGCCGGGCAGGAACGCGGCGGGCTGGCCGAGAAGACCGTACGGCAGCGGGTCAACGCCAACATCGCGCGGTTCGAGCAGGCCGTGGCCACCGATGTGCGCCGCCGGATCGCCGAGGACTCCGGGATCGAGCGCATCGCCCGCTCGGCCGTGCGCCCGCCGCTCGACCAGATCGACTTCCTGCGCATCACCAGGGCCGACCTGGCCAGGCTGCGCAAGGAGGTCTACCCGCTGGCCAGGCGGCTGGCCGCGCGCCTGACGATCAGGCACAGGAAGGGGCGCAGGGGGCGGCTGGACTTCCGGCGCACCGTACGAGCCTCGCTCCAGAGCGGCGGCGTGCCGTTGACCACGCACTTCAGGCCGCCCCGGCCGCACAAGCCCGAGCTGGTCATCCTCTGCGACACCAGTGACTCGGTATCGTCGTTCGCGCACTTCACGTTGCTGCTCACGTACGCGCTGCGGGAGCAGTTCACGAAGGTGCGGGCGTTCGGGTTCGTGGACCGGGTGGACGAGATCACCCGGTTCTTCGTGCCCGGCGCGGACGTCGTGGAGGCCATGACCCGGCTCGCGGACGAGGCCGACATGGTCCGCTTCGGACGCACGAACTACGGCCACTCCCTGGAGGGCTTCGCCGAACGGTACGCCGACGCGATCGGCCCGCGGACGTCGTTGCTGATCCTCGGCGACGCCCGTTCCAACTACCAGCCGCCGGCCCTCGACGTGCTCAGGAGCCTGACCTCGAAGGCCCGCCACGCGTACTGGCTCAACCCCGAGCCGAGACCGCAGTGGGACACCGGCGACTCCGTCGCGAGCGAGTACGGCACCGTCGTCGAGATGCACGAATGCCGAAACGTCGCCCAGCTCACCGCGTTCATCGAGACCCTGGCCTGAGGGGGCGGTCAGACCTTCTGCAGCTCCCTTGCCGCGGTCCTGGCCAGCAGCTCGATCTGCTCCTCGGTGAACACCACGCCGTCGACGGCCTTGATACGCCTGGAGACCAGGCGCGGCTTGATCAGCGTGAGGCCCTCGCCGGCCACGACGCCGCCGCGCGGCAACAACCCGCAGTGGACGGCCAGCATGGGCGAGATCGTGACCTGGATCCCGGTCTCGCGGGTCAGCAGCTCGGCGAACGCCTCGGCGGTGTCCACGAGCGGTTTGGCCCACTTGGTCCCGTACTTCTCGCTGAAGAACAGCCTGCCGTTGTAGCAGCCGATCTCGGTGTCGGGACTCCAGGACTCGTTGTCGATGACCCAGATGCCCGCCGGGCCGATCACGAGATGGTCGATGGAGGCCTGGTCGCGGATCGCGCGGCCGTCGAGCACCTTGTAGCCGTGTCTGCCGAGCTGCCTGCGCAGCAGCCGCCCGGTGATCGCCTCACCGTGGCGCGCGCCTCGCCATACGGCCGTCGCCCGGAACGAGCGCCAGTCGACGAACCAGTCGACCGCGGCCACCAGCCCGGCCGTGACCGCCCCCCAGAACGGGACGAACTCGGAGCCGAACCTCAGCGCGAGCAGGGCGCCGACCACGAGGCCCACGCCCGCCTTGACGTACCTGGACCGACGCCGGTTCTGGGCGTCCTCGCGCCAGAACTTCTCGTACCACCACTGCGGGGATGAGCCTGTGTACTTCTCGTCCTGCTGTACGTAGATAGAGCCACCGGGCACGGCAAACTCCCCGAATGAGTAGAAACCCTCAGGATCTGCCACACCGAAGATCCCTCGCCGGTCAAGTGATACCCAAGCACAAACCAAGGTGAGCCTAAGGTGACGGAAATAGAACCCGCAAGACCGTCAACCGACCAGTCGGTATGCTATGGCGGGTGACAAGGGGGACCATGGTGAGAGAAGAACCCGTCCGGCAGCGGTTGCTGGCCGAGGCGACGCGGCTGTTCGCGGCCCGCGGCTTCGAGGGAACGTCGGTGCAGGAGATCGTTCTGGCGGCAGGCGTCACCAAGGGCGCCATGTACCACTATTTCGACTCCAAAGATGATCTGCTGCACGAAATCTACGCCCGCCTGCTGCGCATGCAGATGGACCGGCTGACGCGGATCGCCGACGGCCCCGGCACGATCCGCGAGCGGCTGCACCGGGCCGCGGCCGACGTCGTCGAGACCACGACCGCCAACCTCGACGACTCCAAGATCTTCTTCAGGTCGATGCACCTGCTCGCCACCGAGAAGCAGAAGACCGTACGGGCCGAGCGCCGCCGCTACCACGAACGTTTCCGCGACCTGGTGGCCGAGGGCCAGCGTACGGGTGTCCTCAGCGACCGGGTGCCCGCCGATCTGGTCGTCGACTACTTCTTCGGCTCGGTGCACCACCTGGGCACCTGGTTCCACGCGGACGGGCCGCTGACCGGCGCCCAGGTGGGCAGACACTTCGCCGACCTACTGCTGAACTCCCTCGGGGCCGGGGACGCCGGCGAGTGAGGCCAGCGCCTCCCGGTGGTCGCCGGGCGTGCCGAGCGCGATCTCGGTGGCCTTGGCGCGTTTGAGATAGAGATGCACGGGGTGCTCCCAGGTCATCCCGATCCCGCCATGGAGTTGCAACGCCTCCTCGGCGGCGCGTACGGCCACCCCGGCGTTCCACGACTGCGCCACCGCGACCGGGATGTCCCCGAGGTCGGCCGCCGCGCCGCGGGCCGCCGCCCTGGCCCTGACGACGTCCAGCCAGAGGTCGGCCAGCCGGTGCTTGATCGCCTGGAACGAGCCGATCGGCCTGGCGAACTGGTGGCGTTCCTTGACGTAGGAGAGGGTCGTACCTAGGCACCACTCGGCCACGCCGAGCTGCTCGGAGGCCAGCAGGCCGGCCCCGAACCGCAGCACCCCGGCCAGGTCGCACTCCCCGACCTCCCGGGCCGGCGCCCCGGAGAGGGTGACGGCGGCGACCGGCCTGGTCAGGTCGAGCGAGGGCACGACCTCGACGACGGCGTCGGCCACCTCGTACAGCCTGCCCTCGAACGGGACCAGCAGCACGTCGGCCACGTCCGCGCCGGCCACGCCTGTCACGGTCCCGGACAGCCGCCCGTCCTCCAGCCGCAGCGCCGCCCCCCGGCCCGGCCGGTACGGCGAGGCCGCGAACGACACCACCAGCGCCGCCGTCCTGCGCCCCTCGGCCAGCTCGCCGAGCAGCGCGTCACCGGTGGGCAGCAGCGCCCGCGTGGCCAGCACCGCGCTGGTCAGGAACGGCACCGGCGCCACCGCCCGGCCCAGCTCCTCCAGCACGACGGCCGCCTCGCTGGCCGACGCGCCCGCGCCGCCCAGCTCCTCGGGAACGAGCAACCCGGCCACGCCGATCTCGCCCGCCAGCGTCTTCCACAGATCCAGGTCGCAGGGCTCGGACTCGACCCGCCCGAGCACCGCGGCGGGCGGGCAGCGGTCGGCGAGCAGGCCGCGCACGGCCGCCCGCAACTCCTCCTCGACCTCGGAGTAGAGCAGAGTCATCGGGGCAGGTCCTTCCAGGGCACGTCCTTGTCGACGCGGGGTTCGGAGGGCAGGCCGAGCACCCGTTCGGAGATGATGTTGCGCAGGATCTCGGACGTGCCGCCCTCGATCGAGTTGCCCTTGGCCCGCAGGTAGCGGTAGCCGGGGCCGCGGCCGTAGAAGTCGACGTCCTCCGAGCGGCGGAAGGACCAGTCGTCGTAGCCCAGGTCGCGGCGGAACTCGACGTCGAAACCGGACAGCGCCTGGTTGAGCCTGGCGAACGACAACTTCATGCCCGAGCCCTCGGGACCGGGCTCGCCCTCGGCGAGCTGCTCGCGCAGCCGGGCCCCGGACAGCCGGGTCACCTCGGCCTCCACCCACAGCGACAGCAGCCGCTGATGCAGCTCGTGGGTGCGCAGCTCGGGGTGCTCGTGCCAGGCCTCCAGCACCGCGCCGACCATCCCGCCGCCGCGCCGTACGGGGGCGCCGCCGATGGCGACGCGCTCGTTCATCAGCGTGGTCTGCGCGACCCGCCAGCCGTCGCCGACCTCGCCGAGCCGCAGGTCGTCGGAGAGCCGTACGCCGGTCAGGAACACCTCGTTGAACTCGGCCTCGCCGGTGATCTGCCGCAGCGGCCGCACCTCGACGCCGGGCGCGTGCATGTCGCAGATGAAGTACGTCATGCCGCGGTGTTTGGGCACGTCCGGGTCGGTACGGGTGACCAGGATCGCCCAGCGGGAGTGATGGGCGCCCGACGTCCACACCTTCTGGCCGTCGACCACCCATTCGTCGCCGTCCCTGACCGCGCGGGTGCCCAGCGTGGCCAGGTCCGAGCCGGCGCCGGGCTCGCTGAAGAGCTGGCACCAGATCTCCTCGCCGGTCCACAGCGGGCGCAGGAAACGCCGTCTCTGCTCCTGCGTGCCGAACGCCAGGATCGTCGGCGCGGCCATGCCGAGGCCGATGCCCTGGAGGCCGCTGTTGATCTGGGGGGTGCCGGCCAGCTCGTGCTCGACCACCTGCTGCAGTTCCCTGGCCGCGCCCAGGCCGCCGAGCCCCTCGGGGAACCAGACCCAGGCCAGCCCGGCGTCGAACCGGGCCCGCAGGAACGCCGCCCGGTCCCCGCCTGGGTCGTGCTCGTCCAGGAACGCCCGTACGCGCTCCCTGATCTGTGCTTCGTTCACATGAACCTCTTCAGCTCGCGATAGGCCAGGGACCGCTTGTGCACCTCGTCCGGACCGTCGGCCAGGCGCAGGGAACGGGCGCCCGCCCAGAGCGCGGCCAGCGGGAAGTCCTGGGAGACGCCGCCCGCGCCGTGCACCTGGATGGCCTTGTCCAGGATCCATTCGACGGTGACCGGAGTGGAGATCTTGATGGCCTGGATCTCGGTGTGGGCCCCCTGGTTGCCCACGGTGTCCATGAGCCAGGCGGTCTTGAGCACCAGCAGGCGCAACTGCTCGATCCGGATGCGGGACTCGGCGATCCAGTCCTGGACCACGCCCTGCTGGGCGATCGGCTTGCCGAACGCCGTCCTCGCCAGCGCCCGCTCGCACATCAATTCGACCGCGCGCTCGGCCATGCCGATCAGGCGCATGCAGTGGTGGATGCGGCCGGGGCCCAGCCTGGCCTGGGCGATGGCGAAGCCGCCGCCCTCCTCGCCGATCAGGTTGTCGGCCGGTACGCGTACGTCCTCGAAGATCACCTCGGCGTGGCCGCCGTGGTCGGCGTCGGTGTAGCCGAAGACGTGCATCCCGCGTTTGACGTGCAGCCCCGGGGTGTCGCGCGGCACCAGGATCATGCTCTGCTGCCGGTGCTTGGGCGCGTCGGGGTTCGTCTTGCCCATGACGATGAAGATCTTGCAGTTGGGGTTCATGGCGCCGGAGATGAACCACTTGCGGCCGTTGATGACGTACTCGCCGCCGTCGCGGACGATCGAGGTGGCGATGTTGGTGGCGTCGGAGGAGGCCACGTCGGGCTCGGTCATCGCGAAGGCGGAACGGATCTCGCCGTCGAGCAGCGGGCGCAGCCACTCCTCGCGCTGCCACTCGCTGCCGAACATCGACAACACCTCCATGTTGCCGGTGTCGGGGGCGGCGCAGTTGGTGGCGGTGGGGGCGATGCTGGGGCTGCGGCCCATGATCTCGGCCAGCGGGGCGTACTGGAGGTTCGTCAGGCCCGCGCCGTGCGCGCCCGGCAGGAACAGGTTCCACAGGCCGCGCTTTCTCGCCTCGTCCTTGAGGTCGTCGAGCAACGGCGGCGGGCTCCAGCCGGCGGCCGCGGCCTGCTCCTCGAAGGCGGGCTCGGCCGGGTGGACGCATTCGTCCATGAAGCGGAGCAGGCGCTCGCGCAGGTCCTCGGTGACGGTGTCGAAGGCGAAGTCCATGCCGGTGAGCCTACCGACCGGCCGGTATGGATGTCGACAGGTGGTCTTTCGCAAAAAGGGCCAGGTGGCAGTCAACGTGCCCCGGCGGCGCGCCCTATCGTGGCGGCATGACCGCCAAGCTGCCCGCGCCCGTGGTGCTGGAGAACGACGTCGTGCGCCTCGAACCGCTCACGCTGGAACACGTTCCGGACCTGTTCGCCGCCGGCGGCGGGGACGACGAGCTCTGGCGCTGGCTGCCGAGCGCCACCCCGCGTACGGAGGACGACCTGGCGAGCACGGCCCGCGCGCTCATCGAGGACGACCGGCACATCCCGTTCGCGGTGATCCCCAAGGAGAGCGGCCGCGCGGGCGGCTGGACGACCTACATCGACGTGCCCGGCTTCGACGAGAGCGTCGAGATCGGCTGGACCTGGTACGGCCGCGCCCACTGGCGTACCGCGGTGAACACCAACTGCAAGCTGCTGCTGCTCGACCACGCCTTCGGGCTCGGCTACAACCGGGTCCTGCTCAAGACCGACGTGCTTAACCTGCGTTCCCAGGCCGCCATCCGGCGCATCGGCGGCGTGCACGAGGGCACGCTGCGCCGCCACCGCAGGAGGTCCGACGGCACCTGGCGCGACACCGTCTATTTCGGCATCCTCGAAGAGGAGTGGCCGGAGCACCGGGCTCGACTGAACCGCTGAACGGAAGGCGGCATCTAATCCCGCATGACTGATCGGCTGGGAGGCTACTGGCTCGGCGCCCGGCTCGACGGCGGCGGACGGACCACCGTCCGCGAAGCCTATGACGAGTCGGGGGCCCGCCATGCGCTCCACCTGCCCGGGCCGGGCGCGTACGCGCAGGTCCGGGAGGTGCGTTCGGTGCACGCCGCGCGACTGGTCGAGGCGTGCCCGCAGGGCGACCCGCCGTATCTGGTCAGCGAGTACATCGAAGGGCCGACGCTGCGCCAGGTCGTCGACCGCCGCGGCCACTTCGCCGGCGACGACCTCTACCGCCTGGCCGCCGCCACCGCCACCGCGCTGGCCGCCGTGCACGAGGCGGGGGCGGTGCACGGGTCGCTCACGCCGGACAAGGTCATCCTGGGCGCCGAGGGACCGCGTCTGGTGGGGCTGGGGCTCGCCGACGCGGAGGCCGAGCCGGCCGGCGACGTCCAGGCGTGGGGGCGCGTCCTGCTGTTCGCCGCCTACGGGCTCACCGAACGATTAGGCAACGGGGAGCGCCTCGACCGGCTGTTACGCGGCCTGGTCGCCGCCGCGCTCCACGACGACCCCGGGCAACGGCCGGACGCCCGCCGCCTGCTCATGTCCCTTCTCGACGCCCCGCAGTCCCAGCTCGGCCGCCTGCTGCCGCCGGAGCCCGTGGACGACCCGCCGCTCGGCGCCCGCGCCGAGGCCCTCTATCTCCAGTTGTGCCGGGCAGACCAGGATCTGGTGCCCGAGGTCTTCCTGCGCCTGGTCGGCCAGGACGACGCCGGCGGCGACACCGTCGCCCCCGCCCGCAGGAACGACCTGGTCGCCGGACGCGCCCCCGACGAGGTGGCCGCGATCGACCGGGTGCTGGAGGCGTACGGGAAGGCCGGGATCCTGACGACCGGCGACCAAGGCCCTCTGACGATCACGTACGCGGCGCTGCTGCGGGCCTGGCCGCGCCTGCACGAGTGGCTGGACAGCGAGCGGGACGGCCTGGCGGTGCACCGGGAACTGGCCCGGGCGGCGCGGGCCTGGGAGGCGGGCGGGCGGCGCGAGTCGGAGTTGTACCGCGGCGAACCCCTCGACCGGGCGCTGGCCTGGGCGGCCGGCGGGCGGCGGCGGGTCACCCTGAGCGCGGACGAGCAGACCTTCCTGGACGAGGGCCTGGCGCGGGCCCGCAGGGGCACGCGCAGGCGGCGCGCGATCATGGCGGGGCTGCTGTCGGTCGCGGTGCTGGCGGCGCTGCTCGCGGTGTGGCAGCACGGGACCGCCGACGGGCGGCTGGAGCAGGCGATGGCCAAGGTCGCCGCGTCGCGGGCCGAGGCGCTGCGGGTGGCCGACCCGGTGACCGCCCGGCGGCTGAGCCTGGCGGCCTGGCGGCTGGCCCAGGTGCCGCAGGCGCGCCGGGCACTGGCGGCGGCGGCCGGTGACCCGGCCGTGGACGTGTTCACCGACCCGTACGCCGGGCCACGCTCCCTGTACGCGGTCAGCGACGACGGCAGCAGGCTGGCCGCCCTGACCGACGACACGGTACGGATCTACGACGTCCCCGGGCACCGCCAGATCGCCCAGGCGGCGGGGCCCGCGCAGAGCGTTCGGGCGATGGCCTGGTCGCCGGACGGGCACACGCTGGCCTTCGTGGGCGTGGACCGGTCGTACCTGTGGGACACCGCCTCGGGGCGGGGTGTGGGGCCGCCGTTCGGCAGGGGGCTGGGGGCGCCGGGCGAGCAGTCGGCGTGGTTCAGTCCGGGCGGCGGGCTGCTGTTCGCCGCGGCCCGGCAGTCGGGCGAGCGCTGGGCCTGGGACCTGCGGGCCCACCGGGCGGCCTTCGTCGGCCAGTACGCCGTCGCCGGTCCGGGCGACCGGGTGGCGCTCACGTTCGACGGCCGGCGCTCGGCGATCAGGCGGGCCGGCCGCGTCACGCCCGCGCCGTGGCTGGACCGGATGCCGTGGGAGTACACCACGTTCGCGCCGGACGGCGAGCGGGTGGCCATCGCCGAGGAGACCGGCATCCAGATCTACGACCTGGACGGCGTGCCCGTGCTCGGCACCCGCCTGCGGCCCTCGCCCGGCCACCTGCGTTTCAGCCCGGACGGGCGGCTGCTGGCCGGGACGGACAACGACCGGGTGCGGGTGTGGCGCGTGCCCGATCGCACGCTGCTGGCCGAACGTCAGGTGCCGGTGGGAGGCGCGGACCGGCCCGCGCGGGCGGTGCTCGCGGCCGACGGGCGCACCGCGCGTGTGCTGGCCGCCGGCGGGACCGTGCTCACGCTGGACCTGGCCGGGCCGGCAGGGGGGCGGGCCAGGGATCCGGCGGAGGCGGTCTGCGCCCGCTACGGGGGGCTGTCGGCGGCCGACTGGGCCCGCCACCTGCCCGAGGTGCCCTACCGCGCCTCGTGCCCCGGCTGATCACGACATTACGCGAGCTTTTCTCGGCTTCGTTCCGTGGGTCCTCGGCCGATCTTGGCCCATCCCTCTTGCCGGACGCATGACCGTAGTCATACGGTCACCGTGAGCTGTTGATCGAAGTGAAGGAGAGTCCCCCCGTATGGGCAGGCATGAGGCACCCCCCAAGGACGAGCCGCCGGAGGCCGAGGCCGGCGCGGCCGGCGGCCGTCGGGAGCCTCGCGGCAAACACGCGAGGGACGGCGAGGACGCGGGCGGCGACGAGTAGGCGACGTACAGGGCGACGTACAGAACATACGAACCGGCATGCGGGCGCCGGCGGTTCTATCCGCCGGCGCCTTCGTCGTGCAGCATGCCGGTCAGCAGGTCGCGCAGGGCGAGAGTGAGCTCGTCCAGGGTGGGTGTCTGGCCCGCGCCGGCGATCGCGTCGAACATCAGGCCCTCCCCGAAGGCCACGAGCTGCCGGGCGTGGCGGGCCGGGTCCTTGGAGCCGAGGGCGGCCAGCATGGCGGGCGCCGGGTCGCGGAACCGGCGGCCCGCGCGGTCGTAGATCTCGCGCAGTTCGGGACGCCTGGTGGCCTCCAGGGCCAGCTCGTAGCGGGCCAGGGTGCGCCTGCGGTCGTCGAGCTGCACGCGCAGGGCCCCGGCCAGGCGGGCGGGCAGGCCGTCGAGGGTGAGCGGCACCCGCTCGTAGGCCACGGCCATGACCTCCATCTCCAGCTCGGTGAGCCGGGACAGCGTCAACTCAAGCAGCGCGGCGCGGGTGCGCGCCAGGTTGGACGTCGATCCGGACGGCAACCCGGCCGCCTCGTCGACGGCGCGATGGGTGAGGCCGCGCATGCCCCGCTCGGCCAGCAGGGTGATGGCCGCGTCCGCGACGGTCTCCGATCGTTTCACGGACGAATACTACAGGGGTAGTGCCGTCACACTACAGGCGTAGTAGGCTGACACTACAGACGTAGTAATCGAGGAGGCGGTCATGTCGAAGGCTGTGGTGATCGGCGGGGGCATCGGAGGGCTGGCCTCCGGTGTGGCGCTGCGCCGCAAGGGGTGGGAGGTGAGCGTGCTGGAACGGGCGGCGGCCGTCGAGCCCGTCGGGTCCGGGCTGGCGGTGGCCGCCAACGCCCTGAAGGCACTCGACACGCTGGGCGTGGGCGACCGGGTGCGCGAGTTGTCCGTCGTCGAGGGGCCGCTCGGGCTGCGCCGGGCGGACGGCCGCTGGCTGACCCGCACCACGGACGACAACGCCGACGCCAGATACGGCGACTCGGTGGTCGTCCTGCTGCGGGCCACGCTGATGGACGTGCTGGCCGACGCCCTGGGCCCGGGTGTCCTGCGGCTGGACACCACCGTGACCGGCGTGGACGCCGAACGCGGGATCGTCCGGACCGCGGCGGGCGAGATCGAGGCCGACCTCGTCGTGGGCGCCGACGGCATCCACTCGGCGACCCGGCGCACGCTCTTCCCCGGGCATCCGGGGCCGGCGTACGCGGGGGTGACGGCCTGGCGCGGGCTCGTGCCGCGGAACGGGCTGACGATCCCCCGGTCGGAGAGCTGGGGCAGCGGGCAGGTGTTCGGCATCCACCAGCTCACCGACGACCTGGTCTACGTGTACGCGACCGACCTGTCACCCGCCGGCGCCGTCCACGAGGACGAGCGGGAGGAGTTGCTGCGCAGGTTCGGCGGCTGGCACGAGCCGATCCCGGCGCTGCTGCGGGCCGCCGACCCCGCCCGGATCATCCGCAACGACGTCCACTACCTGAAGACGCCGCTGCCCGCCTTCCACAGCGGCCGGGTGGCGCTGGTGGGCGACGCCGCCCACGCGATGACCCCCAACCTGGGCCAGGGGGCCTGCCAGGCGCTGGAGGACGCCGTGGTGCTCGCGCACGTCGCGGACGGCGACCTCGCCGCCTACACCGCCGCCCGGCTGGAACGCACGTCCGGCATCGTACGGCGGTCGATGACGCTCTGCCGGATGACCATGTTGCGCAACCCGCTGGCGGTACGGCTGCGCAACCTCGGCATGACCGTGGCGAACCGGCTCAGCCCGGACCTGATGCTGCGTTCGATGGACGACGTGCTGTCCTGGCGTCCGCCGGCGGAGGCGGTCACTGACCGGTGACCGCGCCCTCCGACGCGCCCTCCGAGGCGCCCCCGGACTGGCCCGCGGACGCGGCCTCGGCGGCCACCGTGGCGGAGGTGAGCACCGGCGGCACGGGAGCGGGGGTCGGGGCGGGCGTGGAGTGGTCGGGGGTGAGGCGGCCCAGCGTGATCGTGCCGCCGATGGTGAGCGCCCCGGCCAGCAGGGCGGGGATGGCCGTGGACGGGCTGGTCGGCAGCGGCTCACCAAGCAGGATCGCGCCCGCCAGCACCGACGTGATCGGGTCGATGACCTGCACGCCGGCGTAGGCGATGCCGAAGTAGCCGACCGCGTACGAGCGCTGGAGCAGCACCACCGCGCAGACCAGCAGCACCGGCACGGCCAGCGTGAACCAGTGGATCAGCCGCCCCCACTCCCCCTGCATGCCGCCGCCGACCACCCGGACGAACGTCGACACGCTCGCGGTCACCACACCCGCGCCCACCGAGAGCAGCAGCGCCCGCGCGGGGCCGTGGAAGCGCCGGGCGAGCACCTGCGCGACCAGCGTGATCGCCGCGATGACGCCCAGGAAGCCGAGGGCGGCGCCGTTGCTCAGCCTGGGGACGACGTCGTGCTGCGGCACCAGCAGCATGAGCCAGAGCAGGCCCACGGCCACGGCGATCGAGCCGAGGATCTCCGCCCGGTACGGCTTGCGACCGTACATGAAGGCGGCCAGCGGCACCGCGAACACCAGGGTGGCCACGCTGATCGGCTGCACGGCCACCAGCGGCGCGAAGCTGAGCGCCACGGCGTGCAGGCACGCCCCGGTGAAGCCGATCACGCCGCCGATCCACCAGCGGGGGCGCCGGACCAGTTTGAGCGTGGCGCCCGCGGCCACGGCCTCGTACTGTTGGAGGGCGGCGCCGAGCGCGTACCCCAGCGCTCCGGCCAGCGCGATGAGCAGCCCGACCCAGGTCATCGGCGCCCGCGCAGGGGCAAGGATCCGTCCAGGAGCATTGCTCCAGCTTAGGAGCCAGGCGGAGCAGTGCAATCATTCTTTAGGCCGATAAATCACCCAATTACGGCGTCCACCTGCACGAACATGTGGCTCATCCTTGGCCCTCGCAGGAGCGCCCGGTGCCTACGACTGCTCGGGAACCACGCAGAACAGGTGGCCCTCCGGGTCCTGAAGGACGATCCAGCGGGTGCCCTCCTCGGTGACCCCCGGCTGGAACTCCGGCTTGACCGCCCCCAGCGCGGTGTACTCCTCGACCGCCTTGTCCAGGTCGGGCACGCGGAAGTCGAAGTGGAACTTCTTGTCCGGGCTGGGCCAGGTGCCCGGCTTGTAACCCGGGACACGACCGAAGTAGATGCTGGTGGAGCCGTCGCCGATGGCCGCGTACTCCTCCTCCGAATACTGGATCTCGAAGCCGGTCACCTCGTGGTAGAACGCGGCCAGCTTCCGCGGGTCGTCGCAGTCGATGGTGAACGCGATGAGCTTGGCTTTTGTCGTCATGTGTCCATGCTCGCAGGCGTACCTGTCATCTTCTGTCAGGTACGCCCGCGAGTCAGCCACGTCGTGTGGCGGCGGTGACGCGCTTGAGGATCCGGTCCCATTCGGTGCCGAACGGGTTGTCCTGCACCAGGTACGTCCACGTGGCCGACGGGCGCTTCAGGTCGGGCTCGGGGGACTCGAAGGACTCCAGCGAGCGGCGTTCGACCTCGGCCTGGAGCGCCTTGTACTCGGCCACGGCCTCCCGCTGGAACTCGTCGACCGGGCTCATCCGGCCCAGCGCGCGCAGGTGGATGCCCTCGCGCAGGTCGTTGAGGAAGGCCAGGTGCTCGGTCCAGCAGGTGTCGATGGCGTGCAGGACGATCTGGCGGGCCGTCTCGTCCCTGGTGTCCTCGGGCAGCTCGGCCCAGCGCTCGGGGTCGGCCTCGGCCAGCGCCTTGGCGGCGGAGTCGCCGTGGAGGACCTTGTCGCGCCATTCGAGGATCAGCTCGCGCTGGTGCTCAAGCAGGCGGGTGTAGCGCCAGGTGTTGCGGTGGATCTCCAGGTTGACGCCCTCGGCCACCCGCTGGGCGTGGCCCACGATGTACGCGCCGCGGCGGTGGCGTACGAGGCCGTCGGGGTCGGCGGCGGGCGGGCGCTCGTCGGGGACGAACTGGGTGATCAGGTCGTCGGTCATGCTGACGAAGAAGACCGAGCCGCCGGGGTCGCCCTGACGGCCGGCCCGGCCGCGGAGCTGGTCGTCGAGGCGGCTGCTGGCGTGGCGGCCGGAGCCGATCACGTAGAGGCCGCCGAGCTCGGCCACGCCGTCGCCGAGCCGGATGTCGGTGCCGCGTCCGGCCATCTGGGTGGAGACGGTGATCGCGCCGCGCTCGCCCGCCCTGGCGATGATCGCGGCCTCCTCTGCGTCGTTCTTGGCGTTGAGCACGACCGGTTCCATGCCCCGGCGCTGGAGCAGCTTGGCGAGGTTCTCCGACTCGGCCACGTCGAGGGTGCCGATGAGGATCGGCCGGCCCGTCTCGTGGGCCTCCTGGATCTCCTCCACCAGCGCGGCGTCCTTGTCGGGGACGGTCGGGTAGACGCGGTCGGGCTCGTCCTTCCGCACGCACGGCCGGTTGGACGGGATGACCGCGACCTTGAGCCCGTAGAACTCACCGAGCTGCTCGTTGACCGCGACGGCGGTGCCGGTCATACCGCAGATCTGCGGGTAGCGGCGGATCAGCCCCTGGAGGGTGATCGAGTCGAGGATCTCGCCCTTCTCGCTCGGCGGCAGCGCCTCCTTGGCCTCCACGGCCGCCTGGAGCCCGTCGGGCCAGCGCTGGAGCAGCGCCACCCGGCCGCGCGAGGGGTTGATGAGCTGGACCCGGCCGTCACGGACGATGTAGTCGACGTCGCGGGCGAGCAGCGCGTGGGCGTGCAGGGCCAGGTTGAGCTCGATGAGGGTGCCGGGCTCGTGCTCGTCGTAGAGCTCGACGCCGAGGATGTTCTCGACGCTGTCGGCGCCCTTGGGGGTGAGGTAGACGTTGCGCGCCTGCTCGTCGATCTCGTAGTGGTAACCGCGGACGAGCGTGCGGACCAGCGCCGCCATCTCGGGCACGGCGCTGCCGGGGTCGGCCGCGCCGGCCATCACCAGCGGCACCCTGGCCTCGTCGACGAGCACGGAGTCGGCCTCGTCGATCAGCGCCACCTCGGGCGCGGGCACGATGATCTCGCCAGGGTCCGTACGCAGCCGGTCGCGCAGCACGTCGAACCCGATCTCGCTGACCGGCCCGTACGTGACGTCCTTGGCGTAGGCCGCGCGGCGCTCCTCCGGGCTGGAGTTCTGGTCGATCCAGCCCACGCTGACGCCGAGCGCCTCGTAGAGCGGGCCCATCCACTCGGCGTCGCGCCTGGCCAGGTAGTCGTTGACGGACATCACGTGCACCCGTTTACCCTGCAACGCGTAGCCGGCGGCGGCCATGGCGCCCGACAGGGTCTTGCCCTCGCCGGTCGCCATCTCGGCCACCTTGCCGTCGAGCAGGGCGAGCGTGCCCAGCAACTGCACGTCGTACGGCCTGAGCCCGAGGGTCCGGTCGGCGGCCTCGCGCACGATGGCACAGAACTCGGCCAGATCGTCCATGGCCGGCTCCGGCAGCTCTTCGAGCTTTCCGATGCGACCGGCGCGCTCATCGGCCGCCTTGACAATCTTCATATAGGGGGTCAGGTTCACCCCGCCTGGACGATCCAGGAGGTTCCTGAATATTCCCTTTATCGAGGCCACAGTTCCTCCAACGCACGTTTCGTCGGCGCCGTTCCCTTATGCCGAAATGAGGGAGCGGAGCGACGATACGGCAAGCGTCGCCGTACCGGACCTTAACTCATCACGGGCCCTTGGCCTCACATCTCCGTTTCCGCTCTCAGCGCGAGCACGGCGACCGCGGCCAGCAGCAGCGCGCACCCGCCCCAGGCGAGCGGCGTCAGCCGCTCACCGAACAGCACGACGCCGATCAGCGCCGCCCCCGCGGCCTCGCCGAGCGAGATGATCGAGACCGTCGTGGCGGGCAGCGCGGTGAGCGCGCGGAAGAACAGGCCGTAGGCCAGGGCGGTGGGCACCGCGCCCAGGTAGAGCAGCAGCGCCACCGACGGCACACTCAGCTCGGGCACCACGCCCGCCGGCAGGGCGAAGGGGGCCAGGCACACCGCCCCGACCGCGAAACCGCCGACGGCCGTGCCCTGGGGGTCGGTCCTGTGGTGCCGGGAGAAGAGGGTCACGCCGGCGTACCCGGCGGCCGAGAGGAGGGCGTACCCGATGCCGGCCAGGGACTCGGCCCGGACGACCGACTCCGCCGTGAGCAGGACGAGCCCGGCCGGCGCGGCGGCCAGGGCGCCCCGGGCGACCGGGCCGAGCGGTTCGCGCAGCAGGAGGCGGGCGCCGAGGGCGGTGAAGATCGGCGTGGCGCCCATGGTCACGACCGTCGCGACCGCGACGCCGGAGCCGGCGATGGCCGCGAAGTACGCGGTCTGGTAGACGGCCATGCCTGCGCCGACCGGCAACACGCGCCAGGTCAGGTGCGGTCCGCGCGGCGGGCGGCGGGTGAGGGCGAGGGCGAGGAGGAAGGCGGCGCCGAGCAGGTAGCGCCAGAACGAGACGCCGACCGGGCCGAGGTGGCCCGACTCGAACAGCAGCGCGCCTGCGGCGCCGCCGGTGCCCCAGGCAGTGGCGGCCACGGACACGTAGACGGCGCCACGACGGGCGGAGACAGGGGTCATGACTGGATCTCTCCGGATGGAGTGGTCGGAATGGGCCCGTGTGCGGGCAGCAACCACCCCCGGATCGGTCAGACCCGGAAATTCCTGGAACGCCGCCGCCCGCTAGAGGGCCGGCGGCGGGGAGCAGATGAGGAAACGACGCGGCATGGGCGACACCCTAGTCGCCGCGGGCGCGGGCGGCACCGGGGTTTCACGACCGGCGCACGACACGGGGTCTCACCGGCGCCACCGGCGGGCGGCGCTTGGTCACGGCGGCGCGGGCGGCGGGTTACGGCTTGCGGGCGACGCCGCCCAGGAGCAGTTCCTCCCAGGGGGCCAGCGGGCCGGGCAGCCGCTCGTCGGGATGCCATTCGGGGAAGTGCACGACGCCCGGCTCGACCAGCACCAGCCCGTCGAAGTACGCCTCGATGTCCGTGCGGTCGCGGAAGTAGCCGGTGCCCATGGTGGCCTGGAGCAGCGTCTCCAGGGCTTTGGCCTTGGGGTTGTCGGAGGCCAGCATGTTCGAGACGGCCAGGTGGCTGCCGGGGGCGAGTTCGGCGACGTACTGGCGGACCAGGCCGTGGGGGTCGTCGGCGTCGGGGAACAGGTGCAGGAGGCCGATGGCCAGCAGGGCCGTGGGCTGGTCGAGGTCGATCAGGCGGGTCAGCTCGGGGTGGCCGAGCACGGCCTCGACGTCGCGGGCGACGGCGCTGCTCGCGGTGGCGCAGGCGTTGCCGCTGAGGATGGCGCGGGCGTGCGGCTCGACCATGGGGTCGAGGTCGACGTAGACGACCCTGGTCCTGGGGTCGGCGAACTGGGCGACCTCGTGCGTGTTCTCGATGGTGGGCAGCCCGGCGCCGAGGTCGATGATCTGCCTGATGCCCGCCTCGCGGACCAGGAAGTCGACGATCCGGCCGATGAAGGCCCGGTTGCACCAGACGAGGTCGACCACCTCGGGCACGGCGTCCTTCAGCCGGCGCGCCACCGAACGGTCGGCGGTGAAGTTCTCCACGCCGCTGAGCAGGCAGTCGTGCACGCGGGCCACGCTGGGGCGCGTGACGTCGACGCCTGGAGGAGCCCACTCCTGCGCTTGGCCGAGAGTCATCCGACCCCTTTCCAGTCCGTGACGCGGATCGTATCCGTCGCCGCCGACGCTTTGTGGGGCGTTTACCGGAGTCTGTCCGGGTAGCAGGAGTCTTGCCCGAGAAAAGACGGAAGAAGAGAGGAAGAGAGCCCGATGGAGCTCTGGAACTATCGTCCTGACGTCTATGACCGGGGTCAGAGTCTGGATCTCGTGGGATACCACGTCCAGGCGACCGACGGGAAGATCGGGTCCGTCGACGAGGCGACGTACGAGGTCGGCGAGAGCTACATCATCGTCGACACCGGTCCCTGGATCTTCGGCAAGAAGGTCATGCTGCCGGCGCAGGTCGTCACGCGCATCGACCCTCAGGAGCGTGACGTGCACGTCGCGCGGACCAAGGCCGAGATCAAGGACGCGCCCGAGTTCGACGAGGGCAGGTACAAGGAGATCGAGTACCGGACGCGGCTGGGCGACTACTACGGCCGCCACGGGTGACCCTTATGGTCTGATCTGAGCAGTCTGCCCTGACACGAAGGGCCGCGTCCGCCCCCGGACGCGGCCCTTCGCCCGTTCCCGAGCGTCCCGTTCCGGGGCGTCCCGGTCAGGGGCGTCCCGGTCAGGGGCGCTTGGTCAGGGCCACTTGCTCTCGCCCGAGGCCACCACCGGCTCGCTCAGCACGCCCAGCCGCTCCAGCAGCGTGACGAACGTCGTCGCGTACGGCGAGTCGGCCGTCACCGCCACCACCCTCGGCCAGTCGACCTGCTCGCGCAGCGCCCGTACCTGGGCCAGCAGCGCCCCGTAGTCGCAGGCGTGCTCCGACAGCGGCAGCAACCACGAGATGACCAGGTCGGTGGCCTCCAGCACGGGTACGATCACCGCCGACGCCTTCAGCGGCTCGGCCCGGTCCAGCAACTCCTCGGTGATCTCGTGGTCCGACACCCGGAAGATCAGATCGACGAGACGCCCCTCGTCGTACGCCTTGACCAGCCAGTCCTCCGGCGGCTTGGCCGTCTGGAACCCCAGCCCGCGCAGCGCCTCCAGCGCGGCCGGCACGTCATGCTCGGTGAGCACGAAGTCGACGTCGTGCAGCGAGGGGGCGGCGCCTCTGGCGTAGGCCGCACAGCCACCGGCCAGCGCGAACTTCACCCCGGCATCCTTCAGACCGGAGCTGGCGCGCTTCAACGTGTCAAGGATGGCGTCGGTGACCGCGTGACCATGGCTGCTCATGGTTCCGGGCTACCCCCACGATCGTCATGTAGGCGTTGCGGACAGCGCGTAGGGACAGGGGCTGAGGGTAGCGCCACACCCTATGACCGAGATGCTGGAGAAGACGGAACGGGCCTACAACAACGGGCACGATCGGCCGCTCGGCGGCTATCTGGGAATCCTCGCCGCGTACGGGGCCGGGGTGGCCGGCGCGGCGGCCGCGGCCGTGCTCACCAAGAGGCGGCTGCCCGAGCGGGTCGGGGTGCTCGACCTCGCGCTCATGGCGGCCTGCACCCACAAGATCTCGCGGCGCCTGGCCAAGGATCCGGTCATGAGCCCTCTGCGGGCGCCGTTCACCACGTACGAGGGCCAGGGCGGCCCTTCCGAAGTACGGGAGGAGCCGCGCGGGCCGATGGGCGAGTTGCTGGCCTGCCCGTTCTGCCTGGCCCAGTGGGCGGCCACCGCGTACGCGGTCGGGCTGGTCTTCGCCCCCAGGGTGACCAGACTGGTCGGCGCGACGATGACGGCGGTGGCGGTCTCGGACTGGCTGCAACTCGGGTACGCCAAGCTGATGAAGTCGGCCGACTAGATGAAGGCGGCCGCCCAACGACCTATCCGAAGAAATTACCTCATGACCGTTACTGCGAAAGAAAACATGTTATGGAGTCATACGTGAGGGCAGTTGTCACCCCATGGCTACTTTGCTTTGGATCATCGCGGTAATCCTCGTCATCTCCGGGATCTACGTGATTCTGGCCCGGCGCGACCTGCTCTGGGGGATCGTTCTCATCGTCCTCGGTTTCCTGGTGGGTCCGGGCGGGGTCAGCATCTTCAATGTGTAGGGCGCACGGCGCCCCGCACACCGTCCCTCGCCTCCAATGGCACCCTCCGCTGGGCCGAACCTCGAGAACGGCCCAGCGGACCACCTAGTTTTTACGAAATATCATCATCATCAGCCCTCAATCCCGATTGTTCGGGCATGGGGAGCGAGTGAGCAAATTTCCGCCGTTCAGCCGCTTTGAGATGAACGCGGCTTCGGCACGGGTTCGCGAGCAGCTCACTGTCCTACGTCGGCATCTGCGTACCCAGGCCATCCTCGACGAGGCCACGGCCCGCCTGGCCACCCGGCTCAACATCCGCCCGGGCGAGGCCGCCGAGCAACTCGCCAGGATGGCCCGGCACAGCGGTCTGGAGCTGACCGAGGTCGCCCGGGGCATCGAACGGCCGATCGAGCAGGAGCTCGAACGGCCCGAGGTGCCCGAGTGGGTGAACGGCATGCTGGCGGGCGTGCACGCCTCGGCCCTCTACCTCACCCCCGTCCAGGACGACGCGGGCCGCATCGTCGACTTCCTCGTCGTGGCGGCGAACGAGCTCGCCAGGACCCCCGCCGGCCGCTCGGCCGCCGACCTGACCGGATGCCGCCTCCTGACGGTCAGCCCCGGCGTGGGCGGCTCCGGCCTGCTCGACGACTACATCGCCGTGTACGAGTCCGGCGAATCCCTCTACCGCATGCCGATGGAGTTCGTGGAGGCCGCGGACTACCGGCTCTGGCCGGCCACCCTCGCCGTACGCGCCGCGCGCGTGGACCGCGGCCTGCTGGTGAGCTGGCGCATGCTCGACGACGAGGAACTGCTGGTCTCCGGCTGGGAACGCGCCCAGCGCCTGGCCGAGCTGGGCTGGGGCGAGTGGAACCTGGCGACCGAACGCACCCTGTGGACCCCGCAGATGTACGAGATGTTCGGCCGCGACCGCGCGGACGGCCCCATGTCACTGGAGGAGCTGCCCGGCGTGGTGGTCCCCGAGGACCTGCCGGTCGTGGACGAGCAGATCCGCTCCCTGCTGGAGTTCCGCGAAGCCGTGGAGAACGAGTTCCGGATCCAGCACCGGCACGGCGTACGTCACCTGTGCGTCTACAGCGAGCCGCTGCTCGACCCGGAGGGCCTGCTGCTCAAGGTGCGCTTCCTGGTCCAGGACGTGACCAAGAACCGCCGCAGGGAACGGGCGCTGGCCGTGGCGCACGAACGGGCGACCAAGGAGCGGGAGCGGGCCGAGCAGGAACACCGGGTCACCGTCCAGCTCCAGAACACGATCCTGCCGCTCCGCCGGGGCCTCATCAGCCTGCCGGGGCTCGCCGTCGGCGTGCGCTACCTGCCGGGCGAGGAGCTGACCAGGCTCGGGGGCGACTGGTTCAAGGCCCGCCTGATCACCGACGGCCGCGTGCTGCTGGCCATCGGCGACGCCATGGGCCACGGCCTGACCGCCGCGAGCATCATGTTGCAGATGCGCTCGGGGCTGGCCGGCCTGGCCTACACGGGCGCGCCCGCCGGACAGCTCGCCACCTGGCTGAACGACCTCATCGTGCACTCCAACGAGGAGGTCACCGTCACCGGCACGGCGATCATCGGCCACTTCGACCCCGAACGGCGCACGTTCGCCTGGACCAGCGCCGGGCATCCCGCCCCCGTCCTCATCAGGGACGGGACGGGGCGGCTCGTCGAGGGGCCCACCGGCACGCTGCTGGGGGCGTTCGACGCGGCCGAGTTCGACATGACGGCCACCCAGCTCGAACCCGGCGACACCCTGCTGATGTACACCGACGGCGTGGTGGAACGCCGCGGCCAGGACCTGGACGCCGGCATCGCCGCGCTCGTCCACGCCTCGCACTCCTGTGTGGGGGACGATCCCGAGCAGACGATCGACTGCCTGCTGCGGCGGCTCGGCGCCGACAGCTCCACCGACGACGTGTGCGTCATCGCCGCCCGCGTGCTCTGAAGGGGGTCAGTCGTCGAACTCGTTGCCCGGGTCCTCCAGGCAGTAGACGCCGTACGCCCTGCCGAGGACGGGCAGGGCGACGTTGCGGACGCGGATGCCGCCGGGGGTCATGCCCTTCTCGGTGCCCTTGTGGGCGTGCCCGTGCAGGATGAGGTCGGCGCCCGCCGTGTCCACCGCCTCGGCCAGCAGGTAGCTGCCGAGGAAGGGGTAGATCTCCAGCGGCTCGCCCTCCAGCGTCTCCTTGATCGGGGAGTAGTGGGACAACACCACGCGCTGGTCGGCCACCAGCTCCTTGAGCCCGATCTTCCATGCCTCGGCGATGTAGCGCGTGTGGGAGATGAAGTTCTTGATCTCGCGCTCACCGAACTCGCTCGCGCTCTTGCCGGCGAAGCCGCCGCCGAACCCCTTGCCGCCGACCACGCCCAGCTTCCGGTCACCGCAGTGGATGACCGTGCCGTCGTCGTCGAGCACGATGACGCCGGCGTCGCGCAGCTCGCCGGCCAGCTCGTACTGGAGGTCGGAGTGGTAGTCGTGGTTGCCCAGGACGGCCACGGTGGGGATGGGCAGGCCACGCAGCTCGTCGGCGACGACGCGGCCCTCCTCCAGCGTGCCGTGCCGGGTGAGGTCGCCCGCCAGCATGAACACGTCGGCGCGCTCCTCGATGCCCTCAAGCCTGCGCCGGTACTGGCCCCTCATATCCTCGCCCAGGTGGATGTCGCCCACCGCCGCTATTCGCAGGTCAGTCAAGATGCTCGTCCTCCCCCGGCGCTGAGACTTCGACTATCCGGATCTCGTTGTGCAGGTGCAGCTCGGGCGCGGCCTCCCGCGCCACCTCGCCGAGCCTGTCGCGCTGCTCGGCTCCGCTCACCTGGCCACGCAGGAACAACTGGTCGCCGCGGACGTCGACCCGGATGCCGAGCTCGTGCGTGCGTCCGTCCTCGGCCAGCGCCTGTTGGACGCGGGCCGCGACGTACTGCGGAGCTTCCATCGTTCGCCTCCTTCTCTTGTCGCCGCATGCCCGGGGATTAAAGGCTCAAACGGCGCGTATTAGGTCGATAACGGCCCGTTCCACCGTCCCGTGGGTGGCGAGTTGCCCGTAATCGGCGTCCGCCCCGAGCTCTGTCAGCACCGCGCCGATCGTCCTGTCCTGGTCGTACGCCTCCACCACGCGCGGATCCACGTACGACGCCCGTGCCACGGTCGGCGTGTTGCCCAGGTACTCGGCCACCTCCCGCATCACCCGGGTCACGGCCCGCTTCCTGGCGGCGCCGCTCGCGGGGGCGTGCCTGGAGACCGCCAGGCCGACGGCGGCCAGGACGGTCGCGTGCCAGGTGCGGAAGTCCTTGGCGGTGACCTCGCACCCGACCAGTTCGCGCAGGTAGTCGTTGATGTCCTCGCTCCTGACGTCGTCCCAGCCGCCCTTCGCGCGGCGGTAGCGGAGCAGCTCGCCCTCCGTGCCGAGCGCCTTGAGCGTAGCTCTCGCCGCCGACCCTGAAGAACCCGACGTCCAGCAGGCGGGCGGCGGCGGCGAGCACCCGGTAGCGGTACTGCCTGCGTCCCGCCGCGTCCGTGCCGACGGCCTGGAGGTGGCCGTGCGGGGAGGGGCAGATCCAGACGTCCTTCCACGCCGGGGGGATGACGAGCGACCTGATGCGCCGCAGCGTCGTGCTGTCGCGCACCGGCCGCCCGTCCGGTCCTTCGTAGCCGAAGCCACGCCCGCGGCGACGCCTGACGATCCCCGGCTCACTCTGGTCACTGGGATGCAGCTCGGGCACGGAGGGCGGCTACCCAGGACGTTAGGCGACAAACAGGACGGGCAGGTGAGCGGCATGCCTGAGAACAACGATGACGGTAGATGGTACGAGACAGGTGACCGCAAGGGACATCCCATGGTGCCCGCCACACCGCGCGACGTGGTGCACATCAGGGTGGGCTCGTTCATCCTGGTGTTCCTCTTCGCGTTCGCGGTGCTCGGGCTGATCGCGCAGGCGCCGGTGATGACCGGGATCGCGGTCGTGTTGTTCGTGGTGACGATCGCCGACATCGCCATGGCGGTCCGGCGGGGGAAGCAACGAGGATCGGGAGAGGCAGGCTGAGCATCGACATGGCACCACTTCGAGGACGCGTGGTAGTGGTGACGGGCGCGAGCGGCGGGGTCGGCCGGGCGGTCGTCCGCGAGCTGGGAGCTCGCGGCGCGAGGGTGGCCCTGATCGCACGTGGAACGGCGGGCCTCGGCGCGGCCGCCGTGGACGTGGGGACGGCGGGCGGCGACGCCAAGGTCTACGAGGCGGACGTGGCCGACCACGAGCAGGTGAGGGCGGCGGCCGAACGCATCGAGGCGGAGATGGGACCGATCTCGGTCTGGATCAACACCGCTTTTTCATCGGTCTTCGCGAAATTTTCCGACATTTCGCCAGATGAGTTTGCTCGTACCACTTCGGTGACATACCTCGGCTACGTGTGGGGCACCAAGGTCGCCCTCGACCTCATGACCCCCCGCAACGCCGGGACGATCGTGCAGACCGGCTCCGCCCTGAGCCAGCGCGGCATCCCCCTGCAGTCGGCGTACTGCGGGGCCAAGCACGCCATCAAGGGTTTCACCGAGTCGCTCCGCACCGAACTCCTCGCCGACGGCGGCAACATCGACGTCACGCTGGTCCAGCTCCCGGCGGTCAACACCCCCCAGTTCGAGTGGGTGCTGTCCAAGCTGCGCCGGCACCCCCAGCCCGTACCCCCGATCTACCAGCCGGAGGTCGCGGCGCGCGCCATCGTGTACGCCGCCGAGCACCCCGGACGCAAGGAGTACTGGGTCGGCGCCAGCACCGCCGCCACCCTCGTGGCCCAGCGCATCGCCCCCGCCCTGGTGGACCGCTACCTGGCCAGGACCGGCATCGACTCCCAGCAGACCGACGACAAGCGGCCGAGCGGCGTGTCCAACCTCTGGGAACCGGCCGACGAGGACAAGGACTACGGCGCGCACGGAACCTTCGACCGCCGTTCCCACAGCCACAGCCCCCAGGTGTGGCTCTCCCAGCACCGCCGCGCCGTACTGCTGGCCGCGGCCGGCGCGGCGGCCACCCTGACGGCCGCCCGCCGCCTCACCCGCTGATCCCCGACCTGACCCCCGGCCTCGTCCCCTGCGCGGCGAGATGGCGTCAGGGCCGACTTAAGCGGCCCGCAGGGGGTAGGCGGCGTGAAACTCACGAGGGAGGGTCATGATGCCTGAACGCGATCTCCAGTACTTGACCGAACTGGCCGCACAACTGCGCGTCGACTCCGTACGCGCCGCAGCCGCGGCCGGTTCCGGGCACCCCACCTCGTCCATGTCGGCGGCGGACCTGATGGCCGTGCTGTTCTCCTGTCATCTGCGCTACGACTTCGAGCACCCCGACAACCCCGGCAACGACCATCTGATCTTCTCCAAGGGTCACGCCTCGCCCCTCCTCTACTCGCTCTACAAGGCGGCGAAGGTCATCGACGACGACGAGCTGCTGTCCTTCCGCCGCAGGGGAAGCCGTCTGGAGGGGCACCCCACCCCCCGGCTGCCCTGGGTGGACGTGGCCACCGGCTCGCTCGGGCAGGGGCTGCCGGTCGGCGTGGGCGTGGCGATGGCCGGGCGGCTGGAACGGCTGCCGTACCGGGTGTGGGTGTTGTGCGGTGACAGCGAGCTGGCCGAGGGGTCCATCTGGGAGGCGGCCGAGCACGCGGGCACCGAGGGGCTGGCCAATCTGACGGTGATCGTGGACGTGAACCGGCTCGGCCAGCGCGGCCCCACACGGCATGGATGGGACACGGGGGCGTACGCGCGCAGGTTCGGCGCGTTCGGCTGGCACACGATCGAGATCGACGGGCACGATCCCGGGCAGATCGACTTCGCGCTCGCCGACGCCGGCAACACCCGCCGCCGGCCCACCGTGATCCTGGCCAAGACCCGCAAGGGCGAAGGGGTCGTCGAGGTCGAGAACCGGGAGGGCGCGCATGGCAAGGCGCTCAAGGATCCCGACAAGGCCGTCGACGAGCTGGGCGGGCCGCGCAGCGTGCGGGTGGACGTGCAAAGGCCGGAGGGCGAGGCCGAGCCGTACCACTTCGACACCAGCCCGGCGGCGGTGCCGGAGTACCAGGTGGGCGAGCGGGCGGCGACCAGGACCGCGTTCGGCGCGGCGCTGGCGGCGCTCGGCGCGGCCCTGGTCGCCGTGGTGGCGCTGGACGGCGAGGTGGCCGACTCGACCAAGACCCAGGAGTTCGCCGAGGCGTTCCCCGAGCGGTTCTTCGAGATGTACATCGCCGAGCAGCAGCTCGTGGCGGCGGCCGTCGGCCTGGCGGTACGCGGCTGGATCCCGTACGCGGCGACCTTCGCGGCGTTCCTGACCAGGGCGCACGACTTCATCAGGATGGCCGGCGTGAGCCAGGCGTCGATCCGGCTGGTCGGCTCGCACGCGGGCGTGTCGATCGGCGAGGACGGCCCCTCGCAGATGGGCCTGGAGGACCTGGCCATGATGCGGGCCGTGTACGGCAGCACGGTGCTCTACCCGTGCGACGCCAACCAGGCGGCGGCACTCACCGTCGAGATGGCGGAGGTGTCAGGGGTGTCCTACCTGCGCACCACCCGAGGGGACACGCCGGTCATCTACCCGCCCGGCGAACGTTTCCCGGTGGGCGGCTCGCGGGTGCTCCGGCGCTCCGACGAGGACCGGGCCACGATCGTGGCGGCGGGGATCACGGTGCACGAGGCGCTGGCGGCGGCCGACGAGCTGAAGGACGCCGGCGTCCCGGTCGGCGTGATCGACCTGTACTCGGTCAAGCCGGTGGACGCGGCGGTGCTGGTGGAGGCGGCCACGACCACGGGCAACCTGATCACCGTCGAGGACCACCGGCTGGAGGGCGGGCAGGTCGACGCCGTGCTCGACGCCGTCAGCGAGCTCGGCCCGCGGGTGGTGAAGCTCGCGGTGACCGGGTTGCCCGGGTCGGCGACCCCGGAGGAACAGCTCGCGGACGCCCGCATAGACCGCCACGCGATCGCCGCGGCGGTCAAGCGGTTGTTGTGAAGGAACTAGCGGGCCTTCGTCGTGGCCTTCGTCGTCGTGGCCTTCTTCGTCGTGGCCTTCGTCGTCGTGGCCTTCGCCATGGCCTTCGTAGCGGCCTTGGTCGTGGCCCTCCTGTTGGCCTTCTTGATGGCGTCCACCAGTTCCTTCTTGGTCATCCTGGATCGGCCGACCACCCCGAGCCTGGACGCCACGCCCTGCAAGTGCTCCTTGCTGGCGTTGGCGTCCACGCCTTCGGCGGTCCTGCCGGAGCGGGCGGCGCCCTTGTCGGACGGTCCCTTCTGCTCCTTGGGCTCCCAGTGGTCCCCGACCTTCTCGAAGGAGTGCTTGAGCGCGGCGAACGCGGTCATGTGCGCGCGCCGGCCCTCTCCGTACTCCCGGACGGCGGAGTCATGGGCCTTGACCCACGTGTTCTGTGCCTTCTTCGGCGAACGCTTGATGGTCGACGGCAGCTCGATGACAGCTGGCATGTCGATTCACCTCCTAGATCGGCGGTTCGTCGTAATGGCGGCGCTCCTCGTAGACCGTGGTCCTGCGGGTCTCCGGCTCCTCGTAGATGTCGTGCCGGTGCACCGGCTCGTCGATGGGGCCGACCGCCCTGCGGGTGACGCTGATCCGGTAGATGCCGAACAGCAGCCCCGCCAGGCCACCGAGCATGAGGATGACGCCGACGACGTTGATGTCGAGGCCGGCGAGGTCGAACTCGACGGCCCAGGTGAGGATCGCACCGAGCATGATGAGGATGATGCTTCCGGCGATGGTCATCAGATTTACCTCCTTGACACGAAGGAACCTCTATCCACATGTCGAAAAACAAACCAGTCGTGGTGATCGGGCTGATGGGATCGGGTAAGACGACCGCGGGCCGGCTCATCGCCGCCGCGCTGGGCCTCCCGTTCACCGACAGCGACCCGTTCCTGGAGAAGGAGCACGGCGGCACGGCGGCGCAGATCGCCGGCCGCGAAGGGGCCGACGCGCTCCACCGGTACGAGGCCGAGCACGTGCTGGCGGCGCTGGCGGGCGAGCCGAAGGTGATCGCGGCGGCGGCCAGCACGGTCGAGGACCCCCGGGTGCGTGCGGCGTTGCGCGAGGCGTTCGTGCTCTGGGTGGACGCCGACGACGCCCTCCTGGCCGAACGCATGGAGTCGGGCGCGCACCGCCCGGAGTTCCACCCGGCGGCGATGCGGGCCCGGCGCGAACGCTACTTCCGGCAGGTGGCGGACCTGACCTGCGACGTCGGCGTGCAGACCCCCGAGGAGGTACGCGACGAGGTGTTGCGGAAAATGAGTTTGCCCGGCGGTGACCAGGGCTGATACCCAGAAGGGATGTTCGCTGAGAAACCCACCTTGAAGGGGGAGCGCGTCACGTTGCTCCCCGTTGGCCCTGAGCACGTCGAGGGCCTGTTCACGCTGGTCAGCGATCCGGAGGTGGCCCGCCTGACAGGCTCGCACGGCGAGATCGACCACGAGGCGGCCCGCCAGTGGTACACCACGAGAGGGGACCATGCCGACCGCCTCGACCTGGCGATCATGGCCGACGACGAGTACGTGGGCGAGATCGTGCTCAACGAGCTCAACCGGCACAACCTGTCGTGCAACCTGCGCATCGCGCTGCTCGGCTCCCGGGTCTTCGGCAAGGGCTACGGCACCGAGGCGATCGAGCTGCTCCTCGACCACGCCTTCGCCACGACGCCGCTGCACCGGATCAGCCTCGGCGTCTACGCCTTCAACGACCGGGCCCGGCACGTCTACAAGAAGATCGGCTTCGTCGAGGAGGGCGTGCTGCGGGACGACCTGCTGTGGGACGGCGAGTGGCACGACGCCGTGACGATGTCGGTGCTGCGGCCGGAATGGCAGGCAAGATCCAGGAAGCTGGCATAATGATCATGACGCATGGGTCCCCCGAGGCGCGCGGGGGACCTGTGGTCATTCCCCGCAACCAACGGCCCTTCCGGCGCATCTAAGCATCAGTGACGATGCGTTTGGTGCCTGGTGATCCAGAGAGGTTGGGCGGCTTCTGGCTGGCCGCCCGCCTCGGCGCGGGCGCGCGCGGCATCGTCTACGACGCCTACGACGACGAGGGCCGCCGTTACGCGGTCAAGGTGCCGCGGGTCGAGGTCGAGCCCGTCGAGCGACTGACCTGCCCCCATCTGGCCGAGGTGGTCGCCTCCGGGGTCGAGCGCGGCATCCCGTACGTGGTGAGCGAGTTCGTCGACGGGCCCGACCTGCGGCAGGCGGTCGAGCGCCATGGGCCGTACCAGGGCGAGGAGCTGGCGGCGCTGGCCGCGGCGCTGGCCGGGGCCCTGCGGGCACTGCACGCGGCCGGGCTGACCCATCGTGACCTGCGGCCGGAGAGCGTGCTGCTGGCCGCGGGCGGTCCCAAGGTGATCGACCTACGGGTGGCGGCCGGGGGGCCGCTGGAGGCGACGTGCACGTACCTCGCCCCCGAGATCCTGACCGGGAGCGGGCACGAGCCGGCGACGGACGTGTTCTCCTGGGGGGCCGTGGTGCTCTACGCGGCCACGGGCTGCGATCCGTTCGCCGGCCGGAGCCTGGGCGGGGTGCTCCACCGCCTGCTGACCGTCGACGACGACCTCAGCGCCCTGCCCGACGGGCTGCGCGACCTGGTCGGGCGCGCGCTGGCCAAGAATCCCGCCGACCGTCCGGCGGCTGAGGAGCTGCTGGTCGAGGCCGACGCCGGCGCGCTGCGCCCGCCGCAGGGCGTGGCCGGGCGCGGGTCGCTCGGCGAGCTGGCCGAGGCGGTCTACGCCGGGCTCACGCCCCGCCAGCAGGAGGCGGTGCCGGGGCTGCTGCTGCGGCTCATGGACGGTGACGAGCCCCACGACGAGGGCGGCGTGCTGGCCCCTCTCATGGAGGCCGGGCTGCTCGTGCGCCGCAGCGTACGGGTGCCGCCGACCGAGACGCCGGTCGGCAAGCTGGTGGCCGTGCGCGACGACCGGGTGGCGCCGGCCAGCGCCGCGCTCTACCGGGCCTGGCCCCGGCTGCGCGGCTGGGTGGCCGACGAGCGCGACGGCCTGCCCGTGCACCGGGAGCTGCGCCTGGCCGCGGCCCGGTGGTCGCGGCGCCGGCGCGGGCGTTCCTACCTCTACCGGGGCGACCGGCTCGACACCGTGCTCGGCTGGGCCGCGGCCAAGCGCCGCCACCTGCGCCTCAGCCAGCTCGAACGCGACTTCATCGGCGCGAGCGTGGCCCTGTCCAAGCAGCGCAGGCGGTTGTTGCGGCCCTCGCTGGCGACCCTGGCCGCGGCCCTGGCCGTCGCGGTGTCGATGTCGGCCGTGTCGCTGAGCGGCGAGCAGGAGCTGCGCGGCCGGCTGCTGGAGGCGAACGCGCGGGCCGTGGCCGCCCGCGCCGAGGCGCTGCGCTCCTCCGACCCGCGTACGGCGATGCGGCTGAGCGTGGCCGCCTGGCGGATGTCGCCGGTGTTCGAGGCGCGGGCGGCGTTGCAGGCCTCGCTCGCGCAGCCCGAGCTGGGCGTGTTCACCGACCCGGCGGCCGACGAACGGGCCCGCTACCTGCTGCGCGGCGACGAGCTGGTCAGATGGCAGGCCGGCACGCTGGTCGTCTGGGACGTCCGGAGCGGACGGCAGCTCGCCTCCCGCCCGCTCCCCGAGGGCAGCGCCGCGCTGAGCGAGGACGGCCGGTACGCCGAGGGCCCTGGCGGGCGGCCCGTCGAGGTGGCCACCGGCCGGCCCCCGGACGCCGGGACGTACACGATCACCGACGGCAACAGGACCAGGGTCTACCGGGGCGGCGAGGTGCTGCTCGACGTGACCGACCGCCGGGTGGCGGTGTCCCGCGACGGTGGCCGGGCCGCGATCTCCGCCCTGGACGGCCGGGTCGAGTTGTGGGAGCTGCCGGGCCGTACCAAGGTGCGGGAGATCACCGTACGGCCGCCGGCCGGGCCGGACCGGTCGGCGCCGCCCGTGGCGTTCAGCCCCGACGGCCGCACCCTCGCCGTCGCGGGCCGCGACGGCGTGACCCTCCTCACGCCCGCAGGCGGCGGCTCCCGGCCGGCCGCGCCCGCCGACGCCCCCGTCAGCGCGTACGCCGCCACGTCCACCGCGGAGGCGGGCGACGGCCCGAGCCTGGCGGACACCTCCGCCGGCACGCCCGTGTTCAGCCCCGACGGCAGCCTGCTCGCCCTCCCCGGCCGGGACGAGGTACGCGTCTGGCGAGTCGCCGACCGGCGGCTGGCCGGCGCCTACCGCTTCCGCGGCGAGCAGCACGGCGGCCTGGCCTTCTCCTCAGACGGCCGCACGCTGCGCTACCTGAGCGGCCTGGGCTCGGTCGTCTCGCTCGACGTCTCCGGCCTGCCCGCCCCCTCCCCCGGCGTCCGCACCGCCGCGTTGTCGAGCGACGGCCGGGTCGCGGCCAAGGAGGTCGGTGACGCCATCCGGCTCACGGACGTGGTGGCGCGCAAGCCCCTGGCCGAGATCGCCGCCACCGGCGACGTGGCCTTCGACGCCGACGGCAGGCTGCTGGCCGTGGCCGGCGACCCGGTCACCGTCTGGGAGGCGTCGGGCGGCAAGAGGGTGGCCGCCATCGACGCGGGCGGGGACGTGCCGGCCGTGGCCCTGTCCCCCGGCGGCGACACGCTGGCCACCGCCCGCGGCAGGCGGCTGGAGACCTGGGACGTGCGCGCGGGCCGCCGGATCAAGGTCTACGAGGGGGCCGGCGACCTGGCGATGGCCTTCAGCCCCGACGGCTCGACCCTCGCCTCGGGCACCAGCCTGCTCGACCTGCGTACGGGCCAGGTCACCCCGCTCGTCCCCGGCACGGCCGAGCCCACCGCGCTCGCCTTCTCCCCCGACGGCCGCACGCTGGCCCTCGGGCTCGGCGGCGGGCGCGTGGAGTTGTGGGACGTCCGCGGGCGCCAGCGGGCCGGCGTCGTCGAGACCGGTTCGGCCCCCGTCCGCGACCTGCGGTTCTCCCCCGGCGGCGACCTGCTGGCGGTCGACGCCGAACGCACCTCCCTGTGGGACGCCGGCACGTTGCGCGAGGTCGGCCAGGTCGGATCCGGGGCCGAGGGGGTCGCCTTCAGCCCGGACGGCCGCAGGCTGCGCGGCGTGGCGGCCGACGGCACCGTACGCGAGAGCCCGGTCGATCCGGCGCTCACGGCGCAGGAGGTGTGCGCCCGCGCGGGCGGTGCGCTCAGCCAGGACGAGTGGAGCCGCCTGATCCCGGAGAGCGACTACCAGGACGCCTGCTGAGCCGGTCGGCCGGTCAGGACGCGGGGTAGGTCTTCAGCACCCGTCCCCGGGCGTCGGCCACCAGGTAGCCCGTGCGGTAGTCGTCGCTCAGGTAGACGAGCAGCACCTGCCTGGTGCTGGTGAACACGAAGTCGGGATCGACGATGATGTAGCGCGACTTGGGCTTGCGCACACCGAGCGTGCTTTCCGCCTTCTTGAACAGGGCGGGCAGGGCGTCCCAGTTGAACTTGGCCAGGTCGACGGTGGGTGTGCGCACCGTGGAGCCGCTGCCGTCGCGGGTGGCGACGCCGTCGCGATAGGAGTAGCGGTCGTAGACTCCCGGGTCGTTCTTGAGCGGGGCCTCGGCGGAGGCGTACGTCGGGTAGATGACCATCCGTACGACCTTGGTGCCGCCCATGACCGGCTTGAGCGCCTTGATCGCGGCGCCGGCGCCGGCGGCGGTGAGCAGGTTCTCCGGCTGGGGCTCCGGCTCGTCGGGCTGCTTCGAGCCCTGGACGTCGACGGTCTCCCTGGGGGTGACGGGCGGCTCACCCGTCTGGACGGCCGGGCCCAGGCCGCCGCGCCCGTCCGGGAGCAGCGCCCAGACCAGCACCCCGGTCACCGCCAGCGCGCCCACGGAGGCCGTCACCGCCGCGATCGGCGAACGCCGGGAGCGGCGCGACGACACGGTCCCGGCCTGCGAGTCCGACGGCCCCCACGGCGGCACGGTCGCCCCCTGCCTGGGCCCGTGCTGCATGGGCCCGTGCTGCATCGGCCCGTGCTGCATCGGCCCGTGCTGGACCGGCGCCCCCTGCATCGGCGCGTGCTGGACCGGTGGGGGAGGTTGCGGGGTGAAGCCGTGAGGGGCGGAGGGCGGGTCGGTGACGCCGGCGAGCATGCGGTCGAGGGTCTCGGCGTCGGGGCGGCCCGCCGGGTCGCGGCGCAGCAGGGCGTTCAGCACGAGACCGAGCGGCCCGGCCCGCTCCGCCGGCGGCACCTCCTGGTTGAGCACCGCGGCCAGCGTCGCCAGCGTGGTGCTCCTGCGCAGCGGGTGGCGGCCCTCGACGGCGACGTACAGCAGCATGCCGAGCGACCACAGGTCGGAGGCCGGGTCGCCCTCGTGGCCGTTGATGCGCTCGGGCGCCATGTACTCGGGCGAGCCGATGAACGACCCGGTCGCCGTCAGGCTGGTCGACTCGCGCACGGCGGCGATGCCGAAGTCGGTGAGCACCGAGCGGCCGTCCTCGCGCAGCAGCACGTTGGCGGGCTTGACGTCGCGGTGCTGGATGCCGACCGTGTGCGCGGCGCGCAGCGCCGACAGCACCTCGCGGCCCAGGCGGGCGGCCTCCCAGGGCGACATCGGGCCGCGCGCGAGGCGGTCCTGGAGCGAGCCGCCGGTGACCAGCTCCATGACGATCCACGGGTAGCCCTCGCCACCCGGATCGACGATGTGGTGGATGGTGGCGACGTGCGGGTGGTTGAGCCGGGCCAGCGCGCGGGCCTCGCGCAGCACCCTGGCCCGCAGCTCCCGGGCGGCCTCCGGATCGTGCTCCTCGAACGCCGGATCGGGCGGGCGTACCTCCTTCAGCGCGACCTCGCGGTGGAGGGCGGTGTCCCAGGCGCGCCACACCAGGCCCATGCCACCGCCGCCGAGCCTCTCGGTCAGCTCGAAGCGGTTGTCGATCACGCGTCTGTGCATGAAGAGCAGCGTAGAGCCGCGCCGCCGTCGCCGTCATCCGGCAGCCGCACCCGCCGCCCGTGAGCCGTTGCGGGCTGGTTAGATGGGCGCCATGAACGCAGGCGATCACCAGCTCGGCATCTACCTGGCGGGCATGCTCGAAGGGCGTACGCCCGAGCTGACCACCGACCTGGCCGCCCTGGAGAACGCGGCCAGGAAGGTGCTCTCACCCGAGGCGCTCGGCTACATCGTGCCCAGCGCGGGCAGCGGCTCGCCCGGCCGCGCCAACCTGGAGGCGTTCGAGCGGCGCAGGATCGTGCCTCGGATGTTGCGCGGGGTCGAGCGGCAGCGCGACCTGTCGTGCGAGGTGCTGGGCACCCGGATGCCGGCGCCGGTGCTGGTCGCGCCGATGGGCGTGCAGACGCTGGCCCACGAGGAGGGCGAGCTCGCCACCGTACGGGCCGCGGCCGCGGTCGGCGTCCCGTACGTGCACTCGACGGCGGCCGCCCACGACTTCGAGCAGGTGGCGGCGGCGGACGGGGACGCGCCGCGCTGGTACCAGCTCTACTACCCGACCGACCGCGACGTGTGCGTCAGCTTCCTGCGCCGGGCCAGGGCGACCGGCCACTCGGTGCTGGTGGTCACGCTGGACACGACGCTGCTCGGCTGGCGTCCGGCCGACCTCGACCGCGGCTACCTGCCGTTCCTGGCCGGCACCGGCATCGCCAACTACCTGAGCGACCCCTCCTTCGCCGGCGTGGACAACCCGGTCACGCATTGGGCGGGCATGTTCCCCAACCCGGGCCTGAGCTGGGACGACCTGCCGTTCCTGCGCGACCACTGGGACGGCCCGATCGTGCTCAAGGGCATCATGAGCACCGAGGACGCCCGCCTGGCCGCCGAGCACGGCATGGACGGGATCGTGGTGTCCAACCACGGCGGCCGCCAGGTGGACGGCGCCCTCGCCGCGCTCGACGCACTGCCCGGCATCGCCGAGGCGGTCGGCGACCGGCTGACGGTGTTGTTCGACTCGGGCGTGCGCACCGGCGCCGACGTGGTCAAGGCGCTCGCGCTGGGCGCGAAGGCGGTGCTGGTCGGCCGTCCCGTGCTGTACGGCCTGGCCCTCGGCGGGCAGGCGGGCGTCGAGCACGTACTGCGCTGCCTGCTGGGCGAACTGGACATCACGCTCGCCCTGTCCGGCTACTCCGCCCCCGGCGAGCTCGGGCCCGGCGCGCTGGCCGGATGAGCCGCTGTCACGAGGTCATTGCGGTCTGGGACAGGCCGCAATAGCCCCTACCTTTGTCCCTATGGATCCCCTCATCTCCCGTCGTGCGCTCAACCGGGCCACGCTCGACCGGCAACTTCTGCTGCGCCGCACCGGCTGGAGCGTGCCCGAGGTCGTCGAGCACGTCGGCGGCCTCCAGGCGCAGACCCCCCACACCTGGTACGTCGGGTTGTGGAACCGTGTCGAGGGGCTCAAGCCCGAGGACGCCTCCGACCTGCTGGCCGGCCGCGAGCTCGTCCGGATCGCGTTGCAACGGTCCACCATCCACCTGGTCACCGCCCGCGACTGCCTGGCCATGCGGCCGCTGTTGCAGGTCGTCACCGAGCGCATGACCCGTACGACGTTCGGCAAGCGGCTGGCGGGCGTCGATCTCGACGAGCTGGCCGCGACCGGGCGGGCGCTGCTGGAGGAGCGTCCCATGACGTTCGCCGACCTCGGGCGGGCGCTGGCCGAGCGGTGGCCGGACAACGACCCGCACGCGCTCGGCCAGGGCGTGCGCTGGCTGCTGCCGCTGGTGCAGGTGCCGCCGCGCGGGTTGTGGGGCAGGAGCGGGCCGGTCGCGCACACCACCGCCGAGTCGTGGCTGGCCGCCGCCGAGGTGCCGCCGATGAGCCCCGCCGAGCTGGTACGCCGCTACCTGGCCGCCTTCGGCCCCGCCTCGGTGCAGGACGCGCAGACCTGGTCGGGGCTGACCCGGCTGGGCGAGGTCGTCGAGTCCATGGACCTGGTCCGGTTCAGGGACGACTCGGGCCGGACGTTGTACGACCTGCCGGACGCGGTCCGGCCGCCGGAGGACGTACCGGCTCCCGTCCGGCTGATGTACGACTTCGACAACCTGTTCCTGTCGCACGCCGACCGCTCCCGGGTGATCAGCGAGCGCGGCGCGGCCGTCATGCAGGAGTCGTTCATGGGCACGAACGTGATCCCCCGGATCATCCTCGTGGACGGCGTCACCGCCGGCGACTGGACGGTGACCAGGGCCAAGGGCCTCTCCACGCTGAACGTCCACCAGTGGACGCCGTTCGGCGCGCTGGACGAGGTCGAGGAGGAGGCGCGGCGGCTGCTGGAGTTCCTGGCCCCCGGCGACAAGCACGACGTCTCAGTCCTTGACCGCCCCTCCAAGCCCTGACACGAGCCGCCGCTGCACCGCCACGAAGAAGATCAGCACCGGGATCGTCATCAGCGTCGAGGCCGCCATGATCCCGCCCCAGTCGTTGCCGTCGGGCTTGAAGAAGACGAGCAGCGCCGCGGGCAGGGTCTGGTTGTCCTTGGCCGAGATGATGAACGTCCTGGCGAAGACGAAGTCGTTCCAGGCGGTGATGAAGGAGAACACACTGGTCGCCACCAGTCCGGGCGCGACCAGCGGGAACAGGATGCGCCACAGGACGGTCGCGCGCCCGGCCCCGTCGATCATCGCCGCCTCCTCCAGCGCCTCGGGCACCCCGGCGACGAACCCGCGCAACATCCAGACCGCGAACGGCATCGTGAACGCGAGCTGCACCACGATCAGCGAGGCCAGCGTGTTGAGCAGCCCCAGGTCCCTGACCACGAAGAACAGCGGGATCGTCAGCGCCTCGACCGGCACCATCTGCGCGATCAGGAACATGATCAGCACGGTGGTCCTGAACCGGAAGGCGAACCTGGTCACGGCCACCGCCGCGAGGAAGGCGATCCCGGCCGACAACACCACCACGACGAGCGCCACGATCGCGCTGTTGAGCAGGTAGCGGGCGAAGTTCTCGCCGGTGAGCACGTGGACGAAGTTGTCCAGCGTCGGGTGCGACGTCCACGGCCTGACCTCCAGCGACTGGATCTCGCCCGCGGGCTTGAACGCCGACAGGACCATCCAGTACAGCGGGAACGCGGTGAGGAGGGCGACCACCAGCGCGACCGTGTTGGGCAGGAGTCGTCGGTTCACAGGCGTTCCCCACTGCGCCGCAGCGCCCGGATGTAGAACAGGGTGATCACGAGCAGGATCAGCGTCATGACGACCGCGATGGCCGAGCCGAGGCCGTACTCGGAGGAGCCGAAGGCGGTCTGGTAGGCGTAGACGTTGAGCACGGTGTTCTGCCCGGCCACGCCGCCGCCGTTGGTCATCACGTAGATCTGGGTGAAGACCTTGAAGTCCCAGATCACCGACTGGATGACCACGATCGTGACCAGGGGCCGCAACATGGGCACGATGATGCGCCGGAAACCCTGCCAGGCCGTGGCTCCGTCGAGCGCGGCGGCCTCCAGCACCGAGGCCGGGATGGCGCGGATGCCGGCGTACAGAGTGATCATCACCAGCGGGAACGAGTGCCACACGATCGTCGCCCCGACCACGCCGAAGGTGACCCACCGGTCGTAGAACCAGTTGAACCCGTCGATGCCGAGCACCTGGTTGACCAGGCCGAGGTCGGCGTCGAACAGGAACATCCACACGGTCGAGCCGGTCATCGCGGGCGCCGCCCACGCGCCGAGCGCCGCCAGCGACAGGGCCGTCCTGGGCACGGGCCCGGTCCTGGTCAGCAGCACGGCCAGGGCCGCGCCGACGGCCAGCGTCGCGGCGACCAGCACCGCCGCGAACCCCACGGTCTGGGCCAGCACCTCCCAGAACCGGCCGTCGCCGAGCAGCCCGGCGTAGTTGCCGAACCCGACGAACGTGCTCGGCTGCCCGCCGCTGACCTGCGCCTGCCGGTAGTCGAAGACCGACAGCAGGCCGAGCATGTAGACCGGGTAGCCGAACAGCGGGATCAGCACGGCCGCCGCGGGCAGCAGGTAGAGCCAGGGACGCCCGCGGCGGACGGTCGTACCTCGGCTCACGAGCGGCCGAAGGCGGTCTTGACGGCCGCGGCCGCCTCGGTGGTGGCCTGCTCGACGGTGGACTGCCCGGTCGCGACCTTCTGCAGCATGGTGGGGATGACCTTGCCGTTGTCGATCTTCACCCAGGCGGGGTCGATCGGCACGAACCTGGTGCCCTTGGCCACCGTGTCGAGGAACGGCTTGACGAACGGGTCCTTGGCCGCCAGCTCATCGCGGGCCGAGGTGAGCGTCGGCAGGTTGCCCATGGCGTCGTACATCTTGGCCTGGTACGCCTTGCCGCCCAGGAGCTTGACGAAGTCGACGGCCAGAGTGCGGTGGCCGGCGTTCTTCAGCACGCCCAGGTTGTTGCCGCCGGCGAAGGCGGGTGCGATCGAGCCCTCGGCCGCGCCGGGCAGCGGGACGACCGCGTACTTGCCGGCGGCGGCGCCCGCGTCCACGGCCGAGCGGCTGAAGTTGCCGAGGATGCCCATCGCGGCCTTGCCGCCGGCGAACAGCTCGACGGTCTTGCCGCCGGTCAGCGAGACGCACGCCTGCGGCGGGCAGACGTCGTCGCTCAGCAGGTCCGTGTACGCCTTGACGCCCGCGCGCGACTGCGGCGAGTCGAGCGAGGTGATGTCGCCGCCGGCGTCCCAGACGAAGGGCAGGGCGCCGAAGGTGTACTCGCCGCCGACGGCGATGCCGTACAGGTCGGGCTTCTTCTTGCGGATCGTGCGGGCGGCCTCGGTCAGGGCGGCCGTGGACGTGGGCGGCTTGAGTCCCAGCTCGTCGAAGACGTCGGTGCGGTAGTAGAGGGCGCGGATGCCGATGAACCAGGGCAGACCGTACTGCTTGCCCTGGACGGAGGCCGACTTGACCAGGTCGCCGGTCCGGTCGAGGCCCTGGAGATCGGCGGAGAGGTCGGCGAAGCCGCCGGCGGCGGCGTACTCGGCGAGGTCGGTGTTGCCGTACTCGGCGACGTCGGGGGAACTGGCCGGGTCGTTGAAGGCGCCCTTGAACTTCTCGTGCCGGGCGGGCGTGGTCGGGATGTAGGTGACCTCGACCTTGACGTCGGCATGGGCGGCGGTGAACTCCTTGATCGCCTCGTTGACGACCTTGTCCTTGGGTGCGCGGTTGGGTTCGTCGAAGAGCCAGACACGCAACGTCCCCGTCCTCTCGTCGCCGCCGCTGGAGGCGGGAGCGGTCGAGGGTGCGCAGGCGGCCAGCGTGAGCAGTGCCGTTCCGGCCGCGGCAAAGTAAAGAAACTTCACTATTACCTCCTGAGCGCAGACACTAGGAACCCGTCCAGGAGTCGAGAAGAGTTGTCAGGAGATGTTGTGCAATGCACAACAGCGTGCTGCATTTTGCGAAATTTCATCGAATATGGTGGCGTTCGTGCCCGAACGCAACCAGTCCGCCTCTCTCCGGCGCGCCCTGGCCGTCCTGGACCACGTACGCGGCCACGCGGGGTTGTCGCTCACCCAGCTCGCCGAGGCCGTGGGCCTGTCCAAGAGCACGGTGTTGCGGTTGACCGCCCCGCTCGTGGAGGCCAGGCTGCTCGAACGCGACCGCAGGACCGGGGCGTACCGGCTGGGGCACGGCACACTCCAGCTCGGGCAGGCGTACCTGGCCACGCTGGACCTGCGCGCGGTCGCCGCCGAGGAGTCGCACCGGCTGATGAGCGAGGTACGCGAGACCGTCCACCTGGTCGTCTACGACCACCCCCACGTCGTCTACATCGACAAGGTGGAGAACGAGACGAACGTGCGCATGGCCTCGCGCATCGGCAGCCGCGGCCCGGTGCACGCCACGGCGGTCGGCAAGGCGATCCTGGCCTGGCAGCCGGAGGAGGCGCTGGCCGGGCTGGCGCTCGAACCGATCACCAAGCACACCATCACCCACCCCGACCGGCTGCGCGCCGAGCTCACCCACATCCGGCGGCGCGGCTACGCGGTGGACGACCGCGAGAACGAGCCCGAGGTGCGCTGCGTGGCCGCGCCGATCTTCAACCACAACGACGCCGTCGTCGCCGCCGTCTCGGTCTCCGGGCTCACCTCGCGCATCACCGCCGCGCGAGTGCGGGAGCTGGGGCCGCTGGTGGCCGGCGCGGCGTCACGGATCTCCAGAAAGCTGGGCAGGCCGACCACATGACCGAACTGGTGACCTTCGGTGAGACCATGGCGCTGTTCGCCGCCCGGCGTACCGGGCCGCTGCGCTTCGCCCGCGACTTCGACCTGGGCCTCGGCGGCGCCGAGTCGAACGTGGCCATCGGCGTGGCCAGGCTCGGCCACCGGGCGACGTGGGTGGGCCGGGTGGGCGAGGACGAGTTCGGCGACCTGATCCGGGCCACGCTCGCCGGCGAGGGCGTGGACACGCGCGCGATCCCCGACCCGGACGCGCCCACCGGCCTGATGATCAAGGGCAGGCGCACCGCCGACCTCGTGGACGTGCGGTACTACCGCAAGGGCAGCGCCGGGTCCCGGCTGCGGCCCGACGACCTCGACCCGGCGCTGATCGCCTCGGCCCGCGTGCTGCACGTCTCCGCGATCACCCCCGCGCTGTCGCCGTCGGCCCGCGAGAGCGTGGCCCACGCGATCGCCGCGGCGCGGGCGGCCGGCGTGCTCGTCTCGCTGGACGTCAACTACCGCCGGGCCCTGTGGACGCCGCAGGAGGCGGGCGCCTGGCTGCGGGACACGATCGGCGGCGTGGACGTGCTGTTCGCGACCGTGCCGGAGGGCCGCCTGGTCGCCGACGTCGAGGACACGGCGGAGCTGGCCAAGGCGCTGGCCTCGCTCGGGCCCTCGTACGTGCTGGTCAAGTCGGGGTCGCAGGGTGCGCTTGAGCTGTCGGACGGCGTGCTGCGGCGGGCCCGGCCGTACCGGGTGACCGAGGTGGACCCGGTGGGGGCCGGGGACGCCTTCGCGGCCGGGTGGCTGGCGGACTGGCTGGCCGGGGCCGAGCCCGGACGGCGGCTGGACACCGCCTGCGCGGCGGGCGCGTTCGCGGTGACCTCGCAGGGCGACTGGGAGAGCCTGCCGCGCCGGGCCGACCTGGGCCTGCTGGGCCGGTCCGCCGACGACGTGAGCAGGTAGCCGCCCCGAGGACGAGGCTTTGCCCGTTTCCGATCCGGCCTTGGGGGCCGCCGGGGAAGATCTCGTCCCGGGGAGAGGAACGGTGTGATGACAGACGTTTCCGGCAAAGGTCCGCGGTCGAACGACCAGCGCGAGGTGCTCACCAACCGGCAGGGGCATCCCGTCTACGACAACCAGAACCAGCGGACGGTCGGCCCGCGCGGCCCGGCGACGCTGGAGAACTACCAGTTCCTGGAGAAGATCAGCCACTTCGACCGGGAACGTATCCCCGAACGGGTGGTGCACGCCAGGGGCACGCTCAGCTACGGCTACTTCGAGGCGTACGGCAAGATCGGCGACGAGCCGGTCGGCCGCTACACCAGGGCCAGGCTGTTCCAGGAGGCCGGCAAGCGCACCGACGTGGCGCTGCGCTTCTCCACCGTGATCGGCGGCCGGGACTCCGCCGAGACCGCCCGCGACCCGCGCGGTTTCGCGATCAAGTTCTACACCGAGGACGGCAACTGGGACCTCGTGGGCAACAACCTGGCTGTCTTCTTCATCAGGGACGCCATCAAGTTCCCCGACGTCATCCACTCGCTCAAGCCCGACCCGGTCACCTTCCGCCAGGACCCCAACCGCATCTTCGACTTCATGTCGCAGACGCCCGAGTCGATGCACATGCTGGTCAACCTGTTCAGCCCGCGCGGCATCCCGGCCGACTACCGGCACATGCAGGGATTCGGCGTGAACACCTACAAGTGGGTCAACCAGCAGGGCGAGACGTTCCTGGTGAAGTACCACTGGATGCCCAAGCAGGGCGTACGCAGCATGACCGAGGCCGACGCGGCGGTCGTCCAGGGGGGCGACCTGGGGCACGCCACGAAGGACCTGCGCGAGGCCATCGAACGCGGCGATCACCCCGAGTGGGAGCTGCTGGTCCAGCTCATGAGCGACGAAGAGCACCCCGAGCTGGACTTCGACCCGCTGGACGACACCAAGGTCTGGCCCGAGAACGAGTTCCCGGCCAGGCCGGTCGGCCGCCTGGTGCTGAACAGGAACGTCGACAACCAGTTCGCCGAGAACGAGCAGGCCGCCTTCGGCACCGGCGTACTGGTGGACGGCCTCGACTTCTCCGACGACAAGATGCTGGTCGGCCGGACGTTCTCCTACAGCGACACCCAGCGCCACCGGGTCGGCCCGAACTACCTCCAGCTCCCGGTCAACCAGGCCAGGAACGCGCCCATCAGGACGAACCAGCGCGACGGCCAGATGGCGTACTTCGTGGACACCGGCGGCGAGGACCCGCACATCAACTACGAGCCCTCGCTCCGCGGCGGCCTGCGCGAGGCCGAGTACCCGACCCTGGACGAGGAGGGCCCGGTCATCAACGGCCGGGTCATGCGCAGGCGCATCCCGAGGACCAACGACTACAAGCAGGCGGGCCAGCGCTACCTGCTCATGGAACAGTGGGAACGCGACGACCTGGTGCGCAACCTCGTCGACGCGCTCGGCCAGTGCGACCGCCGCGTCCAGGAGCGCATGGTCTGGCACTTCCTGCTCGTGGAGGACGACCTGGGCCTGCGCGTGGGCGAGGGCCTCGGCCTGCGCCCTGACGACGTCTCCCAGCTGGAGCCGCTGACCGGCCAGGACCTCACCGACGAGGACCGGGCACGCCTGGCCAAACTCGGGCACAACGGCCCGCGCGACGTGGAGGGCCTGAAGATGACCCACTGCGTGCCGAACGAGCGGGCCGCCCACGCCGACGGCCTCTGAGCGGCGGCTACAGCAGCCCGGCGGCGGCCAGCAGCTTGCCGATCCGGCCGATCTCGTCGTCGTTCAGCGGGATCTGCGGGAGCGCGGTGAGCGGGCAGTCGATGACGCCCCGCAGGTGCAGGGCGGCCTTGAACGCGCCGAGCCCCGCCGAGCTGCCGCCCATCCGGGCCGCGCCGACGCGGACGATCTCGAAAAGCCTGACCAGGCGTTCCTGCTCGGTCCTGGCCGCCTTCCAGTCGCCGCGGGCGGCGGCCCGGTACAGCTCGGCGTAGCCCCGCGGGTCCACGTTGCCGAGACCGGGCACGACGCCGTCGGCGCCCATCCACAACGCCGAGTCCACGGTCACCTCCGACCCGGTGAGCACGCTGAAGGGCGCGTCGCGGCCCATGATGACCTGGCGCAGCCCGCCGTCGTCGCCGCTGGAGTCCTTCACCCCGGCCAGCACGCCCTCGGCGGCCAGGCCGAGCAGCAGGTCGGCGCTCAGCTTGGTGTGCACGCTGACCGGCAGGTCGTAGGCGTAGACCGGCAGGCCGCTGCGGGCGGCGATCGTCCGGAAGTGGGTGCGGATCTCGTCGGGGTGGGTGCGCGTGTAGAACGGCGCGGTCGCCACCAGCCCGGAGACGCCGGCCTCGACCGCCACGCGGGCGTGTTCGAGCACCCGCGGCGTGGTCATGTCGATCACCCCGGCCAGCACCGGCACCTGGCCGCCCACGTGCCCGGTGACCGTGTCCAGCACCTGCCGCCGCTGTGCGTCGGTCAGGTAGGCCACCTCCGAGGAGGAGCCGAGCACGAACAGCGCGTCCACGCCGCCGTCCAGCAGGTGGTCCACCAGCCGGGTCAGGGAGGCGGCGTCCACCTCGTGGCCGGGGGTCAACGGGGTGCAGACCGGGGGGATCACGCCGGTCAAACTCATGAGTGCTCCTGGATCAGCTCTAGGTCGGTGGCTCCGGCCGCCACCGGGTGGTGGCAGTGGAAGAGATGGTCGTCCCCGGCCCGCGTGGCGGCGGGCATCTCGGCCGCGCACAGGTCGTCGGCCCGCCAGCACCGGGTGCGGAACGGGCAGCCGCTGGGCGGCCTGGTGGCCGACGGCACGGCGCCCACCAGCGGGATCGGGGTGATGGGCGAGATCAGTCCGGGCGTCGCGGAGAACAGCGCCCGCGTGTACGGATGCCTGGCCCGCGACGGCACCGACCCGGCGGGCGTCTGCTCCACGATCCTGCCCAGGTACATGGTGACCACGCGGTCGCTCATCCTGCGTACGGTCTGGATGTCGTGCGAGATGAACACCAGCGACAACCCGAGCCGTTCCTTCAGGTCGAGCAGCAGGTTGAGGATCTGGGCGCGGACCGACACGTCCAGGGCGCTGGTGGGCTCGTCGGCGACGACCAGTTCAGGTTCGAGCGCGAGCGCCCTGACCACGGCCACCCGCTGCCGCTGGCCGCCGGAGAGCTGGCCGGGCAGCGCGTCCGCCGCTCCGGCGGGCAGGCCGACCAGGTCCAGCAGCTCGCGCACGCGGGCCTCGCGGGCGGCGGGGGCGCCGCGGCGGTGCACGTCGAGCGGGTCGCGCAGGATCCGGCCGACCGGCAGCCGCCGGTTCAGCGCCGTGGACGGGTCCTGGAAGATCATCCCCACGCCGGTGCCGACGAGCGCGCGCCGCTCGCCCTCCTTCAGCCCCCACAGGTCTCGGCCGTGCAGGCGTACGCTGCCCGAGGCCGGCCGCTGCAGCCCGACCAGCACCTTGGCCAGCGTGGACTTCCCGCAGCCGGACTCCCCCACGATCCCGACGGTCTCGCCGGGCGCGACGGTCAGCGAGGCGCCGGTCAGGGCGTGCACGCGGTCCCGCGAGAACAGCCCTCCTGACCTGGCCTTGTGCACGACGTGCACGTCGTTCAGCTCAAGCACGTTGCTGCTCACTTCCCACGAGTTCGACCGCCGGGTGGTGGCAGGCCACCGCGTGCCGCCTGGCCTCCCCGGCCAGCACGGGCCTCTCCGTACGGCACACGTCGGTGGCCATCGGGCACCGGTCGGCGAACCTGCACCCGGCCGGGAAGTCGGCGGGCGCGGGCACCACGCCGCGGATCTGCGTCAGCCGTTCGGCCCCCGACTCCAGCGACAACACCGCGCCGAGCAGCCCCCGGGCGTAGTGGTGTGCGGGCTCGCCGACCAGGGCGGCCGTGGCGCCGGTCTCGACGATCTGGCCGCCGTACATGACGACGACGCGGTCGGTGACGTCGGCGACCAGGGCCAGGTCGTGCGAGACGAGGATCAGCGCGAACCCCAGCTCCTCGCGCAGCCGCAGCAGCAGCTCGATGACCTGCGCCTGGACGGTCACGTCGAGCGCGGTCGTCGGCTCGTCGGCGACGATCAGCTTCGGGTCACGCGACAACGCCATCGCGATCAGCACCCGCTGCCGCTGGCCGCCCGACAACTCGTGCGGGTACGCCGACAGGGTACGGCGGGCGTCGAGGCCGACCAGGTCCAGCAGCTCGGCCGGGGTACGCCGGCCGCCCCGGCGGGTGACCTGCTTGAGCTGGGCCTTGATGGTCATGGCCGGGTTCAGCGAGGACAACGCGTCCTGGTAGACCATCGCCATCTCGTGGCCGAGCAGGCGGCGGCGGGCCCGGCGCGGCAGCGCCAGCAGTTCCTTCTGGTCGAAGCGCACGTGCCCGCTGACGCGGGCCTGCCGCGGTTGCAGGCCCATGACGGTCAGGGCGGTCAGCGACTTGCCGCAGCCGGACTCGCCGACCAGGCCGACGACCTCGCCGGGCCACACCTCGAAGCCGACGCCGTCCACGATGTCGACGCCGGGGTCGAAGCCGATGCGCAGGCGTTCGACGCTGAGGATCGGCTGTCCCTGTGGGAGCGGGCGGGCGCGTTCTGCCAGCCGGCGGGCGGCCTCGGCCAGGCCGGGCAGTTCGAGTGCCTGGCCGGTGCCGGGGGCGGCCTGCTCGAACGCGTCGTCCTTCTTGGGGGCGGTCCTGCGTACCGGGGAGGCCCAGGCGTCGGAGATGCCCTCGGACAGGATGTTCAGGGCGAGCACGGTGAGCAGGATCAGCAGGCCGGGGAAGACCGTGGCCCACCAGCCGCCGAGCAGCACCAGGTTCTTGCCGTCGGCGATGACGCTGCCCCAGGACGGGTTCGGCGGCCGTACGCCGGCGCCGATGAACGACAACGACGCCTCGAACACGATCGCGTCGGCCACCATGACCGTGCAGAACACCAGCACGGGCGCCGCGCAGTTGACGGCGACGTGCCTGACCACGATGTACGGCGTGCGGGCGCCGATGATGCGTTCGGCCGCCACGTAGTCCTCGCCATACTGGGCGATCACGTTGGCCCGTACGACCCTGGCCACGGACGGCATGTAGAGGAAGGCCATGGCCATGACCAGCACCGGGATGCCGCCGCCGAACACCGCGACCAGCACGGCGGCCAGCGCGATGCCGGGGAAGGCCATGATCACGTCGAGCACCCGCATGACGGTCTCGTCCACGGCCCGGCGTGAGGTGGCCGCGAGCGCGCCGACGAGCGCCCCGGCCACCAGGGCCAGGCCGGTGGCGCCGAGCCCGATGATCAGCGACCAGCGGGCGCCGTACAGGAGCCTGGACAGGATGTCGCGGTTGGCGCTGTCGAGGCCCATCCAGTGCGCGGCCGACGGGCCGCCGCCGGCGGCCTCCTGGAAGTACGGCGAGTGCGGCGCGATCAGCGGCGCGAACAGCGCGGCCAGCACGACCACGGCGACGACGCCGACCGACAACCACGACGTCAGGGGCAGGCGCCGGAAGGCGACGCCGGGCCTGGACAGGCGTTCGGCGAGTCCGCTTCTCATCAGGCGGCACTCCTCAGGCGGGGGTTGACCAGCAGGTAGAGGATGTCGACGACCAGGTTGACCACCATGAAGCCGATCGCGATGGTGAGCACGACGCCCTGCACGACGGCCGGGTCGCCGTCGCGCACCGCGTTGATCATGAGCTGGCCCATCCCCGGCAGGCCGTAGATCGTCTCGATGACCACCGTGCCGCCGATCAGGTAGCCGATGCGCAGGCCGAGCACGGTCAGCGGGTTGATCAGCGCGTTGCGCAACACGTTGCGGCCGACCACGACGATCATCGGCAGGCCGCTGCCGATCGCGGTGCGCACGTAGTCGCGGTCCAGTTCCTCGACCATCGACGTGCGGATGATGCGGGTGAGCTGGGCGGCGATCGGCAACGACAACGACAGCGCGGGCAACGTCATCGACTGCAGCCAGCCGGTGACGGAGTCGGCGGGGTTGATGTAGCCGCCGGTCGGGAACAGCCCTTCGCCGACCGCCAGCCACTGGATCATCAGCAGCGCCAGCCAGAACGCCGGGGCCGCCACGCCGACCAGCGACACGACCCGGATCACCTGGTCGGGCCAGCGGTCGCGGAACAGCGCCGCGGTCACGCCGAACAGCAGCGACAACACGACCGCCACGGCCAGGCCGAGGAACGTGAGCTGCAGGGTCAGCGGCAACGCGGTCGTCACCGACTCGATGACCGGCTGCTTGGTGAGCACGCTGGTGCCCATGTCGCCCTGGGCGAGGTCGGCGACGAAGCGCACGTACCGCAGCGGCAGCGGGTCCAGCAGGCCGTTCTCCACCTGGAAGCGGTGGATCTGCTCGGCGGTGGGGTTCGCGCCCTGGAAGTAGGCGTACTCGGGCTTGACGCCCGAGAAGCGCATCACGACGAACACGAACGCGACCACGCCGAGGACCAGCGGGATCAGGATGAGGAGCCGCCGCAGCAGCATCCTGAGTACGAGCGTCATGTCCTCTTGGCCTGCAGCAGGTTGATGCCGGGGTAGGGCTGGGCGCGGATGCCGGAGAGCTTCTTCGGGTCCCAGGCGGTCATCAGCTCGTTGTGGACGACGGGGTAGAGCACGGCCTGCTCGGCGACCAGGTCCAGATATTTGTGGATCTGATCGGTCTTCTTGGCCTTGTCCGTCTCCTTGCCGGCCGCGTCCATCATGGCGAACAGCTTCTCGGCGTCCTTGCTGCCGTCCCAGTGGCTGTACTTCATCCACAGGCCGCCGGGCACGTAGTTGTAGTGCAGGATCAGGTCGGCGTCCATGCCGAACTGGTTGGGGTTCGAGGCCGCCGCGACCACCTGGTAGTCCTGGAACTGGTCCATCTTGGTGAACAGCGCGGCCGTGTCCTGCGGCTCCAGCGTGACCTTGATGCCGACGGCCTCCCAGGAGGAGGCGATGGTCGGCAGGCAGTCGACGATCCAGCTCACGTTGACGGCCATGAGGTTGACCGTCAGGTTCGTCACGCCCGCCGCCTTCAGCAGCGCCTTGGCCTTGTCGGGGTCGTAGTCGTAGACGACCGAGGCGCGCTGGTGGTCGGGGTGGCCCTCGTTGAGGAAGGAGCTGGAGGCCGTGCCGTGGCCCTTGAGCGCCACGTCGATCATCTTCTGCTTGTCGATCGCGTAGTGCAGGGCCTGGCGGACGCGTACGTCGTCGAAGGGTTTGGCGGCGGTGTTGAACATCAGGAACATGTGGTTCATGCCCTTGCCGCCCTCGACCGTGAGTCCCTGCTGCTTGAGCTGGTCGACGTTGGCGTACGGGATGTTGTCGGCGATCTGCGCCTCGGCCGAGCCGCCGGAGATCTTGGCCACGCGGGCGGAGGCGTCCACGATGGTCAGCCAGTTCATCTTCTTGACGGTGGCCGGGCGGGGGCCGTTGTAGCCGTCGAACGCCTCGAAGGAGGTGTTGGATTTGGGGTTGTGCGCCGCCTGCTTGTACGGCCCGGAGCCGACCGTCATGCCGCTCTTGGCCTTGTCCCACGCGCCCGCCTGGCCGAACACGTGCTTCGGCATGATCTTGGCGATGGTCAGCCTGGGCGCCGCGTCGGGGAAGGGGAACTTGAAGACCAGCTCCACGTTCCGGTCGTCGACCTTCTTCACCTCCTGCAACCAGGACTTGAAGAAGTTGCCGGTCAGCACGTTGTCCGGGCCGAGGATGCGCTCGAAGGTGAAGACCACGTCGTCGGCGGTGACCGGCTGCCCGTCGTGCCACTTGGCGCCCTCGCGCAGGGTGAACGTCCAGGACGTGGCGTTCAGGTCGGCCGGCAGCGCCGTGGCCAGGGCCGGGTACGGCTCCCGGGTGACGGGGTCGGTGTCGAGCAGGCCTTCGTAGATGTGGCTGATCCCGGCCATCGCGAAGGCCGACGCGGTCTGCGTCGGGTCCCAGCTCTGGTCGTTGCCGTAGCCGATGACAGCGGTGATCAGGTCTTTGTTCGATCCCGCGCCGACCGAGCCGGTCGAGGCCGGGCCTCCGGAACAGGCGGAGAGGGTGGCCGCGATGAACGCCGCCGCACCCGTGGCCCCGCTGTAGCGCAGGAAGTCACGGCGGCTGAACTCAGAGCTCACGGATGCCTCCTGGGGGGGAAAGGTAGAACGTAGGACATCCCATGTCCTATCTTGTGCGTAACGTGGACGCTAAACGCCAGGGCGTCTTGAGGTCAACAGAGGATTTCCGGAATGTTACCTACGATGAAAGGAAGCTTCATGACCGCAGTCCCGCGTCCGGCCCGCCCCAGCCGGGCGGTCGAGGCCCAAGAGGGCGTCAAGGACCTCATCGTCAGACGCGGGCTGGTCGCGGGCGATCCGCTGCCCACAGAGTCGGAGCTCATGGAGGAGCTCCAGGTCAGCCGCAACTCGATCAGGGAGGCGCTGAAGGCCCTCCAGGCGGTCGGCATCGTCGACATCCGTCACGGCTTCGGCATGTTCGTGGGCCGGATGTCGCTGTCCGGCCTGGTGGACGAGCTGGCCTTCCACAGCCGCATCACCCTGCAGAACGGCAGGAACCACCTCGCGCACCTCATCGAGATCCGCGAGATCCTGGAGGGCGGGCTCGTACAGCGCCTGATCGACCTCGGACCGGAGGCCGACCTGACCCCGGTGGCCGACGTCATGGCCCGCATGGACCACGAGTCGCAGGTCGGCGAGGTCTCCCCCGAGACCGACCGCCTCTTCCACGACCTGCTCTACCGGCCGCTCGGCAACCCGCTGGTCAGCCAGCTGCTCGGCGCGTTCTGGGACGTCTACCACCAGCTCCGCGACCACCTCGGCGCTCCCGACGAGCCGCCCGGCGACGTGGCCAGGCGGCACCGCGACATCTACGCCGCGGTGCTGGCCGGCGACCGGACGGCCGCGGTGGCGGCCGTCTACGCGCACTTCGACGGCGTACGCAACCGGCTGGCCCGGCTGGGGGGCTAACCCGGGTAGCGGGCCACCCGGCGGGACCACGGCTCGCGCCACTCCTCGTACCACTGGGCGAACCAGGGGTGGGGCGCGGCCAGCGGCAGGATGTACGCGACCGTCTCCAGGTAGTAGCGCTTCTGGAACCGCCACGGCATACGCTGCAACTCCTGCACGTTGCTCACCCGGTCGGCCAGCTTCACGAGCACGGCCTGCGCCGGGGCCTCGTCCAGCGTGGCCAGGTGGTCGGACTTCCGGCCGTTCGCGGGCCTGGTCACCCAGCGTACGAGCCCGGTCACCTCCGCGCCGAAGCGCCGCGCGAGCTCCTTCTCGGTGCACGGCGTGTCCTCCAGCACGTCGTGCAGCACGATCGCGGTCAGCACGTCGGGGTCGCGCACCTGCGCCCCGGCCACCGCCACCTCCAGCGCCTCCAGCAGATGCTCCACGTACGGCCGCCCGGTGGGACGTTGCTGCACGCCGTGCTGCACCCGCGCGAACCGCACCGCCTCACGCACCCTGTTGACGGCCTGCGACGGGAGCACCTCGGCCAGGGGTCCGGCGGCCTGGCCCCACGACATCCAGCTCGTGAAGATCTTCATCGGGCTCCTCTCGACGTCCTAGGCTGAGAATATGACCGAGATCGCCGTTCCTGACGGCTCGTGGACGTTCAACGGAGAGATGCTGCGCGTCGTCCCCGGCGGTGACAAGAGCGTGCACGAGCTCCGCAAGGTGCTCGGCGAGGTCGCGGTGCCGCTGGAGGCGATCGCGAGCTGCGCCTTCGAGCCCGGACGCAAGGGCGGCCAGCTCCGCCTGCGCCTGCGCCGCGGCGCCGACCCCCTGTCCGATCTCGTCGCCGGATCGTTGTCCGCGCCCGCCGACCCGTACCGGCTGGCCGTGCCCAAGGAGCGTGCCGGCGCCGCCCAGTACTTCGCCGACGAGGTCCGCGACACCCTGGAGATCTACCGGACGCCGAGCGGCCCCTGCGAGCACCACCTGCTGCCCGGCCCCGCCGTCCCCGTCTCCGCCACGGCGGGCGACGGCACGGCGAGCTTCGACGGCGAACGAGTACGCCTGGAATGGACGGGTTTCGCCAGCTCGGAGAAGGAGCACGCCGGGACACAGGAGTTCCCGCTCGCCGACCTGGTGGGCGTGGAGTGGAAGCCGCAGTCCGGCCTGGGTTACGGCACGCTGCGGTTCCGGCTCAAGGGCGACGGGCCCGGCGGCTCCCCGCAGAAGGATCCCCGCTGCGTCTCCTGGGGCATCCAGCGTTTCGGCGGCGCGACGGCGCTGACCGGGGCGGCGGTGCTGGCCCGGCTGCCCCGCGAGCAGCCCGAGGAGCCCGAGGAGCCCGTGGCGCTCGAACCGCCGGCCCCCGCCGGTGACACGCACGACGCGGTACTGCGCCGCCTGGCCGAACTGGGCGAGCTGCACCGCTCCGGCGTGCTGACCGACGAGGAGTTCAGCGCCGCCAAACAGGCCATGATTCGTCGGCTTTAATCGGCTTGGCTGGCATCCGTCTCCTATGGGACGGTTGAGCGGTGTCCGACCAGCTTCCCCGTACCGTGGACGAGGCCGTCGCGGCGGAGCGGAACGGCCGCCGGCTGCGCTACCTCTACTTCTGGGGCCACCGCCCGGCCCGCGACGGCGGCGTCGGCCAGGGCTGCCTGTCGCAGTGGTGGCCGGTGACCTTCACCGAGGACGGCCACACCTTCGCCTCGGCCGAGCACTACATGATGGCCCACAAGGCGTGGTTGTTCGGCGACCAGGACAGCGCCGCCGCCATCTTGCGCGCGGCGAGCCCCGCCGAGGCCAAGAAGCTCGGCCGCACCGTACGCGGTTTCGAGGAGGCCGTGTGGGACGCCCACCGGCTCGACATCGTCACGCGGGGCTCCCTCGCCAAGTTCGGCGCGCACGCGGACCTGCGGGAGTTCTTGCTCGGGACCCGCGCGCGGGTGCTGGTCGAGGCCAGTCCGGTGGACCGCGTGTGGGGCATCGGCCTGGCCGCCGACGACCGGCGCGCCGCGTCACCCTCGACCTGGCGGGGGCTCAACCTGCTCGGCTTCGCCCTGATGGCGGCCCGCGACGCGCTCGACACCTGATCAGGTCAACACCTTGGTGATCCTGGCCAGGTCCAGCCGGCGGAACTCGGCGGACTCGTGGCACCACACGTCCAGGTCGGCGCCGCGTACCTCGGGGGCGCTGACGGTGACGTCCTCGCCGTCGTAGACGATCCGGGCCGTGCCGTGGTACTGCAGCTCCATCGCCACCCGTTCGCGGGCCTTGGGCGGCAGGCCGGTGGCGTACCGGGTGAACACCTCGCGCAGGCCGTGGAAGACGGGGGCGGGCTCGCCGGCGGTGCGGGCCAGCCAGGCGGCGGCGCGGGCGGCGCCGAGAACCGCCGGTTCGCGGCGGGCCGCCGGGCGGGCGGGGGCGCGCCTGGGCGGCGCGGCGGCCACCGCGAGCGAGCCGTCGGCCGTGTGCTCGACCGGTGCGTACCCGGCCTCCCTGAGCAGGGCCAGGGTCTGCGCCGGGTCGAGGGCGCTGGCCAGTACGGTCGGCGCGAGCAGGCGCGGACGCAGCTTCGCCAGCCTGCGGTGCGCGGCCAGCTCGGCCAGCAGCGCGGGGTCGTCGCCCACCACGCAGCAGCCCACCGGGAGCACGCCGATCTCCCCGTGGCGGCGGTCGACGTCCTGGATCAGGTACGTCAGCGGTTGCGGCAGCGGGCCGGCGGCGGCCACGGCCAGGGCGGTCACGAGGTCGGCGGCGGTGTGGCCGGCGTCCAGGGCGCGGCGTACCGACGACGGGCCGAACCGCCACGTGCCGCCGGGCTCGCGGTCGGCGGCCCGGTCGAGGACCTCGGCGAGGGCGGCGGCGGGCGGTCCGGTGACGACGGCGGTCAGGTCGGTCCCGAACAACGCCTGCTGCCGCGCGACGGCCAGCAACCCCTCGGCCGCCTCCGCCACTCCCCCGCCCCGGCCCCCACACCGGCCCCCGCCACCCGCTCCTGCCTCCCGCCTGTCGCCCGGCCCCGCTTCCCCCTTGCCTCCGGGGCGCGGTTCCCCCAGGCCCTCGTGGACGACGGAGGCGGGGAGGGCCGCTTGGAGGGCGAGGCCGGGCGGGCTGAGGGCGTCCGCGCCGACCAGCCCCAGCAGCCTCGACTCCGCGAGGACCGCCAGCACGACCTCCCGGCAGCTCGCCCGCTGCACCAGCGGGAGATGCCAGCTCGCCGCCGCCGCCACCTCCTCGGCGTCCACCACGGCCGCCCCGGCGGGCAGCAGCCCGTACACCACCTCGCGGATGACGCTCGACGGCGTGCCCGAGCCGGCGGGGGCCAGCGGGTTGCGCGGTTTGCCGTCGTACCGCCGGGTCGGGCTGATCGGCAGCCGCCACCACGCCTCGACCAGCGCGGCGTAGCGGCCGGCCGGCGACAACTCCAGCCACCCGTCGTAACCCCTGGTCGGCGAGACCCCCGTACGCCGCGTCTCGGTCGTCCGGCGGGTGCGCACCTGGGTGACCGCGTTGGCGGCCAGCAGCCCGGCGGCGTGCGTGAGGTCCAGCAACAACCGGACCTCGTCGTCGGCGCAGCTGAGCCGGTCGGCCAGGCGGCGCACCTCCTTGACGCCGACGCCGCCGCCCTTCAGCTCGGGCAACGGCTCGGCCGCCGCGGCCTGCAACAGGGCCGCGGCCCGGTCCAGCAGGCGCAGGGCGGCCACGGACGCCTCGTGCGCGACGTGCCCGGCGGCGACCGGCGCCGTACGGACCGGGGGACGCTCGACCGGGAGGTCGACCAGGTGGCCGGCCCCGCGCAGCGCGAGCGCGACCTCCATGGGCATGACGTACGTACGCTCCCAGTCGGCGCTCCACACGAGCCCGTGGTCGCGGGCCCACCGCGCCGGGGTCGCCGGGCGCCGCGGCTGGTGGTGGCCGCGCGGCGGGAACTCGTCGAGCACCCGCGCGGGCCCGCGCCAGACGAAGTCGTCCAGCAGCTCGCGGGTGCCCTCCGGGGCGCGGGCGACCAGCCGGGCCAGCTTGTCCGGGTCGCCGAGCGCCGCCGCGATCGACTCGACCAGCACCGCCTTGCGCGGCGTGCCCGTGCCGCCCAGCCGCCGGAACACGTCGGTCAGCTCGGAGACGGTGACCTGCGCGAGCACTCCGGCCAGGTCGGGGCCGAGCCCCAAGGGGGTGGGCAGCACCGCGGGCAACCCGGCGGCGAGACGCAGCTCCCCGTCCTCTCCCCGCCGTACGAGCGCGGCGCGTTCGAGCCGGTCGATCAGCGCGGAGCGGTCGATCCCGGGGCCCACGAGGCCGGCCAGCGGCCGCCCGCTGCGGGCCGAGACCAGGATCGTCTCGGCGAGCACCAGGCAGGGCAGCGGTGTACGGGACAACGCCAGGTGCACCGACTCCGGCGCGTCGAGCCGTTCGGCCACCGCGACCAGCCGCCGGGGCGGCACCGGCCGCAACACGTCGGGCCGCAGGTCCAGCAACCCGGCCAGCCTGTCCTGATCCAGCCCCGCCAGCCACTCCAGCAGCGTCTCGTCCACCCGTCGATTGTCGCAGCGGGGGCGGGCGCGCGCCGCGCATGCGAAAACCCCCAGCTCCAGGCCCGGAACTGGGGGTTTCAGGTGGTGCGCCGCCAGGGACTCGAACCCCGGACCCGCTGATTAAGAGTCAGCTGCTCTAACCAACTGAGCTAGCGGCGCAACAGGGATAACTGTATCAGCCGCCGGACAGTGCCCGCACATCACCCGAGCCGCCGCCCCAGCCTCCCGTACGCCCCCAGCACCAGGTCCCAGAAGCCCTTCACGTCCACGGACGTCGCCACCAGCGCGTTCGCCTCCCGTCCGCGCAGGTTGAAGTCGGTGACGGTCATCCCCCGCGTGTACGTCCCCATGGTCTCCACGTTCACCACGGCCGGCACACAGGTGAACAACGAGGGGTCGAGCACGTACGCCACCGCGCAGGCGTCGTGGATGGCCGGTCCGCCCTCGGCCGTCACCACGCCGTAGAACTGCGCGGCGGGCACCAGCAGCTCCGACAGCCGGCCGAGGGGGCGCATGCGGTCGAGCACGTCCGTGGTCACCAGGGCCGACAGGGTCACGTCCAGGCCGAGTTGCCGTACCTGCCAGCCGGCCTCGAAGACGATGGCGGCGGCCTCGGGGTCGGCCAGCATGTTGAACTCGGCCGCCGGGTTGTGGTTGCCCCGCGTGTACGAGCCGCCCATGATCACCAGCTCGCGGGCCCACTCCACGACCCGGGGCTCGCGGCGTACGGCGAGGGCGATGTTGGTCAGGGGGCCCACCGCGATCAGCGTGATCTCGCCGGGTGCGGCGCGCAGGGCGTCCACGATGAAGTCGACCGCGTGGCCGTCCGACAGCGGGCGTACCGGGGCGGGCAGGACGACGTCGCCGAGGCCGGTGGCGCCGTGCACGTGGCCGGCGCGGACCGTGCGGTGCAGCAGGGCGCCCGCGCTGCCGGGCGTGACCGGCACGTCGCCGAGGTCGAGGAACTCCCGGAGCGCCAGCGCGTTCGCGGTGGTCAGCTCCAGGTCGACGTTGCCGCCGACGGTGGTGACGCCGACCACATCCAGGTCGGGGGAGCCGGCCGCGAGGGCCAGGGCGAGCGCGTCGTCGATGCCGGGGTCGCAGTCGATGAGAACTTTCTTCACACCGAAGGACAATACGCACAAATCACGGCGAGGGTGGTTCCTGGACGCAGGCATGGATCGGGGCCGGACAGTTCCCCCAAATCTGCCCGGCCCCGATCGGTGGCGGTCCAGGCCGACGTCTTCCCCCAAAAACGTCGGCGGTCCCGCACTCGCGGACCGCGGTCCCCCTCCGCGTCCGCATCGGTGAAGGTCTTTCGGCCTCTCGACCTGCTCCAACGCTACCGAGACGAATGCAACGGTCGCGTCATAACGGGGTCGAATAAGCGTTTAATCCGACTACGGAAGTTCCAATCGAACCTCTGTGCCTTCCTGCAACGATCTGCTCACCGTGCAGTACTTCTCGTGCACCCGCCCGGCCACCGCCCGGAACACCTCGTCGGCCTGCTCCGAGGGCAGCTCCACGTCATAGGTGACCGTCACCGGCCCGAGCTTGTTCGGCTCGACCTTCTCCGACTCCACCGTCATGGCCAGGCGCACCAGCCGGTGCCCGCGCTTGGCCGTGAGCGGCTCGACGGTCACGATGTTGCAGCCGCCCACCGCCGCGAGCAGCAGCTCGACGGGCGTGAACACACCCTCCTCGTCGCCGCCGCCGATCTTCACCTCGGCGCCGCGGGCGTTCGTGGCCCGGAATCCGCCGTCTTCTGTCCGCTCAACACGCACGTTAGCCATGTTTCAGACCCTACTCAGAAAGCTCTCATGTTCCTTCAGCATCGTCATAGGCATGGCTAGTGAGGTGAATGCGAGTCACGGTCCCATCCTCTTCTGGTGCGGGGTCGCGGTCGCCGAGTTCGGCGCGATCCAGCCGGGGTTCGGCTACCCCTGGCGGCCCACCGCGTACGCCGCCGCGGCGTTGCTCGTCGCGCTCGGCTTCGTCACCGTCAAGGCCGCCGACCTGCTGCGCACCGAGCAGGCCAGGCAGCGGCTGCGGCTCGGCGGCTACCTGGCCGGCGCGCTGCTGGTGGCCCACGAGCTCAGCTCCAGCGCGTACGTGACCGAACCCAGCCGCGTCGGGTCGCTCCTGCTGTACGCGATGGCGGCGGTCATGGCGGTACGCAGCCACACGGTCGCGCCCGAGACCAGAGGCAGGGTGCTGATCGCGACCGGCATGGACCCGCAGACCCTGCGCTCCAGGCTGACCGGCGACACCGTGGCCGTCTACCGGACCGAGCGCGCCACCACCGAGCTGCGCGACCTGGAGGCCAGGTACGGCCTCATCCTCGTCACCGGCGCCGAGCACGACCCGAGGGCCAAGGAACGTATCAGCGCCTCCGGCCTCGGCCGCGAGATCCCCGACATCGCCGAACGCGAGGTGGTCGTCGAGGGCCCGCGCCGGTTCACCCGGTACGTCGGTGGCGCGTTGTCACGCCTCGCAGTCCCAAGATCACAGGTTCATTTCAAAGCCGGGCAAAAGGTTTAGGCCCACATTACGGCCGACGTGAGAGCGTGGGCGGCGGACAAGGAGGCCAGGTGACGATTTTCCCCGGAAGCGCCCGTGTCGACACGGTCATGGGCATGCCCGTCAGCGTGGACATCCGCACGGCTCTGCCGGCCAGAGAGCTCACCCCCCTGATCGACGACGCCTTCTCCTGGTTGCGCTGGGTGGCCGACACCTTCAGCCCGGCCAAGGAGGACAGCCAGATCTGGCGACTCAACCATGGCCTGACCATCAGGCAGATCCCCGAGCTCATCGAGGTTCTCCACCGCTGCGAGGAGCTGAGCGAGGCGACGGGCGGCTGGTTCGAGCACCGGATCAACGGCGTGCTCGACCCCTCCGGCTACATCAAGGGCTGGGCGCTGGAACGCCTGTCGCGGGCCCTGTGCAACGCGGGCGCCGGTGACCACCGCATCAACGCGGGCGGCGACATCCGGGTGCGCGGCTCGGCCGCCCCGGGCAAGCCGTGGCGCGTCGGCATCCGCGACCCGCGCACCGACGTCGTCAGGAAGGTCCTGTACGCCCGCGACCTCGGCATCGCCACCTCGGGCGGCGCCGACGCCGTCGACCCGCGCACCGGGGAACGCCAGGAGACGCTGGGCTCGGTCAGCGTGATCGGCCCCGACCTCGGCGTGGCCGACGCCTACGCCACCGCGATGTACGCGATGGGCCCCACCCTGGCCAGGCGTTTCGCGGCCGACCTCGCCGAGGCGGGCGCGTACCAGACGATGATCGTGCTGCGGGACGGCAAGGAGGTCAGCACGCCCGGCATCTCGGGGATCGCCGCGCAGGCGCGCCTGGCCGGCTGAGCGCGGTCAGGCGTCGGGATGCTCGCGCAGGTATTCGAGATAGATCGGGCGCAGCGCCTCGCCGAGCTCACCCTCACCCGCCGCGATCGCATCGCTGAGCAGCGCGGAGACCCGGCTGAGGTCGTTGGCGGTCTCACTCTCATGACCGCTGGCGGCCTCGGCGGCCGGGATCACCTTGAGCAGGTTCCACAGGAAACCCAGATCCCCATGGCGTACGGCGTAACTCACCGCTCGGTCGTGCAACTCCGCCGCGGGCAACGACTCAAGACCATTAGCGTCCATCCCGCTCCCTTTCCCGACTTGGGTCACAGGTAACCGCTGACTACTCTCAGCGATCAGCCGTGATCCTCCTGTCGGCCTATCGCATCGGCGGATCTCAAGTGGGAGGATCAACCAGCGTGAGATTCATCATCAGAACCGTCGCGGCAGCGGCGGCCCTCTGGGTCGCCATGCAGTTCATCGACGGCATCAGGGTCACCGCCCCGGAGAACTCGGCCAAGTACTGGGGAGTCCTGCTCCTCGTGGCCCTGATCTTCGGCATCGTCAACGCTATCGTGAAGCCGATCGTCAAGGCGCTGGGCTGCGCGGTCATCGTGCTGACCCTGGGCCTGTTCCTCCTCGTGATCAACGCGGCCATGCTGCTGCTGACCAGCTGGATCGCCGGCCAGTTCGACATCCCCTTCCACGTCGACAACTTCTACCCCGCCGCCTTCTGGGGCGCGATCATCATCAGCCTCGTCAGCTGGCTGCTCGGCCTGTTCATCCCCGACAACGACTGATCCCCTCTCCATGAAGCTCAACGGCACCGCCCTGACCTGCGCGCAGGTGCACGAAGCCGCGTACGGGCGGACCCGGGTCTCGATCGGTCCCCTCGATCGGGCCCGGGCGTCGTGGGCCACCGCCCAAGGACTGACCGGCCCCGTCTACGGCCGCAGCACCGGCGTGGGCGCCAACCGGGACGTCCGGCTCGACTCCCCCGGCCTCGACCTGCTGCGCAGCCACGCCTGCGGAGCGGGTCCCCTGGTGGAGGCCGAACGTGCCAGGGCCATGCTCGTCGTACGGCTCAACCAGCTCATGGCGGGCGGCTCGGGCATCGATCCGGCCGTACCTGCCGTCCTGGCCGAGGCGGTCAACGACGGGTTCACGCCGCCGGTCCGTACGTACGGCGCGATCGGCACCGGCGACCTGGCGGCGCTCGCGACCACGGCCCTGTGCCTGCTGGGCGAGCTGCCGTGGCGGCGCGACGGGCTAGAGACGGCCGGGCCGCGCTTCGTGTTCGCCTCGGGCGACGCGCTGCCGTTCATCAGCTCGGGCGCGGCCACACTGGCCGACGCCGCCCTGGCCTGCCATCGCCTGGGCGGGCTGCTCGACGCCGCCGTGGACGTGGCCGCGCTGTCCTTCACCGCCGTGGACGCCTCCGCCGAGCCGCTGGCCGGAGCCGTACAGGAGGCCAGGCCCCACCCGGGCCAGGCGCGCGTGGCCGGACGGCTGCGCGGCCTGCTCACCCACGAGCTGGCCACCCGCGTCCAGGACCCCTACGGCTACCGCGCCTTCGCGCAGGTGCACGGCGCGGCCGTGGAGGCGTTGGAGCGTGCCACCGCGACCGTCGAGACCGACCTGAACGCCGCCACCGAGAACCCGCTCATCACCGGCACCCTGGCCTGGCACAACGGCAACTTCCACTCGGCCCCGGTGGCCCTGGCCCTCGACGCGCTGCGGGCCGCGCTGGCCCAGACCGCCCAGCTCAGCACCGCCCGCCTGGCCACCCTCATGAACCCCGCCTACACCGGCCGGCTGCCCTTCCTCGCCGACCGGCCGGGCGCCTCCGGCCTGATGATCCTCGAGTACGTCGCCCAGGACGCCCTGGCCGAGCTGCGCCACCTCGCGACACCCGTGACGACCGGGACCGCGGTGATCTCCCTGGGCACCGAGGACCACGCCGGTTTCGCCACCCAGGCCGCCCGTCACGCGCTGCGCTGCCTCGAACCCCTGGAGATCGTGCTGGCCTGCGAACGCGTCGCGGCCGTACGGGTCCGCCGCGGGGCGAGCCCCGACCGGCCGCTCACCGACGAGCTGGACGAGGCGCGGGCGGCGCTTGCGCGACCGAGCCACGCTCCCTGAGCGTCGGCTCCTGGACGACGCGGCGGCGGCGGGTGCCGCCGTCGGCCGCGGCCACGATGAGGCGCACGGCGGCCCTGACGATGCCGTCGATGTCCCAGTCGACCGTCGTCAGGCCCGGGGTGAGGAGGCCCGACATGGGATGGTCGTCGTAGCCCATGACCGAGACGTCGCCGGGGATCGACAGGCCCAGCTCCTGGGCCGCGGCGTAGACGCCGTAGGCGATGGAGTCGGCGAAGCAGAAGATCGCGCCGGGCCTGGACGTGGAGAGGATCTCGTGGGCGGCCGAGGTGGCCGCGGCCAGGTCGTGGGGGGCCGTGACGACCTCGATGTCGAGCCCCAGCCGGTCGGCCTCGGCCAGGACGTGCACGTCGGCCGGACGGTCGGGCGTGCTCGCCTGGGTGGGCGTGAGCACGGCGACGCGGCGGTGGCCGAGCCCGGCCAGGTGTTCGAGGGCCAGCGTGACGCCCCGGCGGTTGTCGAAGACGACCTCGCCCGCCGTGCCCGCCAGCGCGTCGCCGATGGCGACGACGGGCAGCGACTCGCACAACTCCGCCCAGAACGGCGCGGCCGGGTCGACCGGCTGCACGATCATGCCGTCGACCCGCTGGTCGCGGAGCTGCTGGGCGAGCACGCGCTCACGGTCGGGGTCGCCGACCGCATCGAGGATCAGGGCGTAACGGTCCTTCTCCCGCAGGCCCCTGCTGATGCCGACTGCCAGCGACTGCTGCCACAGGTCTTCGAGCGAGCCGCAGAGCAGGCCGATCATGCCCGTGCGGCCGCTGGCCAGGGCCCTGGCGATGGGGTCGGCCTCGTAGCCGAGCTCGGCGGCGGCGGCGCGGACGCGCTCCATCGTCTCCTCGGAGACCTGCATGCCGCGCAGCGCATAGGAGACGGCCGCCGGAGACAGGCCGGTCGCGCGGGCCACTTCCCGAATCGTCGCTCTCTTCCGCGGCATCCAGCCAGCCTATTGCCTGTCACCGACAGAAGCCGGGCGCACTGCCACGCTCGCGGGCTTCTTCTTGGCTCTTCGCAGACAGGAGGACCGTTGACAAATAGGACAGTGAAGCGGTTCACTGAACCGTATCACTGAAACGGTTCACCACCTTGATTTCGCAGGACACTTCGTTTACCTGTAATCTCAGTAGGAAATAGAGGGAGGTGTGATCGTGAGCATCGACGTGCATCAGCATCTGTGGACCGGCTCGTTCGTCGCCGCGCTGCGCGCTCGCACCGTCCCGCCCCGGCTCGACGGGTGGACGCTGCTGCTCGACGGCGAGCCGCCGTACGAGGTCGACCCGGCCGATCACGAGCAGCGGGACACGACCGGGCTCGACCTGGCGCTGGTGTCGTTGTCGAGCCCGCTCGGCGTGGAGTTCCTGCCGCCGGAGGAGTCCTGGCCGCTGATCGACGCCTACCACGAGGGCGCGCTCGGGCTCGGCGAGCCCTTCGGCGTCTGGGCGGCGACCTGCCACAGCGCGCCCGACCCCGGGCGGCTGGCCAAGGACCTCGACCGGGGGCCGGCGGGGTTGCAGATCCCGGCCACCGCCGTACCCGACGACCGGCTGCTCGACGTGCTCACCGAGCGGGACCTGCCGCTGTTCGTGCACCCGGGGCCGGCCGGCGCGCCGCCGCCGCCGGGGACGCCGCCGTGGTGGCCGGCGCTGGTGCCGTACGTGCAGCAGATGCAGGCGGCCTGGCACTACTTCCACGCCGTGGTCCGGCCCCGGCACCCGAGGTTGCGGGTGTGCTTCGCGTTGCTGGCCGGTCTGGCGCCGCTGCACTCGGAACGGCTCATCGCCAGGGGCGGCACCGGGCGCGGCCTGGTCGACCCCGGCTTCTACGTGGAGACCTCCTCGTACGGGCCGCGCGCCATCGACGCGATCGTCCGCGAACTGGGCATCGACGTCGTCGTCAACGGCTCCGACGCCCCGTACGCCGTCGCCCCCGACCCCGGCCTCGGCACAGCCGCCGCCCACGCCATCAAAACCACCAACCCCAACCGCCTCCTGGGCCGCGCCCGGCATCCCACTCCACAGGTGCGGCCATGAGCGCGAGGGAGTGCCGTCGCCTGGAGGAGCGGCGGGAGCGAAGCGACCAGAGCGGGGGAAGGCGACGGCATATGGCGACCGAGCCCGCCGCAACGGAGTGCGGCCATGAGATGCAGAAGGGAGACTCGTACGTGAGTGACATCCAGATTCAGGGCGGGGGCGCTTGTGGGCGGCTTCCCGAGCGCGCGCTCGACCGGCGCGAGCTGCGCGGCCTGGTCGACGAGCTGGCCGCCAACCCGCAGGAGTGGCGCGACCTGGTCGACTTCCCGGCCGACGGCGGGCGGCACTACGCCTCGTTGTACCGGGACGCCTACGTGGACGTCTGGGTGTTGTGCTGGCGCCCCGAGGACGACACGGGCTGGCACGACCACGACATCTCCTCGGGCGCGGTGAACGTCGTCCAGGGGGCGTTGAAGGAGTCCAACCCGCGCATCGGCGGCGAGCACCTGGAGACCGTGGTGCCCGCCGGACAGTCGTTCTCGTTCGGGCCGGACCACATCCACCGGCTCGGCGGCGCGGTCGGCGAGAGCGTGTCGATCCACGCCTACTCGCCGCCGCTGTGGCGGCTCGGCCAGTACTCCATCGACGACAGCGGCGTCATGCGCCGCGTCTCGGTGAGCTACGCCGACGAGCTGCGTCCTATGGACGAGCCTGTCGCTGTGGCCTGAGCACGCAGCAGCTCCCGCACGCCTCGACGTCGGGCAGGGTGATCCACAGGCAGCACGTCCTGCGGAAGTAGCCGTCGTCGGCGGGCTCGACCAGCCCGTCGACCGGCCGGCCGATCTCGGCCAGCAGGGCCATGTAGTCGCCCTCGACGATGGAGACCAGCGGGTGGGCGAACGCCTCGGCGGTCGAGCCCCACAGCGTGCGCTCGCCGACCTTGGCGAGCGCGCCGATGGTCCGGACGAGGGGCTGCTGCGCCTCGGCCAGCACCTCGCGGATCGGCTCGACGCCGGTCCCCCAGCTCACCCGGGCGGCGGCGATCGTCACGCCGGCGTCGGAGACCTTGAAGTACGTGTCGGCCAGCCGCATGACCGGGATCCGGCCATCCAGGGCCCAGCCGAGCGCCATGGGCAGGGTGTGCCAGTAGCCGAAGGTCTTCCAGAACAGCGCCGCGCCGACGTGCCGCGGCGCGTTCCAGCGTCCGGCCGTCTGCGCGATCAGGCCCTCCAGCAGTGTGTACGGCTCCCGTACCAGCTCGGCGGCGGCCGTCCAGCTCTCGTCGGGGTCGATGACGAGGCCCGGCTCGACTCCGATGACGCCGCCGCGGCTGTCGGCCAGACGCTGGAGAGCCTCGGTCAGCACGCTGGATCCCTTTCTACAGGTTAGCCTTACCTAAAGTAGCAGGGCGTCCGGCGAACCATCCAGCGACCAGCTGGGCCCCGAGTATGCCCAGGCCGACCGTCAGCGGCACGGTCCAGCCGCCCGAGACCTCCCTGAGGTAACCGAAGAGCAGCGGGCCCAGCGCGGCCACCACGTACCCCACCGACTGGGCCACGGCCGACAGCGCGGTCACCCCGGCGGGATCGGCCGGCCGCAGCGCGATGATCAGCAGCGCCAGCGCGAACGAGGCCCCCTGGCCGATGCCGAGCACGACCATCCACAACCACGGCACGGTGGCCGGGGCCAGCAGTACGCCGAGGTAACCGAACACGGTCAGCACGCCGGCGCCCACCACGTACGGGACCTGGGAGTCCCGGCGTCCGGCCAGCACCGGGACGGCGAGCGAGGTCGCGACCTGGACCAGGTTCGTCAGGCTGAGCAGGTAACCGGCCTGGTCGGCGGGCAGGCCGGCGTCGAGGAAGATCGTCGGCAGCCAGGCCAGCATGACGTAGAAGGTGAGCGACTGCAGGCCCATGAGGGCGGTCACGTACCAGGTGACGCGGCTGCGCAGGATGGCGCCGAACGGCCTCGGGCCGTTCTGCTCGGCCGCCTTCCCTCGCATCGCCTGGGGCAGCCAGAGCAGGGCCGCGAGCAGGGCGGGCACGGCGAGCAGGGCCGAGACGCCGCGCCAGTCGAAGCCGGTGGCCCGTTCCAGCGGGATCACCAGGGCCGAGGCCGCGGCCGCGCCGGCGACCACGGCCGCGACGTAGACGCCGGTGAGCAGGTTGACCCGGGTGGGGAAGTGCTGCTTCACGATGCCGGGCATGGCGACGTTCATGACGGCGATGGCCGTCGCGGCCAGCGCGGAGCCCAGGTAGAGCACGGGAGCGCCGTCGAGCCCGCGGACCAGGTCGCCCGCGGCGACCACGAGCAGGCCGGCCAGCAGGGTCCTGTCCAGGCCGATGCGCCGCGCGAGCAGCGGCGTGAGCGGGCCGAACACGCCCAGGCAGACGACCATGACGGTGGTGATCGCGCCGCCGCCCGACGGGGACAGCCCGACGTCCTTCATGATCTCGTCGAGGAGCGGGGACAGGCCCGCGATGGCGGGTCTCAGGTTGAGCGCGGCCAGCAGGAATCCGGCCACCAGCAAGACGTTTCTCAACGACATAGGGCACCTACTCTGGCACAGGCGTTCTGACAGCGTTGTCCGCCCGGATGGAGTAGGACATGATCCAAGCGTGAGACCGACGATGAAGGACGTCGCGTCGGCGGCGGGCGTGGCGCTCAAGACCGTCTCGCGCGTCGTCAACGGCGAGCCCGGCGTCCATCCGGCGACCGCCGAACGGGTGCGCGCGGCCATCGACCGGCTGGGCTACAGCCGCAACGAGAGCGCCAGGGGCCTGCGCAGGGGCATGACCGCCACGATCGGGCTGGTCATCGAGGACGTCGCCGACCCGTTCTACGCCGGTCTCAGCCGGGCCGTCGAGGACGTCGTCATCGCGCACGGCTGCCTGCTGCTCAGCGGATCGTCGGGCGAGGAGCCGGGCAGGGAGCGCGAGGTGGTCGAGACGTTCTGCGCGCGCCGGGTGGACGGGCTGATCGTCGTCCCGGCTGGGGACGATCACGCGTACCTGCGGGGTGAGCTGGAGACCGGCACGCCCGTGGTGTTCGCCGACCGGCCGCCGGGGTCCGGGATCGACGTGGACACCGTGCTCGCCGACAACGCGGGCGGGGCCGAGCGGGCCGTACGGCACCTGCTCGCGCACGGGCACCACAGGATCGCGTTCCTGGGGGACGATCCGGCGATCTACACCGCGGCCGAGCGGCTGGCGGGCTACCGCAGGGCGCTGGGCGGGCTGTTCGATCCGCGGCTGGTGGCGATGCGTACGCCGGCGCTGGACGACGTACGGGCCGATCTCGGGCGCATGCTCGCGCTGGACGAGCCGCCGACCGCGCTGTTCACCGGGAACGGCCGGCTCACGGTGACCGCGCTGCGGGCCCTGGAGGGACGGCGGCTGGCGCTCGTGGGGTTCGACGACTTCGAGCTGGCCGATCTGCTGCGGCCGGGGGTGAGCGTGGTGGCCCAGGATCCGGCGTGGATGGGGCGGGTGGCGGCCGAGCTGCTGTTCCGCCGGTTGCGCGGTGACGGCGGGCCGCCGGAGCACGTGGAGCTGCCCGTACGGCTCATCCCGCGCGGCTCCGGCGAACTCCCGACGCCTTAGCCGTACCGGAGGCCGGGGCTGGGGCGGGGGTCGGGGGGCGTAGGGAACGGAGCAGGACGAGGGCGGACAGGATGCCCGCGGCGCCCGCCGTGACGATCGCGGGCCCGGGGCCGGCGGTCTCGCCGAGCACTCCGATCAGGGCCGCGCCGGCCGCCTGCCCGGTCATGAGCCCCGCCGACTGCAGCCCGAACGCCTGCCCGCGCGCCTCCTCGGGCACCGCGTCCACGAACCGCCGCTGCAACCCGAGCTGGTACGACAGCCCCGCCGCCGCGCACGCCGCCAGCACCGCCGCCCACCCGGCGCCCGGCCCGAACACGAACCCCAGCCACGGCACCCCGAGCAACACCGCGAGCGGCGCGGACAACCGCTCCCGCAGCGGCGGCGCGGCGAACCTGCCCACGACGAACTCCCCCACCGCCATCCCGACCGCCGCCGCCGCGAGCACCACGCCCGCCCGCCCCTGACCGCCCAGGTACGGCACGATCATCGCCTCCGCCCCCGCCAGGCACATCGTCGGCACCCACCCGGCCAGCAGCAGCCCCCGCACCCGCGGATCGGCCAGCAGGCGCCGATTCACCCGCAACGTCTGCCGCACCGCCCCCTCACCAGCGGCTCCGAGGGTGGAAGGGAGGCGGGGTGGGCGGTTGGGTAGGCCGTACCGGAGGACCGCGGCGCCGGCCAGCGCGAGGCCCGCCGTAGCGGCCAGGGCGCCCTGCGCTCCCGCGAGGGCCAGGAACGCGCCCCCCGCCGCGAGCCCCCCGACCTGCGCCGCGGCCGAGGTGACCCCGAGCACCGACCGCCCGAGCACGAACGCGTCCCCCGGCAGCACGTCCGGCAGCGTCGCCGACCTGGCCGCGCCGAACACCGGCGAGAACAGCCCGCTGACCAGCACCAGCGCCAGCATCCCCCACACCGGCAGCCCCGCGTAGGCGAGCAGCAGGCACACCACCGCCCGGACGACCTCCCCGGTCACCATCAGCGCCCTGGGCCGCAGCCGGTCGGCCAGCGACAACAGGAACATCCCGCCCACGATGTACGGCAACCACCCCGCCATGTACGCCGCCGCCGACAACCCGGGAGACCCGGTACGCGCGTACACCAGCACGGACAGGGCCAGCATCTTGATCGAGTCCCCGGTGACGAGCAGCGCGAAGCTGCCGAAGAGCACCCGGAACTCCTTGACGGCGAACACATCGCCGTACGTCGCCGCTCTCACACCCCCGATGCTGCGGAACCGGCCGCCACCCGGGCCACAGTTTCGGATATAACCGAAAGATGCCACTAAGGATCCAGGTCAGCCCGCAGGACCTGGTGGCCAGCAGGTTCGCCATCTCGCCGCTGATCGAGACCATGCACGCCCACTGGACGCTCGACGGCCGCAACGACCCGGGCGTGCACCGCCGCTGGGTGGAGCGGTGGCGCGGCCCGTACCTCGACCTGGTCGGACGGCATCCGGCGCTGCGCGCGCTCGCGGCGGTCAGCGGCAACAAGGGCGACGCGAACGTCGACTTCATCGCGCCGCCCCCGGCCGGGATGAGCGTGCCGTTCGAGACCGAGCTGGCCTCGATGCGCCGGACCCCGGTCGCCCAGGCCCACGCCGAGATCACCAGGGTGGTCGCGGGCCTTCCGTCGCTGCCGGGAGAGCTCCGGGACGTGCTGTTCTCGCCGCGGGTGGTGCAGGTGCTGGCGGACGCGTACGAGGCCCTGTGGCGGGAGATCATCTCGGTGGGCTGGCCGCGTTTCCACACGATCCTGGAACGCGACGTGATCCAGCGCGCCGGGCGCCTGGCCGCCTACGGCTGGGCCGCCGCGCTCGCCGACCTCAGCGACCAGGTGCGCTGGCGTCAGGACGGGCACATCGAGGTACGCCTGCACACCCGGCACGGCCTGCACGTGCTGGGTGGCAAGGGCCTGCTGTTCCTGCCGACGGCCTTCTCCCGCTCGGTCGGGGCGTACCTGGAGGAGTCCTGGCCCAACGCCCTGGTCTACCCGGCGCGTGGCACCGGCGCCGGGGTCGGCGTGCCGGACGGCGACCTGGCGCTGCTGATCGGGCGTACCCGGGCGCGCATCCTCACCGAGCTGGCCGTGCCCGCGACGACCACGCACCTCGCCGCCCTGCTCGGCCAGAGTCTCGGCACCACCGGGGGCCACCTCGCCGCCCTGCGCCGGACGGGCCTCGTCGCGGGCACCCGTACGGGCCGTTCCGTGCTTTATGCGCGTACGCCGCTGGGTGACGCGTTGGTCGGCCGATCCCTGGCGTAGCGGACTAACCTGTCCCTCGCGGCGGAAGGCCGTATAGTCGTTTTCGCATGTGTTCAGCAATTGTGTTCACGCACCATCGAGGGAGCGCGCGCATGAATGCCGCCGACGTCGCACCGGAGGCGCAGGCCAGGTTCCCCCACGAGCTGATGTACGCGGCGGCCCAGCAGTACTACGTGGAGGACGCCACGCAGGGCGACATCGCCAAGCGGCTCGGCGTCAGCAGGGCGACCGTGAGCAGGCTGCTCACCGAGGCCCGCAGGCAGGGGATCGTCGAGATCAAGGTGCACCGCCCGGCCACACTGGAGGACGGCCCGCTGGCCGCCGAGGTGGCACGGGCGCTCGACCTGGAGCGCGTCTACCTGGTGCCCAAGGTCAGCGGCCCCGCGCTCGGCCCGTGGCTGGCGCCCGGGGTGGCCCGCGCGCTGGCCGCCGTGGGGCTGGAGTCGGGCGACGTGGTGCTGGTCTCCTCGGGCACCACCGTCTACGAGTGCGCCCGCGAGGGCCTCGGCCAGTTCCCCGGGGTCACCATCGCGCCGGCCGTGGGCGGCCAGGAGGAGCCGCAACCCTGGTTCCAGACCAACGAGACCACCCGCATCCTGGCCGAACGCGCCGGCGGCGTGCCCGCCTACCTCTACGCGCCCGCCCTGCCGGGCCCCGAGCTGTTCTACTCGCTCCAGCACGAGCCGTCCGTGCGCCGGGTCATGGACCTGTGGGCGCACGCCAAGTGCGCGATCGTCGGCGTGGGCTCGGCGCCGCTGATGCGGCAGATGGTGCCCGCGCTCATGCCCCGCGACGCCGACTCCCTGCGCCACGCCGTGGGCGACGTCTGCATGCGCGTCTACGACAGGAACGGCGCCCCGGTCACGTACGCGGGCAGCGAGCGCCTGGTGGCCACCCGTCCCGAGGAGCTGCGCCGCATCCCGGCCACGATCGCGGTCGCGGTGGGTGCGGAGAAGGTGCTCTCGATCGTCGCGGGCGCCCGGGGCGGCTACTTCAACCAGCTCGTCACCGACACCCCGACCGCGGAGGGCCTGGTGGCGGCCGCTCGCCAGCTCTGAACATTTTTGCTGGACAAATATTCTGACCTCGCGCTAACGTGAGCCGCACCACAGGGCTCGCCCTCCTGTGAGGGCGTGCCCCGGTCTCGGGGGCATCGAGCGTGATGAATGAGCGAGTGAGGAATGAACCCGTGAACAGAGCTCAGACGCGGACGTATGCGTTCGCCGCAATGGCAGTGCTCGCAGGCTCGGTGCTGGCCGCGTGCGGCTCCGGCTCCGGCTCCGGCGGTGATGGGAACACCGGCGGCGGCGGCAGCACCGAGAACGCGAAGGTCGCCTTCCTCATGCCCGACCTCGCCTCCACCCGGTACGAACTGCAGGACAAGCCGCTGTTCGAGGCCAAGATGAAGCAACTCTGCCCGAGCTGCGAGGTCATCTACCAGAACGCCGACTCCGACGCCGCCAAGCAGCAGCAACAGGCCAACTCCGCGCTGGCCCAGGGCGTCAAGGCGATCGTCATCGACCCGGTCGACTCCGCCGCGGCGGCCACCATCGTCAAGACGGCCCAGTCGCAGCAGGTGCCGGTCATCGCCTACGACCGTCCGATCCCGGCCACGCCGGCCGACCACTACATCTCGTTCGACAACGAGAAGATCGGCGCGATGATCGCCCAGTCGCTGGTCGACCACCTCAAGAAGGAGAACGCCGAAGGCGGCATCCTCCAGGTCAACGGCTCGCCCACGGACGCGGCGGCCGGACTGATCAAGAAGGGCATCCACAGCGCGGTCGACCCGAGCGGCTTCAAGCTGCTGGCCGAGTACGACACCCCCGACTGGCAGCCGGAGAAGGCCCAGACCTGGGTCAGCGGCCAGATCACCCAGTTCAAGGACCAGATCGTCGGCGTCGTCGCGGCCAACGACGGCACCGGCGGCGGCTCGATCGCGGCGTTCAAGGCGGCCGGGACCAAGGTGCCGCCGATCACCGGGAACGACGCCGAGATCGCCGCCGCCCAGCGCATCGTCTCGGGCGACCAGTACAACACGATCTCCAAGCCGATCAAGATCGTGGCCGAGGCCGCCGCGGACACGGCGTACCAGTTCATGCAGGGCAAGAAGCCCGCGGGCAAGGACACGCTCTACAACACGCCCTCGCAGTTGTTCGTCCCCACGGTCGTGACCAAGGAGAACATCAAGGAGGTGCTGTTCGACAGCCAGATCATGAAGGCCGCCGACGTCTGCACCGGCGAGTACGCCAAGGGCTGCACCGAGCTCGGCATCAAGTAGGAGGCGCCGATGACCGTCCTGTCCCTGCGGGGCATCAACAAGACCTTCGGTGCGGTGGCCGCCCTCACGGACATCGAACTCGATGTGGCGGCGAGCCAGGTCGTCGCGGTCGTCGGCGACAACGGCGCGGGCAAGTCCACCCTGGTCAAGATCCTGTCCGGCGTGCACCCGCCGGACTCGGGGACGATCTCGTTCGAGGGCCGGGAGGTCGAGATCCCGACCCCGGCCGCCGCCCACCGGCTCGGCATCGCCACCGTCTTCCAGGACCTGGCGCTCTGCGAGAACCTCAACGTGATCCAGAACCTGTTCCTCGGCCAGGAGATCCGCCCGCTGCGGCTGAACGACGTGGCCATGGAGACCCGCTCGTGGGAGCTGCTCCGGCAGCTCTCCGCCAAGATCCCCAGCGTACGGGTGCCGGTCGCGGCGTTGTCCGGCGGCCAGCGCCAGACGGTCGCCATCGCGCGGTCGCTGCTCGGCGACCCCAAGATCATCATCCTCGACGAGCCCACCGCCGCGCTCGGCGTGGCCCAGACCGCCGAGGTGCTCAACCTGGTCGAACGCCTCCGCGAGAACGGCCTCGGCGTCATCATGATCAGCCACAACATGGCCGACGTACGGGCCGTGGCCGACAAGGTGGCGGTGTTGCGGCTCGGCCGTAACAACGGGGTGTTCGACGTGGGCGACGTCTCCGCCGAGGACATCATCGCCGCGATCACCGGCGCCACGGACAACGCGGTCTCCCGCCGCGCCCAGGCCATGAGCACGAGGGAGGTCACCCCGTGACGACGACCACGGACCGCCAGGACGAGCGGCTGCTCGACCGCCAGGGGCTGCGCGGCGTGCTCGCCGACGTGGTCGAACGGGCCCGCGGCGGCGACCTCGGCGTCATCCCCGTCGTGATCGGCCTCGTCGTCATCTGGACGGTGTTGCAGATCCTCAACCCGATCTTCCTGTCCAGCGCCAACCTGGTGAACCTCACACTGGAGTCGGCCGCCGTCGGCGTCATCGCGCTCGGCATCGTGTGCGTGCTGCTCGTGGGCCAGATCGACCTGTCGGTCGGCTCGGTCAGCGGACTGTCCGGCGCGGTGCTCGCGGTGCTGTTCGTGGGCAACGGCCTGCCGGTCTGGGTGGCGATCCTGGCCTCGGTGCTCATGGGCGCGGTCATCGGCTGGCTGTACGGGCAGCTCTTCAACCGGTTCGGCGTGCCCAGCTTCGTGATCACGCTGGCCGGTCTGCTCGCCTTCCTCGGCCTCCAGCTCTACGTACTGGGCACCAAGGGGTCGATCAACCTGCCGTTCGACTCGGGGCTGGTGAACTTCGCGCAACTCGACTTCGTGCCCGACTGGTTGTCGTACACGTTCGCGGTGGTCGCGGCCGGGTGGTTGTTCGTCAGCGGGTTCCTGCACGCCGGGGAGCGGCGGCGGGCCGGGTTGTCGGCCAGGAGCGTGCCGCTGCTGGCGGTCAGGAGCCTCGCGCTGCTGGCGGTGCTGGCGTTCGTGGTCTGGTACCTCGGGCAGACGCGCGGCGTGGGCTGGATGTTCGTCTTCTTCGTGGCGCTCGTACTGGTCATGCACTACCTGCTGTCGCGGACGAAGTGGGGCCGGGCCGTGTACGCCGTCGGCGGCAACGTGGAGGCCGCGCGCCGCGCCGGTATCAACGTCAGGGCCGTCTACACCTCGGTGTTCGTGCTCTGCTCGACGTTCGCGGCGGTGGGCGGCATCCTCGCGGCGGCGCGGCTGGCCGCGGCCAACCAGAGCAGCGGCGCGGGCGACGTCAACCTCAACGCCATCGCGGCGGCGGTCATCGGCGGGACGAGCCTGTTCGGCGGGCGCGGCACGGCGTTCGGCGCGCTGCTCGGCATCGTCGTCATCCAGTCCATCTCCAGCGGCCTGACGCTGCTCAACCTGGACTCCTCGATCCGGTTCGTGGTCACCGGCGCCGTCCTGCTGCTCGCGGTGATCGTCGACTCCGTGTCGCGCCGGTCGAGGACCTCGCACGGCAGGGCCTGATGGCGATCATCTGCGTGGACGCGGGAACCACGGTCATCAAGGCGGTCGGGTACGACGCCACCGGCGCGGAGAGCGCCGTCGCCCGGCGTGCCACGACGGTGTCCAGGCCCGCGCCCGGCCACGCCGAACAGGACATGCACGCCGTCTGGGACGCCGTCGCGGACGCCGTACGCGAGGTCGCGGCCACGGTGGAGACCGTCGACTTCGTGGCGGTCACCGCCCAGGGCGACGGCTGCTGGCTCGTGGACCGCGACGGCGAGCCCACCGGCCCGGCCGTCCTGTGGAACGACGGCCGCGCCGCCGCCGTGATCGACGCCTGGACCAGGTCGGGGACGGCCGCGGCCGCCTTCGCGGTGAACGGCTCCTCGGCCGCCTCCGGCCTGCCGCACGCCGTCCTGACCTGGCTGCGCGAGCACCGGCCGGACCGGCTGGAACACGCCGCCGCCCTGCTGACCTGCGGCGGCTGGATCTTCTCCCGGATGACGGGCGAGGTGGTCGCCGACGAGTCCGACGCCTCGGCCCCCTTCATGGACCTGCGCACCCGCGCCTACTCCCCCGAGCTGCTGACCCTGTTCGGGCTGGAATGGGCCGAGCGGCTGCTGCCCCCGATCCGCTCGGGCCACGTCGCCGCGCTCACCTCGGACGCGCTCGGCCTGCCCCTGGGCACGCCGGTGGTGATGGCGCCGTACGACATCGTCACCACGGCGCTGGGCGCGGGCGCGGTGCTGCCCGGCCAGGCGTGCGGCATCCTCGGCACCACGTTGTGCACCGAGGTGCTGGTGGAGTCGCCGCCGGACGCCGAACCGACCGGCATCACGATCGCGGTGCCCGGCGGCTACCTGCGGGCCTTCCCCACGTTCGCGGGGACCGAGGTCGTCCAGTGGGCCTGCCGGCTGCTGGGCCTGCGCGACCCCGCCGAGCTGGGCGAGCTGGCCCTGCTGGGCGAGCCGGGGGCGGGCGGGCTGGCGTTCCTGCCGTACCTGTCGCCGGCCGGGGAGCGGGCGCCGTTCTCCGACCCGCTGGCCAGGGGCGGGCTGCTGGGCCTGTCGTTCGAGCACGGGCGCGAGCAGGTCGCGCGGGCCGTGCTCGAAGGGCTCACGATGGTGATCCGCGACTGCCTGGCCGCCACCGGCGCCGCGCCGACGGAGTTGCGGGTGTGCGGGGGCGGCTCGGCCAGCGCGGCCTGGCTGCGGCTGATCGCCGACGTCACCGGGCTGCCCGTACGGCGTCCGGCCGACGACGAGGTGGGGGCGCGGGGGGCCTACCTGGTGGGCCTGGCGGCCACGGGCGGCGCGGCGTCCGTCGCGGAGGCGGCGGCCCGGCACGTACGGCTGCGCGCGGCCGTGGAGCCCGACCCCGGCCTGCGCGATCGGTACGACCGGCTGTTCGCCGACTTCCTGACCCTACGGACGGCCGAGGCCGGATCGTGGCCGCTGCTGGCCGGGATGCGGAGCCGGGCATGAGCGTGTGGATCGGCATCGACCTCGGCACCCAGAGCGTACGGGCGATGGCCGTGGACGCGGACGGCAACGTGCTCGGCTCGGCGAGCCGCCCGCTGACCAGCCACCGCGACGGCCCCCGCCACGAGCAGGACCCCGAGCAGTGGTGGCGCGAGCTGGCCGCCGCCACCCGCGAGGCGCTGCGCGACGTGCCGCCCGAGCGGGTCGAGGGCGTGGCCGTGGACGCCACCTCTGGAACGATCCTGCTCACCGACCGGGACGGCGCCCCGCTGACCCCCGCCCTCATGTACGACGACCGCCGCGCCACGGCCGAGGTCGAGCGGGTCAACGAGACCGGCGGGCCCGTCTGGGAACGGCTCGGCTACCGGCGCATGCAGCCGAACTGGGCCCTGCCCAAGCTGCTGTGGCTGCTCCGCGACGCCCCGCCGCGGGTACGCGCCGCGCACCAGAACGACTTCGTCAACCGCCGCCTGGTCGGCCACGACGTGGCCACCGACCTGAGCAACGCCCTCAAGACCGGCGTCGACCTGATCGGTGAGCGCTGGCCGGACGACGTGCTGGACGCGCTCGGCGTGCCCGCGGGCACCCTGCCCGACGTGGTGCGGCCGGGCGCCCGGCTCGGCGCGGTCTGCGCCGGGGCCGCCGCCGAGACCGGCATCCCGGCGGGGACGCCGGTGATCGCCGGGACCACCGACGGCTGCGCGGCCCAGCTCGGTGCGGGCGCCCGGCGGGCGGGGAGCTGGAACTCGGTGATCGGCACGACGCTGGTGCTGAAGGGCGTGACCGAGGAGCTGATCCACGACCCGCTGGGCGTGGTCTACTCCCACCGCGCCCCCGACGGCTCGTGGTTGCCCGGCGGCGCCTCCAGCACGGGCGCCGGCGTGCTCTCCCGCGACCTGCCGGGCCGCGACCTGGACGCCCTGAGCAGGCGGGCCGCCGCCCGCTACGGCGGACGGCCCGGCTGGCCGGGGCCGATCACGTACCCGCTGGTCTCGCGCGGGGAGCGGTTCCCGTTCGCCGCCCCCGAGGCCGAGGGGTTCACGATCGGCGGCGACCCGGCCGACGACGTCGAGCGGTACGCCGCCGTCCTGCTCGGCGCCGCCTTCCTCGAACGCCTGTGCTTCGACTACCTCGACCTGCTGGGCGCGTCCGTGGCCGGCGAGGTCATCCTGACCGGCGGCGCGACCAGGAGCGCCTTCTGGAACCAGCTCAGGGCCGACGTCCTGCGGCGTCCCGTGACGTTGCGCGAGAACGCCGAGCCCGCCCTGGGCATGGCCGTGCTGGCGGCCGGCGATCCCGGCCACATGATCAGGACCCGCGCGGTGATCGAGCCGTCGGCCGCCGACCTCCGCGAGCCGTACCTGCGGTTCATCGGCGAGCTGGAACGGCGCGGCTGGCTGCCCGCGAACGCCGCCGGGCACGCCCGGAAGAGGAGCACCCCATGACCGACCTCGTCCTGGTCCGCCACGGCGAGACCGTCTGGCACGCCGAGAACCGCTACGCGGGGACCAGCGACGTCGAGCTGACCCCGCTCGGCCGCGAGCAGGCGACCCTGCTGGCGGACTGGGCCGGGCGGGCGGGGCTGGCGGCGGTGTGGTCGTCCACGCTGAGCCGGGCCCGGCTGACCGCCGCGCCGAGCGCCGCCGCGGCCGGCGTACGGCCGGAGGTGGACGCCCGGCTGCGGGAGCTGGAGCTCGGCGCGGGCGAGGGCCTGACCTCGGCGGAGATGCACGACCGGTTCCCCGAGGCACGGGCCGCCTTCGAACGTGACCCGGCCGCCCACCCCCTGCCCGGGGGTGAGGACCCGTACGAGGCCGCCGACCGGTTCGTCGCGGCCCTGCATGACATCTCAGGACGACATCCCGGCGGGCGGGTGCTCGTCGTGGCCCACACGACCGCCATCAGGCTCGCTCTGTGCCGGCTCGTCGGGATCCCGCTCGGCGAGTACCGCCGGCTCTTCCCGCGCCTGGACAACTGCGCCGTGACCGAGCTGCGCACCGGCACGGGACGGCCGGCGATCCTGCGGTACAACTCCCCGATTGGAGCCGTTCGTTGACCATCCGAGTCCTCGCCGCAGGCGACCACTTCGTCCAGAACCGCCTGCTCATCGACGCGCTCAGGCAGGCGGTCCCGGGCGAGGTGCACATCAGCGAGCTGACGCTGCCGTGGCCGGTGGAGCCGTTCGGCCGCGTGGGCGAGGTGGACGAGGCGTCGGACGTCGAGGACGCGCTGATCGAGGCGCTGCGCGGCGTCGAGGTCTGCGTGACCCAGATGGCCCCGCTGACCAAGCGCGTCCTGGACGCCTCCCCCGACCTGCGGCTGTTCTGCGTGAGCCGGGGCGGGCCGGTGAACGCCAATCTGGAGGCGGCCGCGGCGGCGGGGGTCGCGGTGACGTACGCGCCGGGCCGCAACGCGGTGGCCACGGCCGAGCACACGCTCGCCATGTTGCTGGCCGCCACCCGCCGCATCCCGCGCACGCACGCCGACCTGGCCGGCGGTGTGTGGCGCGGCGACTACTACATGTACGACAACGTCGGCCCCGAGCTGGAGGGCGGCACGGTCGGCCTGGTCGGCTACGGCGCGATCGGCCGCCGGGTGGCCCGCATGCTGGCCGGCTTCGGCGCCGAGGTGCTGGTCCACGACCCCTACGTCGAGGTGCCCGGCCGGGTCGAGCTGGACGAGCTGCTCGAACGTTCCCGCTTCGTGTCGCTGCACGCCCGCGCCACCCCCGAGACCGCCGGCATGATCGGCGCCGCGCAGCTCGCCCGCATGCCGGCGGGCTCGGTGCTGGTCAACTGCGCCCGCGGCGCGCTGCTCGACTACGACGCGCTGTGCGACGCGCTGGAGTCCGGCCACCTGTTCGGCGCGGCCATGGACGTCTTCCCCGAGGAGCCCATCCCTCCCGGCTCGCGCCTGCTGACCACGCCGAACCTGGTCATGACCCCGCACCTGGCCGGCGCGAGCAAGGAGACGGCGGCCAAGGCGGCCGGGATCGTCGCCGCGGACGTCGCCAGGTACGTCCGCGGCGAGCCCCTGGCCCACCGGGCCAACTAACCCTTCAGCGCGCCCGCCATGAGCCCGCGCATGAAGAACCGGCCGAGCAGCACGTAGATCAGCATCGTCGGGATCGAGGCCAGGACGGCCGCGGCCATCTGCTGGCTGTACGGGGTGGCCTGGGCCCCGGCGATGTTGTTGAGCATGACGGTGGTCGGCCAGCTCTGCGGCCCGGTGATGAAGACCGCGAACAGGAAGTCGTTCCACAGCGAGGTGAACTGCCAGATGATCACCACCGCGATCGCCGGCCACGACACCGGCAACACGACCGACCAGTACGCGCGCAACATCCCCGCGCCGTCCACCCGCGAGGCCTCGATCAGCTCGTCGGGGATCGTCACGTAGTAGTTGCGGAAGATCAGCGTGCAGATGGGGATGCCGTAGACGACGTGCGCGAGCACCAGGCCCGGGATGCCGCCGTAGAAGACGCCGTCCAGGCCGGTCTGCTCGTTCAGCCAGACCATGAGCTTGACCAGCGGGATCATCACCCCCTGGTAGGGGATGAACATGCCGAACAGGAACAACGTGAACAGCACGTCCGCGCCGGGGAAACGCCATTTGGACAGCACGTACCCGTTCATGGAGCCGAACGCGCACGACAGCAGCGAGCCGGGGACGGCCAGCAGCACGCTGTTCCACAACCCGGGGGCCAGCTTCTCCCAGGCCACCCGCCACGCCTCCGTGGTCCACGTCCGCGGCAGGTTCCACGCCTGGCCGGGGTCGGCCTCGGTGAGCGGCTTGAAGCTGGTGGCCAGCAGCACGTAGATCGGTATGAGGACGACGACCACGAGGACGATCAGCAACGTGAACCGCACCACGCGGAACCCGGTCCCGCGTCCGCCCGCGACGGCCGTCACGGCCTGCGCTCCTTGCGCACCGACCAGATCAGGTACGGGATCACGAACACCGCCACGCTGAGCACGATGTACGACGCGATCGTGGCCCCCTTGGCCGGGTCGTGGGAGTCGTACACGGCCACCCACATGAACACCGCGGGCACGTCGGTGATGATCTGCTTGCCGGACACCGCCACGATGAGGTCGAAGACCTTGAGCGAGATGTGCCCAAGGATGATCAGCGCCGACAGCGTGACCGGCCTGAGCATGGGCAGCACCACGTGCCGGTAGACGCCCCACTCGCCGGCGCCGTCGACGCGGGCGGCCTCGCGCAGCTCCTCGGGGACACCGCGGAACCCCGCCAGGAACAACGCCATGACATATCCAGACATTTGCCATATCGCCGGGAGTGCCATCGCGGCCATCCCCCAGTCCGGATCCCTGAACCACTGCCACTGCGGCAGCCCGATCGCGTCGAACAGCCGGTTCAGCCCGACCGCCCGCTCCTCCGTGCCCGAGTTCATCAGCCACCGCCACACGATGCCGGTCGCGACGAACGACACGGCCATCGGGAACAGGTAGATCGCCCGGAACGTGCCCTCTCCCCAGATCCCCTTCTCCATGAGGAACGCCAGGAACCAGCCCAGCACCAGCGCCCCCACCACGAACGTGATCGTGAACACGATCGCGTGGTTCACGGAGAGACGCCAGCGTGCCTGGTCCCAGATGTCGATGAAGTTCTTCAGCCCCACGAACGTGCCCTCGGACACCTCATCGTGCTGGTCGGTCATGGCCAGGCGGAAGTTCCAGCCCAGCATGCCGTACACGAACACGCCGATCGCCACGATCGACGGCGCGACGAGGAGGAGTCCGGGCAGCCAGGTGCGTGCCCGCCTCACAACCATTTCCCTTCGCGCGGGTACGGCGGGCCTCCCCCGCCGTACCCGCATGCGTCACTGAGCGTTGGCCTTGGCCGCGTCCGCCAGGGCCTGCTGGAGACCCTTGACGTCCTTGCTGGCGATGAACAGCCCGACCGCCTCGTTGATCGAGGCCAGCCACGGCTGGCTCACCGAGACGCCGTGCTGGATGGATCCGGCGAGCTTGTTGCTCGACCAGTCCTTCAGCGCGTCGGCCAGGTAGTCGGTGTAGAGCGCCTGGTCGGCGTCCTTGCGGGCGGGGATGGAGCCCTTCTTCGGGTTGAAGGCGTCCTGGCCCTCCTTGCTCGCCGCGACCTTCAGCCACGCGACGGCCCCGTCCCGGTTCTTGGCGCCCTTGGGCAGGGTGAAGCTGTCCGACAACCACATGTAGGTGCCCTCGGTGCCGGGCGCGGGCGCCCAGTCGAAGTCCGTCTTCGACGTCTTGCCGAGGCCGCCCTCCGGCGGGTTGTGGAAGTAGCCGTACGCCCAGTCGCCCATGATGTTGAACGCCGCCTCGCCGTCGGCCACCTGCTTGGCCGCGGGCTGCCAGTCGTCCTGCGGGTCGCCCGCGTACGACATGATCTTGGCGAAGTTCTCCAGCGCCTTGGTCATCTGCGGGCCGCTCCAGTCGGCGCCCGGCTTGAACAGCGCGTTGTAGGCGTCGGTGCCGAGCGAGCCGAGCAACACGTTCTCCAGCAGGTGGGTGGCGGTCCACTCCGACCCGACGGAGATCGGGATCTTGCCCTTGGCCTTGACCTTCTCCAGGTCGGCGATGAACTCCTCGATCGTCTTGGGCGCGGCCGCGATGCCCGCGTCCTTGAGCACCTTGGGGTTGAACCACAGGACGTTGGACCGGTGGATGTTGACCGGCACCGAATAGATCTTGCCCTCGACGCTGATCTGCTCGACGAGCTGGGCGGGGAAGACGTCCTTGAGCTTCAGTTCGTCATACAGGAACGTCAGGTCCTCCAGGTTGCCCGCCTTGATGTAGCCCTGCAATTCGGCGCCGGCGTGCCCCTGGAAAGTGTCGGGCGGCGTGTTGGCCTGCAACTTCGACTGCAACAGCGCCTTGGCCTTGTCACCCGAGCCGCCCGCCACGGCGGCGTCGAAGAACGTGTAGTTCGGATTCTTCTCCTCGAAGATCTTCTTCATCGCCTGGAGGCCGTCGGCCTCGCCGGGGCCCGTCCACCAGGAGAAGACCTCCACCTGCTGCTTGCCGCCGCCGCTGCTCGGCGCGGCAGATCGGGAAGCCTGGCCGCCGCCGCCTCCGCCGCAGCCCGCCAGACCGAGAACGCCCGCCATCGTGATCGACACGGCCGCTAACCACCGTCGCATCGCACACCCTTCCCTTCGCGATCCCCCGAAGTAGGTGACTTTTGACAACGTTGTCAACAACGGCTATCAACCCACTTCGCGCGCGCCGACGTCAAGGGCGGAGCAGGTAACAGGTCCGCATACTCAGCCGACGCGCTCCAGCGTGCCGCCGGGCCCGGTGAGCACGGTGACGCCGAAGTCGTAGCTCGTGCCGGGCAGGTCGACGCAGCCCGCGGCCACGATCAGCGCGCCCTTGGACACCGCGAGGCCGACCAGGGCGGGCAGGTCACGGCCGTTGCCCGGCGACCACGTGCTGAGCACGACGTCGGACTCGGTCAGGCCGACCGGCACGTCGAGCTCGGCCATCCTGGCCAGCAGGTCGGCGTGGGTGAGCCGCCGGCCGCCGGACAACACCAGCGCGTCCTGCCGCTTGGCGTCGAGCGCGGGCAGCGCGGTGGGCTCCAGCACGAGCAGGCCGCGGAAGTCGATCGTGTCGAGCGCCGGGCCGAGCGAGACCACCTGGCGCACGCGGGAGCCGTCGGCCGCCGCGATCGCCGTCTCGGCCAGGTCGGGAGTGGTGATCAGCATGCGCGCGTCGCACTCGCGCAGCAGCGCGGCCACCTCGTCGGCGCCGAGCCCCGGATCGACCGGCGCGGCCACGCCGCCCGCGGCCAGCACGGTGTGCAGGGCCACCGTCTGGGTGCCGGTCGTCGAGACGTGCACCCCCACGACCTGGTCGCGGCGCGCGCCCCTGCGTACCAGCCCGGAGGCCGCCCTCGTCACCTCGGTCACCAGACTGCGGTAGCCGTAGACGTGACCGCCGCGCAGATCGACGAGCGCCGGCCGCTCGCCCCGCTCGTAGGCCCGGCAGAACACCTCGTGGATCACGGTGCCGGTGGTCGAGGCGGACGGCTTCATGCCCGCCAACGTACGGCCGCCCGCGCGCCCGCCGCATCCACCGATCTATGTAGAGCCGTGTGCATTTCCCCAGCCCAGGGGGAAGGTGGGCGGGCCCGAGCCCTGCGCGACTCGAGCCCGCTGTCACACGCCCGGGAACCGGGCCCCCACCCCTCCGAGAAGGCCCGGCCCCGTCAGGACGTGTGACGTCCCTCGGTCGATCGGCCGCCACGCCCCCCGGCGGGAGAGCGGGGAACGCGGGCGCGGCCGATCACATGCAGCAACGGTAGGCGTTCGTACGGCGACCGCACATGCGCTGACATGGCCATTCGAGGATGTAAGCGCCCGGCGGCCACGATGTGTAGAGAAGCCGCCGGGATCAGCGTCCGCCGATCACCCATGCGGCAATCTGTGTACGCGTGGAGAAGCCGAGCTTGCCGAGGATGTTGGCGACGTGCCGCGCGGCCGTGGCCGGGCTGATGACCAGTTCGTCGGCGATGGCCCGGTTGCTCAGCCCGCGGGCCACCAGTGCGGCGATCTCGCGTTCCCTGGCCGTCAGCCTGCTGTCCTGGACGACCGGGGCGACCGGCGCGCCCGGCAGCTCGGGCAACTGGCCGCCGAGCGCGCAGGAGACCGCCTGGTCGGCCGTCATCGCCAGGCCCTCGGCCCACAGCAGCGCCACCACGGCCTCGCCGAGCCGGTTGCGGGCGGGCCCCAGCAACTCTTCCGTACGGGCGTCCGGGCGGCGGCCGCGCAGCCCCAGCGAGGCGGCGGCCAGCAACACCGCGCGCCGGTCGTCGCCCTCGGCCGCCAGCAGGCGCGCCCAGGCCGCCAGCCGCCTGGCGATGCTGTCCCGCAGGCCCGCGTCGCGGCTGAGCACCAGCGCCTCGGTGAGCCTCGTCCGCGCCTCGGCCAGGTCGCCCTCGTCGAGCGCGACGCGGCCGAGCCCGGCCAGGCAGCTGACGATCTGCTGCCGGGCGTCGATGTGCCGCAGCAGGCGCAGGCCCGCCTCGTAGTGACGGCGGGCGCCGGCCCGGTCGCCGGTGCGCCGGGCGATCTGGGCCAGGCCGACGTGACCGTAGGACTGGCCGAGATGGTTGTCGAGCCGCTCGCTGAGCGTCAGGACCTCCTCGAACGCCCTTCGCGCCTCGTGCAGGCGGCCGGCCCGCAGGCCGAAGTCGGCCCGGGTGCCCTGGGCCAGCGACTCCAGGATCGGGTCGCCGCGCCGCCTGGCCGCCTCCAGGGCGGGAGCCAGCGGCTCCTGGTCGCCGGTCGCCTGGGCCAGCATGATCAGGCCGACGGCCTCGCCGTAGGCGTCACGGGCGTCGACGCACAGCGCCAGCCCGATCTGCACGCACCGGGCGGCGAGCCCCTCCTCACCGGCCGCGAGCGCCAGCTCCCCGCGCAGGATCATGGCCTGCCCGCGTAAGCCCTCGGGCACCTCGGGGGCGTCAAGCCCGAGCAGCCGGTCGAGCCGCTCGGCGATGTCGAGCCGCCGCCCGCTGGCCATCAGCAGGTAGCGAACGTCAGTCAGCAGCTCCAGCGCGACCTGCGGCGAACCGCTCGCGACGGCCCAGTCGCAGGCCGCGCCCACCTCGGCCTTGAGCCCGTCGAACAGGTTGACGAAGCGTTCGACCACCGGCCACGACGTGCGCGTGCCAGGGGTGAGGACGTCCTTGAACCGCGTGGCCAGCCCGGCCAGGGCCGCCAGGTGGTTGCCGCGCAGGGCCACCTCCTCGCCGGACTCCGCGAGCTGCTCCAGCGCGTATTCGCGGACGGTCTCCAGCAGCCGGTAGCGAGCCTGGCCGGCGATCTCGCCGTCCAGCACGACCAGCGACTTGTCGACCAGGTCGCACAGGCGCGGCAGCACGTCCTCCTCGGGCAGGCCGGCGCCCGTGCACACCCCTTCGGCCAGGTCGAGCGTCCAGCAGGAGCGGAAGGCCGCCACGCGGCGCAGCAGCAGCCGTTCCTGGAAGCTGAGCAGGCGGTAGCTCCAGTCGACGGCGGCGCGGAGCGTACGGTGCCTGGCGTGCGCCGTACGGGCGCCGCCCGCCAGCACCCTGAACCGGTCGTCGAGCCGCTCGACGAGCTGCCTGACCGACAACACCCGCACCATGGCGGCGGCCAGCTCGATCGCCAGCGGCAGCCCGTCCAGCGCCTGGCACAACTCGATCGCCAGCGGCAAGGTCTCCTCGGTCAGCTCGAAGTCGGGCCGCGCGGCGGTGGCCCTGGCCACGAACAGGCGCACGGCCTCGCTCTCCTCGCCGACCAGCGAGAGCGGCGGCACCCGCCAGACGGTCTCGCCCGGCACGCGCAGCGGCTCGCGGCTGGTGGCCAGCACGGTCAGCCTCGGGCACGCGCCGAGCAGGTCGCGGCAGAGCTCGGCGCACTCGCCGATCACCGGCTCGCAGTTGTCCAGCACGAGCAGCACGCGCCGGCCGCCGATGGCCTCCGGCAGGTCGTCGGCGATGCCGAGCGCGGCCGAGACCTGCTGTCTCAGCTCGCCCTTCTCCACATCGGCCAGCTCGACCAGCCACACACCGTCGGGGTGCTCGGGGGCGATCCGGGCGGCCAGGCGCAGGGCGAGGCGCGTCTTGCCGATGCCCCCCGCGCCGCACAGTGTCACCACCCGCGACACGCGGCCGAGGTGCACCAGCTCATCGAGATCGGACTCCCGGCCCACGAACAGGTTCGGCTCGGCCGGCAGGTTGCAGAAATCGGCGGTTCGCAGCATCACTGTGAGTGTGGCACCAACTACCGTTCGCGCCCAGACTCAAATCGGTGGAGAACTCGGCGGTCCGCCGTCAGGCCAGCGCCGCTTCCAACACCGCGCGGGCGACTCCGGCCACGACGGCGGCGTCGGGGCCCGGGTGCTCCAGCACCACGCCGACCGCCACCTCCGGGGCGCCGGCCGGGGCGAACGCCGTGGCCAGCGCGTCCTGGCCGCCGCTCGCCGCGATCTTGGCGGCCACCTCGACGCCGGGGATCGCCACCGCCGCGCCCGGCCCGCCGGCGCGCGTCGCCGTCGCCATCATCGTGGCCAGGTAGTGGGCCCGCTCGGGCGTCATGGTCGTACGGTACGGCTCGGGCCCAGCCTGGACGAGGAGTGAGCCGTCCGGCAGGCTCACCTCCTCCACCAGGTACGGCCGCATCAGCACGCCGTCGTTGGCCACGGCCGCCGACAACATCGCGATCATCAGCGGGGTCGCCCGGTCCTGGTCGCGGCCGACGGCCGACAGCGCGGTCCGCGGCCGGTCCATGCCCTGCGGGTACGTGCTGGGCGTCGCCTCCAGCGGCACGCGCAGGTCACCGGCATCGAACCCGAACGCCTCGGCCTGGTCCCGCAGGATGTCCTGACCGAGCTGCAAACCGATCCCGGCGAACGCGGTGTCGCAGGACGTCTCGAACGCGCGCAGCAACGTCGGACGGGACCTGCCGCAGGCGGCGAGCGGCGCGGGCAGCGGCGGCTGTACGACGGTGTTCACGCGGGCCGTGGGCGTGTACTCGCCGGAGGCCAGCGCCGCCGCGGCCGTCACCAGCTTGAACGTGCCTCCCGGCGGATAGACCTGGTTCAGCGCCCGGTTCAGCAGGGGGCGGGCGGGCGCGTCCCGCAGCCGCGCGAGAGTGGTGTCCAGCCGGGTGGCGTCGAAGGTGGCCAGGGTGTTGGGGTCGTAGGACGGGTAGCTGGCCAGGGCGAGGATCGCGCCGGTCGCCGGGTCGATCGCGACGACCGCGCCGGGCACCCCGGCGGCCTGGAGCGCGTGGTAGGCGGCCCACTGGGTGCGTACGCCGACGGTCAGCCGGATGTCGGCGCCCGCCGCGTCGCCGTCGCTGACCATCGAACGCACCTTGACCTTGGCGTCGTCCCCGGACAGGACGGCGCGCTCGGCCTGCTCGACGCCCGCGGAGTCGAAGAGGGACAGGTAGCCGGTCACGGGGGCGTAGAGCTCGCCGTCGGTGTAGACCCGCTGGAACCGGTACGGGCCGCCGCCGGGCGCCGGGCGGCTCCTCGCGACGGTCGCGCCGTCGTAGGTCAGGATGTCGCCGCGCGGACGGGCGAACCGGGAGATGAGCGAGCGCTCGTTGCGGCGGTCGGCGTTGAGCTCCCGCGCGCCGAACACCTGGACGACCGTGACGTGGGCCAGCAGGAGGAACAACATGGCCGCGCAGAGCACGGCCATCCGGCGCAGCGGGACGTTGAGCCGCCTCGCCCTGATGCCCGCCATGGTCCTTGGTCTAACAACCGGACCACCAAGACAGGGCTACAGAACGCTGCGGTAGTAGGAAATCTTGCGGTGGATGTAGTCCTGCCGCTCGGCCAGCTTGGCGATCTGGGCCTGGACCTGCCGGTCGTGCTCCTCCAGCAGCCTGATGCGGTCGGGGATCGTCCGGTCGCCCTCGCGTACGAGCTCGGCGAAGCGCAGCAGCATGGCGATCGGCATGCCGGTGTCGCGCAGGCAGCGGACCATGGCGAGCCAGCCGACGTCCTCCTGGCTGAACCTGCGCTGGCCGGCGGAGTTGCGCTCCACGCGCTCCAGCAGCCCGATCTTCTCGTAGTAGCGGAGAGTGTCGAGGCTGAAGCCGGTCTCCTCGACGACCTCGGCGGGTGTGTACACGCTCACGTGTCCCAGTCTTCCACCTGGAGCGCACTCCAGGTCAACGGCTTGACATGGAGTGCGCTCCAGGCCCGAGGGTCTGCGTCATGAACATCGCACTCGGCACGATCCCGTTCGGCACCACCGTCGGCCTGCGGGAGACCTTCGCCATCCTCGACCGCTTCCACGACGCCGGCGGGACCATGCTGGACACGGCCAACAACTACCCCTTCTGGGACGAGGGCCGCACCGGGGACGAGAGCGAGGAGGCCGTCGGGGCCTGGCTGGCCGCGCGCGGCCACCGGGACCGGATCTTCATCGGCACCAAGGGCGGGGCCCGGCCGACCGTGCCGGGCGACCGTACGCTCGACTCGGCCGAGGGCCTGTCGGCGGCGGCCGTGGCGAGGGCCGCCGAAGGCAGCCTCCGGAGGTTGCGGACGGACTACATCGATCTGTATTGGTCGCACATCGAAGACCGTTCGGTGCCCTTGGCCGAGACGCTGGGCGCCCTGAACACGCTCGCCGAGCAGGGGAAGGTGCGCGCGCTGGGGGCCAGCAACATCGCCGCCTGGCGGCTGGAACGGGCCAGGAACGTCTCGGCCGCACGCGGCTGGCTGCCGTACACGCAGGTGCAGTTGCGTCACACCTACCTGCGTCCGCGGCCGTTCACCCGGCTCGCGGAGGGCGGCCACACGCTGGCCTCGGACGAGACCCTCGACTACCTGGCCGCCGAGCCGGACCTGACGTTGTGGGCGTACAACACGCTGATGTCGGGGGCGTACACGCGGGCGGACCGGCCGATGCCGGAGATCTACGACCATCCGGGCACCGCCCGCCGCCTGGCCACGCTGCGCGAGGTCGCCGGCGAGCTGGGCGCCACCCCCAACCAGGTCGTGCTGGCGTGGCTGACGGCCGGCGGGCACGTGCCCGTCGTCGGCGTCTCCACGACGGCCCAGCTCGACGAGGTCGTCGCCGCCGCGGACGTCAAGCTGGACCCCGAGCTGCGCGCCCGCCTGGACGCGGTCGCGTAGCGGGATCAGGGCAGGTGGTCGGCGAGGTAGCGGCGGACGAGCTGCTTGCACTCGGCGATCAGCTCGGGGTCGCCGCCGGGATCGGCCCGGAAGGCGAGCTTCAGCACCGCGTCCGTGGCCTCGACGGCCACCACGAGGGCTCGGTCGAGGCCGGGGCCGACGGGCGCGTCGAGAAGGGCGAGGGTGAGGGCGCGCAGCCGGTCGGCCACGATGACGTTGTTGTCGAGGGCGCTGTCGAGCGTGCGCTTGGTGCCCTCCAGCGGCGGGCCGCCGGGGGTGGGCAGGACCTCGCCGAAGTCGACCACGGCGAACCCCGGTGTGGTGCGCTTCATGTCGACGAACTCGTCGACGGCCAGGTCGACCAGGTCGGTCCAGTGGCCGAGGTCGGCCGCCGCGATGCGCTCGGTGATGCGCTGGAGGAACGCCTCCAGGTTGCGCAGCGCGAGGGCGCGCACCAGCCCCTGTTTGTCGCGGAAGAACTGGTAGAAGGTGCCGATGGGGACCTCGGCGCGACGCGCGACCTCCTTCGTGGTCAACGCCTCGTAGCCGACCTCGTCGAGCAGGAGCGCACACTCGTCGAGCATCCGCTCCACCCGCTCCACGCTCCGGCGCTGTGCGGGACGGCGGCGCAAGGTACTCGTCATGTCCTCCATCCTGGCCTATTACCAGCAGGTACAGACCGGCCACTTTGCCGTCCGTTAACATGAGCCATACTCGCATAAAGGGAGCCGAGATGTTCTTATGGGGTACGGCGACGGCCGCGTACCAGATCGAGGGCGCGGTCGCCGAGGATGGCAGGGGCGCGTCCGTCTGGGACACCTTCGCCCACGAACCGGGCCGCACCAGGGACGGCCACACCGGGGACGTGGCCTGCGACCACTACCACCGCTGGCACGAGGACATCGGGCTCATGTCCGGCCTCGGCGTGAACGCCTACCGTTTCTCCGTCGCCTGGCCGCGCGTGCAGCCCACCGGCGCCGGCGAGGTCAATCCCAAGGGCCTCGACTTCTACGAACGCCTGACCGACGGCCTGCTGGCGGCCGGCATCCAGCCCGTGCCGACGCTCTTCCACTGGGACCTGCCCCAGGCGCTCCAGGACCAGGGCGGCTGGATGAACCGCGACACGGCCCGGCGCTTCGCCGACTACGCCGCGATCGTGGCCGAGCGCCTGGCCGATCGCATCCCCCTGTGGATCACCCTGAACGAGCCCTTCGTCCACATGGCCTTCGGGCACGCCATGGGCATCCACGCCCCCGGCCAGGCCCTCCTCCTCGACGCCCTCCCCGTGGCCCACCACCAGCTCCTCGGCCACGGCCTGGCCGACGAGGGGCTGCGGGCGGCGGGCGTACGGGAGGTGGCGATCACCAACAACTGCACGCCGGTCTGGGCCGCCTCGCAGGAGGAGCCGGACGTCAAGGCCGCCGACGCCTACGACATCCTGCACAACCGGCTGTTCAACGACCCCGTACTTCTGGGCGAATATCCCGATTTGTCAGCCTACGCCCCCACGCTCGACTTCATCCACGACGGCGACCTGGAGACCATCTCCGCCCCCCTCGACGCCCTCGGCATCAACTACTACAACCCCACCCGGATCGCCGCCCCACCACCTGGAGAGGTGTTGCCGTTCACGGACACCGGCGTCACCGGGTACCCCACCACCGCCTTCGGCTGGCCGGTCGTCCCCGACGGCCTGCGCGAGCTGCTGACCGGCCTCAAGGCGCGCTACGGAGACGCGCTCCCGCCGATCCACATCACCGAGAACGGCTGCTCACAACCGGACGAGCTCACCGGGCTCGGCACGGTCGAGGACCAGGCCCGCATCGACTACCTGCGCGCCCACATCGACGCCGTCATGGCCGCGCGGGCCGAGGGCGTGGACGTGCGCGGCTACTTCGTCTGGTCGCTGCTGGACAACTTCGAGTGGGCCGAGGGCTACCACCAGCGCTTCGGCCTGGTGCACGTGGACTTCGCCACCGGCCGCCGCACCCCCAAGGCGTCCTACGAGTGGTTCAGGGAGCGCGTGGCGGCTCAGAACACCGACACGTGAACGTGGTCGTAGTGGTTGGCGGTCACGCCGCCCCGGTCGGACATCGGGTCCCACCCGCCGCCTGACCGGATGTCGTAATAGCGCTGCTTCCAGATGATGTACATGACGCCGATCCGCGCGCCGTTCTTGATCAGCCATTCGGCCAGGGCGTCCCCGCGGTCGGCGTCGGCCCCTGAGGCCATGGTGCCGCCGCGGGACATCATGAAGTCGCAGGCCCGGCCCTTGCCGTGCTCGCCGGGCTCGCCGGGGCGCAGGCAGCCCACGCCGTACTTCATGGGGAAGTTCTGCATGATCTCGGCGCGCACGGCGATCAGGCGCGGGGTCAGGCCCTCGGCGCCGCCGGGCTGCTGGAAGCCGTACTTGGCGAGCAGGCGCTCGATCTCGCGCCGCTTGCCCTGCAGCTCCTTGATCTTCTTCTTCATCTTGCTGATCTTGTCGTTGGCGTTGAGCTTGGCCTCTTTGGACTTCTCGATCAGCTTCTGGATGCTCCGGACGCGCTCGGTGCGCTCACCGGCCATGTACGTCAGGTTCGCCGCCTGGCCGAGCGCGTGGATCGGGTCGACGTCCGTGGTGAAGAGCTGGACGCCGTCGAGCGGGCCGGTGATGTAGGTCTGCTGCGCGATGTTCGCCACGTCGGCCTTGGCCGCGGCCAGGCGCGCCGCCAGGTCGCCGGAGGTGTCGGTGGCGTTCTTGGCCTGGACCCTGATCTCCTCCAGGCTCTGGATCTGTCCGCGGTAGAGGTCGTTGAGCCTGCTCGCCTGTTTGGTGAGTCTGCGCAGCTCATCGATGTTGGGATCGGCCGACGCCGGACGCGGGAAGGGAAGCCCGAGCAGCCCGGCGAGGACGACCGCGACCGTGACGAGCCGCCAGATCCTCACACCTGCTCCCCTCCTCCCACAGACGGACCGAAACTATAGAAGATGATCTTGATTGCTGTCATCTGAACGGCCCAAGTGGCGCACCTTTGGCGAATTTCAGTGCGATTTGTCGGAAATAAGGAGGACCTAAAAGATTGGGCCTTGTGGAGTGCTTGGTACCGGTCTGAGATGGCGGTCGAACTCGTCTCTGCGAAGGGGCAGACCGTGTCTCGATCCATGACCATCGCCGCAGCCGTGCTCCTCGGCCTGGGCTCCTCACTCGTCGCCGTGACCGCCGCGGCCTCGGTCGATCCGCTGCCGGCCGGCGACCGCATCGAGCTCTACCAGGTGGACAGCAGGCCGGGAACCGCGCAGTCACTCAGGGAGAAGGGCTTCGACGTCGTCCAGCACGAGACCGCGGGCGACAAGGAGCACGTCGAGCTGACCGCCGACCAGGCGGACCTGGCCGGGCTGGCCAAGCTCGGCCTCCGGCCCGAGCCCGTACGCAACCCGCAGGGGCAGAGCAACCTCCAGGCCGCCAGGGCCCAGGCGGCCGGCGGCTACACCGTCTGGCGGTCGTACTCGCAGCAGGGCGGCATCGCCGACCAGCTCAAGGCGATCGCGAACGCCAACAGGGACATCGTCCAGCTCCGGTCCATCGGCAAGTCGCTCAAGGGGCAGGACATCCTCGCCGCCAAGGTCACGACGGGAGCCAGGCTGCTGCCCGACGGCGTCAAGCCCGCCACCCTCTACTCGGCCACCCAGCACGCCCGCGAGTGGATCGCCGCCGAGGTGGACCTGCGGCTGCTGAAGTACGTGGTGGCCAACAGGTCCGCGCTGCGCGACGTGCTGAACCGGACCGAGTTGTGGTTCGTGCCGGTGGCCAACCCCGACGGCTACGACTTCACCTTCACCGAGGGCAACCGCCTGTGGCGCAAGAACCTGCGTGACAACGACGGCGACGGGAAGATCACCAACGCCGACGGCGTGGACCCGAACCGGAACTTCCCCACGAACTTCCGCTACGACGAGGAGGGCTCGTCGAGCATCCCGAGCAGCGAGACCTTCCGCGGCTCCGGCCCGGCCAGCGAGCCGGAGACCAGGGCCATGGACGGCCTGCTCAACCGCGTCCGGTTCGAGATGAACCTGAACTACCACTCCTTCGGCCCGCTGCTGCTCTACCCGAGCGGGTTCCAGATCGCCACGAAGACCGCGGACAACCCGATCTACGAGGCCCTGACCGGGAACGACGAGGCCCCGGCCGTGCCCGGGTTCGACCCCGACCTCGGCGCGGAGCTCTACACCACCAACGGCGACACCAACGACCACGCCCACGCCCGGTACGGCACCCTGTCCTGGACGCCGGAGCTGGACGAGGGCTGCGACGGCTGCGGGTTCGTCTTCCCTGACGACGAGGCCGCCGTACAGGCGGAGTTCGAGAAGAACCTGCCGTTCGCGCTCGACGTCGCCAGGTCCGCGGTGGACCCGGTCGAGCCGGTCAGCCACCTGGGCAACAGGACGCCCGACTTCGTGCTCGACCCGTTCGAGGCCAGCTACGGCACCGACCAGGTCGTCCAGGTCACCGCCAAGCGGAGGCTCGGGCCCGTCCTGCTCAACTACCGGGTCAACGGCGGCCGGACGAGGATCGCGCCGACCGGCGAGTGGAAGGGCGGCGAGCGGTACGGCAAGGGCTACGACCGCTACTACCACCGGATGCGCGGCAGGATCACCGGCACCCGGCCGGGCGACAAGGTCAAGGTGTGGTTCAGCGCGATCGGCGGGAAGAGCGGCGACTTCACCTACACCGTGCAGGACGACATCGGCGGCAAGGTGCTGGTCCTGGCCACCGAGGACGTCACCGGCCTCAGCCCGGCCCAGGACGCCACTCAGGCCAGGTACGCCGCCGACTACGTCAAGGCCCTCCAGGACGCCGGGTACCCGACCGACGTGTACGACATGGACCGGATGGGCCGCAGGGCCCCGCACCCGCTCGGCGTGCTCAGCCACTACAAGGCCGTGGTGTGGGAGACCGGCGACGACATCATCCCGAGATCCCCGGGCCAGGTCGCCGGGACCACGTCGAAGGGCGGCGTGGACACCGAACTCGCGGTGCGCGACTACCTGAACGAGGGCGGCAAGCTGCTGCACGCCGGCAAGTACCCGTCGTACGCGGCCAACAACAACGGCGCGTACTACTACGAGCCCGACCAGCCGGGACACCCCGAGTGCACGGTCCCGGACGACCCGCCGTGCATCCAGGTGTTCAACGACTTCCAGCAGTACTGGCTGGGCGCCTACGTCTTCTTCGACGACGCGGGCACCGACCAGGGAAGCGGGCAGCCGTTCGGCCTGAAGGGCAACGGCGGCCGGTTCGAGGGCTTCTCCGGCACGCTCCAGCCCAGCCACACCAACTCGTACGTCGCCACCTCGGCCATCCTGCCCCCGGAGCGGTTCCCGCTGTTCGCCTCCTCGGCCCAGGTCAAGTGGGAACGTCCGGGCGGTCCCTTCGACCCGCACACCGGTTCCTGGGACGTCTACAGCGGCATCGCCGACGTCTCGTGGAAGCGGCTGACCAGGACCGTCGACCTGACCGGCAGGAGCGCCGGCGACCTGTCGTTCTGGACGTCGTACGACACCGAGGCCGACTGGGACTTCCTGACGGTCGAGGCGCACACCGTGGGCGGCGACGACTGGACCACCCTCCCGGACGCCAACGGCCACACCACGCAGAGCACCGGCGAGAGCTGCAAGTCGGACAACAGCGGCGGCTGGCGGGTGATCCACCCCTTCACCCAGCGCTACCAGGGCCCGGCCTGCGAGCCGACCGGCTCCTCCGGCGCGTGGCACGCAGCCTCGGGCAACTCCGGCGGCTGGCAGCGGTGGAAGATCGACCTGACCCCGTACGCGGGCAGGCGGGTCGAGTTGTCGATCTCGTACGTCAGCGACTGGGCCAACCAGGGCGCGGGCGTCTTCCTCGACGACTTCGCGCTCACCCTGGACGGCGCGGCGGCCGATGAGACCTCCTTCGAGTCCGACCTCGGCGGCTGGGCCGTCGCGGCGCCGCCGGAGGGCTCGACCCCCTCGGTCAACAACTGGTTCCGCACCGACCAGGTCTTCGAGGAGGGCGGCGGCATCGTCACCGCGGACACCGTCTATCTGGGCTTCGGGCTGGAGAGCCTGACCGGCCAGGCCGCGCGTACGGACCTGGTCCGGCGGTCCATGCGGCACCTGCTGGGCGACCCCCGCTAGCGACGCCCCGAGGGGCGCGGCACACCGCTGCCGCGCCCCTCTTGCGTGTACGGACAGAACATGGTTCGGTCGCCTTGAGGCGTACCGACAACAAGCAAGCATTCGGTCAAGCAGGAGGCTCACGACATGCGCCAGCACGACAAGCTGTTCATCGGGGGCGAATGGGTGACCCCCGCGGGCACCGGGACGATCGACGTCATCTCCCCCCACACCGAGGAGGTCGTGGGCCGCGTCCCCGACGGCACGGCCGAGGACATGGAACGCGCGGTGGCCGCCGCCCGGCAGGCGTTCGACCACGGGCCGTGGCCGCGCATGACGTTCGCCGAGCGGGCCGCGGTGATCGAGCGGCTGGCCGGGATCTACAACGAGCGGCAGGGCGAGATGGCCGCGCTGATCACCGAGGAGATGGGCTCGCCGATCACCTTCTCCAACCTCGCGCAGGCGCCGCAGCCGCTCGGCATGCTCCAGTACTACGCCGGGCTGGGCAAGGAGTTCGCGCAGGAGGAGGAGCGTCCGGGGCTGTTCGGGCCGATCACCGTACGACGCGAGCCGGTCGGCGTCGTCGCGGCCGTCGTCCCGTGGAACGTGCCCCAGTTCGTGACCATGACCAAGGTCGCGCCGGCGCTGCTGGCCGGGTGCACGATCGTGCTCAAGCCGGCGCCCGAGACGCCGCTGGACGCGTACCTGCTGGCCGAGTGGGCGATCGAGGCCGGGCTCCCGGCGGGCGTGCTCAACATCGTGCCCGCCGGGCGCGAGGTGAGCGAGCACCTGATCTCGCACGCGGGCGTCGACAAGGTCGCCTTCACCGGCTCCACCGCCGCGGGCCGCCGCATCGCCGCCATCTGCGGCGAGCAGCTCAAGCGGGTCAGCCTGGAGCTCGGCGGCAAGTCGGCCGCGATCATCCTGGACGACGCCGACCTCCAGGCCAGCATGGGCTTCCTGTCCATGGCCACGCTGATGAACAACGGCCAGGCGTGCGTGGCCCAGACCCGCATCCTGGCCTCGCGCAGCCGGTACGACGAGGTCGTCGACGCCATCGCGGCCATGGTCAACTCCCAGCCCGTCGGCGACCCGGCCGACCCCGCGACCGGCATCGGCCCCCTGGTGGCCAAGCGTCAGCAGGAGCGGGTCGAGAGCTACATCAAGATCGGCATGGACGAGGGCGCCAAGGTCGTCGTCGGCGGCCTGGACCGTCCCCGCGACCGCGGCTGGTACGTCGCCCCCACGGTCTTCGCCAACGTCGGCAACGACATGCGCATCGCCCGCGAGGAGATCTTCGGCCCGGTCCTGACGGTGATCCCGTACGAGGACGAGGCCGACGCCCTCCGCATCGCCAACGACAGCGACTACGGCCTGGCCGGCACGGTCTGGACGGCCGACACAGAGCACGGCATGGACGTCGCCCGCCAGGTGCGCACCGGCACGTACGGCGTCAACTGCTTCATGCTGGAGTCGAACGCGCCCTTCGGCGGCTTCAAGTCCAGCGGCATCGGCCGCGAGCTCGGCCCCGAGGGCCTGAACGGCTACCTGGAGTACAAGACGATCGCCCGGCTCGGATAGAGGGCGGCGAAGAGGGGCCCCGCGGCGCGACGGGGCCCCTCCGCCGGGCCCGGAGGGCACCCAGCGTGCCCCCGCAACGCTAGGTGCCGAATCCGCCGCCTACAGTGGGCGACCGCCCGACTACTGAAGTATGTCCCACGTCCACCGCCTGCGCGGTTTCCTTCCCCAGGGACTTGTCTCCCGGCGGATTCTTTCCATCCGCCTTAGGTAGACGCGTATTACTCACGAAAGGTTCGAGGCGATCCATTTACCGATACGCCGGATGAGTTCGGGGCTGGCGGCCGACTCGGCGTGCCCGTAGCCGGGCTCGATCCACAGTTCCTTGGGCTCGCGTGCCCCGGCGTAGAGCTGGTGGGCGTGCTCCAGCGGGAAGAAGGCGTCGGCGTCGCCGTGCACGATCAGCAGCGGCGCGGGCGAGACCAGGGCGGCGGCCTCGTGCGGCGGCATCGGGATCGGGTCCCACGGACCCCCGGCGATCCTGGTGCGCTTGGCCACCTTGGCGGCGAACCTGCCGAACGGCCGCTCGATGGCCCAGTGCACCTGGCGCATGGGCTTGGTCCCCCGGTAGTACCAGCGGGCCGGGCCGCTGACCGCCGCGACCGCGTCCACGCCGCCGCGCAGCGCCGCGTGCCGTACGGCCACCGCCGCGCCCATGGAGAAGCCCACGACCGCGATCCGCCGATAGCCGACCACCCGGGCATGCCGTACGGCGGCCTCCACGTCGAGGATCTCCAGGTCGCCCACGGTCGTCTCACCCGCCGACCGCCCGTGGCCGCGGAAGTCGAACGCGAGCACGCCGCCGTACCCGCTGAGCACGTGCGCGATGCGGCGGGCGGTGCGCTCGCGCCACGATCCGGTGAAGCCGTGCGCCATCACGATCCCGACGTCGCCGGCGGCCGAGGGGGTGTGGGCGGCGTCGATGCGGACACCGTCCTCGGTCCTGAGCATCACCGGGAAATGTGGCGCGAAAGGCATGGATACCAGCTTAAGTGGGGTCAGATTCGAGACCGTGCTCGGTGGCCCACACCGCGATCTGGGCACGGGAGGCGAAGCCCAGCTTCTCCATGATGTTGGCGACGTGCCGGGCCACCGTGGCCGGGCTGATCACCAGCTTCAGGGCGATGGCCCGGTTGCTCAGCCCGTGCGTGAGCAGCGCGGCGATCTCCACCTCCCGCCCGGTCAGCCCGCCGTGCCGCACCCCCGGCAGCGGCCCGGTCGTGCACGACGGGACGTCCTGGTCGCGGTCGAGCACCCGCCCGGCCACCTCCTCGGGCGACTGCCGCGCCCCCTTGGCCCACAACGACGCCACCCGGCCCTCGCCGAGCCCGCCCCTGGCCAGCGCGAGGATCTGCTGGATCCGGCCCGGGACGCCGTACTGGCCGATGGCCTCGCGCAGCGCGGTCGCGGCGGCGGCGGCCAGCACCGCGCCCTCCAGATCGCCCTGCTCGGCCGCCAGGGCCGACACGGCCATGAGCGCGCGCACCACGCCCCTGCGCTGGCCGGTCCGCGTGCTCAGCGCCAGGCTCTCGGCCAGGTGCCGCCGGGCGGCCGGGTAGTCGTGCATCCTGGCCGCCACCCTGCCCAGCTTGGCCTGGCAGCGGGCCAGCTCGACCCGGTTGCCCATGTCCTCCAGCAGGGGCAGGGCCGAGGTGTGGCAGGTCATGGCGGCCTCCAGGTCGCCGGCCGCCTCGGCCACCGCGCCGAGATGGGTCAGCGCCCTGGCCAGCGTCCAGTGGTGTCCGGCCTCCCTGGCCAGGGCCAGCGCCTGTTCGCCGCGCCGCCCGGCCTGGCGGAGCTGACCGCGGAAGAGCGCCAGGTTGAGCTGGGCGATGCGGACCGTGGCCAGGTTGAACGGGTCGTCGTGCGCGGTGGCCGCCACCTCCAGCTCCTCCAGGTAACGCAGCGCCTTCTCGCTCTGGCCGGTACGGAAGAACACGGCCAGCGCCACGCTGTAGGTCACCCCCAGCCAATGGGTGTACGGATGCCTCTTCTGCTCCTCGATCCCCTGCACGACCAGCTCCTCGGCGCGGGCCAGCTCGTCACAGATCTCCAGCCCGTACGCCAGCCCGCCCTTGGCCACGGCGACGACGTCCGAGGGCACCCGTGACAGGTCGAGGGCGAGCAGGCCGACGTGCCAGCCGACGGTCTCGCCCAGCTCACCGCGTACGGCCAGGATCGCCAGGGCGGCGCGGGCCAGGCGCAGCCCGAGCACCGGGTCGGCCGACTCGACCGCCCGGTCGACCGCGGCCCGGCAGTCGTCCAGCAGCGCGCGGCCCCTGGTGAAGTGGGGGACGCGGGCGGCCCAGGGCAGGCGCGGGTGGAGCGCGCCGGCCTCGTAGCAGTGCTCCATCTCCTCGCAGACCACCCGCAGGTGCCGGTCGCGCAGCCGCGCGGACTCCCCGGCCTCGGCCAGCCGCTCGGCGGCGTACTGCCTGATGGTCTCCAGGAGGCGGTAGCGCCCGTCGTGGTGCAGCACCAGGGACTTGTCCACCAGGCCGCTGAGCAGGTCGAGCAGTTCGGCCCTGCGCACGATGCCGCCGTCGGCGCACACCCGCTCGGCCAGGGCCAGGTCGAACAGCCCGGCGAAGACCGACAGCCGGCGCAGCAGCACACGTTCCTTGGGCCGCAGCAGGTCGTGGCTCCACTCGACGGTGGCGAGCAGGGTGCGCTGACGCGCGGGCGCGGTACGGTCGCCCCTGGTCAGCAGGGTGAACCGGTCGCCGATGCGGTCGGCGATGCGCCCGGGGCTGAGCAGGCTCGTACGAGCCGCCGCCAGCTCCAGCGCGAGCGGCAGGCCGTCGAGGGCCCGGCACAGACGGACGACGTCGTCCATGCTGCCGGTCACCGAGCGGGCCCCCGCCGCCAGCGCCCGTTCCACGAACAGCGACACGGACTCGGCGTCGGGACGGTGGTCGTCGGGCAGTTCGAGCGGCGGCACCCGCCAGACCAGCTCGCCCGGGATGTGCAGCGGCTCCCGGCTGGTGAGCAGGAAACGCAGCTCGGGGCAGTCGGCGATCAGGCCGGCGACCAGCTCGGCGCAGCGGTCGACCAGGTGTTCGCAGTTGTCGAGCACGATCAGCGCCCTGGCCTCGCGCAGCCGTACGCGCAGGCCGTCGAGCAGCCGCGCGGGCGTCTCGTCGCGTACGCCGAGCACCCCGGCCATCTCGCTGACGATCAGCGCGGGGTCGGCGAGGCGGGCCAGCTCGACCAGCCATACGCCGTCGGCGAAGCCCGGCGCGGCCCTGGCCGCCACCCGCAGCGACAGGCGGGTCTTGCCGATGCCGCCGACGCCGCTGAGCGTGATCACCCGTTCCTCGTGGACCAGAGCGCTCAGCTCGGTCACGTCGCGGGCCCGGCCGACGAAACGGTTGGGCTCTGCGGGCAGGTTGTGCGTAAGTGGCGGAGTCATGTCGGTGCCCAGGGTCAGCGGAGGATCACATTTCCGCTAGTCTCCACTGCCGGCCGGCCCGGCGCGGTCACTTTCCGTTGACTGTTCATGACTCTTCGGATACGGATGTCGTCCGCTCAGGTCGGCGACGCTCATCACGATCCGCACCCGCGACTCCTCGGCGGCCTCCAGCGCCGCCGGCACGTCGGAGATCATCACCCGCGCGCCGCTCGCGGTCATGCGCTCGCCGAGCCCGGCGCGGTCGAGGTCGACGGGCACCGGCCACACTACGCCGCCCGCGGCGATCACCGCGTCGGCCGCCACCAGCAGGTCGGGCCCGACCGGCAGGCAGACGAGCACCGTGTCGCCGGCGCGCACGCCTCTGCGCCGCAACTGGACGGTCGCCACCGCCGACCGCTCGTTCAGTTGCTTCTCGGTGAGCTTCAGGCCCGTGCCGAAGTCCACCATGACGATGTGCTCATCCATGACGCCCACGGTAGGGATGGGGGCACGTACGTACATGGCGCGGAATATGCAGATCCTTATGCAGATGCGCCGGGCTGCTCGGCGGCCCACACCGCGATCTGCGCGCGGGAGGTGTACCCCAGCTTCTCCATGATGTTGGCGATGTGCCGGGCGACCGTCGCGGGGCTGATCACCAGTTCCTCGGCGATGGCCCGGTTGGACAGGCCGCGGGTGAGCAGGCCCGCGATCTCCAGCTCGCGGGCGGTCAGCAGCGAGTGCCGTACGGGCTCGGCCGGGGGCGGCGGCGCGGACCGCTCCCCCTCCAGCACCTGGCGGGCGGCGTCGTAGGGGCTCATCGCCCGGCCGCGGGACCACAACGAGGTGGCACGGCCCTCGCCGAGCTTGGCGCGGGCACGCGAGAGCAGCTCCTCGATCCTGGTCGTGACCGACTGCTGGCCGATCGACTCGCGCAAGGTGGCCGCGGCCGCGGCGGCCAGCACCGCGCCGTCGAGGTCGCCCTCGTGCTCGGCCAGCACCGACAGGCCCACCAGGCACCGGGCCACGCCCTGCCGCTGGCCGGTCTGGCGGCCCAGCGCGAGGCTCTCGGCCAGCCGTTCCCTGGCGGCGTCGAACTCGCCCAGCATGGCCGCGACCCGCCCGGCCCTGGCCAGGCAGCGCGCCAGCTCCGAATCGCTGCACAGCTCGCGCAGCCACGGGACGGCCAGCTCGTACTGGGACCTGGCGGTCTCCAGGTCGCCGCGGGCCTCGGCGACCGCGCCGAGCTGGGCGGCCATCCTGGCCATGAGCCAGCGGTGACCGTGCTCGCACGCCCGGGCCAGGGCCTCGTCGCCGAGCCGCTGGGCCTCGCGCAACCGGCCCCTGGTCAGCGCCACCGCCGACAACCCGGCCAGCCCCGCCGCCTGGTTCCAGGCGTCGCCCGACTCGTCGGCGTCGGCCAGGCCGCGCTCGGCGTGGTGCAGCGCCTCGTCGGCGCGGCCCATGCGCAGCAGCACGATGACCATGAGGCTGTGCATGACGCGGCGGGTGAACGCGTTGCCCTCGCCCAGGCCCGCCAGGCTCTCCGTGGCCACCTCCAGCGAGCGGCCGAGCTCGTCGCGGGCCTCCAGCCCGTAGGCGAGGTACGCCTTCGCCTGCGCGATCTGCTCGTCGGGAACGAGTTCGAGGTCGAGCGAGAGCAGCCGCTCGATCCAGCCGACGATCTCGGTCAGGTTGCCGGCGATCGGCAGCAGGGCGGTGCTGGCGGCGCACAGGCGCAGGCCGAGCTGCACGTTGCCGGACCCGGCGGCCCAGTCGAGGGCGGCCCGCTGGTCGTCGAGCAGCCGTTTGCTCGCCATCAGGCACTCCAGCCGCTCCGGCCAGGGCACGCCGGGCCGTACCGTCTCGGCCGCGAAATGGCGTTCCTGAAGGTCGCACAGGACGGTGAGGTGCCGCTCGCGCAGGACCTCGCGCTCACCGGCCCGCTCCAGCCGCTTCATCGCGTACCGCTTGATCGTCTCCAGCATCCGGTAGCGCCTGCGTTCCTCGTCGCACAGCACGAGGGACTTGTCGACCAGGCCGCCGAGGAGGTCGACGATCTCGGCCCTCATGATGGGACGCCCGGCGCAGACCTGCTCGGCGAGATCGAGGTCGAAGTCGCGGGCGAAGACCGACAACCGGCGCAGCAGCACCTGCTCCTTGGCCGACAGCAGGTCGTAGCTCCACTCGACGGTGGCCAGCAGCGTGCGCTGCCGCGCCGGAGCCGTACGGCCGCCGGTGGTCAGCAGGGAGAATCGGTCGTCGAGCCGGTCGGCGATCTGCCCGGGACTGAGCAGGCTCGTACGCGCCGCCGCCAGCTCCAGCGCCAGGGGCAGCCCGTCGAGCGCCTGGCACAGGCGGACGACGGCGGGCAGGCTGCCGTCCCCCAGCCTGGTGCCGGCCGCGGCGGCGCGGTCCATGAACAGCTGCACCGCCTCGGCGTCGGCGTAGCCCATCTCGGGCAGGTCGAGCGGCGGCACCCGCCAGATCAGCTCGCTCGCGATGCGCAGCGGCTCGCGGCTGGTGGCCAGGATGCTCAGCCGGGGACAGCAGGCGATCAGCTCGGCGGCCAGCTCGGCGCAGCCGTCGACCAGGTGCTCGCAGTTGTCGAGCAGCAGCAGGCAGCGCAGGTCGCGCAGCCTGGCGGTGACGGTGTCGAGCAGCGGCCGGCCGCTCTCCTCGCGCACCCGCAGCACGCGGGCGATCTCCTGGACGATCTGCTCGGGACGGCCGACCCTGGCCAGCTCGACCAGCCAGACCCCGCCGGGATAGGCGCCCACCAGCCCGGCGGCCACCCGCAGGGCCAGCCGGGTCTTGCCGATGCCGCCCACGCCGCACAGCGTGACCACGCGCGTCTCGCCGAACAGCCCGCGCAGGTCGTCGAGGTCGCGTTCGCGGCCCACGAACCGATTGGGCTCTGCCGGAAGATTGTGCCGGGGAGACTCTGGCATGTGTTCACCCTGCGTCGCCGAAGGATCACACTCTCCCACAGTGTCGCACTTTTCACAGGCCAAGCGAGCTGACGATCGCCCTTTCGTCCACAACGCGCAGACTGGGGTCGCCCAGCAGCCGCCTGGCCACGTCGTACGGCGCCACGACCATCGTGGCCCCGCGTTCGGCGGCCAGCACGCGGCAGCCGATGACGGTCGGCTCGTTGGCCGCGATCACCACGTGGGCGCCCGACATCACGGCCAGGTCGAGCACCCGTAGCCCTTTGACCAGGTCGCCGGCCACGTTGACGACGACGTCGTCCTTGCCGATCACCAGCCGGGCGGCCAGGTTGCGCAGGTCGGCGGCCAGCTCGTCGTGGTCGAGGACGCGCCCGGCGCCCAGCGCCAGCGCCGCCCCCGCCAGCGGGCCGAACTCCAGCGGGCTCGCGTTGAGCAGCCCGGCGAACGGGAACGCGCCCGGTGTGGGACGGAAGGCGTAGACCCGGTCCGCGGCGGCCACATCGGCGTCGTGACGGCCCAGGGTGATCATCATGCGGGCCGGGCCGGCGCCTCTCAGCACGGCGATCCCGCCCGCCCAGGCCACCGCGTGGACCGCCACCGGCAGCGCCGCGCCGAGCGGGAGGTCGATGAGGACGCGGTCGCCGGCGGTCAGCCCGTCGCGGCGCAACCCGGCGGCCGCGCGGGTGACCCGCCTGGCGAACTGCGCGTACGACAGTACCTCGCCGGTCCTGACGTCGCTCACCGCCGGCTGGTCGCCCTTGCTCGGTGCCGAGCCCATAACCAGCTCTGTCCACGTCATGACGACAATGTAGGGATCGGGACGGCTCCTGCCATGCACACAAATGTGCAACCTGCTATGTACGTCCCGGCTCGCGCTCGTACAGCTTTGTCACGCATGCGGGAATCAGACGCGCGGGCCCAGGCGTTCCACCCTTAGAGCGCTGTCGTTCGTGCCCGTCCCCGGCAGTGCGATGCCTCTCGGCAACGACGAGGACGCCTGGGCTTACGCCCTCTGTCACCTTGTCCCGCTCTTGCCACGAGAGGGGATCAACTAGACTTGGTGGGTCGCGACTTCGCGCGGCCGCCCCCACGACACAGAGCGAGAAGTCATCATGCCTTTGAACAGCCGCGACGACCTGCGGAACATCGCGATCATCGCGCACGTCGACCATGGCAAGACCACATTGGTCGACGCCATGCTCTGGCAGTCCGGGGCCTTCCGCGCGAACCAGGACGTCGACGACCGGGTCATGGACTCCAACGACCTGGAGCGCGAGAAGGGCATCACCATTCTCGCCAAGAACACCGCCGTCCAGCACGGCGGCATGACCCTGAACATCATCGACACCCCCGGCCACGCCGACTTCGGCGGCGAGGTCGAGCGCGGCCTTTCCATGGTCGACGGTGTGGTGCTGCTGGTCGACGCCTCCGAGGGTCCGCTGCCGCAGACCCGGTTCGTGCTGCGCAAGGCCTTCGCCGCCAAGATGCCGGTCATCCTGTGCATCAACAAGGTCGACCGCCCCGACGCCCGCATCAAGGAGGTCGTCGACGAGGTCTACGAGCTGTTCATGGACCTCGACGCCACCGAGGAGCAGATCGACTTCCCGATCGTCTACGCCTCGGCCAAGGCCGGTCGCGCCTCCATGAACCGTCCCGAGGACGGCGGCATGCCCGACTCGGAGGACCTCGAGCCGCTGTTCGACATCATCAAGTCGACGATCCCGGCCCCCACGTACGACCCCAACGCGCCGCTCCAGGCGCACGTCACCAACCTCGACGCCTCCTCCTACCTGGGCCGCATCGCGCTGTGCCGGATCCACCAGGGCGTCATGCACAAGGGTCAGCAGGTGGCCTGGTGCCGCACCGACGGCACGATCCAGAAGGTGAAGATCACCGAGCTGCTGATGACGGAGGCGCTGGAGCGCAAGCCCGCCGAGCAGGCCGGCCCCGGCGACATCATCGCGATCGCGGGCATCCCCGAGATCATGATCGGCGAGACGCTGGCCGACCCCGAGGACCCGCGCCCGCTGCCGCTGATCACCGTCGACGAGCCCGCGATCTCGATGACGATCGGCACCAACACCTCGCCGCTGGTCGGCAAGGTGAAGGGCTCGAAGGTCACGGCCCGCATGGTCAAGGACCGGCTCGACAAGGAGCTGGTCGGCAACGTGTCACTGCGCGTGCTGCCCACCGACCGTCCCGACGCCTGGGAGGTGCAGGGGCGCGGTGAGCTGGCGCTGGCCATCCTCGTCGAGCAGATGCGCCGTGAGGGCTACGAGCTGACCGTGGGCAAGCCGCAGGTGGTCACCAAGACCATCGACGGCAAGGTGCACGAGCCGGTCGAGCGCCTGACGGTCGACTGCCCCGAGGACTACCTCGGCGCGGTCACCCAGCTCCTGGCGGTGCGCAAGGGCCGCATGGAGCACATGACCAACCACGGCACCGGCTGGATCCGCATGGAGTTCGTGGTCCCGGCCCGCGGCCTGATCGGCTTCCGCACCGAGTTCCTGACCGAGACCCGCGGCACCGGCCTGGTCCACCACGTGTTCGACTCCTACGAGCCGTGGTTCGGCGAGCTGCGCACCCGCAACAACGGCTCGCTGGTGGCCGACCGGTCGGGCCCGGTGACCGCGTTCGCCATGCTCAACCTCCAGGAGCGAGGCACGCTGTTCGTCTCGCCGACCACCGAGGTCTACGAGGGCATGATCATCGGTGAGAACTCGCGTTCCGATGACATGGACGTGAACATCACCAAGGAGAAGAAGCTCACCAACATGCGCTCGTCCACGAGCGAGGAGACCGAGAAGGTCATCCCGCCGCGCACGCTGTCGCTGGAGCAGGCGCTGGAGTTCATCCGCGAGGACGAGTGCGTGGAGATCACGCCCGACGCGGTCCGCATCCGCAAGGTCGTGCTCGACGCCGCCACCCGGGGCCGCGCCGCGGCCCGCGCCAAGCGCGCCTGATTCGTTCTCCGCTCGTTCGGAACCGCGTGTCACTTTTCCGGTGGCACGCGGTTTTCGTGTCAGGAGAGTCTGTCAACGGCAGCCCTGCGCACGTGCGATGGAACGTTTCTCCCGTGCCGCGCTGTAAAGAAGGGCTGTTATGGGAGCAGCTGTAATGACACCGTGACCCTACGCCATAGAACATTTCGGCTGTCAAGAGAATCATCCCCATTGTGGGTAAGCTCCGGATGGCAATCTCATTCGGGCTGGCTCTGGTGTCGTTCGGGGCGATTGTTTGGTGCACCATCGCAGCCAGACCCGTGACCGGGTCCGAGGGACCCAAGAGCACCGTCGTGACCAACCCGTGGGCGGCCGCCGCCGCCCGCGCCGATCCCGCCGTCGGCTGGGCCCGCACGGCCACCACCGAGGTCTCGCTCACCCGGGCGCGCACCGCCGATCTCGGCGCCGTGCCCAAGGGGCGCATCGATCCCCGGCAGCGCCAGGTCAGGATCACCGTCAGACATCGGCTGGGCATGCGTCCCGACGATCCGCTGGCCGAGGCGCTGCGCCGGGGCGGCGGCTTCCCCGGCACGCTCCAGCAGGCGACCGACTCCGCGTTCGGCGCGCTGAAGGTGGACGGCCAGAGCCTGGCGCCCACCACCCGGCTCGCGCCGGTCGTCGTCTCCTCGCCGAAGCAGGTCACGGCCGAGTTCACGGTGACGCTGCTGCGCCAGGTCAAGATCGAGGAGCTGCTGCGGTTCGACTTCACCGCGCCGACCGCGTTCCCGCTGATCGTCGTGGTCCGTACGGTCACCGTGCTGCCCGGCGAGTGGGCCGTGCTGCGCGTCGAGGGCATCCAGCCGGAGCGGCAGGAGAGCGAGCTGATGCGGTTCTCCGTCGGCGCCTACCCGGTGAGCATGACGCTGGCGCCCGACTCCTACGGGTTCCCGGACGTGGCCGAGGAGGACGACTTCTCGTGGGCCACCGCGCTCGGCGTGCTCACGGCGTGCGCGCTGGCGGTGTTCCTGGTGCGCTCACTCGGCCTGCGGTGGTGGCAGCGGGTGCCCAACCGGGAGCTGGTCATCGCCCTGGCCATCGCCGCGCCGGCCCTGCTGATCCCGCTGGTCGCCGAGGAGTGGTCGCCGGTCGCGTACGTGATCCTGTTCGTCGCGGTGCCGGTGATGGCGGTACGGCACGCCGGACGGGTGTTGCCCACCAGCCCACCGTGGACCGTCCGCGACCTGCTCACGGTGACCGGGCTCGGCGTACTGGTCGGGATCGGCATGCTGAGCTGGTCGTGGCTGCACGGCCAGCTCCCCGGACGCACGCTGCTGACCGGGGCCGCGCTCGCGGCCCTGTCGGCGGCGGGCGCGGCGATCGGCTTCAGCCTCGACCTCGGGGTCAGGCCGGTGGTCGTCCGGCTGGCCGCGTTGTGGGCCGAGGCCGCGATCGGGCTGCTGGCCCTGGCCCTGTGGTCGCGGGCGCTGCTGAGCGGCGTCTACCCGCCCGACAGCGTACGCCTGGTGCTGGCGCTGAGCTGGGCGATGATCCCGGTCGCTGCGGTGGCCGTGGCGACCAGGCGGTGGAGCCGCGGCGCGGTCGTGGGCGCGGTGGTGGTGAGCCTGCTCGTGCAGGGCTGGCCGACGGAGTGGCTGGACGCCGGGTCGTGGAGCCTGGCCGTGCCCCGCGCGGTCGTCCCGACGATCGGGACCCTGCCGCTCGACCCGCTGGTCCGCGGGGTGCTCGGGCTGCTGCTGCTCGGGTTCGTGATGCTGGTGCTGCGGCTCTGGCGGCTGGGTTGCCAGGTGTCGGCCGTGCGCAACCCGGCGGCCGAGTCGACGATGATCGTGGTGCTGATGGTGCTCTACATCACGCCCGGCGGCAGCACGACGCTGGCCGACATCGACGTGCCGCTGCCGTTGCTGGCGATCACCTCGATCGTGGCCTGGGTGACCGCCCGCTGGCTGCTCACCGGGCCGCGTACGGTCGTCGTCGAGCCGGACACGCAGGAGGAGCACCGGCAGTTCATCAGGGCCGCCCTGCACAAACGCCTGCTGCTCCTCGCCGAGCAGGAGTTGTACCGCACGGGACGGACCAGGCTGGGCGCGGACATGTCGATGGAGGAGTTCGACCAGCGGCGACGGGCTCTGGAGTCGGCGCTGCGCGAGCACGGACGGCACCCCGAGACCGCCTTCGCCACGGCGGCGGGCTGCACTCCGTGGCACAACGGCCTGTCGGCCTTCACCGTCAGCCTGCTGCTGAGCCTGCCCTTCGCGCTGGTCTTCGGCTGGCCGGAGGGCACGGACCTGACCGGTTTCCTCTTCGACGGCCGCTACCTGCTCACCCTGCCCGCGTTCGGCTTCCTGTTCGGCTACTTCTACCCGCGGGTACGCGGCACCCAGCCGATGACCAAGGCGCTGCACCTGGCCGCCGCGGCCCTGCTGACCAGCCTGGCCGGGTATCTGTCGACGCTGGTCGAACCGGACATCGGGGCCTTCGACAAGGCGCAGGTCGTGGCGATCGTGGTGGGGCAGGTGATGATGGTCTGCGTCGGGCTCGGGCTGTTCTGGGAGTGGCGGATCATGCACCTGGCCGACGAGCCGTGGGCCCGGGTGCGCAACCTGCGCAGCGTACGCAGCCTGGCCGCGCCGGCGCTGGCCCTCGTGCTCGCCGCGGGCACGACGGCGGCCAGCTCGGTGGCCGGGCAGACGGTCGACCGCATCCTGAAGGGGGACCAGGTCACGACGGGCCAGCGATGAGCCTCACCGGCGCGGCAGCTCGCTGCCCCTGACGTGCGCGCACTGCCATTCGACCAGCGCCGCGCAGTCGCGCCAGACCCGCTCGACGCGCTCGCGCACCTCGGCCGTGTGCACCCACGGCTCCGGCTCGTGACGCACGCCGGCGAACAGCGACTTGTGGCGCAGCAGCTCGATGCGCGGATGGTCCTCGCCGAAACCGCGCGGCTTGGTCTTCAGGCACTCGCCGCCGATCGTGTAACCGGCGTCGGCGAGCTTGGCGACGATCGACTCCAGCGGCTTGCCGGTCAGGTCCTCGTCCACCGCCGCGCGGTAGCGGGCGACCTGGTCGGGGGCCTGGGTGTAGCGGCCGCCGGCGGCGTACAGGCCGGCCGCGCTGATCTCGACGTAGAAGCCGATGCCGGGCATCAGGTCGACGAAGGCGCCCTGGTGCGTCTTGTACGGCGTCTTGTCCTTGGAGAAGCGCACGTCGCGGTAGGGCCGGAAGAGCTGGGCCGGGCCGAACTCGGCCGCCAGCTCGTCGGTGAGCTCCGTCATGGGCGCGCGGACGGCGTCCTCGTACAGGTGCTTGTTGCGGGTGAAGTAGGTCTTGGAATTGTCCGCCTCAAGGCCCTCGTAGAAGATGAACGCCTCGTCGGGGAAGCCGGTGAAACCCATGGCCCAAGAGTGCCATGCCGCTCATCGTGCGGTGTACGTGCGGCCCGGCGCGGGGGTGCGGCCGTACAACTCCGAGACGGTCACGAACGTGAAGCCCTTCCTGGAGAGCGTGTCGAGCACCTTCGGCACGGCCTCGACCGTCGTGGGGTGGATGTCGTGCATGAGCACGATCGACCCGGCCTTGGCGGTGGCGGCGGCCCTGACCACGGCCTCGGGCCTGCGGTGCAGCCAGTCGAGGGTGTCGACGTCCCACAGGATCTGGGCCAGGCCCTCGCGGCGGGTCTCGGCGGCGACACGGTCGTCGGTGCTGCCGTACGGCGGGCGCATCATCCGCATCCGGACCCCGGTCAGCCGGCGGACCAGCTCTTCGGTCTGGCCCAGTTCGTGCCGCACCCCCTCGGGCGACAGGCCGGTCAGCGCCGGGTGGGACCAGGAGTGGTTGCCGATCTCATGGCCCTCGTCCACGATCCGGCGGGTGAAGCGCCCGCCCGGGTCGGCGGCCACCATCTGCCCCAGCACGAAGAACGTGGCCCTGACCTCGCGTTTGTGCAGCAGGTCGAGCAGCTTGCCGGTGTAGGGGCCCGGACCGTCGTCGAAGGTCAGGGCCACACACTTGATCCTGCCGCAGTCGTACCTGCGGCGGCGCGGCCAGTCGGCCTGCTGCGCCACCAGCCGTTTGGCCAGGGTCTCGGCGCTGACCCGGGGCCGGACCACGGCGGCCTGCCGGCGTGGCACCGGTTGCGCGGCGCAGCCCGCCAGAACGAACAGAACGATCGGCAAAGCCCAAATGCGCATGTTTTCCCCCGAAACACCGCACGCGGGGGCCTTACGGATAGTCCTGGACCGGTCTCCCCCGTAGTTCCCTGGCCAGGTCGTCCCACCAGGGTGGGATGTCCGCGTGCAGCTCCTTGTAGCGGCGCGCCACGCGCATGGCACATCCAACCGGATCCGTACCCAGATGACGACGTTTAACCGGACCTTCCTGCCAACGGTAAAAACCATCCCGGTAGTGCACGACGAGACCGATCCAGACCGAGATGGTCGCTCCGTCGCCCACCTCGTACGCGCTGGTGACACCCAGCCCGTGCAGCTCCGCCTGGAGTTTCTCCGCCGCCGCGCGGGCTTCGGTCACACGCCACCCCCTGCCGACGTTTCCGTACACAAACGATGTACCCAGCAACGGGCATCAGCCGTCCAAGACATGGAGTAATCATGAAACTCCGGGGGGTCATCCGCAGGCCGTTCGACGTTATTGGTCCGGCGCCTCGCGTGGCTCGGCGACCACCATCACCAGCCGGAGCTCCCGCTCGCCCGCGTTGGCGTAACGATGCGGGCGGTCGGCCGTGAACAGCACGGCCGACTCCGCGCCGATCACGTGGCTCCTGCCGTGGACGGTGAGCGTCAGCTCGCCCTCCAGCACGGTCAGCATCTCGCGGGTGCCCGGCGGATGGGCGTCGCCGTCGTGGTGCTGACCAGGGCCGAGCCGCCAGTCCCACAACTCCAGGATCATCGGCGAGTCCGCGCCGACCAGCAGCTTGGCCTGCACGCCGCCCTGGTCGAAGGTGACCACGTCGCTCTTGTCCACGACGCGGACCATGGGCACGTCGGAGACCTCGACCAGCCGGGCCACCGTGACGCCGAGCGCGGAGGCGATCCGGGTGAGGGTGGACACGCTGGGGTTCGTCCGCCCCTGCTCGACCTGGACGAGCATGCCCCTGCTCACCCCCGACCTGGCGGCCAGCGCGTCGAGCGTGAGGCCGCGGTGGGAGCGCTGGGCGCGCACGTTGTTCGCGATGGCCCGCGTGATGGTCTCCGGATCTTCCATGCGGTGCAGTGTAGTGAATGGGTTGTGCATTCTGTTGCACCCTATATGTTGTACTAACAGTGCATTCTGTTGAACCAAGGGAGGCGACGTGACCGCGGTGATCCTCGCGACCGCCTGCGCGGTGGTCTACGGCACGGCCGACTTCTTCGGCGGCCTGGCCACCAAGCGTTCGCAGGTGCTCTCGGTCGTCGCCCTCTCCCAGATCGCCGGCCTGGCGCTGATCCTCGTGCTGCTGCCCGTCCTGCCGGGCGTGCTCGGCGGCCCGGCCCTGTTCTGGGGGCTGCTGGCCGGCCTGTCGGGCGCGGCGGGGCTGGCGCTGTTCTACCGCGCGCTGGCCACGGGCGTGATGTCCGTGGTCGCGCCCACGACCGCGGCCACCTCCGCGGCGCTGCCCGTCCTGTACGGCCTGGCCACCGGCGAGCGCCCGCACTTCTGGGCCCTGGCCGGGGTCGTGCTGGCGCTCGGCTCGATCCTGCTGATCAGCCAGGACAACTCGGGCGGCGCGGGCGGCTCGTTCGGGTCGGTACTGGTCTCCCTGGCCGCGGGAGCCGGTTTCGGCGGGTTCTTCATCCTGCTGGCGTTGGCGCCGTCCGAGGCGGGCCTGTGGCCGCTGGTCGGCGCCCGGCTGTCGTCGGTGACCGTCGTGGCCCTGCTCGCCCTGCTCACGCGCCGCTCGCTGCGGCCCGGCCCGGGGTCGCTGCACATCATCGTGGCGGCCGGCGCGCTCGACATGGCGGCGAACGTGCTCTTCCTCCTGGCCCAGCGGCAGGGCCTGCTGAGCCTGGTCGCCGTACTGGTCTCGCTCTACCCCGCCAGCACCCTGCTGCTGGCCCGGCAGGTGCTCGGCGAACGCCTGCGGGCCGTCCAGGTGGCCGGGGTGGCCTGCGCGCTCGGAGCGGTCACTTTGATAGCCGTTGCACAGCCCGGCTAGCCCTTGCTACGTTTCGGCCGTGCGCCGTGAGCGGGCACAGTCGCTGAAGCACGTCGCGGTACCGTACGACTCGGATCGGGCCTTCCTCGACCTCGTCGTGCCGCGCGTGCGCGCCGCGCTGGACGAAGACCAGCGGGTGCTGGTGATCAACCGTCCCAGCCGGCTGGCGCTGCTGGCCGAGGCCCTCGGCGGCGACGCGCGCCGCATCGACAGCCGCCCCTCCAGCGCCTGGTACGGCCACCCCCACCGGATGCTGGCCGCCTACCACGAGTACACCCGCGGCCGGCCCACGCTCGTCGTCGGCGAACCCGTCTGGACCGGCCTGAGCGAGCCGCGCGTCCAGGACCTCATCCGCTACGACTCGGTCATCAACGCCGCCCTCGCCGCGGCCCCCCTCGTCATGATGTGCCTGTACGACCAGCGCCACGTCCCCGAGCCCGTACGCGAGCTGACCCCCGTGGTCCACCCCCTGCTGCTGGGGGCCGGGGGCGAGACCGCGAGCAGCCTCTTCGTCGAACCCCACGACCTGGTGCTCGACGGCGACCACGCGCCGTTCCCCGAGCCGGGCCCGGGGGCCCACACCGTGCGCTTCACCGCCCGCGAGCTCAAACGCCTGCGCCAGACCGTCGGCGACTACGCCAGGACGGCCGGCATGGACCGCAACCTCATCAGCTCGCTGGTGCTGGGCGTCTCCGAGGTCGCCGCGAACTCCATAGAGCACGGCGCGGGCTTCGGCACGATCACGATGTGGGTGGAGGACCGCGAGCTGGTCTGCGAGATCGCCGATCCCGGCGGCGCCCTCGACGACCCCCTGCCGGGCTACATACCACCGGAGCCCGAGTCCCCACGGGGATACGGGCTCTGGATCAGCAGGCAGCTCTGCGACCGGGTACGGCTACGCCACGAAGGCGGCGTGTCCCGCGTCCGCCTCCACCTGTCCCTCGACTCGGCGACGTCCTTCTAGGCCGTCAGGCCGCGGCGCGCGGGGCAGGAAGGCGTACGGCGCCCTCCTCGCGTGCGTAGTCCTCCAGCATGCCGCGGAGCTGGCGGCGGCCGCGGTGGAGGCGGGACATCACGGTGCCGATGGGCGTCCCCATACGCTCGGCGATCTCCTTGTACGCGAAGCCCTCGACGTCGGCCAGGTAGACGGCCACGCGGAAGTCCTCGGGCAGGGAACGCAGGGCGTTCATCACGACGCTGTCGGGCAGCCGGTCGAGCGCCTCGGTCTCGGCCGAACGCAGGCCCGTGGAGCTGTGGGACTCGGCGGCGTGGAGCTGCCAGTCCTCGATGTCCTCGGCGGCCGACAACTTCGGCGAGCGCTGCTTCTTGCGGTAGTCGTTGATGAAGTTGTTGGTGAGGATCCGGTGGAGCCACGCCTTGAGGTTGGTGCCCTCACGGAACTGGTGATAGGACGTGTACGCCTTGGCGACGGTCTCCTGCACCAGGTCCTCGGCGTCGGCGGCGTTACGGGTCAGGCGCATGGCGGAAGCGAACAGCTGCGACGTCACGGGCACGACATCGCGCTCGAACCAGTCCTGACGCTGCTCATCGGTCATAGTGATCAATTTCATTCCCCCTTGCGCTATCCCCCGTTCGGCACAAGCCGCCTGACAGCATTCCTCATCCTCGCAACTCCCGAGTAAGGGGGGCGTTAGGAGAGTTCGCCTAGGTCAGAAGGGGTTTCAGTCCATCTGGCTCGCGGCGTGCGTGGTCACGTCCACGGCCGGACAAGTCTCATTATCATAACACTAGCCACCCAATATCGTAGGAATAGTGGTCAGAGTCACAGGGGATAGCGTATGGACATGGAGTTTGTGGACCGTCACGACACTGGGACACGCCGTTGGGTGGCGGAGGCCATCCGCAAGGTGGAGGCCGACGCCAACCGGAGTTGTGATACGCACCTGCACGTCTTTCCGCTTCCCTCGCATTGGGGGGTAAACCTCTACCTGAAAGACGAATCGGTGCACCCAACCGGTTCACTCAAACACCGGCTCGCCCGGTCCCTCTTCCTCTACGGCCTCGCCAACGGCTGGATCGGCCCGGCCACCACGATCGTGGAGGCGTCCAGCGGCTCGACCGCGGTCAGCGAGGCGTACTTCGCCCGGCTGCTCGGGCTGCCGTTCATCGCCGTCATGCCCGCGTCCACGTCGCCGGAGAAGTGTCACCTCATCGAGTTCTACGGCGGAAAATGTCATCTCGTCGCCGACCCTGGCGCGATCTATGAGGAATCTCACCGTCTGGCCGCCGAGACCGGGGGCCACTTCATGGACCAGTTCACCTACGCCGAACGCGCGACCGACTGGCGCGGCAACAACAACATCGCCGAGTCGATCTACTCCCAGATGTCCATGGAGCCGCATCCCGAGCCCGCCTGGATCGTCGTGGGCGCCGGCACCGGCGGCACGTCCTCCACGATCGGCCGCTACATCCGCTACCGCCGCCACCCCACCCGCCTGGCCGTCGTCGATCCGGAGGGCTCGGCGTTCTATCCGGGCTGGGTCTCCGGCGACCCGTCGGCCACGGCGTCCGGGTCGCGGATCGAGGGTATCGGGCGTCCCCGGGTGGAGCCCTCGTTCCTGCCGAGCGTGATCGACCGCATGATCGCCGTGCCCGACGCCCGTTCGATCGCCGCCATGCACTGGACCCGCGAGGTCACCGGCCTCGACGTGGGCGGCTCCACGGGGACGAACATGGCGGCGTGCGTCGATCTCATCAGGGAGATGCGCGAGGCGGGCGACCAGGGCAGCATCGTCACCCTGGTCTGCGACCGCGGCGACCGCTACAAGGGCACCTACGACAACCCGGAATGGCTGGCCGGCCAGGGGCTGGACCTCGAACCCCACCTGGCCGGCCTGCGCGCCTTCCTGCCGCGCTGAGCGCGGGTCAGGCGGTGGGCTTGGCCGGGTCGACCGAGAAGATCCCGGCCAGGTCGTCCAGCATGGCGTGGGCGCCCTGGATGCCCACGGCGCTCATCCAGGTCAGGTCGCTGACCTCGTGCTTGTCGCCCTTGAGCCGGCCCCACAGGGGGTTGCCGACGAACTTCTCCTTGGGGCCGTCGCTGGCCGGGTCGGGGTAGGTGGCGACGAAGATGCGGTCGGCGTCCAGGTCGGCGATACGCTCCTGGCTGACGTCCACGGCGATGGCGTCGTCCTTGGTCGGCTGGCCCTGCGGGCGCGGGAAACCGACGTCCTTCAGCACCACGCCGGAGTAGGACTTCTCGACGTAGAGCCGGACCGTGGGCTCACCGGCGAAGCGCACGATCGAGATCGTCGGCAGCGTCCCGCCCTCCTTGGCCTTGATCGCGGCCCCGATCTTGCCCGCGCGCTCCTCGAACGCCTTGATCCTGGACTCGGCCAGCGCCTCCTTGCCCAGGGCCCGGCCCATGAGCCGCAGGTTGTCCTTCCAGATGGCGCCGGTGGTCTCGCTGAAGACCGTGGGAGCGATCTTCGACAGCTTGTCGTACAGGGCCTCGTGCCGGACCTTGGCCGACACGATCAGGTCGGGCTTGAGTGCGGCGATCTTCTCCAGGCTCGGCTGCTCCAGCGTCCCGACGGGGGTCGCCTCCTTGCCGTACTGGGCGGCGACCGGGCCGAGGTAGTCGGGCAGCTTGGTGTCGATCGACCGGTACGTGGTGTAGCCGATCACGGGGGTCTCCAGCGTGAGCACGGCGTCCACGAAGCTCTGGTCGAGGGCCACGACGCGCTTGGGCAGCCCGGAGATCGCGGTCGAGCCCATGGCGTGCTCGATCGTCCTGGAGGCCGCCGCGGACGAGGGTGTGGCCGAGGGCTCCGTCGAGCCGCACGCGGCCACCCCCGCCACCAGCAGTACACCGGCCAGCACCCGCCACGCTCTCATCGGAACCCTTTCTCGAAGTAAGGCGAACCTAAATTAGGTTAGCCCTGCCTAACCTGGCATACTTCACCACGATCGAGCAAACAAGGGGAGGAAAAACACGTGACCGCGCTCGCGCCCCGCCTTCACGGCATCCGGCGCCGGCGGCTCGGCCTCCTGCTCGTCCTGCTCGCCGCCGTCGCGGCCGCGGCGGTGCTGAGCATCACGATCGGCTCGAAGCCCGTACCGCCCGGCGACGCCTGGCAGGCACTCACCGCGCCCATGGGCAGCGAGAACGACATCATCATCCGTTCGCTGCGCGTCCCGCGTACCGTGCTCGGCGTGCTGGCCGGGATCGCGCTCGGCGTCGCGGGCGCGCTCATGCAGGGCCACACGCGCAACCCGCTCGCCGACCCCGGCCTGCTGGGCGTCACGCAGGGCGCGGCGTTCGCCATGGTGGCCTCGATCATCCTGCTCGGCGCCTCCAGCCTGCTCGCCTACATCTGGTTCGGCCTGGCGGGCGCGCTGGTGGCCAGCGTGGCGGTGTTCGCGCTCGGCATGACGGGCGGCAGAGGCGGGCCCACCCCGGTCACGCTGGCCCTGGCCGGCACCGCGGTCAGCGCCCTGCTGTACGCCATGACCTCGGCCATCGTGCTCCTCGACGAGCAGGCCATGGACGTGTTCCGCTTCTGGCAGGCCGGTTCCATCGCCGCCAGGGGCCCGGACGTCGTCTGGCAGGTGCTCCCGTTCATCCTCGTGGGCCTGCTGCTGGCCATGGTCAACGCCCCGGGCCTGAACGCCCTGTCGCTCGGCGAGGACGTCGCCCGTTCCCTCGGCCAGAACATCGCCCTGACCAGGACGGTCGGCGTCGCCTCCGTCACCCTGCTGTCGGGCGCCGCGGTGGCCGCGTGCGGCTCGCTGGCGTTCGTGGGCCTGATCGTGCCGCACCTGGCCCGCCCGCTGTCGGGCACCGACCACCGGTGGCTGCTGCCGTACTCGGGGCTCGTCGGGGCGGCGTTGCTGCTGGTCGCCGACGTGATCGGCCGCGTGGTCGCCCCTCCGGGCGAGCTGGAGGTGGGCGTGATCGTCGCGCTGCTCGGCGCCCCCTTCTTCGTCGCCCTGGTCCGCCGCAGGAAGCCGGTACGGCTATGACCGCGCTCTCCCTGCGCCTCGGCGCCCTGTCCTGGCGGCTGCGCCTGCGTGCCGTCACCGTCAGCGTGACCGGCCTGGTGCTCCTGTTCCTGCTCATGGCGCTCAACATGCGCATCGGCGACCTCCCGATGAGCCTGCCGGAAGTGCTCCAGGGCACCTTCGACGTCAACAGCGCGGCCCACTTCGTCATCATGGAACTCCGCCTGCCGCGCGCGCTGACCGGCGCCCTGGTCGGCGCGGCGCTGGCGCTGTCCGGCGCGCTCATCCAGTCCATCGCCCGCAATCCGCTGGCCAGCCCCGAGATCCTCGGCGTCACGACCGGCGCCTCGGTCACCGTCGTGGCCGGCGTGGTGGCCAGCGGCAGCGTCTACGGCGGCACCAGCGGCCTGCTGGCCACCCTCGGCGTCCCCGCGCTGGCCCTGCTCGGCGGCCTGCTCGGCGCGGCCGTCGTCTACGGCCTGGCCTGGCGGCGCGGCCTGGACGGCTACCGCCTGGTCCTGGTCGGCATCGGCGTGGCCGCCGTGTTCACCAACGTGAAGTTCTGGTTGCTGACCGTCGGCGACGTGAACGACACCAGCCGGGCCATGGTCTGGATCAGCGGCTCGCTCAACGGCCGCGGCTGGGAGCACGTCGTCCCGGTGGCGCTGGCGCTGGCCGTGCTCGTCCCGGCCACCCTGCTCGGCACCCGTTCGCTCGACGCGCTGCGGTTCGGCGACGACGTCGTCACCGCGCTCGGCGTACGGATGAACGCGGCCCGCGGGCTGCTGATCCTGGCCGCCGTGCTGCTGGCCGCGGTGGCCACCGCCTCGGCCGGGCCGATCGCGTTCGTGGCGCTGGCCTCGCCGCAGATCGCGCTCAGGCTGGCCCGCTCGGCCCGGCCGCCGCTGCTGTGCTCGGCGGTCACCGGGGCCGTGCTCACCGCGGGCGCCGACCTGATCGCCCGGACCGTCTTCTCGCCGATCGAACTGCCCGTCGGCATCGTCACGGCCGTGCTGGGCGCACCGTACCTGATCCACCTGATCTGGAGGGCACGCAAATGAGGCTGCAGGCCGCGGGCGTCAAGCTCGGCTACGGCGACCGGACCATCGTGGACGGCCTCGACCTGGGCATCGAGGCGGGCACGGTGACCACGATCATCGGCCCGAACGGCTGCGGCAAGTCCACCCTCCTGCGCGCGCTCGGCCGCCTGCTCAAACCCCAGGGCGGCCAGGTGCTGCTGGACGGCAAGCGCATCGACTCCATCCCCACCCGCGAGGTGGCCAAGATCCTCGGCGTGCTGCCCCAGGCGCCCTCGGCCCCCGAGGGACTGACGGTCGCCGACCTGGTGGCCAGGGGCCGGCATCCGCACCAGACGTGGTACCGGCAGTGGTCCTCCGACGACGAGTCGGCGGTCGCCGCGGCGCTGTCCATGACCGGCCTGGCCGACCTCGCCGAACGACCGCTCGACGAGCTGTCGGGTGGCCAGCGGCAGCGCGCCTGGATCTCCATGGCCCTGGCCCAGGGCACCGACCTGCTGCTGCTCGACGAGCCCACCACGTTCCTCGACCTGGCGCACCAGGTGGAGGTGCTGGAGCTCGTACGTCATCTGCACGAGCAGGCCGGGCGCACGGTCGTCATGGTCCTGCACGACCTCAACCTGTCCGCGCGCTACGCCGACCGCCTGGTGGCCATGCGCGCCGGCCGGGTCGTCGCGGCCGGCACCCCGCACGAGGTGCTGACCGAGGAGCTGCTGCGCGAGGTGTTCGAGCTGGACGCCAAGATCATCGAGGACCCCGTGGCCGGGACCCCCCTGGTGGTGCCGATCGGCCCGCTCTCAACACCACGAGCCTGACCCTCACCCCTCAGCACTCGGCCAGCGCCCGCTCGACGTCCTGGTCCTCCGGGGCCAGCTCGGCGGCCCTGAGCAGGTCCTGCCTGGCCTCCTTGGCCCTGCCCAGCTCCCGGTACACCATCGACCGGTTGAACAGCAGCTCCACCGTCTCGGTCAGCTTCAGCGCGCGCGTCAGGTCGGACAGGGCGCCCGCGTGGTCGCCGCGCTCGAAGGCCAGCACGGCCCGGTTCCCCCAGGCGGCGGGCAGGTCGGGGTCGATCTCCAGCGCGGCCTCGAAGGCGGCGTACGCCTCCGGGTGGCGGCCCTGCGCCGTCTCCACCTGGCCGAGCACGCACAGCAGGTGCGCGTCGCGCGGCCGGAGCGCCAGCCCGCGCGCGACGTCCGCCCTGGCCCGCTCGTACTCGCCGTGGAGCGCGAGGATGCCGCACCTGTTCACGTACGCGGCCGCGAAGCCGGGATCGAGCTCCAGCGTACGGTCCAGGTCGGCACGGGCGCCTTCGAGGTCGCCCGCCGCGAACCGCAGCTCCGAACGGTTGTAGTACGCCTCGGGGAAGGGCGGGCTGAGCCGCGTCACCGTCTCGTAGTCGGCCAGGGCCTCGGCCGGTCTGCCGAGCTGGTTGAGCAGGTTGCCCCGGTCGAGGTAGTAGTCGGGGTAGCCGGGATCGGCGTCGATCGCCGCGGTGTAGTCGGCCAGCGCCTCCTCGTACCGGCCGGCCTGGGCCAACAGCTGGGCCCGATTTGCGCGCAGCACGAGCCGGTGGATCGGGTGCTCGCCGGCCAGGTGTTCCTCGGCCAGCGCGATGGCCTGCTCGACCAGGGGGAGCGCGTTGCCCGACCGGCCCGCGCGCAGCTCGACCAGGGCCTTGCCGTTGAGGTCGAACCCGAGGTGGAAGGCCCGTTCGCGGGGGTCGGGCAACAACGACGTGATCGTGACGGCCTCGTTGATCCAGGCCATCGCCTCGCCGGGGTCGCGGCGGGCCGGGTCGTGGTGGCGTACCAGGATCATGGCGGTGGCGTACGCGATCGTGGCCCGGTGCTTGGGGTTGGTGCTCACGCGCCTGGCCCGGTCGTAGAGGGCGCGGGCCTCCTCCTCGCGTTCCACCGCCTCCAGGGCGGAGGCGACGCGCTGCACGAGGGTCTGCCATTCGTCCGGATCGTCCTCGTACGCCATGCCGCGCAGGGCCTCCAGCCCCGACTCCGCCATGGCGTGGTGGAAGCCCTCGTCACGGAAGCGGTCGAAGTCGGCGCACAACGGACCCTCGCCGGGCGCCGACGGCCCTTCCTGGACGCGCAGCAGTCCGGGGTCGAGCCGGCGGCGCAGCACCTCGACCAGTTCGGCGTCGGTGTGGTCGGCCTCGCCCAGGTTCGACACGACGAGCGTGAGCGGGCCCGTGAGGGTCAGGAGCTCGCGGACGAACTCGGCCAGCCCGTTGGCGATCCTGAGACTGCGGCGGGCCCCGGGGATGAGGATGCGCTGGGCTCTGGGCAGGTCGTCGGCCAGCGAACGCCTGCGTGCCGGGACGACCGTTCGCAGGCGGGGCGCCGCGACCCGGATCTCCACGTCGTACGCGGCCGCCAGCTCGGGCCGGCGGTCCAGTGCCTCGGGGACCAGCAGGTCGAGCAGGGCGGCGGCCAGCGAGTAGGGTCCGGCGATCCTGCGGTCGGCGTCGAGGGCGATCGTCCTCACGACTGCCCACCTCCCAGCGGTCGGCGTTCCCGCGTGGAAACGCCGACCCAGTAACAGGTCAAGGAGTGTGTCGCGGCGAGGCCTGCGTGGACGGCCTGACAGTCCCGGGCCGATGTACGACGATCTTCTTCATGGGCATCCCCTCGGTGATCGCGGGTAACCCGAACATGTCAGCACAAAGCCAACTAACCACTCAAGACTTTTCTGGTAACGGCCATATCGGCATGAATTAGGACACAACCGATACCGAGGGTCAGTCACCCAGGATCGCGTCCACGAACACCTCGGGGTCGAACGGCGCCAGGTCGTCGGGCCCCTCGCCGAGCCCCACGAGCTTGACCGGCACACCCAGCTCGCGCTGCACCGAGATCACGATGCCGCCCTTGGCCGTGCCGTCGAGCTTGGTGAGCGCGATGCCGGTGATGTTGACCACCTCGGCGAACACCTGCGCCTGGCGCATGCCGTTCTGGCCGGTGGTGGCGTCGAGCACGAGCAGCACCTCGTCGACCGTGGCCTTCTTCTCGATGACCCGCTTGACCTTGCCCAGCTCGTCCATGAGACCGGTCTTGGTGTGCAGGCGGCCCGCGGTGTCGACGATGACGACGTCGACCTTGTCCTCGATGCCCTTGGCCGTGGCGTCGAAGGCCACCGAGGCCGGGTCGCCGCCCTCGGGCCCGCGTACGGTCTCGGCGCCGACCCGCTCGCCCCAGGTCTGGAGCTGGTCGGCCGCCGCCGCGCGGAACGTGTCGGCCGCGCCCAGCACGACCTTCTTGCCGTCGCCGATGAGCGAACGGGCGAGCTTGCCCGTGGTGGTGGTCTTGCCCGTGCCGTTGACGCCCACGACGAGCACCACGGCCGGCCGCTCGCCGTGCTTCTGCACGTGGAGACTGCGGTCGAGGTCGGGGTTGACCTGCGCGAGAAGCTGCTCGCGCAGCACGCCTCGGACCTCCGCCGGGGTACGGCTGCCCAGCACCTTGACCTTGGTGCGCAGCTCCTCGACCATCGCGCGGGTCGGGGCGACGCCCACGTCGGCGGTGATCAGGCTCTCCTCGATCTCGTCCCAGACGTCGTCGTCGAGCCGGTCGCGGGACAGCAGCTCCAGCAGGCCGCGGCCGAGCGAGCTCTGCGAACGCGCCAGACGCGAACGCAGCCGCACCATCCGGCCCGCGGACGGCGGCGGCACCTCGACCTCGGGCGCGATGACCATCGGCTCGGCCGGCTTGATCGGCGGCGGGACCGTGGTGACCGCCCCGTCGGCCTCCTCGACCGGTCCGGCGGGCCGCTTCTCCTCCTCGGGAAGCGGCGGCGCCTGCGGCGGCGGCACGGGCGGCGCCGCCTTGCGACCCGGCCTGAACAGCAGGAAGAGGCCGCCGACCGCCAGCAGGGCGACGACGACCACGATCACTATGACGCCGAGGTAACCATCCACAAGATGTCAGTTTTCCAGATCGACCGGCATGGTCATGCCCAAGGCACACGGATGATGACAGGCCGGATCAGGCGGATTCGCGCTCCCGCAGCCGCTGGCTGATCACCTGCGTCACGCCGTCACCGCGCATCGACACGCCATAAAGGGCGTCGGCGATCTCCATCGTGCGCTTGTTGTGGGTGATGACGATGAGCTGGGAACTCTGCCGCAACTCCTCGAACAGGGTCAGCAGACGCTGGGTGTTGGTGTCGTCGAGCGCGGCCTCGACCTCGTCCATCACGTAGAACGGCGAGGGCCGCGCCTTGAAGATGGACACCAGGAACGCCACCGCCGTCAGCGAACGCTCGCCGCCCGACAACAGGGACAGCCGCTTGACCTTCTTGCCCGGCGGCCTGGCCTCGACCTCGATGCCCGTCGTCAGCATGTCGGCCGGGTCGGTGAGCACGAGCCGCCCGTCGCCGCCGGGGAAGACCCGGCCGAAGATCTGCTCGAACTCGCGCGCGACGTCCTCGTACGCCGAGGCGAACATCTGCTCGACCCGGTCGTCGACCTCCTTGACCACGGTGAGCAGGTCGCGCCGGGTCTTCTTGAGGTCTTCGAGCTGCGAGGTCAGGAAGGCGTGACGCTCCTCCAGCGCGGCGAACTCCTCCAGCGCCAGCGGGTTGACCTTGCCGAGCTGGGTCATCTGCCGCTCGGCGGCCCTGGCCCGCTTCTCCTGCTCCACGCGGACATAGGGGACGGGCGGGTCGCCGGGGACGGGGGCGTCGGGGCCGTACTCGGAGATCAGCGCCTCGACCTCGACGCCGAACTCCTCCATCGCCCGCTCCTGGAGCTGTTCCAGCCGCAGGCGCTGCTCGGTGCGGGCCATCTCGCTCCCGTGGACGCGGTTGACCAGCTTGTCGAGCTCCTGGCCCAGCTCGCGTACGCGCAGGCGGACCTGCTTGAGCTCGGCGTCGACGGCGACGCGGGCGAGGTCGGCGTCGTCGCGCTCGCGGGAGGCGAGCTGGATCGAGGACGCGAGCGCCGTGAGCACCTGCTTGGCGCCCTTGCTGACCGCCTCGGCCACCACGGCCTGCCGCCTGCGCCTGGCCCGCTGAGCGGCGGCCTGGGCGCGTTCCTGGCGTTCGCGCTGGGCGGCGCGCAGCAGGCCGTCGGCGCGGCCCTCGATGCCCCTGACGCGCTCCTCGGCGGTGCGCACCTGCAGCCGGGTGTCCATCTCGCGCTGCCGGGCCGTCTCGCAGGTCGCGGCCAGGTCGTCGCGTACGTCGGTGGTGGGCTCGGTCTCCAGCTCCTGGGCGTATTCGGCCTCGGCCAGCCGGATCTCCAGCTCGGCCAGCTCCTCCAGCCCCTCGGTACGGGCGTCCTGGGCGGCCGTGACGCTGCGGGCCAGGCGTTCGGCCTCGGCGTGCGCGGCGTGCGCGGCGGCCTCCAGCTGGGCCAGCCGCTTGGCCGCCGCCGCGTTACGCTGGTCGGCCTCGCGCTGACGGGCCCTGACCTGGTCGAGGACGCCCTGCGCGGCGCTCACGCCGGCCTGGGCGGCGGTGACCGCGCTCTGGGCCTCGTTGACGTGCGCCTGGGCCGCCTCGACGGCCCGCTGCTCGTCCTGCTCGCCCTCGATCGCCCGGTCGAGCGCCTCGGCCGTGGCCTCCGCCGTGGCCTCCGCCTCCCGCAGGTCGTGCACGGCCTCGTCGAGCGCCGCCCGCACCTGGAGCACCGAGGTGCCGCCGGCGGACCCGCCGCTGGCCAGATGGGGCCCGAGCACGTCGCCCTCCTCCGTCACCACCCGCAGGTCGGGACGCAGAACGGCCAGCTCGCGGGCCGCGTCGAGCTTGCCGACCACGACGACGCCCGCCAGGACGTGGTCGAGCGCCGGCCGCAGGTGGCCGGGCACGGTGACCAGGTCGGCGGCCCACCGGCCGCCTTCGGGCGCCTTCGGGCGGGACTGCGCAACCTCGGAGTGACCCGGCGTGTCCGAAACCCCGCCCTGGCCGCCGGCGCCCGCCACGAGCAGCGTCACCTGGCCCGCGTCGGTGACGCGCAACAGGTCGAGCGCCTCGACGGCGGTGTCAAGGGTCTGGACGGCGACGGCCTCGGCGACCGGACCGAGCACGGCGGCGACCGCCAGCTCCGCACCCGGCGTGACCTGCATCGAGGCGGCCAGCGGGCCCAGCACCCCGGTCAGGCCGGCGTCGAGGAGCGCGGCGCCGCCGTCGCCCTTGGCCAGGCCCAGCTCCAGCGCGTCGCGGCGGGCCTGGAGCGCGGCCACCGACCGCTGGGCCTCCTGGTCGGCGGCGCGGGACGTGGTGACCGCCGTCTTGGACGCCTGGAGGGCGGCCCGCGGCCCGCCGAGCCCCGCCCCGGCCTCGTCGGCGGCCGCGCGGGCCTCGTCGGCGACCGCCTTGGCCTCCTCGACGACGGCCTGCGCGGTGGCCAGCTCCTCGGCGAGCGCCGGATCGGCCGCGGGCTCCTCGGCCCGCTGGGTCTCCAGGTCGGCCAGGGCCTGCCGTTCGCGTTCGGCGGCGTCGGCCACGGCCTTCTCCAGCCGCCCGATCTCCTCCTCGGCCGCGCGCGCCCTGCTGCGTACGGAGTCGACCTGGCCGCGCAGCCTGGCCAGGCCCTCGCGGCGGTCGGCGGCGGCACGGGCGGACATCGCGAGCCGCTGCTCCTCCGCGCTCAGCTCGGCCTCGGCCTCGGCCCGCCGCTGTACGGCCTCCTCCAGCAGTTCCTGGGCGTGTTCGAGCTCGGCCCGCAGGATGTGCTCCTGCTCGCGCACCTCGCCGGCCTCGCGTTCGAGGTCTTCGGGGTCGCGGCCGCGGCGTTCGATGGCGGCGGCGTCGAGGGCGTGGCGGTGGCGTTCGGCGGCGAGCTGTCCGAGGCCGGTGATGCGCTCGCGCAGGGAGGAGAGCCTGAAGAAGGTCTCCTGGGCGGCGCTCAGCCGTGGCTGGGTCTCGGCCTCGGCGGTCTCCAGGGCCGCCTCGCGCTGCTGGCCCTCGGCCAGCTCGGTCTCGACCTGGTTGCGCCGGGCCGTGACGGCGGCCTCGTCGGCGGCCTCGCGTTCGAGCGTGGCACGCAGGATGCACAGGTCGTCGGCGAGCAGCCGCAGCCGGGCGTCACGCAGGTCGGCGTGGATGACGGCGGCCTTGCGGGCGATCTCCGCCTGGCGGCCGAGCGGTTTGAGCTGGCGGCGCAGCTCGGTGGCGAGGTCCTGCACCCGGGTGAGGTTGGCCTGCATGGCGTCGAGCTTGCGCAGCGCCTTTTCCTTGCGCTTGCGGTGCTTGAGCACGCCGGCGGCCTCTTCGATGAAGGCGCGGCGGTCTTCCGGGCCCGCGTGCAGCACGGCGTCGAGCTGGCCCTGGCCGACGATGACGTGCATCTCGCGGCCGATGCCCGAGTCGGACAGCAGCTCCTGGATGTCGAGCAGGCGGCAGGTGTCGCCGTTGATGGCGTATTCGCTCTGCCCCGACCGGAACATCAGCCGGCTGATCGTGACCTCGGTGTAGTCGATCGGCAGCGCGCCGTCGGAGTTGTCGATGGTCAGCGTCACCTCGGCGCGGCCGAGGGGCGGCCTGGAGGAGGTGCCGGCGAAGATGACGTCCTCCATCTTGCCGCCGCGCAGCGACTTGGCGCTGTGCTCGCCCATGACCCAGGCCAGGGCGTCGACGACGTTGGACTTGCCCGAGCCGTTGGGGCCGACGACGCAGGTGATGCCCGGCTCGAAACGCAGGGCGGTCGCCGAGGCGAAGGATTTGAAGCCGCGCAGGGTGAGGGTCTTGAGGTACAAGAGCGACCCCCTTCTTCTCCCTGACCGCGGCTGAACGGGCTTCGGAAAAGCCTACTGGTCCCGGCCGCCCCACGTGGGCGTGTCGATGACCAGGGCTTTTCCGACCAGGGCTTTTCAATCCGGGGAAAATAACAAGGGACGCCTCTCAGAGACGTCCCTAGGGTCTTGCGCTCCGATCACTCTCAGGTGAGTGCCGGCTCGCGCTCCTGCAAGCGACTGAGCGCTTCGTCGCGGGTTTGCGCCGCAAGAGCGTCATTCGTGGCCTGAAGTCGGATGAGTTCTGCCTCCAGATCCCGGATACGCTGCTGCAAGCGACGCATCTCCGAGACCATCCGAGGGTCAGGACCGCCGACGTGGCCGAGTAGAGCCTTCGCCATGGTAAAGGGTCCTCCACGCTGAGTGACCAGACTGGTTCGCGCACTTCAATTCCGCGGGAGGGGTGCGCGTGGTACTTAACAAGAGTCGCACCGGCAGTGTGGGCGGTCAAGTCGAACGAACCGCAACGCCCTACTGATAGGCACTCCCGACATACAACTATACCCTATTTGGGCGGTTTAGCAAAAGCCGCTACCGCTCTACAAAACCACCCAAACTACCTCGGGCTTCGCTCCATCGTTCCACTACTCCATCGACCCTTCCCGGCGTGTCGCAACCTCTGAGCAGTTCCAACAGCTTGACGCACGCCTCCCGTGGGCCCTCGGCGACGACCTCGACCCGGCCGTCGTCGGTGTTCCGTGCCCAGCCGGTCAGGCCGAGCTCCAGCGCCCGGGCCCGCGTCCACCACCGGAAGCCCACCCCCTGGACCCTCCCCCGCGCCCAAGCGGTTACTCGGACGTTTCCCGAAGCTTTGTCGCCATTACTCTTCGTATCCGTCATGCCGCCACAGTCTCATGCCGTCGTACGAATTCCATGGCCAGATCGTTGAACGCCAGGATCGCGGCCGTACGGCCCGACCGCAGCCAGGCCAGGCCCAGTGACGAGGGAGGCAGGCCGGCGACCGGCACGAACGTGATGTCGGGCCGCCGGTGGTGATCGGCGCTCGGCTTGCAGAAGAGCATGCCGCCGCGGTTCAGGGCGACCTGGGTCAGGCCCTCCTGGGCGGTGGCCACCGTGGCGGCCCTGGGGATCGGCCGCCCGGCGGGGGTGAGGGTCGGGGCCACGTGCTCCCGCCAGCGGCGCGGGGCCGGGTCGTCGAGGCCGAGGAGGGCGACCGAGGCCAGTTCCTCGGCGTCGACGCCCGCCCGGCGCGCCAGCGGGTGGCGTACGGACAACCCCAGCTCGACCGGGCAGTGGTTCAGCTCGGCGCCGCCCTCCAGGTCGGGCTCGTCGAGCGGCAGCAGCGTGAACGTGAGATCCACCCGCCCCTCGCGCAGCTTGGTGAAGGGGTCGGACAGCGGCACCTCGATCAGCTCGACCATGCACTCCGGATACCGGCGTTCGAACGCCGCCACGCTGCCCGTGATGATCTCCGTGGGCGTGGCCAGGAACCCCACCCGCAGCAGGCCCGTCACCTCACGGGCCGACGCCGTCGCCCGCGACACGGCCGCCGCCATGCCGTCGTAGGCGGGGCGCAGGTCGTCCAGGAAACGCCGGCCGAGCGGCGTCAGGCGCACCCGCCTGCTGGTGCGGTCGAAGAGCCGGCCGCCGATGCGGGTCTCCAGCGCGCCGATGAGCTGGCTCACCCGGCCCGGCGACAGATACAGGCGCTCGGCCGTACGCGCGAAGTGCAGTTCCTCGCTCAGCACGAGAAAGCACTCCAGCTCCCTGAACTCCATGCCACTCCCCTGGACGCGATCGCTTAGCCCGTCTAAACCAAGGCTTCGAGCTTCGTCATTGTTCCTCCACCGCCAGATGACAAGGCTGAACGGCATGACGACTCTTGAGACCCCTGCTGTCGCGCAGGCCCGCTGGCTCGCCGTGCTGGCGGTCGCGGTGGGCACCTTCACCATCGTGACCAGCGAGATGTTGCCCGTCGGCCTGCTGACCTCGATCGCCTCCACCTTGGGGGTGTCCGACGGCATGGCCGGGCTGATGATGTCGCTGCCGGGGCTGGTCGCGGCCGTCTCGGCGCCCGTACTGGCCATCGCCACCCGGCGGCTGGACCGGCGGGTTCCGTTGCTCGGACTGATGGCGCTGCTGGCGGTGGCCAACCTGGCGGCGGCGTCCGCGCCGAACTTCGCCGTCATGCTGGGCGCGCGGGTGCTGACCGGGGTGAGCATCGGCGGGTTCTGGGCCTTCGCCGCCGGGCTCGGCCTGCGGCTGGTGCCCGAGCGCTCGGTGGGCCGCGCCACGTCGGTCATCCTGGGCGGGGTGTCGGTGGCCTCGGTGCTCGGCGTCCCCGCCGGCACGCTGATCGCCTCGGCGGCGGGGTGGCGCACGTCGTTCGTGGTCATGGGCGTGCTGGCGGTGGTGCTGCTCGGGCTGCTGGCCGTCGTGCTGCCGCCGATGCCGGGCGAGCAGGCCGCCGGCGGCTCGCGTACGCCGCTCGCCGGAGCGCTGCGGGTCGTGCTGGCCGCGACCGTACTGATCATCACCGGGCACTTCGCGGCCTACACCTACGTCCGGCCGTTCCTGGAGCAGGTCGCCGACGCCGGACCCGCCCTCGTCAGCACCGCCCTCCTCGTGTACGGCGCGGCCGGCGTCGTCGGCAACTTCGTCGCCGGCGCCAGGGCGGCCAGGAACCCCAAGCCGGTGCTGATCGTCCTGGCCCTGCTCATCGCCGTGTCCACGGCGGCGGGCGCGCTGGTCGGGCTGCCCCTGGTCATGCTCGTCGTGTGGGGCCTCGGCTACGGCGGCGTCGGCGTGGCGCTGCAACTCTGGATCATGCGCTCGGGCGGCGGCGAGCTGGGCACCGCGCTGTTCGTGGGCGCGTTCAACGTCTCGATCGCGCTCGGCTCGTTCGTCGGCGGCCGGGTCGTGGACGGCGTGTCGATCTCGTCGGTGATGTGGCTGGGCGCGGGACTGGCCCTGCTCACCGCGGCTTTCGCTGGCATTTGGGGCAGGAGTACGACGACCGGTTCATGAACGCCTCCCGCCTGATCGGCGTGCCGCAGCGGGAGCACGGCAGGTCGCGGCGACCGTAGACCTCAAGGGAACGGTCGAAGTAGCCGCTCTCGCCGTTGACGTTGACGTAGAGGGCGTCGAACGAGGTGCCGCCCTGGAGCAGGGCGGCACCCATGACCGTACGCACGCCGGCCAGCAGCTCGGCGATCTTCGGCCGGGTGAGCGTCTCGGTGGGACGGGCCCAGTGGAGCCGGGCGATCCACAGCGCCTCGTCGGCGTAGATGTTGCCGACGCCGCTGATCAGCGACTGGTCCAGCAGCGCCCGTTTGATCTCGGTGCGCCTGGCCCTGAGCCGCCGGGTGAACTCCGCCTCGTCGAACGACTCCTCGAACGGGTCGGGCGCGATGTGCGCGATCGGCTCGGGCACGCCGTGGACCAGCGGGGTCAGCATGACGTGGCCGAACGTGCGCTGGTCGACGAAACGCAGGTCGGGACCGCCGTCCTCGAAGCGCAGGCGTACGCGCAGATGCCGCTCAGGCGGCGTCTGCGGATCGACGACGAGAAGCTGGCCGCTCATGCCCAGATGGGCCAGCAGGGCCTCCTCGGCGCCCGACAGCGGCAGCCACAGGTATTTGCCGCGGCGCTCGGCCGACAACACCGTACGGCCCTTCAGGCGGGCGGCGAACTCGTCGGCGCCGGGCAGGTGGCGCCGGATCGCGCGGGGGTGCAGCACCTCCGCGTCGGCGATCTCGCGGCCGACGACCCATTGCGCGAGGCCGCGCCTGACGACCTCGACCTCTGGCAGCTCAGGCACAGTGCACCCCGTCCTCTAGACTCCGCGCCCGACGGCCGGATCCGCAGTGACAACACCGGGCACGACCGGCGACTTCCCGGCGACCGGCGGCTTCCCGGCGACCGGTGGTTTCGAGCGGCCGGTGGTTCTGGCGGGCGGGGCTCAGCTCGCGGGCTGGCTCTCGCGCTGCTCCCGGCGGGCCCTGATGCGCGTCCAGGCCGCCTCGGCCGCCTGCTGCTCGGCCTCCTTCTTGCTGCGCCCCGTGCCCGAGCCGTAGGACTCGCCGCCCACGCGCACCATCGCCGTGAACGACTTGGCGTGGTCGGGCCCGCTCTCCTCGACGTGGTACTCGGGCACGCCGAGCGCCTCGGAGGCGGTGAGCTCCTGAAGGGAGGTCTTCCAGTCGAGCCCGGCGCCCAGCGAGGCCGAGCGCACGATCAGCGGGTCGAACAGCAGATGGACGACCCGGAACGCCTCGTCGAGGCCCTTGTCCACGTAGATCGCGCCGATCAGCGCCTCCAGCGTGTCGGCCAGGATCGAGGACTTGTCGCGCCCGCCGGTGCCCTCCTCGCCCCTGCCGAGCCGCAGGAAGCGGCCGAGGCCAAGGTTGCGGGCGACGTCGGCCAGCGCGCGCATGTTGACCACCGCGGCGCGCAGCTTGGCGAGCTGCCCCTCGGGCAGGTCGGGATGGTTGCGGTAGAGGGTGTCGGTGACCACGAGACCCAGCACCGAGTCGCCGAGGAACTCAAGGCGCTCGTTGGTGGGCAGACCACCGTTCTCGTACGCGTACGAGCGGTGCGTGAGGGCCCGCTCGAGAATGTCGGAGTCGAGGCCTACGACCAGGACCCGCTGCAACTCGTCTCTGGCGACCTCCACGGCCACCGGCTTAGGACCTGCGCCCACGTGTTTCCTCCTCGGACATCTTCACAAGACGGCTGCGGAAGATGCCCGAAAACGTGGTGGGCGTCGGGGTAACACGTAGCCCCGGCGTCCACCACGGCCGCGGGCTGACCGCCGCCGCACACATCTACAGACGTTAACGCCGACCGAGGCACAATGGCACCCGGTCGGCATCACGTCAACTGCTGAGAGGAAACCGGCCGCCGGCGTGACGGGCAGGTCTCCGGTCAGTGTGATCAGGCGGACGGCTCGATGACCTGACGACGGTTGTAGGTGCCGCAGGTGGGGCACGCGATGTGCGGCTGCTTGGGCGAACGGCACTGCGGGCAGCTCACCAGGGCGACAGCAGTCGTCTTCCACTGGGAGCGACGGGCGCGGGTGTTGCTCCGCGACATCTTTCGCTTCGGGACGGCCACGTCACTTCTCCTGATCGTTATCGTTCTCGGAAACCAGACCTTGCAACGACGCCCAGCGGGCATCGATCTTCTCGTGCCGGTGATCGGCGCCGGCCTCGGCCAGCTTGATCCCGCACTCCGTACAGAGCCCCTCGCACTCCTCGCGGCACACGGGGCTCAGCGGCAGTGCGAGCACCGCCGCGTCGCGGAACGTCGGCTCGAGGTCGAGCAGCTCTCCGTCGAGCAGTGAGTCCTCCTCCGAGGCGTCCTCGTCGGAGTAGAAGAACAGCTCCTGCAGATCGACCTCGATGTCCGAGGTGATCGGGTCAAGGCACCGCGCGCACTCCCCGGCGAGCGGGGCGTGCGCCGTGCCCGAGACGAGCACGCCTTCCATCACTGCTTCGAGCCGGAGGTCCAGCTCGACTTCGGCGTCTTTGGGGACACCGATCATATCGACGCCGAGGTTAGCCGGTGCCGGAAGGGTCAGGGTCATCTGCCGCATCGTGCCCGGTCGCTTCCCCAGATCATGAGTGGAGAGCACCCAAGGGGAGCGGGGGTCGAGGTGCTGAGTCATCCTGCTCTCGCTAGGCATGGCGAAGAGGCTCGCCGTCGTACAAGGCCGAAATGAAAGGATACCAGGTCGCGGTCAGCCCCTGAGACGCTCGATGAGCAGCTTGTGCACCAGGTCAGGGACCAGGCCGGACACGTCGCCACCATACCGCGCGATCTCCTTCACCCGGCTGGAGGACAGGAAGGAGTACTCGGGATTGGTGGGCATGAACAGCGTCTCGACGCCCGAGAGGCGGTAGTTGAGCTGGGCCATCTGGAGCTCGTAGTCGAAGTCGCTGACCACCCTGATCCCCTTGACGATGGCCGGGATGTCGTGCTGCTTGCAGAAGTCGACCAGCAGGCCGTGGAACTTCTGCACCTTGACGTTGGGGTACTCCTTCGTCACGGTCTGAAGGATGTCGATCCGTTCGTCGACCGTGAACAGGCTGCTCTTCTCGATGTTGATGAGGACCGCCACGACCACCTCGTCGTACAGGCGGGCGGACCGGCCGATGATGTCGAGATGGCCATTGGTGATGGGGTCGAACGACCCCGGGCAGACAACGCGGCGCAAGACGCCTCCCAGGTCTACGGGTTCCCGGCGGCGCGACCGTACCAAACGGATGCTTCGCCGTATCTACGGACCCTCTCCTCAACATAACCTTCCGGCCACATCAAGGGCTTTCCCCTGGTTTCCCGCTCGAATGCCACCAGGCCCTCCTCGACCAGCCAGCCGTTGTCGCGCAGCAGCTCCAGCACCCGCGTCACCTCGCCGTCACCCAGCGCGTACGGCGGATCGGCGAAGACGATGTCGTACGGCTCCTCCGGCGGCTTGGCCAGCACCCGCTCGACCTTGTCGGCCGCCAGCTCCGCGCCGTCGAGGCCGAGCGACTGGATGTTGGCCCTGATCGTCCGGACGGCCTTAGCGTCGGACTCGACGAGCAGCGCGTGGGCCGCGCCCCTGGACAACGATTCCAGAGCCACGGCGCCCGAACCCGCGTACAGGTCGAGCACGCGGGCCTCACGCAGGCCGTACAGGGAGTCGAGGGTCAAGAAGATGCCTTCCCTGGCCCTGTCGCTGGTCGGCCTCGTGCCCCGCCCCGGCGGCACGGCCAACCGCCGCCCACCCGCGCTCCCCGCGATGATCCGAGTCATGAGGACCATTGTTCCGCATGTTCGCCCAGGTCAAGAGTGGACAAGTGTCTGCCTCGACTGCGCAAGGGTGATTCACATCGGCGGGATCGCCCCGCATGATGAGTCTGCGGCCTTCAAGGTGACCCACATGAAGGCCGACCGGCGTGATCGTGAGCCCTTCCGCACGCCGGTTCCCTCGGCACCTGACCCGAGGGTGGGCCCAGCCGGGGACGGCATTCGGGGGGAGGCCGTCCCCGCGGCTGGGCCTTCAAAATCTTTTTCAGGCCCCCGTTCCCTACGTCTTCTCCAGGTACTCGGCCTTCTCGTCCGCCAGGAGCCGGGCGATCTCGGCACGCAGGCCCTCGTGGGCCGCCAGGTCGGGGTCCTCGGCCAGCAGGGCGGCCGCCTCGTCCCGGGCCGTGGTGATGACGTCCTCGTCCCGCAGCAGTTGCAGGAGCTTCAGCGACGTGCGCTTGCCCGACTGGGCCGCCCCGAGGACATCACCCTCCCGGCGCTGCTCCAGGTCGACTCGGGACAACTCGAAGCCGTCCAGCGTGGCGGCCACCGCGTCGAGCCGGGCGCGGGCCGGGGTGCCCTCGGCGAAGTCGGAGACCAGCAGGCACAGACCGGGCAGACCGCCCCGGCCCACCCGCCCGCGCAGCTGGTGGAGCTGGGAGACGCCGAAGCGGTCGGCGTCCATGATGATCATGACTGAGGAGTTGGGCACGTCGACGCCCACCTCGATGACCGTGGTGGCGATCAGCACGTCGAGCTCGCCCTTGGTGAAGGACCGCATGATCGCGTCCTTCTCCTCCGGCGGCAGCTTGCCGTGCAGGGTGCCCACGCGCAGGTCCTGGAAGGGGCCCTGGGTCAGCAGCTCGGCGACCTCCAGCACCGCCAGCGGCGGACGGCGGTCGTCGTCGCCCGCCGCCGTCGCCGGGTGGCCCTCGTCACCCTCCAGATCGCCGATCCGCGGGCACACGATGTACGCCTGCCTGCCCAGCTCCACCTCCTCGCGCACCCGCTGCCAGGTGCGTTCGAGATAGTGGGGCTTCTCCGCGGCGGGCACCACGTGCGTGGTGATGGGGGCGCGGCCCGACGGGAGCTGCGACAACGTCGAGACCTCCAGATCGCCGAAGACCGTCATGGCGACCGTGCGCGGGATCGGCGTGGCGGTCATGACCAGCACGTGCGGACGGCCGCCCCCCGCCTTCTCACGCAGCGCGTCACGCTGCTCCACGCCGAAGCGGTGTTGCTCGTCGACCACGACCAGGCCCAGGTCGGCGAACTGGACGTGCTCCTGGAGCAGCGCGTGCGTGCCGACCACGATGCCCGCCGTGCCCGAGGCCGCGTCGAGCAGCGCCGAACGCCGGGCCGCCGCGCCCATCGACCCCGTCAGCAGGGTGACCGCCGTGCCGCCGAACATGCCGCCCTGGGCCAGCTCGCCCAGCATGCCGCTGATCGAGCGGTGATGCTGCTGGGCCAGCACCTCCGTGGGGGCCAGCAGCACCGCCTGGCCGCCCGCGTCGACCACCTGGAGCATCGCGCGCAATGCCACGACCGTCTTGCCCGCGCCCACCTCGCCCTGCAGCAGCCGGTGCATCGGGTGCTCCAGCGCCAGGTCGGCCGCGATCTCCTCCCCCACCTGCGCCTGCCCCTCGGTGAGCGCGAACGGCAACCGCCCGTCGAAGTCGGCCAGCATGCCGTCGGCCCGCCTGGGACGCGGCCTCGCCGCCGACGTGGTGGCCGCCTGCCGGCGCTGGAGCAGCACCGCCTGCAACACGAACGCCTCGTCGAACTTCAGCCGCTTGCGCGCCCGCTGCATCTCGGCGAAGTCCTTCGGCCGGTGGATGGCCACCAGCGCCTCCCCGAGCGGCTGGAGGCCGTGCCTGGCCCGCAGCGCGGCGGGCAGCGGGTCGTCGAGCGGGCCCAGCGTGTCGAGCACCACGCCGACCGCCCGCCTGATCGCCCACGGCGTCAGGTCCTTGCCCGCCGGATAGATCGGCACCGGCGCCGACGCGAACTCCTCGGCGCTCGCCTCCCCCTCCTCGAACAGCTCGAACTCCGGGTGCGAGAGCTGCCAGCGCGGTTTGGTACGCGCCCCGAACAGACCCACCTTGCCGGCGAACATGCCGCGCCGGCCCGGCTTCAGCCGCGACTCGGCCACATGCGAACCCTTGCCGAAGAACGCCAGGTAGATCCGGTTGCCGTTGCCGTCGACGACCTCGGCCTCCAGCCAGGTGCCGCCGCGGTTGCGCATGGGCTTGCGCATCAGCCTGGTCACCTCGCCGACCACGGTGACGTGCTCGTCGACCTCCAGCGCGTCGAGCGAGGTCAGCTCGCCGCGCTCGGCGTAACGGCGCGGGTAGTGGCGCAGCAGGTCGCCGACCGTCTCCAGGCCGAGCACGCTGTGCAGCAGCTTGGCGGTCTTCGGGTCGAGCGCTTTGGTCAGGGGCTCGTCGAAACGGCTCACGGCATCCAGTTCTACCGCCTGCGGGCGACAGGAATCCCGCACCGGAGGCCGGAGTCGCCCGCGGAAGGGGAACGATCCCGCTACTCGACGCCGATCAGCAGCGGGTAACCACCCTGCTCGCCGTCGTAGACGACCAGGTCGACGTCCGGCCGCGTACGCCTCAGATGCTCCTCCAGGCGGGCAGCGAGCCGTCCGGGCAGACCGGCGCCCGTGACCAGGGTCACCAGCTCGCCGCCGCCCGCCACCATCCGGTCGACGATCAGCGTCGCCACCCGCTCCAGCTCGCCGCCGATCACCGCCACGTCACCGTCGATCAGGCCCAGCACGTCACCGGGACGGCACACGCCCGCGCTCGTGAACGCCTCCCTGTCGGCCACCACCAGATGCCCGTACCTGGTGTGGCCGGCCGCGTCCGTCATGGCCACCACGTCGTCGTCGAAGCGCCGCAACGGGTCGTGCACGGCCAGCGCCGACAACCCCTGCACGGTCGCCCTGGTCGGCAGCACGCTGACGGCCACGCCGTCCTCACGGGCGATCTCGGCCGCCGCCGCGGCGACCGCGTGGACACCCTCGTCGTTCGGCAGCACCGCGACCTCGGCGCCCGCCTGCCTGATCGCGGCCAGCAGCTCGGGCAGCGCCGGCCGGGTGCCGGGCGCGCGCCGCACCACGACCGCGCCGCTCTCCTCGAACAGCGCCGCGATCCCGTCGCCCGCCGCCACCGCCACGACGCCCCTGCCCGCCCCGCCCCGGTGCGTACGCTCGGCCAGGTACGTGATCCTGATCCGGTGCGGACGCCCCGCCCGCAACCCCGCCTCGACGGCCGGCCCCGCCTCGGCCACGTGGACGTGCACGTTCCACAGGCCCTCGCCGCCCACCACGACCAGCGACTCGCCCATGGCGTCGAGCTCCGCGCGCAGCCCGGCCACCGCGGCCTCGTCGGCGTCCAGCAGGTACATCACCTCGTAGCCGGCGCCCACCTCGGCCATCGGCGTCACCCTGGCGGTCGGCGCGGGCACGTCGTAGTGGTCGCTGTAGGAGTCGGTGAGCACGGCGGCCAGGGTCTCCAGCACGATCGCCGCCCCCGCGCCGCCCGCGTCCACGACCCCGCTGCGGGCCAGCACCTCAAGCTGCCCCGGCGTACGGCGCACCGCGGCCCGCGCCTCCCGCGCCGCCAGCCGCGCCACCTCGCACGGATCGCCGCCCGCGCCCTGGGCGGCCCGCGCGGCCGACTCCAGAACGGTCAGCACCGTGCCCTCGACCGGCCTGGCCACGGCCTCCCTGGCGAGCGTGGCCGCCCTGAGCAGCCCGGCACGCAGGTCCGAACCGTCCTTGAGCACCTCGGCCAGCCCGCGCAGCGCCTGGCTGACGATGACCCCCGAGTTGCCGTGCGCCCCGACCAGCGCGCCGTACGCGAGCGTCTGCCAGACCACGGCCGCGTCCACGTCGTCGGGCAGCGACTCGACGGCCTCGGCCGCGGACAACATGGTGAGATGCAGGTTGGTGCCGGTGTCGCCGTCGGCCACGGGGAACACGTTGAGCGCGTCGATCTCCGTCCTCGCCCTGCCGAGGGCATCGGCGGCCAGGCGGGCCCAGCGGCGCACCGCGGGCGGGTCGAGGACCTTCATCTGCGCTCCTCCGACCTCCCCGCATGCGCTACCTTGTTGGAGGAGAATATCCCCGCACCGGCCACCGTCCAGTGCTCTGGTTCGCGCCCAATGGTGTGGATCAGATATTCTCGTCTGGCTAGCCGGTTGTCCCGGCATGCCCTCCGCCCGGAAAGCATCAGCGGACAGGGCTACATCGACTGTTTTAAGGAGCGATACCGTGGCTTCCGTCTGCGATGTCTGCCGCAAGGGGCCGACCTTCGGCAACAACGTGTCCCACTCCCACCGCCGTACCCGTCGTCGTTGGAACCCCAACATCCAGACGGTCCGCGCGGTCATCGGCGGCACGCCGAAGAAGCTGAACGTGTGCACCTCGTGCATCAAGGCGGGCAAGGTCACCCGCTAGTTTCTCGTCTTCGCGAAAGCCCGCCGCCCCTGTTCGAGGGGGCGGCGGGCTTTCGTCGTGCGTCACCCCGCGCGGGCGGAGAACCAGGCGGGGAACCGGGCGGGGAACGCGGTCAGCGCCACCGCCAGGCGTGGTCGACCGGGCCGATGCCGTCGCCCAAGGGGAAACCCCGCGCGATCGCGCCCGTCACGTACTCCTTGGCCCTGGCCACCGCCGCCGGGACGTCGTCACCGAACGCGAGCCGGGAGGCGACGGCGGAGGCGAGCGTGCAGCCGGTGCCGTGGGTGTGGCGGTTGTCGAGACGTTCGGCGGCGAAGCGGTGCTCGGTCGTGCCGTCGGTCAGCAGGTCGACGGGGGCGCCCGACAGATGGCCGCCCTTGATCAGCGCCCAGGTCGGGCCGAGCGCGAGCACGGCGTCGGCGGCCCGGCGCAGGTCGCGTTCGTCCTCGACCTTGACCGAGGTGAGCTGCTCCACCTCCCACAGGTTGGGCGTCACGACGGTGGCGACGGGCAGCAGGCGCGTCCTGAGGACGTCGACGGCCTCAGGCGCGAGCAGGGAGTCGCCGTGCTTGGACACCCCGACGGGATCGACCACCAGCGGCGCCGGGTAGGCCCCCAGCACCTCGGCCACCGTCTCCACGAGCACCGGTGAGGCCAGCATGCCGGTCTTGACGGCCTGCGCCCCGATGTCGCCCAGCACGGAGTCGAGCTGCGCGCGCACGGCCTCCGGCGGCAGCTCCCAGTAGCCCTGGACACCCAGCGAGTTCTGGGCCGTGACGGCGGCGATCACGCTCATGCCGTGGACGCCCATCGCCATCATGGTCTTCAGGTCGGCCTGGATGCCCGCGCCGCCTCCCGAGTCGGAGCCCGCGACGGTCAGCACACGTGGAGGGGTCGTCATGCCCCCATCCAACCACTCAGCCGATGGAGCACTCCCCACCGACCAGCCCACACGCCCCGGGCTCCTGTGCCTTCCCCGTCGCCGAGTACGTGACGTCCACGGAGTCCCCGGCGGCCAGCGAGCCCGACAGGTCGATGATCAGCAGGTCGCCGTCCTGGGTCCAGGATCCGCCGTTCACGTTCATGACGCGGCCCTCGACCGGCAGGGAGAAGGTGGCGTCCGCCAGCGGGACCTGCGCCTGGTTCGTCACGCGCAGCGTGGCCGAGTACGCGGTGAGCCGCTGCCTGACCGTCTGCCGCACGTTGACCGAACCGCCGCTCCCACCGGACCCGACCGTGGAGGAGGTGGCGGGCGCGGGGCTGCTGCCGACGGTCGGCACCACGCCGGTGTCGGAGTTGCCCATGGTCGTGGGGTCGTCCGTGGGCGCCTCGGAGATCGTCTCCTCGGCGGGCGGCTCGACGTCCTTCGTCGGCTTGGCCGAAGGCTTCGTCCGCATCCTGGTGGGCGTGGGGGTGGGGGGCGAGCTGCGGCGCGGGGCGCGGTTGCCGTTCGTGGGGGCGGTCGTCGTCGGGGCGTCGGAGGGCGTGCCCGACTCCTCTTCCTCCGTCGGCTCCTCCGAAGGCTCGTCCTCCTCCTCGGTGGCGGGGGCGGAGGTCACCGGCTCCGAGGGACTGGTGCTGGTCTGCACGGCGGCGCAGCTCGCGTCCGCGCACCCGGCGGGATCGCCGGAGGAGCTCATGAGCTTCACGCCGGCGACCGTGCCGCCGAGCACGACGGCCACGGCGGCGACCGACAGCAGCGCCATGCGGCCCTTGCCCCTGCCGCCGCCGGTGGGGACGTTCAGCACGTCGTCGCCGCCACCGCCGCCGCCTCTGGATCCCTTGCGCCGGCGGCCGCCGCGGGACTCGCCGGGCTCGTCGAGGTCCTCCAGCCCTTCGTCGGAGGACCAGCCCGAACGCAGGAAGCCGGTCTCGGCCTCCGCCCACGCCGGCGTGTGCACGGCGGTGGGCTGCCCGGCGACCTTCACGTCGCCGGGCTCGGGCGGACCGCCCGGGAAACCGTTCTCAGAACCGGCGCCGGGGGGCGCGTCGAACCTGGCGGTCGCGTTGTCGAACCCGCCGTTGTCGAACCCGGTGTTGTCGAAGCGGGCGTTGTCGAACCCGCCGTTGTCGAACCGGGCGGTGGCGTCGGGGCCGGGCGCGTCGAACGGGCCGGTGGTACGGCCGGAGGCGTCGAAGCTCGGCGGCACGCCGAAGGCGGCCGTGGGGCCGGACCGGGCATCGGGCTGTGCGTCGGACGGGGCGGGGCCTCTGGAGGGGGCGACGGCGTCCCAGTCGGCCGGACGGGCGAAGGCGCCCGTCACCTCGAACGGCCCGGCCCCGGCCGGCTCAGGATAGGGCGTACCAGGGAACGCGCCCCCGGGCGGCTCAGAAGAAGGCGTACCAGGGAACGCTCCCCCGGACGGCTCGAAGAACGGCGAACCGGAGAACGCGGGCCCGGACGGCGGCGGGAAGGCTCCGGACGGGTCGTCGGACGGCGTGAACCCAGGGGTGGCGTCGGTGGGCACCGCGAAGGCCCCCGTCGTCTCGAACGGCTCGGGCTGCGGAGCGCGCGGCGGACGACCGTCCTCGCGGCGCGGCATCGGGGCCCACTGCCCCGTCACCTCGACCTGGTCCGGCAACGCCGGCCAGCCCGGCGCCTCGGCCGGGTCGTCGGGACCCCAGAAAGCGCTGCCGTTCCCCCGTTCATCCCCGTCGTCGGATCCACCGGTGCCGTGGCGGCCCATGGCTGCCCTTTCTCGCGGTTACAGTGGCCGCCAATCTTCATAACACCTTTACTACGTCCTTGTCACAACAATCCCGCTAGTGCCACCCCAAACCAGGAAAATTTCACGTAAACCGGGACAAGTCATCACCGAAAGTGATCCCAGCCGCCTCGGCCCATCTCGCGCCCGTACACCAGGACGCCCTCCCCCTCGACCACCCGTCCCACGACCTGCCAGGACGACGGCAGGCGTACGTCAGAGGGGAAGACGGCGGCGAGCGCGTGGTCCTCGCCGCCCGTGAGCACCCATTCGAGCGGGTCGCTCCCCAGTTCCTTGGCCGCCGCCGCCACCGGCTCCCCCACGGTGAACGCCTCGGGGTCGAGCTCGACGCGTACGCCACTGGCCGCGGCCACGTGCCCGAGGTCCTGCACCAGGCCGTCGCTGACGTCGAGCATCGCGCTCGCGCCCAGCCCGGCCGCCCGCGGCCCCTCCTGGTACGGCGGGGACGGCCGCCGATGGGCGGCCACCGCCTCCTCCAGCGCGGCGGACCCGATCACGGCCCCGGCCTCCAGCAACGCCCAGCCGGCGGCGGCGTGGCCCAGCCGCCCCGCCACGGCCACCACCTGTCCCGGCCGCGCCCCGGACCGCTTGACCGGCGCCCGCCCGCCCAGGTCGCCCAGCGCGGTCACCCCGATGACCACCAGGTCGGATCGGGTGATGTCGCCGCCGACCACGCTCGCGCCGACCTCGGCGCACTCCTCGCGGAACCCGTCGGTCAGCGCGTCGAGCCAGGCCACGGGCAGCTCGGCGGGGATGCCGAGCCCGACCACGATGGACGTGGGCACGGCTCCCATGGCGGCGACGTCGGCGAGGTTCTGGGCGGCGGCCTTGCGGCCCACGTCGTAGCCGCCGGACCAGTCGAGCCGGAAGTGCCGGCGTTCGACCAGCAGGTCCGTGGACACGACCACCCGTCCGTCGGGCGCGGCCACCACGGCGGCGTCGTCACCCGGGCCGAGCATGACCCCCTCTCCCTGGGGCAGGCGACCGGCAATACGATTCACGACACCGAATTCGCCGAGATCTCCGACTGTGATGACGCACCTCCTGACGCACACAGGGTACGGTGGCCCTTCGGCGTGATCCAATCGCCCGGGAGGACGTAATGGTGCAGGCCTACATCCTTATTCAGACCGAGGTCGGCAAGGCCGCCGCCGTTGCCGAGGAGATCTCCGGAATTCCGGGGGTCACCCAGGCGGAAGACGTGACGGGACCTTACGACGTGATCGTCCGCGCGGAGGCGCGCAACGTCGACGAGCTCGGCAAGCTGGTCGTGGCGCAGATTCAGGCGGTGGAGGGGATCACGCGTACTCTTACGTGTCCGATCGTTCATATCTGACACATCCGAGGTCTTGGTTCCATGCGCTCCGCCGCCGTCCTGCTTCTTCTTCTGGCACTCGCCGGCTGTGGCGGCGCCGTACGGGTCGATCCGCCCGCGCCTTCGGGGGAGGCGGCGGCGTCCTGTGACAGGCTGGCGTCCCTGCTGCCCAAGACGCTGGACGGCGCCGAGCGTGGCACGTCCGAGCCGGCCTCGCCGTACGTGGCGGTCTGGGGTGAGGCGTCCATCGCGCTGCGTTGCGGTGTGCCGCGCCCGGCGCGGATGGCGCCGACCGACCAGCTCCAGGAGATCGACGGGGTGGGCTGGTTCGCCGATCCGGAGAGGCCGATCCTGTTCACCGCCGTGGCCGCGCCCACGTACGTGGAGGTCACGGTCGGCGGCGAGCACGCGGCGACCGACGTGCTCGCGCAGCTGTCGCGGCCGATCGGGCAGGCCGTCTCAACGCAGTCCGGCTGAGCGCGACAGCGCGAGCTGGATCAGCCGGTCGACCAGCGCGGCGTAGGGCAGCCCCGAGGCGGCCCAGAGTTGCGGCGCGACCGACAGCGAGGTGAACCCAGGCATCGTGTTGATCTCGTTGAAGATCAGCCGGCCGTCGGGCGTGTAGAAGAAGTCGACCCTGGACAGTCCCTCGCAGTCGAGCGCCTCGAACGCCCGTACGGCCATCGCGCGCAGTTCCTCGGCGGTCTCGGCCGGGATGTCGGCGGGCACGGTCAGCGACATCTGGTCGGGGTAGTACTTGGCCTCGAAGTCGAAGAACTCCTGGCCGCCCTCGACCTTGACCTCGCCCGGGATCGACGCGGCGGCGGGCTCGTCGCCGAGCGACTCCAGCACCGCGCACTCGATCTCGCGGCCCTCGATCGCGGCCTCGACGATCACCTTGGGGTCGTGCTGCCTGGCGGAGTCCACGGCCGCCTCCAGCTCGGCGCGGTCGTGGGCCTTGGAGATGCCCTGCGAGGAGCCGGCCCTGGCGGGCTTGACGAACACCGGGAAGCCGAGCTCCTCGGCCTCCTTGAGCACGCACTCGCGGTTGAGCCGCCAGTCGCGGTCGCGGACCACGACGTAGCGGCCGATCGGCAGCCCGGCGGCGGCCATCACGGTCTTCATGTGGGCCTTGTCCATGCCGACGGCGCTGGCCAGCACGCCGGAGCCGACGTAGCGGACGCCGGCCATCTCCAGCAGGCCCTGGATCGTGCCGTCCTCGGCGAACGGGCCGTGCATGACCGGGAACACCACGTCGACCGAGCCGAGCTCGACCGGGATGCTGCCGGGGTCGTAGGCCACGAGCCCGGTGCCGCCGCTGGGCAGCGCGAGCGCGGCGCCGGAGGTGTCGACCGCGGGCAGCTCGCCGGCCTCGATGGCGAACCGCTGGTCGGACGCGGCGAGCACCCACCTGCCGTCCTGGGCGATCCCGACGGGGATCACCTCGTACTTACTCCTGTCGATCACATCGAGCACGCTGCCCGCGCCCATGAGGGACACGGCATGCTCGGAATTGCGACCTCCGAAAACGACGGCGACGCGTGGCTTGCTCATGACGTCCGAATCTACCGGGGTGTCCCCCTGAACAGCGAGTCGAGCACGCGGTGATGTCCGTATTCACACTCCGTAGCGTTCCGGTTTGGGGGTGCGGGACATGAGCAGCATGCCCGCCTCGGACGGCGACATGCCGTCGTGCACGACCCCCACGACCACTTCGGTGATCGGCATCTCGACGTCGTGCTTCCTGGCCAGCTCGAGGACGGACTCGCAGGACTTCACGCCCTCGGCGGTCTGCTTGGTGGCGGCGACGACCTCGGCGAGGGTCATGCCGCGGCCGAGGTTCTCGCCGAACGTGCGGTTGCGCGACAGCGGCGAGGTGCAGGTGGCCACGAGGTCGCCCATGCCGGCCAGCCCGGCGAAGGTGTGGGGGTCGGCGCCCAGCGCGGCGCCCAGGCGGGAGATCTCGGCCAGGCCCCTGGTGATGAGCATGGCGCTGACGTTGTCGCCCATGCCCATGCCCGCCGAGACGCCCACGGCCAGCGCGATCACGTTCTTCACCGCGCCGCCCAGCTCGACCCCGACCACGTCGGTGTTCGTGTACGGCCGGAACCACGGAGGCCGGTGGCAGGCGGCCTGGAGGCGTTCGGCGACGGACTCGTCGGTGCAGGCCACGACGGTGGCGGCGGGCTGGCGGTGGGCGATCTCCTTGGCCAGGTTGGGCCCGGACACCACCGCGACCCGTTCCTCGGGTACCTCGGCGACCTCGCGGATCACCTCGCTCATGCGCTTGGTCGTGCCGAGCTCGATGCCCTTCATGAGGCTGACCAGGACCGCGCCGGACGGGATGTGCTCGCGCCAGGCCGTCAGGTTGGGCCGCAACATCTGCGAGGGCACGGCGAGGACGACGAAGTCGGCGCCGTCGAGCGCGTGTACGGGGTCGGTGGTGGCGCGCAGCGTCTCTGGCAGCCGGACGCCGGGCAGGTAGTCGGGGTTGGCGTGGTCGGCGTCGATCGCCTCGACGAGCTCCGGCCTGCGTCCCCAGAGGGTGACCTGGTTGCCTGCCTCGGCGAGCACCATGGCGAACGTGGTGCCCCACGAACCCGTGCCGAAAACGGCCACTTTTGTCATGCCATCACCGCCTGGCGGGGTCGTAGGGAGTTTCGGGGGCCTTCTCGCCGCGCAGCTCGGCCAGTTGCTCGGTGACGGCCGCCATGATGTCGGCGGTCGCGTCCCGCAGCACGCCGGCGCGTATGGGCAGGCCCTCGTACTTGGACAGGTCGACAGGGGGGCCCACGGTCACGTGGAAGGTCTTGCGGGGGAACAGGCTGGGCTTCTTGGCGCCGTACGGGAGCAGCTCGTGGGCGCCCCAGTGGGCGACGGGGATGACCTTCGCGCCGCTCTCCAGCGCCAGGCGGGCCGCGCCGGTCTTGCCGACCATGGGCCACAGTTCGGGATCGCGGGTGCAGGTGCCCTCGGGGTAGAACAGGATGGCCGCGCCGTCGCGCAGCCGCTGGGCCGAGAAGCTGAGCGACCTGGCCGCCTCGCTGCTGCCCCGCTCGACGGGGATGGTCGGCAGGCCGGTCAGGGCGCGACCGAGGAGGGGCACCTTGAACAGGGCGGCCTTGGCCAGGATGACCGGCCAGCGGCCGTTGTTGAACAGGAAGTGCGACAGCAGCACCGGATCGGTCCAGGACAGATGGTTGGCCGCGATGATGATGCCGCCGGTGCGCGGGAGGCGCTCGCCGTTGCGCCAGTCCCGCTTGACCAGGAGCCGCGACAGCGGTTTCACCACGACTACTGCCAAGGTCTCCCAGAAACGCGAAGGTCGCGTGGGGCGGCTCATGGTCTCCTCCAACCCGTACGAAGTGCGCCCCAAGTCTCCCGGTTGGCCGCGTGGGATGTCGAGGCGAGATGCTTAAGCCTATGAGTATCCGCTGGTCTCTGGTCATTCCGGTGAAGACGCTGGTCGCGGCGAAGACCCGGCTGGCGGCCGCGACGGGGCCGCATCGTACTCGGCTGGCCGTGGCGGTGGCCTGCGACACGGTGGCCGCGGCGCTGGCGTGCCCGCCGGTGGCGCGGGTGATCGTGGTGACCGCCGATCCGGCCGCGGCGGGCCCGCTGGGGGCGCTGGGGGCCGAGGTGGTGCACGACCCCGACCGCGGGCTGAACACCGCGCTGCGTACGGGTGCGGCCCATGCCGTACGGGTCGCGCCCGGTGACGGGGTGGGCGCGCTCCAGGCCGACCTGCCCGCCCTGCGACCGGCCGAGCTGGCCGCGGTGCTGGGCGCTGCGGCCGAGTTCGACCAGTCCTTCGTGCCCGACGCGCAGGAGGTCGGCACGACGTTCTACGGCGTCCTGCCGGGGCGGGCGTTCGCGCCGAGGTTCGGCGGCGAGTCGCGGGCCAAGCATCTGGGCGGGGGCGCGAAGGAGCTGTGCGTGCCGGGCATCGACTCGGTCCGCCGGGACGTGGACACCCCCGACGACCTGCGCGCGGCGCTCGTCCTGGGGCTGGGCAGGCACACGGCGGCGGTGGTCGCCGACCTGTGGCCGGACGCCGGGTAGGCGGCCTCTCGCCCGTCCGGCGGCGGACGGCTTAGGCTGGTCGGCGTGCAGGCGACGGTACGCAGCTTCGACGAGGTCACCCGTTCCGGCTCGGTCTTCCTCGACGACGGGACGGTGCTGGAGTTCGGCGCGCGCGCCTTCGACGCGGGGCCGCTGCGGCTGCTGCGTACGGGGCAGCGCGTGAATCTCGTCACGGACGGTCCGGAGATCACCTTCATCACGCTGTCGACGTTCCCGGTTCCCGGCGCCTGAATGGGCGCCCGGACCTGAATGCCGGAAAAAGCGAACGCCCGGGCCGACCGGCCCGGGCGTGATGTCCGCTGAGACTACTTCTTCTTGCCGACCTGCTTGCCGCCCTCGTTCACCAGGTCCTTGAATTCAGAGCCGGGACGGAACTTAGGCGCCCAGCTCTCGGCGACCTTGATCTCGGCGCCGGTCGACGGGTTCCTGGCAGTGCGGGCGGGCTTGTTCACCATCTCGAACGCGCCGAAGCCCGTGATCGAGACCTTGTCCCCGCTCGCCACGGCCTTCTGGATGGCCTCGATTACCGCGTTGACGGCCTCGGTGGCCGTCCTTTTGTCGCCCACTCGATCGGTGATGGCGTCGACGAGCTCTCGCTTGTTCATGAAAGTCCTGCTCCCCCAGTGACGGCTCGGGGTTCCAGCTCACGAGTTCGACGTAGAAACCCCTTACGCGCTCGAAAGTAGGCGGGATCGCGGGGGAACTCAATCACCGTGCGTGTTTTCCCCCTCGCGTGGCGTGTCGAGGGCGGTCAGAAATGCGTCGAGCCGGGCCGCCGCCCTTTCCGGATCGCGCTTGGCGAGATCGCAGATGGACAGGTAGCGGCGGGCCGCCCGTTCCTTGTCGGCGGCGGGAAGCAGGCGGACGCGGCGGTGCGCCTCGCGCAACCGCCGCGCCAGTTGGTCGTCCTCTAGACGGTCGTCGGCAGCCATGGCTGCCGACCATTCTCGTACGCCGCCACGTCGTCGGCGTGCCGCAGGGTCAGCCCGATGTCGTCCAGGCCCTCCATGAGCCGCCAGCGGGTGTAGTCGTCGATCTCGAACGACACGACCTCGTCGGCCCATCGGACCTGGCGTTCGCCCAGGTCGACGGTCACCTGGAGCTTCGGGTCGGCCTCGACGGCCGCCTGGAGGGCCTCGACCTTCTCGCCGGGCAGGATGACCGGCAGCAGGCCCATCTTGGTGGAGTTGTTGCGGAAGATGTCGCCGAACCTGGCGGCGATCACGACGCGGAAGCCGTACTGCTGCAGGGCCCATACGGCGTGCTCGCGGGAGGAGCCGGTGCCGAAGTCGGGGCCGGAGACCAGGATCGAGCCGCCCTCGTAGGAGGGGTCGTTCAGCACGAACGTCGGGTCCTCGCGCCAGGCGGCGAACAGGCCCCTCTCGAAGCCGGTGCGGCTGACCTGCTTGAGCCAGACGGCCGGGATGATCTGGTCGGTGTCGACGTTGCTGCGGCGCAGCGGCACCGCCGTACCGGTGTGGGTGGTGAAGGCGTCCATCGGTTCTCCTTACAGGTCGGCGGGGGCGGTCAGGCGGCCGGTGACGGCGGTCGCGGCGGCGACCTGCGGCGAGACCAGGTGGGTGCGGCCACCCTTGCCCTGGCGGCCCTCGAAGTTGCGGTTGGAGGTGGAGGCGCTGCGCTCGCCGGGCGCGAGGGTGTCGGGGTTCATGCCGAGGCACATCGAGCAGCCGGCCTCGCGCCACTCGGCGCCGGCGGCCTTGAAGACCTCGTGCAGGCCCTCCTGCTCGGCCTGGAGCTTGACCAGCATCGAGCCGGGCACGATCAGCGTGCGGGTGGTGACCTGGCGGCCGCGCAGGATCTCGGCGGCCGAGCGCAGGTCCTCGATGCGGCCGTTGGTGCACGAGCCGACGAAGACGGTGTCGACCTCGATCTCGCGCAGCGGCGTGCCGGCGGTCAGGCCCATGTACTCCAGCGCGCGTTCGGCGGCCGAGCGCTCGACCGGGTCGGCGAAGCTGTCGGGGTTCGGCACGGACTCGCCCAGCGGCAGGCCCTGGCCGGGGTTGGTGCCCCACGTGACGTACGGGGTCAGGGTCGTGGCGTCGATCTCCACGATCTTGTCGAACACGGCGTCGTCGTCGGTGCGCAGCGACTTCCAGTACTCGACGGCCTGGACCCACGCCTCGCCCTTGGGGGCGTGGGGGCGGTCCTTGAGGTAGGCGAACGTGGTCTCGTCCGGCGCGATCATGCCGGCGCGGGCGCCCGCCTCGATGGACATGTTGCACACGGTCATGCGGCCCTCCATGGAGAGCTTGCGCACGGCCTCGCCGCGGTACTCGACGATGTAGCCCTGGCCGCCGCCGGTGCCGATCTTGGCGATGATCGCCAGGATCAGGTCCTTGGCGGTGACGCCGGCGGGCAGCTCGCCCGAGACCTCGATGGCCATGGTCTTCGGCCGGTAGGCGGGCAGCGTCTGCGTGGCCAGGACGTGCTCGACCTCGGAGGTGCCGATGCCGAACGCGATGCCGCCGAAGGCGCCGTGGGTGGAGGTGTGGGAGTCGCCGCACACGATCGTCATGCCCGGCTGGGTCAGGCCGAACTGCGGGCCGATGATGTGCACCACGCCCTGGCCGGCGTCGCCCATCGGGTGCAGCCGGACGCCGAACTCGGCGGCGTTCTTGCGCAGCGTCTCGACCTGGGTCTTGGACACCGGGTCGGAGATCGGGCCGAGCACGGTCGGGACGTTGTGGTCCTCGGTGGCGATGGTGAGATCGGGGCGTCGCACCTTCCGGCCGGCGAGACGGAGTCCGTCGAACGCCTGCGGGCTGGTCACCTCGTGAATGAGGTGCAGGTCGATGTAGAGCAGGTCGGGTTCGCCCTCCGCACGGCGGACGACGTGCTGCTCCCAGACCTTCTCGGCCAGTGTGCGGCCCATGATCTCCTCCTTGAGATTGCCCCCGACTTGCCTTCTCATATGTCGAGACGGCAGTATCGGTGTATGGACAACTCTAGCGGAGTCGGAGTACTCGACAAGGCCGTTCTTGTACTCAATGCCCTCGAAGCGGGTCCCGCTTCCCTGGCTCAGCTCGTCCAGGCCACCGGCCTGGCCCGCCCCACGGCCCATCGGCTGGCCGTCGCCCTTGAGCACCACCGGATCGTGAGTCGCGACACACAGGGAAGATTCGTGCTCGGGCCGCGGCTGTCGGAGTTGTCCACGGCGGCCGGCGAGGACCGGCTGCTCGCGGTGGCCTCGCCCGTGCTGATCCAGCTGCGCGACCTGACCGGCGAGAGCGCGCAACTCTACCGCCGCCAGGGTGACGAGCGGGTCTGCGTGGCGGCGGCCGAGCGGGCCAGCGGCCTGCGCGACACCGTCCCGGTGGGGTCGGCGCTGCCCATGACGGCGGGCTCGGCGGCCCAGATCCTGCTGGCCTGGGAGGAGCCCGACCGGCTGCACAGGGGCCTGCGCGGCGCCAAGTTCACCGCCGCCACCCTGGCCTCCGTACGGCGGCGCGGGTGGGCCCACAGCGTCGGCGAGCGTGAGCAGGGGGTGGCCAGCGTGTCGGCCCCCATAAGGGGCAGCGGGGGCAAGGTGATCGCCGCCGTCTCGGTCTCCGGACCCATTGAACGGCTCACCCGGGCGCCCGGCCGGTTGCACGCCGTTCCCGTCATGGCGGCCGCCGAACGCATCACCGAGGCCATGCGCCGCACGTCATGATCGGCGAAAGCTCGTATTTCGGGGGCCGACTGCCTCGTGGGCGCACTAGCCTGAGTGCGTGACAGATCGCATCGAGGTAGCCGCCACTGAGCTGCGACCCCTGCTCGAAGAGTTCATCATGTGGGCGCGCTCCAACGCGCCCGACAGCGACCCCGAGCTCGTGGGGCCCGCCGCTCTCTGGCACCGTCTCGCCTTCTCGCAGGACCTCGGCACGTGGAAGCGTGCCGACCTGCGCAACCTGCTGCTCGACCGCATGCCGAAGGTCGTGGAGGATCCCGACGCCGCCGCCGACGGCATGCTTCCCGCCGTCGACGCGTACCTGACGTTCCTCTCCCAGACCGGCAGGCTCGCCAAGGGCTCCGACTCGCTCGCCGAGTTGCAGGCCGAGCTCGACGACGTCGAGGACGAGTTCGTCGAGCTCATGGAAGACCTGCTCGACGAGGACGGCGCGGGTGACGACGAGGAGGAGACCGGCGACCTGGGCGACTTCGAGGCGTTCGCCGACGAGCTGGCCGAGCTCGACACGATCAGGCTGCGGCCCGACTCCGAGCTTGCCGCGGCCGCCCGCCAGTCGCCGCTGGTCGCCAAGGCCCGCGACCTGGCGCTGTGGGTGGGCTCCGGCCGCCGCGTCGGTGAGGACACCCTGCTCACCGACGCCGAGGTGGAGGAGGCCCTGACCGTCATCGGCCTGCCCAGGCCCGAGACCGACGGTCCGGTCGCCGAGGCCGTCCCCTACCTGTGGAACATCTGGAACCTGGCTGTCGACCTGGAGTTCCTCGAACCGGGCGAGGGCAACACGGTGGCCGTCCAGGACGACACCGCCGAGTGGCCGTTCGACGACGACGAGGACGTCCTCGACGCCTGGATGCTCGCCCTGCACTCGGTCGACTACGGCGACCCCGAGCTCGACGACGACGACCTCACCATGGCGCTGGCCGGCCTGACCCGGGGCCTGCTGGTCAGGCTGCTGCTGGCCGGCGGCTCGCGCGAGCGCGACGAGCTGGCCCGCGAGCTGGCCGAGGCCGCCGCCGACCTCGACGAGCTGGGCGGCGACGCCTGGGAGGCGGCCGGCGACCCGCTGGCCCCCGCCATCGACTGGCTGGTCGGCTACGGCATGGTCGCGGTCGAGGGCACCACGGTGAGCCTCACCCCGCTCGGCACCGAAGGCGTCGTCCACCTGGTGGACGACGCCGACATCGAGGTCGACGCGCGGCCCGCGATCGAGTCGATGAGCGCCCACGAGCTGCTCGCGCTCAGCGCCGAGCTGCCCGAGGACGAGGCCGACGCCGAGTTCGCGGCCTGGATGCGGCTCAGGGAGCCGGAGAAGGCCGCCGAGGAGCTGCTCGACGCGGCGGCCGAGGACGAGAGTGACGCGCTGATCCGCGTACAGGCGGCCAGCGTGGTGGGCACCCTCGGCGAGGCCGCCGTACCGGCCTGGCAGGCGGCGCTCAAGCAGCCGTCCCTGCGGCCCTACGCGGCCACGCACCTGAGCCAGCTCGGCGTCGAGGGCGCGCCCGAGCCCACCCAGGACGACACCCACTGGCTGATCCTCGACATGTGGACGATCTCGGCCGGGCTGGGGCGTTCGGAGTTCGTCAGCAGCCTGCAGGACATCGGCCCCGACATGGTCAACGGTCTGCTCGAGGTGATCTGGAAGATCCCGCACGCGCACGTGGAGGAGCTGCTGGATCTGATCTCGCAGGTCCACCCCGACAAGCAGATCGCCAAGGCGGCCCGCCGCGCCCTGTTCAAGGCGCGTTCCTCGGCGTGATCCGATCGGCCGGGGCCCCGCGTGACATCGCGTGGGGGCCCCGCCCGGCGTTGACGGGCCCGTACAACGCGAAAACGCCCCGGATGCTTGACGCATCGGAGCGTTGGGTAAGACGTAGTCCCGACCGGATTCGAACCGGCGCTACCGCCTTGAGAGGGCGGCGTCCTGGGCCACTAGACGACGGGACCTTCGCGCAGCTTGAGACAGTGGTAGTCCCGACCGGATTCGAACCGGCGCTACCGCCTTGAGAGGGCGGCGTCCTGGGCCACTAGACGACGGGACCCTGTTTACAAGCTGGTGCCGGGTCTCCCCGGCGACGCAGGTAACTCTACCGCACCCCGCAGACCACAACCAAACCGCTTATCAGCGCATCAGATCGGGCCTGTGGCGGCGCACCCAGTCGCCCATCGGGCCGCGTTCCCACAGCGGGTCGATCTCGCCCAGCGGGATCGCGACCTCGGGGCGTCCGGTGGCGGGGTCGGCGGGCACGCGGGCCAGGCGCTCGCGCATCCAGCCGGGTACGCGCGGCGGGAGTGTACGTTCGCCCCAGCCGACCAGCCCGACCGAGCGCAGGGCCTGGACCCGTACGCGGGCGCCGCCGGGGCGGCCCATGCTCCTGGGGTCGGCCAACTGCGTGTCCACCACGTCGATCCTGGTGAGGTCGGGCCAGCGCAGGCGTACCCGGAAGCCGCGGGAGTCGGCCAGCTCGACGCCCTCGTCCGAGAATCGCACCACGGTGCCCGCGACCAGGCGGCGGTGCTTGACGGCGAGCACCCCGAACAGGGCCGCCGTGGCGAGCGCGCCGATCACCACGCCCAGCGCGGAGCTGCCGGTGAGGACGGCCCCGAGCAGCAGGCAGACGGCGAAGAAGAGCACGAGGGGTGCGGCGAACGGGGCGGCGAAGCGGGCCAGGCCGCCCCCGCGCATACGGAATTCGTCCATGGGCCCGCAGACGCTACCCGCCGAGCAGCCCGCGGCGGAAGGCTTCGGGACGGCCGCGGCCACGGCGGTCCCCCGGCCCGGCCCGGTCTCGACCTCCAGGGTGCCACCCACGGCGCGGGCCCGGCGTCGCATGCCTTCCAGCCCGAAGCCGTCAGCGGCCGCCTGCGGGACGAATCCGCGCCCGTCGTCACGGATGTCGAGCATGACGACTTCGTCCGTGTACGACAGAGTCAGGGCCGTCCTGGTGGCATCGGCGTGCTTGGCGACGTTGGCCAGCGCTTCCTGGGCGATGCGGAACAGCGTGGCCTCGACGCCGGCGGCCAGGGCCACCGGGGTGCCGGTCACCTCGACGTCGAGGCGTACGCCCGCGGTCTGGGCCCACGACCCGGCCATGCGGCCGAGCGCGTCGGGGAGCCTCGCGGTCGGCCGCGCCGAGCTGGCCGATCAGGGCCGCGAGGTCCTGGGCGACGGTGTCGTGGATCTCGCCGGCCACGCGGTGGCGCTCGTCGAGCACGCCCGCCCGCCTGGCCTGGTCGAGGAGCCTGGCGTGCAGGTCCGCGTTCTCGGCCATCGCGGTACGCAGCTCGCCGATCAGCCGGCGGCGTTTGTCGGACTCGGCGGAGACGTACCAGCCGGCCAGGACCAGCGCGACGGCGATGCCGCCGGCCACGGCGAACAGCCCGGCGGGCGCGCCGGGACCGGCCTGGGCCGCGACGACGACCACGGCGGTGAGTGTGACGCCCGCCATCACCAGGCGGGTGGGAAGCAGGGCGACGGCCAGAGGGTGGCCGAGCGAGGCGAACACGACGAAGGCCGGGTTCCCGGCCGCCAGCGCGGCGGCGACGGCCAGGACGGGCCAGGGGGCGACGAGCCAGGGCGCGGCGGCGGCCAGGGCGTTGGAGCCGGCCGGCGGGTCGCCCATGACGGCGGCGGCGACGGCGGAGACCGCCAGCAGCCCGTAGGCGAGCGCGGCGTGGAGCAGGCGCTCGCGTCCCCGTGTCCGGCTCACGGCTCCAGCCTGGCACGCCGTCCCCGGGATCGGCCGATCGGTGGATGGGCGGGCTCCACCGTACGGATGGCCGCGCGGTCGATGCGCACGGGCGCCGACCTCGGCGAACATCGGCACATGAACAATCCGACACGGAGAAGTGTGTTCCAGGCCGCCGCAGTCGCCGGGGCGGCGGCCGGCGTGGACGCGATCGCCCGGCCGCGCGGGCGGGTGACCACGTTCGTGTTCGTGACCGGGGCCAACGGCGTGGCCATGGGGGATCCGGAGCTGACGCTGCGCGGGCACCGCACCGTGGGCGTCGAGCTGCCCGGCCACGGGCCCGCCGAGCAGTTCGGCCTCGCCTACCAGGCGCCCCAGGACCTGGGGACGCTGGCTGCGGCGCCCTCACCGGTGTCCGGCGTCACCCTGGACGACTACGTCGAGGCCACCGTGAACGTCGTCCGCAGGGTGGCCGCCCACGGCCCGGTCGTGCTGGTGGGCGGGAGCCTCGGCGGGGCGGCGGTCACGAAAGCGGCCGACGAGGTGCCCCACCTGATCGACCGGCTGGTCTACGACACGGCGTTCTGCTGCACCGGGCTGCGTTCGCCGGCGGCGTACCTGGACACCCCCGAGGCCGCCACGAGCCTGGCGAAGGGGCTGGCCGCCGGGCTGGTCGGCGACCCGGTCGCGCTCGGGGCGGTGCGGATGAACTGGCGGACGGCCGACCGGGCGTTCCTGGCGGCGGCCAAGGAGGCGCTGATGGCCGGGGCGAGCGAGGGCGAGTTCCTGGCGATGCTCAACACGTTGCTGCCGGACGAGAGCCTGCTGGTCTCCGCCGCGGACGCGCGCGGCAGGAAGAACGCCTGGGGACGGGTGCCGCGGACGTACATCAGGCACACGCGGGACCGGATGATCCCGCTCGCGCTGCAGGACCGCATGATCAGGGAGGCGGACGCGGTGACCCCGGACAACCCGTTCGAGGTGCGCACGGTCGAGGCCGGGCACGCGGCGACGGCGGCGGAGTACAGGAGGATCAGCGAGATCCTCGACGGGCTCGCGAAATGAAAAAACGGACATCTCCGTGGAGACATCCGTTTCAGGAACTTGCTGGGGTACCAGGACTCGAACCTAGACTAACTGAACCAGAATCAGTCGTGCTGCCAATTACACCATACCCCACCGCTGCGAACTCCTTCTCGGAGCGCGCTTGGCGACGTCCGAAAGAATAGCCCAGCTCGGGGGGTAAGACCAAAACGATTGCCGAAGCGGTGTCCGGCGGCCTGCAGCACGGGCTCCGACGTGCCAAGCTGAAGGGGACAAAACACCACGTGGAGGAGCCCCAGCGTTGGCTGAGAACCCGTTCTTCGCCCCGAGCAGCCTGCCCTACCAGTTGCCGCCGTTCGCCGACGTCCGCGAGGAGCACTACCTGCCCGCGTTCGAGCGCGGCATGGCCGACCAGCTGGCCGAGGTCGACGCGATCGCGAACAGCACCGAGCCGCCCGCCTTCGGCAACACGATCGCGGCCCTGGAGCGTTCGGGGCGGATCCTCGGCCGCACGGCCACGGTCTTCTTCAGCATGGCCGCGTCCAACTCCAGCGACGGGATCATGGAGATCGAGCAGGAGATCTCCCCGAAGCTGACCGCGCACAGCGACGCGATCCGCCTCAACCGGGCGCTGTGGGCCCGGATCAAGCAGGTCAGCACGTCCGACGCCGAGGAGGCGTGGCTGCTGGAGAAGTACCGGGAGGACTTCGTCCGGGCCGGGGCCGATCTGTCGGAGTCCGAGCAGGACCGGCTGCGCGAGCTCAACGCCGAGTTGTCGAAGCTGTCGACCGAGTTCGCGCAGACCCTGCTCAAGGCGTCCACGGAGGCGGCGCTGGTCGTCACCGACGCCAAGGAGCTCGACGGCTTCGACGAGGCCAGGATCGAGTCCCTGCGCCAGGACGACGGCACGTACGCGCTGCCGCTGCTGAACTTCACCAACCAGCCCGGCCTGGCCCAGCTCACCGACCGTGACGTGCGCCGCCGCCTGTACGAGCTGAGCGCCGGCCGCGCCCCGGCCAACTTCGAGCGGGCCGCCCGGATGGCCACGCTGCGGGCCGAACGGGCCGCGCTGCTCGGTTTCCCCAACCACGGCGCCTACTCGGTGACCGACCAGACGGCCAAGACCGTCGAGGCGGTCGAGGCGATGCTCGGCCAGGTCGTCGGCCCGGCCGTGCGCAACGTCGCCAAGGAGGCCGAGGCGCTGACCGAGCAGGCCGGGTTCGAGATCGAGCCGTGGGACTGGTCGTACTACTCGGAGAAGGTGCGGCTGGCCCGCTACGACTTCGACGCCGACGCCATGCGGCCCTACTTCGAGCTCGACCGGGTCTTCAGGGACGGTGTGTTCTTCGCCGCCACCCGGCTCTACGGCATCACCTTCACCGAACGGCCCGACCTGCGCGGCTACCACCCCGACGTGGCCGTCTTCGAGGTGTTCAACGAGGACGGCGGCCCGCTCGGGCTGTTCCTGCTCGACCCGTACGCCAGGGCGAACAAGCGCGGCGGGGCGTGGATGAACAACCTCGTCGACCAGTCGTACCTGTTCGACGAGCTGCCGGTGGTCATGAACAACCTCAACCTCACCAAGCCGGCCTCGGGGCCGACGCTGCTGACGTACGACGAGGTGAACACCGCCTTCCACGAGTTCGGCCACGCGCTGCACGGATTGTTCTCCGAGGTGCGCTACCCGCGGGTGTCGGGCACCAGCGTGCCGCGCGACTTCGTCGAGTACCCCTCGCAGGTCAACGAGATGTGGGGAACCTGGCCGGAGATCCTGGCCAACTACGCCAAGCACCACGAGACGGGCGAGCCGATGCCCGCCGAGCTGGTGGAGAAGCTGAACGCGGCCGACAAGTTCAACCAGGGCTTCAAGACGGTCGAGTACCTGGCGGCCACGCTGCTCGACTGGGCCTGGCACAAGCTGGCGGCCGGCGAGCAGGTGGCCGACGCGCAGGCGTTCGAGCAGGCGGCCCTGGAGGCGGCCGGGATCGACGTGGCGCTGGTGCGGCCGCGGTACCGGACCAACTACTTCGCGCACATCTTCGCCGGCGGCTACAGCGCCGGCTACTACTCCTACATCTGGAGCGAGGTGCTCGACGCCGAGAGCGTGGAGTGGTTCAAGGAGAACGGCGGCCTGACCAGGGCGAACGGCGACCACTTCCGCCGTGAGCTGCTCTCCAGGGGCGGCAGCATCGACCCGCTGACCGCCTTCCGCAACTTCCGCGGGCGCGAGCCGGGCATCCAGCCGCTGCTGGCCCGCCGCGGCCTCGACTGACCGCCTCTCCCCACGGATTCCCGCCGCGGCCTCGACCGATCGCCAACCCCTACGGCTCCGGCAGCTCATCGACGCGCTGCCGGAGCCATTCCTTCTCCGCCCGGCTCGACGCGCGGGCGATCTCCAGCATCCCCCGCCGGTACGGGTCGGGCTCGTCCTTGATCCGGACCGGCCGGCCGCCCTCGTAGAAGAAGCTCGCGGGGGCCTCCAGGAAGGCCAGCCTGCGACGCAGCACCCTGGCCTGGTCGGCGCGGTCGGGCAACGCCGACAGGAACGTCAGCAGGGCGAAGAAGCGCGTCTGGTCGCTGATGTCCAGATCGCCCGGCTCGCGCAGCCGCCGCAGCAGCTCCTCGCGACCCTGCGCGGTGAGGGTCAGCACCTGCCTGCGTGCCGCCGCCGCGCCCGCCTCCTCGTGCCGCTCCACCAGGCCCTTGGCCTCCAGCCGTGAGATGGCGGGGTAGAGGGCGCCGTCGCTGACCGGGCGCAGGTGGCCCGTGAGCGCCGTCAGGCGCGCCTTGAGCTCGTAGCCGTGCATGGGCCGCTCGTTCAGGAATCCCAGGATGGTGAGGGACAGATCCCCGCCGCTTGCCATGCCGTGCATCGTAACGCTATACCTCTAAACGAGGTACAACGAATCGAGGTACGAGACATGTTCAGGCTGGCCCTCCCCATCTACGTGGAGCTGCTCACGGCCGTGGTCGCGGTGGGGGTGATCGACCTGCTGTGGGTCTCGGGGCTCGGGGAGGCCGCCATCGCCGCCGTCACCGTGGGCACCACGGCCGAATACCTGGCCTACGGCCTGTTCCTGGCGGTCCCGACAGGGGTGACCGTGCTCATCGGGCGGCGTGACGGGCACGCGCCGATCGGGCCGGTGATCAGGACGGGCTGGGTGTTGTGGGCGGCGTTCTCGGTCGCCGTCGCCGTCCCGGGCGTGCTGCTGCGCGAGCCGCTGGCGGCCCTGTTCACCGACGATCCCGGGCTGACGGCCGGGTTCTTCCTGGTCTCGCTGGGCGGGCTGCCGGTCTTCTTCGCCCAGACGGTCGTGGACGGGATCATGAAAGGGCTGGGCAACACGAAGATCCCCATGCGGAACGCGCTGATCTGCAACGTTCTGGTGGTCGCCCTGGACCCGCTGTTCATCTACGGCCTGGACCTGGGCGTCCAGGGGGCCGCGCTGGCCACCGTGGCTGCGCGGCTGGTCACGCTCGCGGTGGCGGTCACCTCCCTCGTACGCCTGCGCGCCGCCCGCGGCGACGGCCTGCTGGCGGGTGAGGTGTTGCGGACCGGCCTGCCCATGTCCGGCGACTTCCTGGCGCGTTCCATGGTCGGCATGGCGCTGGTGGAGATCGTGGCCGGGTTCGGCACCGCCGAGGTCGCCGGGTACGGCATCGGCCAGAAGATCATGCTCGCGGGGGTCATGGTCTTCTACGCGCTGCGCCAGGCGGCGATGATCCGTACCGCGCGGTCGGAGCCGGCCGGGTCACCGCTGAAGCTCGGGCTGCTGACCGGGGCGGCGGTCGCGGTCGTGCTCAACGTGGTGGCGGTGCCCGCGGCCGGGTTGTTCACCGGTGATCCGGGGGTGGCCGTGGGGTTCCTGCGGTGGATGACGCTCTATCTGGTGCCGTTCGGCGGGCTGATCGCCGTGGGCGGGGTGCTCCAGGCAAGCGGAAGGGGCAGCCGCCTGCTCGCCGCCACGCTGGCGGGCTTCGCGGTGCAGCTGCCCCTCGCCTTTCTGCTGAGCTCGTGGCTCGGCGTCACGGGCGTGTGGTTGTCGATGGCCGTCGGGTCGTCGCTCAGCCTCGCAGGCGCGCTAGCGCCGCCCGCAGGCGTTCCATGGAGCGCTCGCGCCCGAGCACCTCGATCGACTCGAACAGCGGCAGGCCCACCGTCCGGCCGGTGATCGCCACGCGCACCGGGGCCTGGGTCTTGCCCAGCTTCAGCCCGAGCGGCACGCCGACCTCCTCCAGAGCCTCCTTGAGCGACTCCGGGTCCCAGTTGACGACCTCCAGGCGGTCGAGGTAGGCGGTGAGGATCTCCACCGGGGAGTTCTTCATCGCCTTGTCCCAGGAGGGCTGGTCGAAGGCGGGCTCGTCGAGGAAGAGGAAGTCGACGTTCTGCCTGATCTCCGCCAGCACGCCGATGCGGGTCTGGGCCAGGGCCGCGACCTTGCTGAACAGCTCGCGGTCCCAGGTGGGGTCGAGGTAGGGCGCGCAGCGCTCCTCGAAGGTCTCCAGCGGCAGCGCCCTGATGTACTCGCCGTTGAAGGCCCGCAACTTCTTCTCGTCGAAGAAGGCGCTGGCGGAGTTGACGTCCTCAAGCTTGAACAGCGGGACCATCTCCGCCCACGGCATGATCTCGCGGTCCTCGCCGGGGCCCCAGCCGAGCAGCATGAGGTAGTTGACCATGGCCTCGGCGAGGTAGCCCTCGTCGCGGTAGTCCTCCAGGGCCACCTTGTCGCGGCGCTTGGACAACTTCTTGCGCTGCTCGTTGACGATCACCGGCAGGTGGGCCCAGACCGGCGGGGTCGAGCCGAGCGCCGGCCACAGCAGCACCTGCTTGGCGGCGTTGCCGAGGTGCTCCTCGCCGCGTACGACGTGGGTGATGCCCTGGGTGATGTCGTCGACCGCGTTGGCCAGCACGTAGAGCGGCGAGCCGTCGGTGCGGGCGATCACGAAGTCTTCCTGGGCCTCGTTGGGGAACTCGACGTTGCCCCTGATCAGGTCTTCGACGACGGTGACGCCCTCGTCGGGGGTGCGGAAGCGCACCGCGCCCTCGGTCAGGCCGCGCCCGCGGCAGAAGCCGTCGTAGCCCTTGTGCTCGGAGCCGGTGCGGGCCACCAGCGCCTCGCGGGTGCAGTCGCAGTGGTACGCCTTGCCGTCGGCCAGCAGCTTGGCCACGGCCTCGCGGTGCTGCGGCTCGTAGGCCGACTGGAAGTAGGGGCCCTCGAACACCGGGTTGGTGCCGTTGATGCCGATCCAGTCGAGCGCGGAGATGATGCCCTCGGTCCACTCCGGACGGTTGCGCGTGGCGTCGGTGTCCTCGATGCGCAGGACGAAGCGGCCGCCGGACTGTTCGGCGAGTGCCCAGTTGAACAGCGCCGTACGGGCGCCGCCGACGTGGAACATGCCGGTCGGGGACGGGGCGAAACGCACCCGTAGATCAGTCACGGGAGACCACCTTGTTCGTGAGTGTGCCGATGCCTTCGATGCCGACGCTGACCTCGTCACCGATGTCGAGGGGGCCGACGCCTGCCGGGGTGCCGGTCAGGATGACGTCGCCGGGGATCAGCGTCATGACCGCGCTGACGTAGGCGACCAGCGCGGGGATGTCGTTGATGAGCTGGCTCGTGCGGCCGCTCTGCCGGATCTCGCCGTTGACCGTGGTGGTCAGCGCGAGGTCGCTCGCGTCGAGATCGGTCTGGATCCACGGCCCGAGCGGGCAGAACGTGTCGAAGCTCTTGGCCCGGGTGAACTGCACGTCCTTCTTCTGCAGGTCGCGGGCGGTGACGTCGTTGGCGCAGGTGTAGCCGAAGATGACGTCCTTGACGCGGTCGACGGGCACGTCGCGGCAGAGCCTGCCGATCACGACGGCCAGCTCGCCCTCGTAGTCGACCCGGTCGGACAGCGAGGTCGGGTAGGCGATGGCCTCGCCGTGACCGATCACCGACGTGGACGGCTTCATGAAGATGAGCGGCTCGTCGGGCACCTCGTTGCCCATCTCGCGGGCGTGCTCGGCGTAGTTCCTGCCGATGGCGACGACCTTGCTCGGCAGCATCGGGGCCAGCAGCTTCACCTGGGACAGCGGGAAGCGCTCGCCGGTGAACTGCACCTGGCCGAACGGATGGCCGGAGACCGTGGAGACGAACTCCTCTCCAGGACCGCCTTCGACCACGCCGAACGACACGCCTTCGCCTGTGGAGAACCTCGCTATACGCACCTGACAAGGCTATCGCCGCCGCCGCAAGGCTCCGCCCACCGCCAAAAAAGTCAGGAACCCTCCACAAATGCCCCCAGAGTCCGTTTTGTAAGGCATTGGTGGCGGTTAAGGGGATATCTCTGCTTACTAGAGACTTCTTGGGGGGTGACGGAACGTGCCGGACACGATGGTCAACCAGACTTCTGCCGTACCGCGGGCCAGAACGCAGGACGGCGGCCCGGCGACCTCGCTGGTCACCGACAAGGGCACGACCAGCATCGACGACGTCGTCGTCGCCAAGATCGCCGGCCTGGCCGCACGCGAGGTCTCCGGCGTGCACGCCATGGGCGGCGGCGCCGCCAGGGCGTTCGGCAACATGCGCGGCATGGTCGGCGGGGAACGCAACGTCGCCCAGGGCGTGTCCGTCGAGGTCGGCGAGCGGCAGGCCGCCGTGGACATGGACCTGGTCGCCGAGTACGGCACCGCCATCCCCGACCTGGCCGCCGCCGTACGCAGGAACGTCATCGCGGCGGTCGAGCGCATGTGCGGCCTTGAGGTGACCGAGGTCAACATCAGGGTGGACGACGTGCACCTGCCCGGCCAGGACCGCGACAGAGACCACGACAGGGACCGCGACCGGGGCGACGGGCCGCTCCTCGACGACGCGGGACAGCCGGAGCCCCGGGTCCGATGAGCCGGCCGGGCCCCACGGCCCACGCCGAAGGTGAAGCCGAACCCGGGGCCGGGGCCAAGGCGGAGGCAGAGGTCCTGGCCGAACGGGTACGGGCCTGTCCCGGCGTGGCGGGGCTCTCCGGCGGCCCGTTCGGGACGGTGGCGACGTACCTGCCCGGGGAGCGGGTCATGGGCGTCTCGGCCGACGGGGACGCGGTGACGATCGCCGTCGTCGCGACCCTCGACCGGCCGCTGCCAGAGACCGCCGAGGACATCCGCCGGGCCGTGTCGGACCTGGCCGGCGGCCGTCCTGTCAACGTACGCATCGACGACGTGGTGGAGTGATCATGAGCAACGTCCCATGGCTGGCGGTCATCGGCATGGCCACCGGCATCATCCTCGGACTCGCGGGGGCCTTCGGCGGCCTCGGCGCGTTCCTGCTCGTCCTCGTGCTCGGCGCGGTCGGCTTCCTGGTCGGCAAGGTCGCCGAGACCGGCGAGGTGAACCTGTCGGGCCTGACCGCGAGGCGCAGATGACCACCGCCACCCGGGTGACGGTGCCCCGGCAGCGGGCGGCGCCGGCGGGCGACCCCGGGCGGCGCGGGCGTACCGAGATCGGCGAGCGGGTGGTCGCCAAGATCGCCTGCTGCGCGGCGCGGGAGATCCCCGAGGTGCGCGACGCGCGGCTGGGCGGGGTGCCGTGGACGCGCTCGTCCAGCGCGGAGGTGCGCGGGAACCGGGCCACGGTGCGGCTGAACGTGACCGTCGCCTACCCGGCCCCGCTGCACGCGGTCGCCGCGCGGCTGCGCGAGCACGTGCGCAACCGCGTGGCCATGCAGACCGGCCTCGACGTCACCCGCCTCGATGTGATCATGACCGATCTGTCCGGAGAGCCGGAATGACGTCCGACGTCCCTCCCGGGGAGCCCGGCGGCGGCGCGGGGGCCGCCTCGCCGGGGGGCGGGGCGCCGCCGCGGGACAAGGTCGCCGACCGGGCCGCGGTGCGGGCCTTCCGCCCGCAGCGGCGGGTGCCCGCGATCGTGGTCGCCGTCCTGCTCGCGCTGCTGGGCCTGCTGGTCGCCGCGGAGACGGTGTCCGCGCTGGTCGGCAGCCCGTTGCGGTGGCTCCCGTACGACCGGATGCTGGCGTGGGCGGCGGCGACGCCGTGGTCGCACCCGCTGTTCCTGGCCGGGGCCGCGATCGTCGTGCTGGTCGGCCTGGCGCTGGTGGCCATCGCCCTGGTCCCGGGACGGCCAAGGCTGGTCCCCGTACGGACCGGCGACCGCGACCTGATCATCGGCCTGCGTCCCAAGAGCTTCACCAGGGCCCTGGAGCACGCCGCCGAGGAGGTGCCCGGGGTGCGCTCGGCGCACGCCACCGTCCGCGGCCGTACGGTCGCCGTCACCCCCGCCACCTCGGGCTGGAACGGGGAGGGCTTCGGCCGGGCCGTACGCGAGGCCGTGCTGACCAGGCTCGCCGGGCTGGACCCGGTGGAGCCGTACCGGGTGGCGGTGAACGTCAAGGAGCGCCGATGAACAGGAAGACCGGACGCGGCAACCGCTGGGGGCTGGCCCTGGTCGGCCTCGCGCTGGCCACCCTCGGCGGCCTCACGCTGGCGCGGGGGCTGCTGGGGCCGTCCACGCCGATCGTGGACGGGGACACACGCGCGTTCTTCGCCGTCCACAGCCCGCTCGTGTGGTGGGCCGTGGCCGCGCTGTCGATCCTGGTGGCGCTGCTCGCCCTGCGCTGGCTGATCGCGCAGGGCCGCAGGGACGCCCGTACCCGGCTGCGCCTGGAGAACGGGCCGGATGGGGTCACCGAGATCGCGGCGGGCGGGATGGCGCACGCGGTCGCCGCCGACGTCGAGGCCAGTCCCGCCGTGCTGAACGCCGACGCCGACCTGGTCGGCCCGCGCGGCCGGCCGGAGGTGCGGCTGCGCGTGGCCGCCGACGAGGCGGCCCCGATGAGCGAGCTGAGCGAGCACCTGTCCCGGGTCACGCTGCCGAACCTGCGGGACGCGCTGGACAGGGATCACGTACCGGCGGTGGCCCGCGTTAGCCTGGAGCCCTCACCTGCGACGCAGCGGGTCGTGCGCTAAGGCTTCATCGAGAGGGGTCCTCGTTGTCCATCGTGAAGATCAACGTCCTGACCGTGCCCGCCGAGATGCGCGAGGAGCTGGAGAAGCGCTTCTCGGGCCGGGCGGGGATGGTGGAGTCGGCCGACGGCTTCGAATGGTTCGAGCTGCTGCGGCCGGTCGAGGGCACCGACCAGTACCTCGTCTACACGCGCTGGCGCAGCGAGGAGGACTTCCAGACCTGGCAGCAGGGACAGGCGTTCCAGCGCGGCCACGCCCAGGCCGCTGCCGCCAACGGCGAGCAGTCGCAGGGCCACGGCCACGGCCAGGGCCCGGCGGCGACGGGCTCCCAGGTGTGGAGCTTCGACGTCGTGCAGAGCGCCGGACCCAAGGGTTAGGCGTCGAGCGGGTTGCTCGCGATGCGGTCGGCGACGCCTCCACGGACGAACCGGCCGGCGTAGCTCGACGGCTTGCGCGCGCCCTGGTCGGCGATGCAGGCGGTGAACTCCTTGGCGATCTCCAGGCGCGGGTGACGGTCCAGCACCTCGCGCCGCACGCCGTCGGGGATGTCCTCGGTACGCCGCCCGGAGATGTCCATGCCGGTGGACAGCTCCAGCAGGTGACCCTCGGGATCCTGCTCCACCGGCACCTCCTCCCACATGTGCCGGACGATCACCTCGGAGGCGCGCAGCCGGCGCTCGGGCGACCAGCCGGCCCCCGCGCAGAAGGCCCAGGCCACATGGCCGCCCGCCTCCTCGAACGGCACCGTATGGCTGTCGAACTCGGCGACCAGGCCGAGGTCGTGCAGCATCGACGACACGTAGAGCAGCTCCGCGTCGAAGTCGATCATCCTGGTCTGCGCGTACGCCGCCGCCCACAGGTAGGCACGCACGGAGTGGTTGAGCAGCGAGGGCGTCTGGTAGCGCGTGGCCACCTCAAGCGCACCCCGGCAGGCGGGCGTGTCAGGGATCACGATGTCGTCGTATCTCACGGATCCAGCATGACATCCGCGCTGCCGGAGGCACCGGCGGGCATCGGCCCGTTAACGATCCGGTACGCGACTTGACCGCTTGATCGTGATTCCGAAAGCATGTCCCGCCCTCACTTTTTTGTCCGGAAGGAACCCTGGCGTGCGCCGGCTCGCGATACCTCTTGCCCTCACGCTCGCGACCAGCACGCTGGTGAGCCCGGCCCAGGCCGCCGACAAGGTGACCCGTACCGCGCAGTGCCAGGGTGACTGGCTGCCCGGCACGCCGACGGCCGAGGACGTCATGAAGGGCGAGATCTCCCTGGTGGGGCTGCCGGCGTACAAGCTGGGCAAGGACATCAACTGGGGGGCGAGCCCGTACCGGAACCGGTCGTGGGAGTTCGTGTTCCAGTCGCTGCGCTGGATGGGCACCCTTGTCGTGGCCTACGAGAACACCGGCGAGCGGCGTTATCTGGATCGTGCCACCGACATCGCCAAGGACTGGGTGGCGAGCAACAGGCGCGGCGCCGCCTCGACCAAGTCGTACGTGTGGAAGGACCACCCGGTCTCGCTGCGCACGCAGCCGCTGCTGTGCCTGAGCATGCACGTCAAGGAGAGCTGGCTGAAGGACAGCCTGGCCGAGCACGCCAAGCTGCTGTCGGACGCCCGGCTCTACAAGAAGGGCCACAACCACGGCATCGACCAGGACATCGCGCTCATGGGCATCGGCTGCAGGTACGGCCGCTCCGACTGGTCGAACCTGGCCTCCCGGCGGCTCACCGGCACGGTCAAGCTCGACGTCGACTCCCAGGGCGCGCTCATGGAGCAGGCCCCCCGCTACGCCGTCTACGTGTACGGCCGCCTCCAGGTCGCCATGACCAACATGAAGGCGTGCGACCGCAAGGTGCCCGCCGAGATCGGCCGGCGGGCCGAGGCGCTGAAGGACTTCATCGCCCACTCCACGATGCCCAACGGCTACATGGCCCCGCTCGGCGACGGCAGCGCCGAGACCGAGCCCAAGATGGAGACCGGCACCCCGAAGGAGAAGGTCAAGGTCTACAAGGCCGGTTACGTCTACGGCCGTACGGCCTGGGGCAAGCCGGACTCGGCGTACTACTCGATCAGGTTCGGCCCCGGCATGAAGTTCCACGGGCACGAGGACCACCTGGGCGTCACGTACTACGCGCAGGGCCGCGACATCCTCATGGACGGCGGTTTCCACTCCTACGAGAAGAGCGCCTACCGCTACTGGACGCTCTCCCCCGAGGCGCACAACGTGCCGACGGTCGTGGGCGCCCGGTTCCGGCCGCGTACCGCGTCCAAGCTGACCAAGACCTCCTACGGCAAGGACCGGCAGGCCTTCCGGCTCACGGACAACGCCTACGGCGTGAGCCGGACGCGCTCGGTGCTGGTGAACCACGGCGAGGACCTGATGGCGGTGCTCGACACGGCCTCCGGGGGCAAGAAGATCCGTAATCTGTGGCGGTTCGCCCCTTCGTTCAAGGTCGTCTCGTCCGGCGGCGGCAAGGTGGTGCTGGCCGACGGCGCCTTCAAGGTGACGCTGCTGCAGTTCTCCTCGTGCGAGCGGATCGGCGGGCAGAAGGTGGAGCGCGGCGGCAAGCTGGGCTGGGTGTCGCCCACGTACCTGGCCAAGCAGCCGACGAACGTGGTGGTCTCGCCGGCGGCGAAGTCGCTGCTGACGGTGATCGTGCCGGGGACGGACTCGCCGAAGGTGTCCTGCTCGGGCGGCAAGCTCAAGGTCGACGGCCGCACGTTCTCCGCCGGGCTGCTCTAGAACGCGATCCTGCGGTACCACTCGTTGGAGAGCATCTGGGTCCTGGCCGGCTCCGGCAGCGAGGTCAGCATGGTCATCGACGCGCCGCGCCCGACCTCCGACTCGTGGGCGTGCATCGCCGCCCACTTGCGCTCCGACCAGCGCGAGACGTCGAGCGCGGCCGAGACCTGGTCGTCGGGGACCCCGGGCAGGGCCTGGCCGGGCTCCGGGTCGGCGCCGAAGACCGCCCGCCAGTGCGAGGTCACGACCGAGCGCGGGATGGTCGCCAGGTAGAGCGCGTGCGGCCGCCAGGGGTCGCCGGCGTCGAGGTAGAGCTGGTCGTAGCCGGCCGCCTCGACCGCGGCCAGGGCGGCCCGGTGCACGTGGACGTGGTCGGGGTGGCCGTAGCCGCCGAAGCCGTCGTAGGTGAGCACGACGTCGGGCCGGACGTCCCTGATGTGCCCGACCAGCAGGCCCACCGTCTCGTCGAACGGCACGTCGAGGAAACGCGGGCGGCCTGGGGCGGAGTCGGGGTTGCGCGCGTCGGCGAAGCCCAGCAGCCGGGGCTCGCCCGCGCCGAGGATGTCGAGGGCTCGTTCCAGCTCCCGCGCCCGGAGGGTGCCTTCGGCCCCGGTGCAGGTGACCACGGCCGTTCTGGCGCCCTCGTCGGCGTATTTGGCGAGGGTGCCGCCCGTCCAGATCGCCTCGTCGTCGGGATGGGCATGTACGGCGAGCACACTGAAAGTCATGGGCCACCATGCTAGAGAGTTCGGGCGCCGGTCCGGCTCCCCTAGGCTCTACACGAACCCTCGGCCCCGGAAGAGACGATCACGATGAGCGAGCCCGTACCCGCCGACCTGCTGGAGATCGCCGACGCGCTCGTGCCGCACGCGCCCCTCGACACGGCGCGCCTGGGCGACGGCGGCATGCATGACGTGGTGCTGATCCCGGGGGTGGCGGCCGTACGGGTCAGCCGGCGGCCCGCCGCGGCCGAGGCGCTGCCACGCAGGACCGAGGTGTTGCGCGCCATCGGGGCCGCCGGGCTGCCGTTCGCGGTGCCCACGCCGCTGACGCCGGTGACGACGTTCGGGGAACGGGCGGCGGTGGCGGTGTCCTGGATCGAGGGGGCCGGGCTCGGCGCCGGCCAGGGCGACCCGGCCCTGATCGGCGAGCTGCTGAGGTCCGTACGCGAGTTGCCCGTCACGCCGGAGCTGCGGGCCCTGCTGCCCGCGCCCCGCGCGTACGCGGGCCGCGAGAGCTGGAGCACGATCGTCGCCGAGGAGGTCGTCCCCCGCCTCCCGGACAGGTGGCGTGACAGGGGACGGCGGCGCCTCGCCGACGCCCTGGCCCTGGAGCCGGTCCCCGACACGCTCGTCCACGGCGACCTCGTCGGCGGGAACGTCCACTGGGACGAGAACGGCAAGCTGGTCGGCGTCCTCGACTGGGACCGGGCCCACCTGTTCGACCCGGCGATCGACGCGGCCTTCATGGGCTGGCACGGCTGGGACAACCTGCGCGCGGCCGTCGACGCCGGCACCTACCGGCGGGCCGTCACGTGGGAGCGCGCGTTCGGGGTCGACCACCTCGTCGCGCTGTTCCTGCTCGACGGCGCTCCTCTGGTCCTCGTGGACAGCTTCGTGACGCACGTCGTCGCCTGGCTGGACGAGGACGGCGGCCCCGACCGGCTCTAGGCCGCCCGCTCCCGCCGGACCGGCGTGCGGATGATCGACACCCCGACCGCCCCGAACACCGCCAGCAGGACGACCGGCCCGCCGATGCCCAGGACGAGGTTCCAGGAGCTCGCGCCGAACAGCCAGACGACGATGCCCACGAGCACCCCCGCCGGGAACCACCAGCCGGCCAGTCCGCCGCGCGCGTACGCGACCGCGACGAGCACCAGGCCCAGGAAGGACCCGATCATCCCGGGGAGCTGCCAGGCGACGACCATCGCGGGCTGGGCCGCGTCCTGCATGAGCTTCTCGGCCTGAGCCGCCGGCAGGGCGTCGAAGAGCACGATGTCGAAGAAGTCGGAGATCATGAGCGAGGAGAAGTTCGTCAGCCCGAGGACCGCCAGCACGCCCGCGACGGTGGCCAGTGCCGAGCCCTTGGCGCGGACGAGGTGGACCATGCCGAGCACGCCCGGCACGAACAACACCCAGGCGTAGTGCAGGAGCGTCGCGCTGACGCCTACGGCGCCGGGGTTGTTCGCGTAGACCAGGGGGTCCTCGACGCCGGGCTCGGACGGGTCGGTGATCATGCCGAGGATGAGGCAGAGGGGGGCGAGGATCAGGCTCGCGCCGGCCGCGAACCGGCGGGCGGAGAGGGCGTTGGGGAACATGCCGGGCACGGTAGGCGCCGTTCCCGGGGGCCGTCGTCAAAGCACACTTGCACCCGCCGTCCCCCTGCGGACGGATTTCCCGCCGAGGACCGCCGTCCCCCCGCAGATCCCCTGTGGAGCCAAGGTCCACCTTCTCCTCGTGGCCGGAATTCGCGACACATGGCGACATTCCGGGCAGGCTACTCTCGCCTCATGCTCCACCGCCGTTCCCCCACTCCCGTCGACTGGCTCGTGGCGGGGGTCGTGGCCCTGTTCGCGGTCGCGGAGGAGGTCAGCGCCCGTTCGATGGCCTCCCCGCGCGCCTACCTGCCCCTCTGGCTGGCCGCCTCGCTCGTCACGGCCGCCGGGGTGCTCTTCCGGGCCCGCGCGCCCTTCGCCGTCCTCGCCGTGTACTCGGCGGCCAACGTCGGCTCGTTCGCCTTGGTGTCCGGGCCGCCCGCGGCCTGGCAGTTCTACACCCAGCTCGTGCTGCTGTGCACGCTGCTGTCGGAGGTGCGTCCGGACAGCGTGAAGGCGGTGGCGGGGCTGGCGGCGACGGGCGTGTTCGTGGCGGCCATGCTGGGCACGTCCTCGCCCGCGTCCGGGCCGGGTGACGTCGCCGTGGCCCTGGTGATGTGCGCCATCGCCGCCGGGACCGGCCTGGCCGTACGCCGCCACCGCGTGCTGGCGGTGCAGGCCGCCGAGCGCGGCGAGCTGCTGGCCCGCGAGTCGGTGCAGGAGGAACGTGCCCGCATCGCCCGCGAGCTGCACGACATCGTCGCCCACAGCGTCAGCGTGATGACCATGCACACCGGCACCGTACGGCTGCTGCTGCGCGCGGACCAGGAGCCCGAACGGCAGGCGTTGTCCACCGTGGAGGCCGCGGGCCGGGAGGCCATGGACGAGCTGCGCCGCATGCTCGGCCTGCTGCGCGGCACGAACGCCGGCGACCCGCCGCACCAGGCCGGCCTCGACCGGCTGGACGACCTGCTCGACCAGTTCCGTTCGGCGGGGCTCGACGTGCGGCTCGACGTCGCGGGCGAGCGTGTGCCGCTGCCTCCGGGGCTGGACCTGTCGGCGTACCGGATCGTCCAGGAGGCGTTGACCAACACGCTCAAGCACGCGGGACCCGCGGGGGTGGCGGTGACCGTCTCGTACCTGCCCGGCGAGCTGCGGCTGGAGGTCGTGGACGAGGGCCCGCGCGGGCCCCGGGCGCCGTCCGGCGCGGGGAGCGGGCACGGGCTGATCGGCATGCGCGAGCGAGCCGCCCTGTTCGAGGGCACGCTGACGGCGGGCCCGCTCCCGTCGGGCGGCTTCGCCGTACGGGCGGTGCTCCCCCTGTGACGCACACCTCCCCGGACGGGATCGGCGTGGTGGTCGCCGACGACCAGGCGATGATCAGGGCGGGGCTGCGGCTGATGATCGGCACCCAGCCGGACCTGTCCGTGCTCGGCGAGGCGTCCGACGGCGAACGGGCGGTCGAGCTGGCCCGGAGCCTGCGCCCGGACGTCGTCCTGCTCGACATCGCGATGCCCCGCCTGAACGGCCTGGAGGCCGCCCGCCGCATCCTCGCCGCCCCCACCCCGCCAAGGGTGATCATGCTCACCACGTACGACACCGACGAGAACCTCGACCTCGCCCTGCACGCCGGTGTCAGCGGGTTCCTGCTCAAGGTGTCGCCGCCGGAGCACCTGTTCGCCGCCATCCGCAGCGCCGCGCGCGGCGACGTCCTGCTCGACCCGGCCGTGACCGGCCGCGTCGTCGAGACCTACCGCCGTACGACGGCCGCCTCCCCCCGGAGCCCCTCCGGGGTCACCGCCCGGGAGGAGGAGGTGTTGCGGCTGGTGGCGCGGGGCCTGTCGAACGCGGAGATCGCCGGCTCACTGTCGATCACGGAGGCGACGGTGAGCACCCACATCAACCGCCTGCTCGCCAAGCTCGCCCTCCGCGACCGCGCCCAGATCGTCCGGTACGCCTACGAGTCGGGCCTCGTACGCCCGGGAGACCCGCCGTGAGCCCGTACGGCCTCAGCCGCAGTCGCGGCCGGCGCGCAGCAGCCCGTACGTGACCGCCTGCTCCAGCGCCTGCCAGGAGGCCTCGATGATGTTCTCGGCCACCCCGACCGTCGCCCATTCGGCCGTGTCGTCGCTGGAGGTGATCAGGACGCGGGTGACGGCGTCCGTGCCGTGGGTGCCTTCGAGGATGCGGACCTTGTAGTCCACCAGCTCCAGCCTCGCCAGCTCCGGGTAGAGCTGCTCCAGCCCCTGCCGTACGGCGTTGTCCAGGGCGTTGACGGGGCCGTTGCCCTCGCCGGTGGCGACGATGCGCTCGCCCTTGGTGTGCAGCTTCACGGTGGCCTCGCTGACCAGCTCGCCGCCCTTCGTCCGCTCGACGATCACGCGCCACGACTCCACCTCGAAGTGGCGCCTGCGCTCCCCCTGGACGGTGTCACGCAGCAGCAGCTCGAACGACGCGTCCGCGGCCTCGAACGTGAAGCCCTGCGCCTCCAGCTCCTTGACGCGCTCGACGAGGGTCTTGGTGTGCTCCGGGGTGAGCTCGTAGCCCAGCTCGCGGCCCTTGAGCTCGACGGAGGCGCGGCCGGCCATGTCGGAGACGAGCATGCGCATGTCGTTGCCCACGGCGGCCGGGTCGATGTGCTGGTAGAGGTTGGGGTCGACCTTGATGGCGCTGGCGTGCAGGCCGGCCTTGTGGGCGAAGGCGGACATGCCGACGTAGGGGGCGTGGGAGTTGGGGGTGACGTTGGTGACCTCAGTGATCGCGTGCGCGATGCGGGTCATGTCCGCCAGCGACTCCTGCGGCACGAGGTCGAACCCGCGCTTGAGCTGGAGGTTGGCGACGACGGTGAACAGGTTGGCGTTGCCCGAGCGCTCGCCGTAGCCGTTGGCGCAGCCCTGTACGTGCGTGGCGCCCGCCTTGACGGCGGCGAGGGTGTTGGCGACGGCGCAACCGGTGTCGTCGTGGCAGTGGATGCCGACCCGGGCGCCGGTCTGGACGGCCGCGTGGACGGTCTCGGCCAGCTCGTCGGGCAGCATGCCGCCGTTCGTGTCGCACAGGGCGATGACGTCGGCCCCGGCCTCGGCGGCGGTCCTGAGCACCTCCAGCGCGTAGGCTGGGTTGGACTTGTAGCCGTCGAAGAAGTGTTCGGCGTCGAGGAAGACTCGCTGTCCCCCCGCACGAAGGTGAGAGACCGTGTCGCGGATCATCGCGAGGTTCTCCTGGAGAGTCGTGCGGAGGGCCAGCTCCACGTGCCGGTCGTGGCTCTTGGCGACAAGGGTCACGACCGGCGCGCCGGATTCGCGCAAAGCGGCTACCAAGGGGTCGTCGGCGGCCTTCACACCGGCCCGGCGGGTCGCACCGAACGCGGCGAGCTGCGCGTGCTTCAGGTCGAGCTCTGTTCGAGCGCGCCTGAAGAACTCTGTGTCCTTGGGGTTGGCGCCCGGCCAGCCCCCCTCGATGAAGCCGACGCCCAGGCTGTCCAGCTGCCGTGCGATGGCGAGCTTGTCAACGACAGTGAGGTTGAGTCCTTCCTGCTGCGCGCCGTCGCGCAGCGTGGTGTCGTAGACGTGGAAGCGGTCGTCGGCCATGAGTCTCTCTTCTTTCGGATCCGTGTCCTGGAAAACAAAAAGACCCCTCACGGACGTGAGAGGTCTGCGCGCCGGCGGTGTCCCTGTGTCAGCCGGCGCGCCTGCCGATAATGAGCAGACCGTAGAGCATGGTGCTTGTCAGTCTGCCACAGGGATTCACCATTCGGCACATTGATCTCACCTTGTGGACATGACCTTTACACTTGCACGCCGGCGCCGCCGGTGATGGCGCGTTCGAGCGCTGCCGGGTCGAACACCTCGTTGCCGAGCTGCTGCCCGTCGAGCAACACCGTCGGGGTGCCCTGGATGCGGACCTTCGCGGTCTCCGCCAGGTGCGTCTTGGCGTACGACTGGGAGGTCACGCACTCGTCCACCGAGGCGCCCACCTTCCTGGCCGCCGCGACCAGCTCCGGCAGGGTGAAGCCCGAGGCCGAGCCGTGCGGGGCGGGCTGCATCGCGTACAGCTCGTCCCTGAAGGCCAGCCAGTTCGCCTCCGGCATGCACCGGGCGGCGGCCGCGGCGCGGATGGAGTTGGAGCGCATGGGCTCGTCCTGGAAGATCGTCACCGGGTGGTAGACGACCTTGACCCTGCCCTCCTTGGCCAGTTTCTGGATCGTACGGTCGACCTTGGAGTGCATCTCCTTGCAGATCGGGCAGTCGAAGTCCTCGTAGACATCGAGCACGGGCGCGTCGCCGGACTTGTCCGCAAGGACCATCGAACCGTCGATCTGCCTGGTCAGGCGTACCGACCCGGCTGTCTCACCCGGCTCCGAGAAGGCCAGCACACCCAGCACCACCAGCGCCGCACACGCGATCGCGACCGCAACCAACCGCTTCATCATCCGCCCACTTCCAGCTCACCGAACGCGCAGACCCTACCAACGACAGGCCCGCTCTCCGGACAGCCGGTCGGGTCGGGCCCCGGCGCGGCGGTCCGTCAGCGGATCCCTCATTGGTACCTGATGACGCTGAGAGATCTCTGTGCGGGAAGAATGACGTACATGAAGGCGAATCTCCTTGACCCCGCGGTGGGCCGGTACATCCTCGACCACTCCACCCCGCCCGACCTGCTGCTGGAGGAGCTGGCGCGGGAGACCGCCGAGGCGACGGGCGACGCCGCGAGGATGCAGATCTCCGCCGACCAGGGCCGGTTCCTGACCATGCTCACCCAGCTCGTGGCCCCGGCGGTGGCGGTCGAGGTGGGCACGTTCACCGGTTACTCGTCGGTCTGCATCGCGCGGGGGCTGACGGACGGGCGGCTGCACTGCTTCGACGTGAGCGAGGAGTGGACCTCGATCGCCCGGCGCTACTGGGAGCGGGCGGGCGTGACCGACCGCGTCTCGCTCACGCTCGGCCCGGCCATGGAGACGCTGGCCGCCTTCGACGAGCCCGTCGACCTGGCCTTCCTCGACGCCGACAAGGGCAACTACCCCGGCTACTACGAGCTGCTGGTCGAACGGCTGCGGCCGGGCGGCCTGCTGCTGGCCGACAACACGCTGCGCAGCGGGCACGTGGCCGACCCGTCGCGCACGGAGACCACGACGGTGCAGATCAGGGAGTTCAACGACCTGGTGATCGAGGACCCCCGGGTCAGCGTCGTCATGCTGCCGGTCGCCGACGGCATCACGATGATCAGGAAGAACCACTAGATCACCGGGACACCGTGCCGTCCCCCTGAGTGCCTTCTCCACCATCCTCCGCGACGCGGGAGGACGGCGGCATGGCCAGTCCCCTCGACGAGCGTTACTGCCCGAGCCGTGGAACTTCGACGTCGACACCGCGGCTCTGACGGAGGCCGGCGCCTGAACGCCGGCCCCGGGCGAGGCGTCAGGCGATCTTGTGGATCCAGCCGCGGGTGTCGGGGCGGGCGCCGTACTGGATGCCGACGAGCTCCTCGCGGACCCGCATCGTCACCGGCCCCGGGGTGCCGTCGGCGATGGTCCAGGAGCGGTCGGCGCCCCTGACCGAGCCGACCGGGGTCACCACGGCGGCCGTGCCGCACGCGAACACCTCGGTCAGCTCGCCCGCGGCGCAGGCGGACTCCCACTCGTCCACCGAGATCAGCCGCTCCTCGGCCTCCAGGCCCAGGTCGTCGGCCAGTTCGAGGATCGAGTCCCGGGTGATGCCGGGCAGCAGGGTGCCGGTGAGCGCCGGGGTGACGAGCTTGTTGCCGAAGACGAAGAACAGGTTCATCCCGCCCATCTCCTCGACGTACTCGTGCTTGTGGGCGTCGAGCCAGACGACCTGGTCGCAGCCGTTCTCGACGGCCTCACGCTGGGCGACGAAGGCGGCGGCGTAGTTGCCGCCGCACTTGGCGAAGCCGGTGCCGCCGGGCGCGGCGCGGGTGTAGTCCGTCGACAACCAGACCGAGACAGGCTTGATGCCGCCGCTGAAGTACGAGGCCGCCGGCGAGGCGATGACCATGTACTTGTACGTCTTCGACGGGTAGTTGACGCCGAGCCCGGCCTGCGTGGCGATCATGAACGGGCGCAGGTAGAGGCTGTGGCCCTCGGTGGTGGGCACCCACTCCTTGTCGGCCCCGACGAGCAGCTCCAGCGACTCGACGAACGCCTCCTCGGGCAGCTCCGGCATGGCCATGCGCTCGGCCGAACGGTTGAAGCGGGCGGCGTTCGCGTACGGGCGGAAGGTCACGATCGAACCGGAGATCTGCCGGTACGCCTTCAGCCCCTCGAACAACTCCTGCGCGTAGTGGAACACCGAGGTGGCGGGGTCGAGCGTGAGCGGCCCGTACGGCAGGAGCTTGGCGTCATGCCATCCCTCGCCGTCGGTGTAGTCGATCGAGACCATGTGGTCGGTGAAGACCTGCCCGAATCCGGGGTTCGCCAGTACCTGCTCCCGCTCGGCCGCGGTGCGAGCGTTGGCGGAATGCTGCACGTCGAAGCTGAGCTTCTGAGCGATGGTCATGACGGCGGTCCTTCTCTCTACGAATCTACGATTCAAAAGCTACTGCCCGCGAGCAGTATTCGTACTTCCTATTGTCTCGTCATTTGGGATGGCAAGAGGCAGTTGGGACGATTCGACCTCGCGGACACAAAAAGCGCCTGGCAGTCCTCGTTCGGACCGCCAGGCGCGTACGGGGGCTAGGCGGGTCCTAGCCGGATACTCGCGCGGTGATGTCGTCGCCGATCTCGCCGGTCGAACGGCCGGCGCCGCCGCTCACGCGCTCGGCGATGTCGGCGGCCACGGCCTGCTCGACCTTGGCGGCCTCGGCGTGGAGGCCGAGGTGGTCGAGGAGCATGCCCACGGACAGGATCGTCGCGGTCGGGTCGGCCTTGCCCTGACCGGCGATGTCGGGCGCGCTGCCGTGGACCGGCTCGAACATGCTCGGCGTGGTGCGCTCGGGGTTGATGTTGCCGCTGGCCGCAAGGCCGATGCCGCCGGCGATCGCGGCGCCGAGGTCGGTGATGATGTCACCGAACAGGTTGTCGGTGACGATCACGTCGAAGCGCTCGGGCTGGGTGACGAAGAACATCGAGGCCGCGTCGATGTGGCTGTAGTCGGTGGTGACGTCGGGGAACTCCGCGGCCACGCGGTCGACCGTGCGCTGCCAGAGGTCGCCTGCGAAGGTGAGCACGTTGGTCTTGTGGACCAGCGTGAGCTTCTTGCGGGGCCGCGACTGGGCCTTCTGGAAGGCGAAACGCACCACGCGCTCGACGCCGTGGGCGGTGTTCAGCGACTCCTGGGTGGCGATCTCGTGCGGCGTGCCGCGCCGCATGACGCCGCCGGTGCCCGCGTAGAGGCCCTCGGTGCCCTCGCGGACGACGACCATGTCGATCTGCTCGGCGGAGGCGCCGGCCCGCGCGGTCGGGACGCCGGGGAACAGCTTGACCGGGCGCAGGTTGACGTAGTGGTCGAACTCGAACCTGAGCTTGAGCAGCAGGTCGCGCTCCAGCACGCCCGGCGGCACGCTGGGGTCGCCGACGGCGCCGAGCAGGATCGCGTCATAGCCGCGCAGCTCTTCGAGCACCGCGTCGGGCAGTGTCTCGCCCGTGCGGTGGTAGCGGGCTGCGCCCAGGTCGTAATGGGTGGGCTCGATCTTCGTGCCCACGGCCTCCAGGACCTTGAGCCCTTCGGCTACGACCTCGGCGCCGATGCCATCCCCGGGGATGACGGCCAGGCGGATGTTACGCGACTCCATGGCGGTACCCTACCGGCTCGTCTCGGCTGACGAACACATCATCTCAATGGCCGGACATTCCGTTTTGGGGGGATTGCGACCTTTTGACCGTTTCGTTAGAGTCCGACGAGCCTAATCCGCGCAGCACTGCGTGGAGCCGGGGACCCACCCCTTTTCCCCCCGGGGCGAATCGGCCTCGCTTCCCCTTCGAAGCACAGCCGTAGGGCTACTTCCAGGCCCGAGCCCGTCAGCTAACCCGGCCGGCCTCGTGGAAGGACAGTTCCCCTGTCTAGCATCGCCATCCTCCTGGCGGTGGCAGCGGGCGGCGCAGGTCTCGCGCCCGCGGCTCCCGCCGACCCCGCCCCCTCCGTCACCCTCACCGGCCCCCAGGTGAAACAGGTCCAGGAACAGCGTGTACCGAAGCCGGCCTGGAAGGTCGCCCTCGACTACGCCATGGACAAACGCGGCACCCCGTACGTATGGGGCGGCGCCAGCGAACGGGGCTACGACTGCTCGGGGCTCATGCTCCGGGCGTACGAGGACGCCGGGATCGAACTCCCCAGAACCGCCGCCGAACAGTACGGCGCCTTCTCCCGGAAAATCGTCTGGAAGGACCTCAAACCAGGCGACCTGGTGTTCTTCAGCAACCTCGGCCACGTCGGCATGATCTCCAAACCCGGTTTCATGGTCCATTCCCCGCACACCGGCGACGTGGTGAAGGAGGAACGCCTGTCGCAGTGGCGCAGGCAGGCCTTCGTCGGCGCGGTACGCCCCGACCCCAAGGGCGTCAAGCGCTGGGCGGACTACACCGCGCTCCGCAAGGCCCCCGCCCCCGCCATGCTCACAGCGACCCTGTGACGACGACCTTCCCCGGGGCGTGTCCCTCCTCCTGGTAGCGGACGGCCGCCGGGATCTCGCCGAACGGGAAGGTCCTGTCGATGACCGGGGTGATCTCGCCCCCTTCGATCAGCCCGGTCAGCGTCAGCAGGTTCGCCCTGTTGCTCCCGCAGCGGACCACGTCCGCCCTGGCGATCCGCTGCGGGACGAAGGGCGCCGACGCGAGCGCGGCGAACATGTGGCCGGCCGGCTGCACCCAGCGCCCGGCCGGCCCGCCGACCACCACGTACGCGCCCTTTCTGGTCAGGACGCGGCGGCAGTCCGACAGCCGGCGGCCGCCCGCCACGTCGACGAGCAGGTCGAAGCGCCGCCCGGACGTGGCGAAGTCCTCCTTGGTGTGGTCGATGATCTCGTCCGCGCCGATCGAGCGGACCAGGGCGGCGTTGCGCCCGCCGCACACGCCGGTCACGTGCGCGCCGAACGCCTTGGCGAGCTGCACGGCGAACGTGCCCACACCGCCGGACGCGCCGTTGACCAGCACCTTCTGGCCCGCCTGCACGCGGCCCTCGTCGCGCAGCGCGATCAGCGCCGTGTTGGCCGCCATCGGGACGGCCGCCGCCTGCTCGAACGTCAGGTTCCCCGGCTTGGGGGCCACCTCGCTCTCCCGCAGGCAGACGTACTCACCGAAGCCGCCCTGGAGGGACATCGCGTACACCTCGTCGCCGGGGCGGAACAGCGTGACGTCCTTGCCGGCCGCCTCGACCTCCCCCGCCACGTCGGCGCCGAGGACCGGGATGCGCGGCCGGCGCAACCCGACGCCGCCGCCCATGATCCGGGACAGGTACGGCTCCCCCCGCATGAAATGCCAGTCATAGGGCTGCACGGACGTGGCCCGCACCCGCACCAGCACCTCGTCGTCGCGCGGCACGGGCCGTTCGACGTCGGACAGGACGAGCTGGTCGGGTGAGCCGAACGAGCGCAGGACGTAGGCCTTCATCGTTTCTCCCTCGTACCGTGAACGGCGTGGACGTGCCGTGGACGTGCCGCCAGTGTGGGCGCGACCTGCGCGGACGCTCAACGGTCGAAAGGCGACGGCTCGATGGCCGAAAGTACGACCGCCCGGCCCGCCGATGGTGCGAACCGGCTCGGGCCGTGCGCGCGATGCCCCGGCGGGGTCGCGGCGGTCACGCTCTCAGGCATGAGATGGATCGCACCCACCGGATTGCTCGCGCTCAGCGTCGTCCCCCTCGTCGCCGGCGCGCTCCGGCTGACCGAACTGGCCTCGGGCGCCCCCGTCACGCCCGGCAACGCGCGCTTTTTCGCCATGCCCGTGCCGGTGTTGCTGCACATCCCCGCCTCGCTGGTGTTCTGCGCGCTCGGCGCGTTCCAGTTCTCGGCCGGGTTCCGGGCCCGGCGGCGAAGGTGGCACCGGGTGGCGGGGCGGGTGCTGGTGGCCTGCGGGCTGGTCGCGTCGTTGTCGGGGTTGTGGCTGACGCTCTTCTCCGACCTGCCCGCCGGTGACGGCGTGCTGCTGGCCGCCTTCCGGCTGCTGTTCGGCACGGCCATGGCCGCCTGCCTCCTGCTCGGGCCGGCCGCGATCCGGCGGCGCGAGGTGGCCCGGCATCGTGCCTGGATGACCCGCGGGTACGCGCTCGGCCTCGGCGCGGGCACGCAGGCGTTCACGCTGGCGTTCGGGCTGCTGGCCTTCGGGCCGCCCGGCGAGCTGGGCAGGGCGCTGCTCGTCGGCGCGGGCTGGGTGATCAACCTGGCGGTGGCCGAGGTGATCGTCCGCCGGGGTCAGGTGCGTACGCGGTCGGTCTCGTAGGCCCACATGGCGATCTCGACGCGGTTGCGCACGCCGAGCTTGGTCATCAGGCTCGCGACGTGGCTCTTGACCGTGCTGAGCGAGATGTGCAGCTCGGCGGCGATCTCGCTGTTGGTCCGGCCGCGGGCCACGGCACGCAGGATCTCCTCCTCCCGGCCGGTCAGCGCCTCCATGGGCTGCGCGGGCGCCTCGGTACGCCCCGCCCCCGCGAACGCGGCCAGCAGGCGCGCGGTCACACTCGGGGCGATGAGCGCCTCGCCCCCGGCCGCGGCGGTCACCGCCTGGGCGAGCAGCGCGGGACCGGCGTCCTTGAGCAGGAATCCCCTGGCCCCGGCGCGCAGGGCGGCGTAGACGTACTCGTCGAGGTCGAACGTGGTGATGACGACCACCGCCATGGGGTCGGCCACGTCGGGCCCGGCCAGCTCGCGAGTGGCCGCGATGCCGTCGAGACCGGGCATGCGGATGTCGAACAGGCACACGTCGGGCCGCAGGCGGCGGGCCAGCTCGACGGCCCGCCTGCCGTCGCCGGCCTCGCCGACGACCTCGATGCCGGGCTGGGCGTCGAGGATCATCCTGAGCCCGGTACGGGCGATCTCCTGGTCGTCGGCGACCAGCACCCGGATGTTCACGCGGCCTCCCTGGGCAGGACGGCGGTGACCGTCCAGCCCCGGTTGGGGTTGGGGCCCGCCTCGCAGGTGCCGCCGAGCAGGGCGGCGCGTTCGATCATGCCGATGAGGCCGTAGCCGGGGGCGGCTACGCCGGTGGCGCGGTCGCCGTCGTCGCTCACCGTCAGGCGTACGGAGGTGTCGTCGGCGGTGACGCGGACGGTGATGTGGGTGGCGTGGCGGGCGTGCCGCCGGGCGTTGGTGATCGACTCCTGCGCGATGCGGTAGAGCGCGGCGCCGGACGACGGCGGGAGGCCGTCCAGCCCGCCGGCGATCTCCACCTCGACGGCCGGGCCGACGCGCGGACGTCCGGCGAGCTGCCGCAGGTCGTCGAGGTGGCGGCCCGGGGTCAGCTCGGCCGGCTCGTTCCTGCGCAGCACGCGGACCATGGCCCGCATCTCGGCGAGGGTGCGTGACGCCTCGGCCTCGATCACCCGTAAGGCGTCGGTGGCGGCGCCCGGCTCGGAGGCGGCGGCGGCCGCGGCGGCCTGGGCGCGGATGGCCATGGCCGAGACGTGGTGGGCGACGGTGTCGTGCAGGTCGCGGGCGAGTTGTTCGCGTTCGAGCAGTTTGACCTGGTCGAGCTCGCGCAACCGCGCACCGGCCCGGTACCGGAAGGCGCCGCCCAGCCCGACGGCGGCGAACAGGACGCCGAGCGCCGGGACGACGTCGCCGGGCGCGATGCGGCCGGTGATCAGCGACAGGTGGACCGCGACGAGCCCGGCCGCCATCCCGATCACGGCCTCGCGCCCCGATCCCCACCGGAACAGCGCGTAGAGCACGATCGTCACGAACGCCAGCGTGTACGTCTCGACCGGCTCGCCGCGCGTCAGCAGCGGCGCCAGGCTGGTGACGCCGAAGACGAGCGCGACCATGAGCAGCGGCCTGGTCCTGCGCCACAGCAGCGTGGGCACCAGCGCGACGGTCACTGCCGTCGAGACCACCGGCCACCGGAGGTCGGGCCGCAGCAGGCCCTCGATCACCGCGGCCGGCACGAGCACCGCGACGAGCGCCCAGTCGCGCCACACCCGCGCCGGCGGGCCGGCGGGACGCGGCTCGCGCCACACGGAACGGAGGAGGCCGGGCACCCCCTCATCGTAAAGGCGCACCCACCTCCGCGCAGAGCCCACGGGCCCGGCCGCGATCAACTCCCGCGGACCTCCACGACCAGCCCGGCTGGGGTCATCTTCTGCGGGCGTCGAAGATGAGGTCCCACGCGCGGGATTTGGCGTGCGCGACCGCCCCCAGCAGCACGCCGCTGTCGCCGAGCAGGCTGGCCACCACCTTCGGGCGCAGCGGGCCGAGCTCGGCGATACGGCGCTCGACCGAGGCGCCCAGCAGGTCGAGGTTGCGCCCGACTCCCCCGCTCAGCACGATCACCTCCGGATCCAGCACCGCCGCCACGGCCACCAGCAGGCCGCCGATGCGGCGTCCCTCGGCCTCCACCACCGATCGGGCCGTCTCGTTCCCGTCGGCGGCGGCGGCGAAGACCTCCCTGGCCGTCTCCAGCTCCAGGCCCGCCGCGCGGGCGGCGCGCACGACGCCGGGCGCGGCCGTCGCGGCCTCGGTGGCGCCGTGCGCGAAGGAGTCGGCGTCGTGGGCGACCGGGTCGGCGCCGGGCGGCTGCTCGGTGGCCGGGACGTAGGAGACCTCGCCGGCCGCGCCCCGCGCGCCGACGTACAGCTCGCCGTTGATCACGATGCCCATGCCGACGCCGGTGCCGATGGAGACCAGGGCGAAGTTGGCCGTTCCGCGACCGGCCCCGTGGGCGTGCTCGCCGACGGCGGCCAGGTTGATGTCGTTCTCGATGACGAGGTCGACGCCGAGTGCCGTGCGCAGCCGGTCGGCCAGGCCGGGCGGGCCGGGCAGGTTGGGGGCGAAGTCGAGGCCGCCGCGTACGGGGTCGTACACGCCGGGCGAGCCCACGACCGCGCAGGTGATCGAGCGCCACTCGACCTCCGCCTCGGCGGCCGCCGCCCTGGCCAGCTCGCCGACCAGGTCGGCCAGCTCCGTCGAGGTCCTGGCCGTGTTGCGGCCGTCGGTACGGCCGGCGAACGCGCCGCGCAGATCGGCCACGGCGACCCTGATCCAGTCGCGGCCGATGTCGATCCCGGCGACGTGGGTCGAGGCGGCGTTCATGTCGTAGAGCGAGGAGACCGGGCCGGGCCGTCCGGACACCTCCCCGACCAGGTGGACCAGGCCGTCCTCCTCCAGCCCGGCCAGGGCGGCCGAGACCGTCGGCTTGGACAGGCCGGTGCTCTTGGCCAGGTCGGCGCGCGAGGCGGGACCGTGCTCGTGGAGCTGGTCGAGCAGGCGGCGCTCGTTGAGCACCCGCAGCAGCCGTGGATTGGCCAGGTCGCGTCGCATGTCCGGCCTCCCTCCGAGGTGCACTCTAGCCAACTCGCCTGATAGTAAACTACCTTTCTTACCAAGCGGGGGCGGGCATCTTCTGAGAGGACGAAGTGCGATGCACCGAGCTTGGCGACTCATCCCCTCGGCGGCGGTCCTGCTGGCCGCCGCCTGCGGAACCGGCACCACCGGCACGACCACCACGACCACCACTCAGGCCACCGCGGCGCGGCAGGGCGGGACGATCGCCCTGTTCCTCCCCGAATCGAAAACCACCCGGTACGAAGCCTTCGACCGCCCCCTGTTCGAGGCCAAGGTCAAGGCGCTGTGCCCCGGCTGCAAGGTCATCTACGGCAACGCCGAACAGGACGCGGCCAAGCAGCAACAACAGGTCGAAGCGGCCCTCACCCAGGACGCCGACGTACTCGTCCTCGACGCCGTGGACGCCAACGCGGTCGCGCCCCTGGTCAACCAGGCCAGGCAGAAGAAGGTCCCCGTGGTCGCCTACGACCGGCTGATCTCGGGCATCGACTACGCCTACTACGTCTCGTTCAACAACGTACGGGTGGGCGAGATGCAGGGTCAGGCGCTGCTCGACGCCCTGAATGCCAAGGGCACCACGGACAAGGGCCAGATCGTGATGATCCACGGCTCGCCCACCGACCCCAGCTCGGCCGACTACAAGAAGGGCGCCAAGAGCGTCCTGGACGGCAAGGTCAAGGTCGGCAGGGAGTTCGACACCCCCGACTGGAGCCCCGACAAGGCGCAGCAGCAGATGGAGCAGGCGATCACCGCCATCGGCCGGGACAACATCGTGGGCGTGTTGTCGGCCAATGACGGCATGGCAGGCGGCGCCATCGCGGCCATGAAACGCGCGGGCTACAAGGAGCTGCCGCCCATCACCGGCCAGGACGCCGAGCTGGCCGCCGTGCAGCGCATCCTCACGGGCGAGCAGTACATGACCATCTACCTGGACATCAGGAGAGAGGCGGAGAAGGCCGCCGAGCTGGCCGTCGCCCTGGCCAAGGGCGAGCAGCCCGCCGCCACCTCCAAGGTGAACAACGGCACCGCCGACATCCCGGCCTTCCTCCTCGACCCCATCGCGGTCACCGCCGACAAGATCAAGGACACCATCGTGAAGGACGGTTTCTACCAGGCCGACCAGATCTGTACGGCCGAGGTCAAGGCCGCCTGCACGAAGGCGGGCATCGAGTAGATGATCGCGGCGACGGGGATCTCCAAACGGTACGGAGCGGTCCGGGCCCTCGACGGCGTGGGGCTCGACCTGCGTCCCGGCGAGGTCGTGGCGCTCATGGGCGACAACGGCGCGGGCAAGTCGACGCTGGTCAAGACCATCTCCGGCGCACTCGTACCGGACGAGGGCCAGATCACGGTGGACGGCGCGCCGGTGCGCGTCGCCACCCCGCACGACGCGCAGGCGCTCGGCATCTCGACCGTCTACCAGGATCTCGCGCTCTGCGAGAACCTCGACGTCGTGGCCAACCTGTTCCTCGGCGCCGAACGCCGCCGCTGGTCGGTGCTGCGCCACCTGAGCATGGAACGCGCGACCCGCGACCTGCTGGCCCAGCTCGACGTACGCATCGGCGACATCAGGGTGCCGGTGTCGATGTTGTCGGGCGGCCAGCGGCAGTCCGTGGCCATCGCGCGGGCGCTGCTCGGCGAGCCGCGGCTGGTCATCCTGGATGAGCCGACCGCCGCGCTCGGCGTGGAGCAGACCGCGCAGGTGCTCGCGCTGATCCGGCGGCTGCGCGAGCGCGGCCTCGCGGTGCTGGTCATCTCACACAACCTCGCCGACGTGCGCGAGGTGAGCGACCGGGTGGTGGTGCTGCGCCTCGGGCGCAACGCCGGTGAGTTCCGTACGGCCGACGCCTCCCGCGAGGAGATCGTGGCCGCGATCACAGGAGCGGGCGAATGACGGCGATGCCCATCGTGCTGACGGGACGGCTGCGGCAGGGCGAGGTCGGCGCCTGGCCGGTGGTCGGCGGCCTGGTGGCGATCACGATCGTGTTCAGCACGCTCAACGACCGGTTCCTGTCGCCCGAGAACCTCACCAACCTCGCCCTCCAGATGGCCGCCACCGGCACGATCGCGCTCGGCGTCATCATGGTGCTGCTGCTCGGCGAGATCGACCTGTCGGCGGGCTCGGTCAGCGGCCTGTGCGCCACGGTCATGACGATCGCCCACGTCAAACAGGGCTGGAACGCCCTGCTCGCGATCCTGCTGGCGCTGGCGGCGGGCGCGGCGATCGGCCTGCTGCACGGGCTCATGCTGACCAAGCTGCGGATGCCGTCGTTCGTGGTCACGCTGGCCGGGCTGATGGGCTGGCTCGGGCTGCTGCTCTACCTGCTGCGCCAGGGCGGGACGATCAACCTGCCGTTCAACGGGTTCATCTCCGGGCTGAGCGACACGTGGCTGCCGGGCCGGCTGTCCTGGGCCCTGGTGCTCGCGCTGGCCGGCGCGTACGCCGCTATCTCCGTACTGGCCAGGAGGGCGCGGCTGGCCGCCGGGCTGCCCGTGGCCCCGGCGTGGCAGGCCCCCGTCCTGTCGGGTGGGCTGGCGGTCGTGCTGGGCGCGGCGGTGGCGGTCATGTCGGCCGACCGGGGCGTGCCGCTGCTGCTGGTGCTCTTCGGCGCGCTGGTGGTGCTGCTCGACCTGATGTTGCGGCACACGACCTTCGGCCGGCACCTGTACGCCGTCGGCGGCAACGCCGAGGCCGCCCGGCGCGCGGGCATCAACGTGACCAGGATCAGGATCCTCGCGTTCGTGCTGGCCTCCACGCTGGCGGCGGCCGGCGGCGTGCTGGCGGCCAGTCGGCTGTCGGCGGTCAACCAGGGGTCGGGCGGGAGCGACATCCTGCTCATGGCCATCGCGACGGCGGTCATCGGCGGCACCTCCCTGTTCGGCGGCCGGGGACGCGCCTACGCCGCGCTGCTCGGCGTACTGGTCATCCAGTCGATCACCAACGGCATGTTCCTGCTGAGCGTGGACTCCTCGGTCCGGTTCATGGTGACGGCGGCCGTGCTGGCCCTGGCGGTGGCGATCGACTCGCTGGCCCGCAGGGGCGCCGCGCGGTGAGCCGGGTCCTCGGCATCGACGTCGGCGGCACCAAGGTCGCGATCGGGGTGTCGGGCTCCGACGGGCCCGTGGTCGCCGGCCGGGCCCGGCTGGAGACCGGGCCGGACACGCTCGTCCGCGCGCTGGCCGCCGCCCGCTCCCTGGACGGGCGGCCGGCCGCCGTCGGCTTCTCGACCTGCGGGGTGATCAGGGACGGCGTGGTGCGGCTGGCCCCGAACGTCCCCGGCTGGGAGGGGCTGGAGCTGCCCCGGCTGCTGCGGGAGGAGTTCGGCGCCACGCCGGTGGCCATCGACAACGACGTGAACGCGGCGGCGGCGGCCGAGCTGCGCTGGGGCGCGCTGCGCGGCGTCTCCACGGGCGTCTATCTCAACCTCGGCACCGGTCTGGCCGCGGCCCTGGTGGTCGGCGGCCGGGTGGTGCCCGGCGCGCACGGCGCGGCGGGCGAGATCGGCTACCTCCAGGTCACGCCTGGCCAGGCGGCCTTCGCCGACGGGCGGGTGCCGCTGGAGGAGCTGGTCTCCGGCGCGGGGCTGGCGGCCAGGGGCGGCGCGCTGCTCGGCCGCGCCACCACGGCGGAGGAGGTACTGGCCGCGCGTACCGGGCCGCTGGCGGGGCTGGTGGAGGAGACGCTGCGGGTGCTGACCATGACGGTGGCGAACCTGTGCGTCACGCTCGACCCCGAGCGGCTGGTCGTGGGCGGCGGCATGATGGGCGCGGCCGGGCTGATCGTGCCCAGGCTGGCCGATGAGGTGCGGCGCGCCGTGCCGTTCCCGCCGGACATCCGGCCCGGCCGGTTCACGGACGACGCGCCGCTGCTCGGCGCGCTGGCCCTGGCCCACGCCGCGGCGCGGGCCTGAGCGGCGCTACCGGGCCGAGTTCTGGGGGGCGCCGCCGTTGTCCCTGCGGTCCAGGGCGGTCTGCAGGGCCTCGGCGGCCTCGTTCTCCTGCTCCTCGGTACGGTTCCAGGCGTACATCTCGTACATGTCACTCATCTCGTTTCGCGGGCGCGTATCCAGCAAGGGGGCGTCGGACCCCGGTCGCGAATCCGACCGGGCCTGCTCTCGTGGGTCCGGGTCACGGACCGGACGAGGGGAAGGGACTGATCGGCCGACAGACGCCACTCACCGCGGCGGGTCGTCGGCCTGCCCTAACAGGCCCCGCCGCGGCAGGTAATGAGTACGAGAACCTGGCGCATTTCCGTCAACAGTACCTGGCAGTGGTTTCACTGTCTCGTTGGATGTCCTAGCATCTCGGATGCTGAGACAAGAAAAGGCCGCCACCCGGAACGGTCCAGGTGACGGCCTACCCCGGGATCCGGGGCCCGAACTTCCCGGGTCAGTCCTCCAGGTCGACCGAGCGGCCGCTCTCGGCGCCGATCTCGGCGCCGATCTGGTCGATCACGGCGGCCGGGATGGCCGAGTCGACGGTCAGCGCGATCAGCGCCTTGCCGCCCTTGACGTCACGGGCCACCTGCATCGAGGCGATGTTCACGCCGGCCTCGCCGAGCAGCCGGCCGACCACGCCCACGATGCCGGGACGGTCGGTGTAGGTGAAGAACGACAGGTGGGCCGTCGGCTCGATCTCCATCTCGTAGCCGTTGACCTCGACGATCTTCGTGATCTGCCGGGGGCCGGACAGCGTGCCGGAGACCGAGACGTGCCGGCCGTCGGCGAGCACGCCGCGCAGGGTCACCACGTTGCGCCAGTCGGGGCTCTCGGAGCTGGTCACCAGCTCCACGTTGATGCCCCGCTCCTTGGCCAGCAGCGGCGCGTTGACGTACGTGACCTGCTCCTCGATCACGTCGGCGAACACGCCCTTGAGCGCGGCCAGCTCGATCACCCGTACGTCCTGGGAGGCGATCTCGCCGCGCACCTCGACGTCGAGCTTGGTGGCGACCTCGCCCGCGAGGGCGGTGAAGACCCGGCCCAGCTTCTCGGCCAGCGGCAGGCCCGGCTTGACGTCCTCGGCCACCGCGCCGCCCTGGACGTTGACCGCGTCGGGCACGAACTCGCCCGCCAGCGCCAGCTTCACGCTCCGCGCGACCTGGGTGCCGGCCTTCTCCTGGGCCTCGTGCGTGGAGGCGCCGAGGTGCGGCGTGGCGACGACCTGGTCCAGCTCGAACAGGGGGCTGTCGGTGCACGGCTCCTTGGCGAACACGTCGAGGCCGGCGCCCGCGACCCGGCCCTCCTTGATCGCCGAGTAGAGCGCGGCCTCGTCCACGATGCCGCCGCGGGCCACGTTGACGATGCGCACGGACGGCTTGACCTCGTGCAGCTCCTTGTCGCCGATGAGCCCCAGGGTCTCCTTCGACTTCGGCAGGTGCACGGTGATGAAGTCGGCCTGCTTGAGCACCTCTTCGAGGCTGAGCAGCTTGACGCCCATCTGCGCGGCGCGGGCCGGCGGCAGGTAGGGGTCGTAAGCGATCAGCTCGACGCCGAACGGCTGCAGCCGCTGGGCCACGAGCTGGCCGATCTTGCCGAGGCCGAGGATGCCGACGACCTTCTCGTCCAGCTCGACGCCGGTGTACTTGGAACGCTTCCACTCGCCGTTCTTCAGCGCGGCGTGGGCCTGGGCCGTGTTGCGGGCGCTGGCCAGGATGAGCGCGATGGTCTGCTCGGCGGCGCTGGTGATGTTGGAGGTCGGCGCGTTGACGACCATGACGCCGGCCTTGGTGGCGGCCTCGACGTCGACGTTGTCGAGACCGACGCCCGCGCGGGCGACCACGCGCAGCTTCGGCGCGGCGGCGATGGCCTCGGCGTCGACCTGCGTGGCGGAGCGCACGATCAGGGCGTCCACGTCGGCGAGGGCGGGCAGAAGCTGGGAACGGTCCGCTCCGTCGGTGTGGCGGACCTCGAAATCGGCGCCGAGCACGGCGAGGCCGGCCTCGGACAGCTCCTCTGCGACCAGAACGACGGGCTTGTTCACAGGCGTGGATCCTTAGGGGCATGCGGCGGGCAGGAGGGACACGTCACTGGGTCCCTCGGGATCCCTCAGAGTCTATCCGCGCTTGTGAACGCGTTCACGAGGGACCCACGATATGAGACAGCCCTCCGCGTACCCGGGTGGCGGGAAACTCATCCACTCTGCTCCCATCTTTGTCTTGATCGGGAGATTTATTCGCCATTAGCCTGATAAGCCGTGGCCGACTACCTATGGTTCGTCATATGAGCATCGGGAATCCTGCGCTTGCCGACGTGCTCGCACAGCATGGCACGCCTCATCGCCTGCTGGCGGCCCTCGCCGACGGTGGAGTCCTGGTGGCAGTGCGACCAGATCGATCGGTCGTCCTTGGGACGACCCAGGCGGGTGACCGGGTTCTGCTCGGGTACACCAGCCCGATGACCTACGCCCGACACCGCGGCAGCCATTCCCTCTCGGTGTGCGACGCCGACACCATCCTGGACATCCAGCGCGTCACGGGCGTGCGGGAGATCGTGATCGACGCCGCGGGCCCCGCCGCCGCGGCCGTCCCCATCGACGATCTCCAGCGTTTCCTGACCAGCACCCGCAACGGGCACACCCCCGTCCTGTCGGGGGCGGTGCCCGCCGCGTACGCGACCGGCGCGATGGCCACCGTCTCGCGGGTGCCCGCGCTGGCACAGGTGGCACCGCCCGCCCCGGAGGCGCCCGCGCTGCCATGGGTCCCCGCGCCCCGGCCCCACCTGTCGGGGCCGATGCAGCAGGTGGACCCGGGCTACCGCCGGTGCACGCACCCGATCCTGCCCGCGCTGCGGCAGGCCATCGCGCAACTGCTGGCGGACTTCCCGCTCGTGCACCACGTGTGGATCTCCGAGGCCGGCACCGCGTCCGGGGCGACCGGGATCATGCTGCACGTGAAGGTGCACATGTCGGCCGGCGAGGTCGCCGTCCGCGACCTGCACCGCCTGGTACGCGCCCGCCTCCCGCAGTTCGCGGCGAGCGGCGCGCCGATCCTCATGGCCAGGGTCGCCGACGCGCGCAGCGAACGCCGGATGATCGAGATCGGCGCGCACGTGGTCTGCGCCAACGTACGGGAGTAGCCACCGTACGGGAGTGACCGCGGCGGGGGCCCGGGAAACTGGGCCCTACCGAACAAGCTCTCGCTCGGCTTGAATAGGTCCATGATCACGACGCCGGTCACGCCCACGGTCTCCAGGGGCGTGCGCCTCGGCTACGGCGTGGGCTCCTTCTGCACGGCCACGGTCAGCGCCGTGCCCGGACTGCTCCTGCTGTACTACATGACCAACTTCCTGGCCGTGCCCCCATGGCTGGCCGGCGTGGTGGTCACCGCGCCCAAGGTCTGGGACCTGATCATCAACCCGCTGGTCGGCCGATGGTCCGACCGGACCGTCTCGCGGATGGGCCCGCGCCGCCCGTGGTTGCTGGCCGGGTCGCTGACGCTGCCCGTCGCGTTCTTCCTCGTCTTCGCCGGGCCGCCGCTGACCGGGGTCCCGGCCGCCCTGTACATCGGCCTGTGCTTCATGGCGACGGCCACGGCGTACGCGCTGTACGAGGTGCCGTACAAGGCCATGCCCGGCGAGATGACCCACGACTACCACGAGCGCACCTCGCTGCTGCAGTGGCGGATGGTCTTCATCGGCGCGGCCACCGCGATCAGCGGCGTGCTGGCCCCGATGATCGCCACCGGCGAGGGCGAGGAGGGCACGCTCGGCAGCTACCGGCTGATGGGCCTGACGATCGCCCTCATCCTGCTGGCCTCGATGCTCGGCTCCTTCTTCGGCACCGCCCGCGCCCCCATGACCGGCGCCCCCGAGGCGGACCACGGCGGGTGGCGCGAGCAGTTCGCGGCGATCAAGGGCAATCGGGCGTTCCTGTGGCTGACCGTGATGGCCTGCCTGCAGATGCTGGCCGTGAGCATGATGCTGGCCGCCGCGCCGTACTTCGCGGCGTACACGATCGGGTCGTCGAAGGCGACGCAGACGCTCTTCGCCGCGCTGGTGGGGCCGATGTTGCTGACCATGCCGCTGTGGGTGTGGCTGGCCCGGCGCTTCGACAAGCGCGGCGCGATGATCCTGGCCGCGCTGCTGTTCGGCGGCGGCACGGCGGCGGCCATGGCCACCCCGCTGTTCGGCCCCCTGTACGCCCACCTGACCATCCTGCTCGTCGGCATCGGGATCGCCGGGGTCGAGCTCATGCTCTTCTCGATGCTGGCCGACGTCGTCGCCGCGGACGCGGCCGAGTCGGGCAAGCGGCGGGCGGGCGTGCTGACCGGGTTGTGGACGGCCATCGAGAGCGGCGTCAGCTCGTTCGGCGCGCTGATCTTCGGGATCATCCTGTCGATCGGCGGGTTCGTCGAGTCCGAGCCGAGCACACCCGTCCAGCAGCCGGACAGCGCCGTGACCGCGGTCCTGATCGGGCAGACCGCGGTCCCGGCGTTGATCATCTTCCTGTCGGTCCTCGTGACCCTCCGGTACCGGCTCAGGCCACCCGGCGGGCCAGCACCAGGCGCGTCCGGGTGAACAGCCCGGCCACCAGAGCCGCGACCAGCGGCAGGCCCAGCACGACGGTGGCCAGGAACAACCAGGGGACGTCGATCGTGCCCGGGCCCTCCAGCAGCCTGTTCACGCCGGAGGCGCCGACACTGGTCAATGGCCAGGTCAGCGCGACACCGGCGACCGAGCCGGCGACGAGGCCGACCACCGCGCCGAGGCCCGCGATGTAGGCGGCCTGGGCGGCCACCACCAGCCTGCGCACCCGGGGCGCCGCGCCGACCGCCGACAGGTTGTTGAGGTCGGGGCGCATGTCGGCCGCCGCCAGCCCGGTGGCCGCGAACGTGCCCCCGAGGACGAGGACCAGCGCCGCGCCGAGCAGCAGCAGGAGGGCGAAGGCGCGCGACTCGCCCTTCCCCTTCTCGACGCCGACGTACAGGTCGCCGTTCACCTCACCCCGCAGGTCGGCCTCCATGCGCTGTTCGTCCTGCGGCAGGGCTCCCGCGTAGAGCATCCGCTCGACCGAGCCGAGCCCGGCCCTGGCCAGCGCCTGCGGCGGGATCAAGGCGCTTGTCTGCTGGGAGTCGGCGCCGCTCGACACCACGGCCGGGATCCGGATCTTCCTCATCTCCTTGAGGGTGTCGGAATCCCGGTCGTTCACGACCAGCTCGATCATGCCGTCGCGCATCACGTCCTGGCTGAAGGCCACGGCCTTGCCCGCCGCCAGCGCGGCGGCCGCCTGCGGGTCCCGGCGCTTCTGGAGGAAGGCGAGCAGGTCGGCGTCGCCGATCGGGGGACGGTAGTAGAACCGTTGCGGGCACTCCTTCGTGCATTGAAGGGTCACCTCCAGCGCCAGCGTCCTGCCCTTGGCGTCCGTCGGCTCCCGTCCGGCGACGACCTCCGTCCCGGGGAACCGGGCTCGGACGGCCTCCTTCAGCCGGGTCCACGTCGGGCCGTCCATGGCGGTCGCGCCGCCGATCACCGTGGTGCCCGCCGGGTACGCCGAGACGTCGGCCTGCTCCTGGTGGGCGTACCCGCTGCTGGTGCCGATGCCGAGCGCGACCGCCCCCATGGTCGCGGCCATGACGGCGGCGGCGGCCGAGGCCGTACGGACGCGGTGGCGCGCGGCGTCGCGCACGGACAGGCGCAGCGGGAGCGGCAGCCGGGCGGCGATCCGCGCGCTCGCCTGGACCAGCCACGGCATCAACGCGACCATGCCGAACACGAACGGCACGAAGGCCGCCGTCATCGACACCACGCCCCTGGTCATGGCGAAGCCGGTCGCGCCCAGCCCGACCAGCAGCAACACGATCCCGGCCACGGGACGCCGGGCGCGCCCCCGGACCTCGGCGGCCCGACCGGCCAGCACCTGCGCGGTGTTCTGCCGGCTCGCCTGCACCGCGGGCACGATCGCCGCGATCAGCCCGCTGACCAGGCCGAGCACCGCCACGCCGAGCACCGGCAGCCACGGCACCTCGGCCGGTCCGTGCGTCCAGTCCAGCTCCCGGGCCGCGATCGACTCGACGAGCAGGCCCGGCCCGATGCCCAGGACCACCCCGAGCAGGGCCGCGGCGCCGCCGAGCACCAGGCCGTCGGCCAGCACGATCATCCGCAGGTGACGCGCCGACCCGCCCTGGGCGGCGATCATCGCCAGCTCCCTGCGCCGCCGCCGCAGGCTCACCGCGAACGCCGGCCCGGCGAGCAGCACGGTCTCCAGGACGACGAGCACGATCGCGACGCCGAGCTGGACCAGGTCGCGGGTGGTCCGCATCGCGCCGGAAGCGTAGCGGTCGTCGCCCGCGTGGGCGTCGACCACGGCGCGGGAGGTGACGCCCAGGCCCACCTTGTTCAGCTCCCGCACCTTCGCCCAGGTGACGGGGCCGGTGGTGTCGGCGAGCCAGCCGCTGCTGTTGCCGTCGTTCTGGTGCTTGAGCAGGCCCTCCGGGAGGGCGACCAGCTCCAGCATGCCGGGCCGGTTGGGGTTCTCGACGACGCCGACCACCTTCACGGTGCGGTCCGGCCGTCGCACGGTGATCGTGTCGCCCACCCGGACGCCCTTGTCGGCCATCTCCGGCGAGATCGCCACCTCGCCCGGCGCGGCGGCGTACCGTCCCTGCGTCAGGGTGCGCATCCCGGCGGTCATGGGGTCGCGCAGATCGACCTCCATGACGTCCGTCCAGTAGTAGCCGTCGGGCAGCCGGGCGTTGACCTGGCTCGACTGGTAGCGCAGCAGACGGCCGGGAAGCAGCGTGTTGATCTCGGCGGTCGTCCACGGCCGCGTCGAACCGGTGCTTTCCGGCTGGCCCGCGGAATCGTCGGTGTAGTCCTGCTCGACCTGCGCGCGGGACGGAAAGGTGATGAGACGGGCGTCGGCCGCCCCCATCCGCGTGACGGCCCGCTCCTGCGGGGTGAGGCTGGTCGTCGCCGCGCCGGTGAGCACTCCCGTGATCACCAGGATGGGCAGCCCGATCATCACCATGATCAGGGCGCTGCGGCCCTTGAAACGCAGCGCGTCCCTGCGGGCGATACGCAGGGCGGCCAGGAACGCGCTCATCGCGAGCTCTCCAGCCGCACCGCCGACGCCTCCGCGATCAGGCCGTCCCGCAGGTAGACCACCCGGTCGGCCCAGGCGGCGTAGCGCGGCTCGTGGGTGACCAGCAACACCGCCGCGCCCTCGTCGCAGCGGTTGCGCAGCAGGTGCAGGATCTCGTCGCCGGTGGCCGTGTCGAGCGCGCCGGTCGGCTCGTCGGCCAGTAACAGCCGCCGCTCGCCGACCAGCGCCCTGGCGATGGCCACGCGCTGGCGCTGGCCGCCGGACAACTCCTCGGGGAATCGGTCGGCGAACTGGTCGACGCCCACGTCGGCGAGAACGGCCAGCGCCTCCTTGCGGGCCTGGCCGGCGCGGACGCCGTCCAGCTCCCTGGGCAGCATGACGTTCTCGGCCGCCGTCAGGGACGGGATCAGGTTGAGGTCCTGGAAGACGTAGCCGACGCTGCCGCGTCTGAGCGCGGCCAGGTCGCGGACCTCGGCCAGGTCGCGGCCCTCGATCCGCACCGTGCCCGACGTGGGCCGGTCGAGGCCGCCGGCCAGGTTGAGCAGGGTCGACTTGCCCGAGCCCGACGGGCCCATGACGGCGACGAGCTCCCCCTGTGCCACCTCCAGGCTCACGCCGCGCAGGGCGTGGGCCTGGCCGTGCTCGCGGGTGACGTCCCGCAGCTCCACCACAGTCATGCGTTCTTCTCCTTGACAACGGCCTCGCAGTGGTCGAGCCAGCGCTGCTCGGCCTCGGCCTTGAAGATCATCGATTCGAGGACGAGCCGCTGGGCGAGGCCGTCCCCCACTGCCCTCTTGGCCCTGGTCAGGTCCTGGAGCGTGCGCATGGTGGCCATGCGCTGGGCCAGGATGACCTCGCCCACGTCCACGTCCGTGGCGGCGACGGCCATCGCGATCTTGATGACGAGTTCGTCCCGAGGCCGGTCGGAGTGGTCGACGGGGGTGCTGAACCATCGCTCCAGCTCCTCCCGACCGGCCTCGGTGATCATGTAGACGGCGCGCCCCTGCTCGTCGGCGCCGCCCGGCGCGACCAGGCCGTCACGTTCCAGGCGGGTGAGCGTCGTGTAGACCTGGCCGATGTTGAGGGGCCAGGTCGCCCCCGTCGACGCCTCGAACTCCACCCGGAGCTGATAGCCGTACCGCGGTTCGCTGCTCAGCAGGGCGAGCAGTCCATGTCTGATCGACATAGATACTGAGTATGCATACTGAGTATGGCGATCGCAACCGATCCGCGTATTCTGGACACGGAACGCCGTTCAGGCCGATACTCGGGAGATGAGCTCCACGCAACCGCCGTTCCGCGCCTCCGACGGGGAACGCGACCGCGCGATCGACGAGCTCAAGCACCGGGCCGTGGAGGGCCGGATCTCCCACGACACCTTCGTCGGCCGGGTCGACCAGGCGTTGCGGGCACGCAGCCAGCACGAGCTCGACGAGCTGGTCGCCGACCTGCCGCGACGGCCCACGTTCAGGCAACGGCTGACGGACGCGGTCTCGTCGGTGTCGGAGTTCACCACCCGGTTGCAGTCGGCCTGGCGGCGTCCGCGGCTGCCCCGGCTGGCGCTGCCGGAGGACGACCGGCTGCGTTACGTCGTGGGCCGGGGGTCGGCCTGCGACCTCGTACTGTCGGACCTGACGGTGTCCCGCGTGCACGCCGAGCTGCGGCGCGAGGGCGACGGCGGCTGGCTGCTCGTCGATCTCGGCTCGCTCAACGGCACCCGGCTCAACGGGTGGCGGCTGGTGGGGCCCGCCCGGGTGAAGTCAGGCGACGAGATCTCCTTCGGTGACTGCGGCTTCCTGCTGACCTCAGGCCAGCCCGCCCTCTGACGCCCCCTCCCCCTGAGCCGACACCGCCCCAGAAATACGGATATTTGCGGATTACACGGCGACTGAGCTGATTCATGCTCACATGCGATCCCCCAGTCCCTTGGAGACCACATGCGGCGCACCTCAGCCTCCCTCCTCGCGGGCACGCTCGTCGCGGCCCTCGCGTGGGCGTCCGGCCCCTCCACCCCCGCGGTCGCCCTCGACCCCTCACCCGGCGTGGCCGACCTGACCCAGGACCTCAACCAGATCCTCGGCGACTCGCGGCTCACGATCGCCAGGGCGGGCGTCGTCGTCAAGAGCGCCGCGAACGGCGAGCAGCTCTACGCCACCGACGCCGGCAAGCTCCTGACCCCGGCGTCCAACACCAAGCTGTTCACCTCGGCCGCGGCGGTGGAGACCCTCGGCCTCGACTACCGTTTCCCGACCACCGTGCTGAACGCCGGCCGCAAGGTCGGCTCGGTGCTCACCGGCGACCTGGTGCTACGCGGCACCGGCGACCCGACCATGCTCGCCGAGGACTACGACGCGCTGGCGGCCAAGGTCGCCGCGGCGGGCGTCAAGGTCGTCACCGGCAAGCTGATCGCCGACGACACCTGGTTCGACGGGCAGCGGCTCGGCACCGACTGGGCGTGGGACGACGAGACCGCCTACTACGCGGCGCCGATCTCCGCGCTGACCGCCTCCCCCGACCGGGACTACGACGCGGGCTCGGTCATCGTCTCGGGCGCGGCCGAGGGCGGCCAGGTCAAGGTCACCACGACCCCGGAGACCGACTACCTGAAGATCGTCAACAAGGCCACCGTGGGCGCCGAGACCGACGTGCTCATCGAACGCCAGCACAGCACGCGGACGGTCGTGATCACCGGTACGGTCGCGGACCCGTACCAGGAGTGGGTGGCGGTGGACGACCCCACCGCGTACGTGTCCTCGTTGTTCCGCAAGGCGCTGGCCGCACACGGCGTACGGGTGCTCGGGCCGACGACCACGGGGGCGGCTCCCGCCGGGGCGAGCGAGCTGGCCAGGCACGACTCGATGCCGCTGGGCGAGCTGCTGGTGCCGTTCCTCAAGCTGAGCAACAACATGCACGCCGAGATCCTCACCAAGGCCATGGGCCGCAAGGCCACCGGGCAGGGCACTTGGTCGGCCGGTCTCAAGGTCGCCACGGACTTCGCCAAGGCGAACGGCGTCCAGGTGATCAACATGCGGGACGGCTCGGGGTTGTCGCGCCGCGACGGCTTCTCGCCCGACTCGATCGTGCGGCTTCTGACCTCCGTACGGACCAAGCCGTGGTTCAGCACCTGGTACGAGGCCCTGCCCATCGCGGGCAACTCCGACCGCTTCACCGGCGGCACGCTGCGCAGCAGGATGCGGAACACGCCCGCCGCGAACAACGTGCACGCCAAGACGGGCTCGCTGACCGGCGTGACCTCGCTGTCGGGCTACGTGACCAGCGCCGAGGGCGAGCCGCTGGTCTTCTCGATCATGCTGAACCAGTACCTGTCGGGCTCGCCGAAGGACATCGAGGACAAGATCGCCATCCGGCTCGCCCAGTTCTCGCGGGCCACGGCGACCGACGTGACCGCCCAGCTCAAGGCCGCCGACCAGGGGACGGCGGGCGACCTGGAGTGCTCGTGGCTGAAGCCGGCCCAGTGCTGACCACCCGCTGACCCACCGCGGCGGCCTCCCGGCGTACGGGGGGCCGCCGCCCGGTTCAGGGACGCTCCACGACTACGCTGCGTCGCGGAGCATGGCGGTTGCGGGGCATGACAAAGAGGCCCACCCCAACGGGCAGGCCCCTTAGCCACGCTGTTCAGCGCTGAGGAATGACGTCAGCTGACCGCGCACTTCGTGTCTTTGCTCTTGATCCCGAGGATCTGGCTCAGGATGTCGCCGGTCTCGAGGACGAGCACACCGCTGGTGCTGTTGTCGACCTCGCCACGGGCGAAGATGTTCTCGTCACCGCAGACGAAGAGGACCCGACCCGGGTCCTCGTCGGCCTGAGGGACGAAGGCCATGTGAGGGGTCGCCGCTAGAGCGGAGCCGCCGACCATGACCATCCCGCCGACGAGCCCGGCCAGGATGAGCCCTTGTCTGAACATATCGAATCTCCTTGATACCTATCGACTACTCTCCGTAGCTATCGGGAGGAGATTTGCCCTAGCCCCTCTTTCAACAAACGCCAGCATTTCTGTCTTTACCTGCGAAAATACGCCACATGGGGGAAGGGATGACACAGGCCGACCTTCTTGACCGATCGGTGTACGCGGCAGAGGAATAACCGGCCCGGCCGTTACCTTTCGCGGAACCGGCCGTCTCAGGGCACCGTGAGAAGCACCGGACCGTCGGCGGTGATGGCCACCGTGTGCTCGACGTGAGCGCTCCTGCTGCCGTCGGCGGAGCACACCGACCAGCCGTCCTCGGCCATCTCGTAGTCGTCGCCGCCGCCCGCCATCAGGCTCGGCTCGATCGCGATCACGAGGCCGGGGCGCAGCAGCAGCCCGCGCCCCGGGCGCGCCTCGTTGGGCACGAACGGCGACTCGTGCATGGCCCGGCCGATGCCGTGGCCGCCGAAGTCGTTCTGCATCCCGTAGCCGGCGCCGCGTCCGACCAGCGACATGGCGTGGCCGATGTCGCCCATCCGGCCGCCCGGCACGGCCGCCGCGATGCCGGCCGCCAGCGTCTCCTCCGCCACCTGGACGAGCTTCAGGTCCTCGGGACGCGCGTGGCCGACGGTGAAGCTCACCGCGCCGTCGGCGTGCCAGCCGTCCACGTGGGCCCCGAAGTCCACGCTCAGCAGGTCACCGTCCCGCAGCCGGTACGGCGTGGGCAGCCCGTGCAGCATGACCCCGTTCACCGACGTGCACACCACCCCCGGGTACGGCATCGCCCCGAACGACGGGTGGTAGCCGAAGAAGGACGACCCGGCGCCCGCCTCCTCCATGACCTCGCGGGCCACCTCGTCGAGTTTCAGCAGCGACACCCCGACGGCGGCCCGTTCCCTGACCGCGGCGTGCACGGCGGCCACGACCCGGCCCGCCTCCCGCATGGCGTCGATCTCGCCGGCGCTCTTGAGCATGATCACAGCGGCCTCCCAGCCCTTGGCGCGATAACTATACCGGTATTATTATCACGCCTCCTTGGGGCATCGACACTCCCGCACCGACGGCCGGGACAGCGAGGGGCGCCCTGGGGCCGACCCGATGCACGGTCGCTCAGAGCGACCGATAAGGTGCGGAGAGTATGCGTTTCGGACCGTTCTCGATGGTGGCTCTGGCGCTCGCGGCAGGGGCCGTCGACGCGCTGAGCTTCCTCGCGCTCGGCCAGGTGTTCACCGCGAACATGAGCGGCAACCTGGTGCTCCTCGGCCTGGCCCTCGGCACCGGCGACACCTCGCACATCATCCGGTCGGGTGTCTCCCTGGCCGCGTTCTGCCTGGGCCTCGCGCTCGGCTTCACCGTGCTCGGACGCGCCCCGCCGGGGCGGGACGTCCCCTCGTCCCGGGAGCCCGGCGTGCCGGCGCGCCCGCTGGCCGTGCTGCTCGCCGAGCTGGGGCTGTTGCTGGTGGTGGCGGCCGGCTGGACGGCGCGCGCGCTGCCCGGCCCCACGCTGATCGCGGCCTCGGGTACGGCGATGGGCCTGCAGAGCGCGGTCACGCGCTGGGCGGGCGGTCCCGGCCTGTCCACCACCTACGTCACGGGCACGCTGACCAGCCTGGCCGGCCGGATGGTCGGCCCGCGCTCGGGCGTGCTGCGCCCGCTGGCCGTGGTGGTGTCGGTGACCGCCGGCGCCGTCGTCGGGGCCGCGGCGCTGCGCCTGCACGCCGCCGTCGCGCCGTTCGCCGCCCCGGTCATGGTGGCCGTCGCCATCGCCGCCTGGACCCTGTCCGCGAGAGGCCCCAGAAGGCCCCGCTGACCCGTCCGGGCTCAGACGCGCCCTGTCGGCGCTCAGGCGTGCCCGTGTCGCGCTCAGGCGTGCCCGTGTCGCGCTCAGACGTGCCCGTGTCGCGCTCAGACGTGCCCGTGTCGCGCTCAGACGTGCCCGTCCGGGCTCAGGCGCGGCCGTCAGGCTCAGGCGTGCTCGTCCTTGCGGTAGACCAGCAGATAGCGCCAGAAGAGCAGCCTGCGCAGCTTGAAGCCGGGCAGCAGCGCCGCCGCCTCCCGCCGTACGTCCGCCAGGGACGTCTCAGGCGGCCGCACGGGCGCCCGTACGGCCCCCGCCCGCCGCCCCGTGGCCCGCTCCCGCGCCGCCACGGCCAGCCGCGCGCCCGCGTTGGCCGGCACGGCGGCCAGGCTCCAGGCGAAGTCGGAAGCCGTCCGCTCGGCGTAACACCCGAGTACGGCCAGCACACCCCCCGGCGCCAGCGCGTCCCGGAACGCCGACACCGTCCCGAACGGCATGTGGTGCAGGCTGGCCAGGCAGGAGATGTAGTCGTAGTGCCGCTCGGGCAGGTCCATGCGGGTGGCGTCGGCGCAGACGAACCGCACGCCGTCCACCGGCGGCGATCCGGCGGCCTCGATCACCTCCGGCGAGGGGTCCACCGCGTCGACCTCGATCCCGCGGGCCGCGAGCCGCCGCGCGAAGCGGCCGGTGCCGCAGCCGACGTCGAGCGCCGTACGGGCCCCGCTCGGCACGAGCCGGACCATCGCCCGATGGTAGTGATCGTTGTGATCGAAAGGCATCCCGGCATCATGCCATCCGACCTGCCGAAAACCCGGTAAAAGCCGCAAAAGCCGTACGCCGCCCGCCCGGTGACGGGACGGACGGCATACGGCCGAGCGGATCAGCCCTTGAGCCAGCTCATCATCGGGCGCAGCTTGGCGCCCGTCTTCTCGATCGGGTTCTCGGCCAGCTCCTCGCGGTAGCGCGTGAAGTCCTTCTGGCCGCCGTCGAACTCCTCGACGAGCTGCCGGGCGAAGGTGCCGTCCTGGATCTCACCGAGGATGCGGCGCATCTCCTGACGGGTCTCGTCGGTGATGACGCGCGGGCCGCGGGTGTAGCCGCCGTACTCGGCGGTGTCGGAGACCGACCAGTACATCTTGGAGATGCCGCCCTCGTACATGAGGTCGACGATGAGCTTCATCTCGTGGAGGCACTCGAAGTAGGCGACCTCCGGCTGGTAGCCGGCCTCGATGAGGGTCTCGAAGCCCGCCTTGATGAGCTCGGAGACGCCGCCGCACAGCACGGCCTGCTCGCCGAACAGGTCGGTCTCGGTCTCCTCGGTGAAGGTGGTGCGCAGCGCGCCGGCGCGGGTGCCGCCGATGCCCTTGGCGTACGACAGCGCCAGGTCCAGGGCCTTGCCGGAGGCGTCCTTCTCGACGGCGACGAGACACGGGACACCGCGGCCGGCCTCGAACTGGCGGCGGACCAGGTGGCCCGGGCCCTTCGGGGCGACCATGCAGACGTCGACGCCCTCGGGCGCCTCGATGAGGCCGTAGCGGATGTTGAGGCCGTGGCCGAAGAACAGCGCGTCGCCCTCGACGAGGTTGGGGGCGACGTGCTCGGCGTACAGGTGGCGCTGGATGTGGTCCGGCGCGAGGATCATGGTGAGGTTGGCCTCCTCCACCGCCTCGGCCGGGGTGACGACCCGCAGCCCGTCGTTCTCCGCCTTCTCGCGGCTCTTGGAGCCCTCGGGGAGGCCGACGCGCACGTCGACGCCGGAGTCACGCAGGGAGAGCGCGTGGGCGTGGCCCTGGCTGCCGTACCCCAGCACGGCCACGTGACGTCCCTGGATGATCGACAGGTCGGCCTGGTCGTCGTAGTAGATCTCGGTCACTTCTATAAAACCTTTCAGGCGGTACGGTCCAGTGCCCTGAGGGACCGGTCGGTGATGGAACGGGCGCCGCGGCCGATGGCCACCATGCCCGACTGGACGAGCTCCTTGATCCCGAACGGTTCGAGGACCTTGACGAAGGCCTCGAGCTTGTCGGGAGTGCCGGTGACCTCGATGGTCACGGCGTCGGCCGCGACGTCCACGCAGCGGGCCCGGAAGAGGTTGACGAGTTCCAGCACGGACGACCGGTTCTCGGCGTCGGCCTTCACCTTGATCAGCATGAGCTCCCGCTGCACGGACTGCGACGGGTCGAGCTCGACGATCTTCAGGACGTTGACGAGCTTGTTGAGCTGCTTGGTGACCTGCTCAAGGGGCAGTTCCTCGACGCTCACCACGATCGTGATGCGCGAGATGTCGTCGTGCTCGGTGGGCCCGACGGCGAGCGAGTCGATGTTGAACCCCCGCCTGCTGAACAGCGCTGAAACACGCGCGAGGACGCCCGGCTTGTTCTCCACGAGCACGGACAGCGTGTGCCTACTCATCCTCGTTCTCCCACTTCGGCGCCATGTCACGGGCGATCTTGATGTCGTCGTTGCTCGTGCCTGCCGCGACCATGGGCCAGACCATGGCGTCCTGGTGGACGACGAAGTCGATCACGACCGGCACGTCGTTGATCTCCATGGCCTTCTTGATGGTCGCGTCGACGTCCTCGGCGCGCTCACACCTCAGGCCCACACAACCATAGGCCTCCGCCAGCTTGACGAAGTCCGGGATGCGACGCGCCGTCTGCAGATTGGTGTTGGAGTAACGCTCCTCGTAGAAGAGCGTCTGCCACTGGCGGACCATGCCGAGGTTGCCGTTGTTGATGACGGCGATCTTGACCGGCACGCCCTCCAGCGCGCAGGTGGCCAGCTCCTGGTTGGTCATCTGGAAGCAGCCGTCGCCGTCGATGGCCCACACCGTGGCGTCCGGCCGGCCCATCTTCGCGCCCATGGCGGCCGGGACGGCGAAGCCCATCGTGCCGAGGCCGCCGGAGTTGATGAACGTCCCCGGGTTCTCGTAGTCGATGAACTGCGCGGCCCACATCTGGTGCTGCCCGACCCCGGACACGTAGTACGCGTCGGGACCGGCGATGGCGCTCAGCCGCTCCATGACGTACTGGGGAGCCAGCGTGCCGTCCTCGAAGGTCTCGTAGCCGAGCGGGTAGGTCTCCTTGTACCCGTTCAGGGTGGTCCACCAGTCGGCGTAGTCGCCCTTCTGGCCCGAGGCCTGGATCGCGCCGACGAGGTCGTTGATGACCTCCTTGCAGTCGCCCACGATGGGCACGTCGGCGTGCCGGTTCTTGGAGATCTCGGCGGGGTCGATGTCGGCGTGGACGATCTTGGCCCCCGGCGCGAACGACGACAGGTCGCCGGTCACCCGGTCGTCGAAGCGCACGCCCAACCCGATGATCAGATCGGATTTCTGCAGTGCGCCCACGGCCGAGACGCTACCGTGCATGCCCGGCATGCCCATGTGCTGGGGGTGGCTGTCGGGGAACGTGCCACGGGCCATCAGGGTGGTGACGCCCGGGATGGCGGTCAGCTCGGCGAGCTGCAGCAACTCGGCCGCCGCGCCCGCCTTGTGCACGCCGCCGCCGACGTACAGGACGGGCCGGCGGGCCTCGGCGATCAGCTTGGCGGCCTCACGGATCTGCTTGGAGTGGGGCCTGGTGACCGGGCGGTAGCCCGGGAGCTGCATGACGGGCGGCCAGGAGAAGGTGGTCTGGGCCTGCAGCGCGTCCTTGGAGATGTCCACCAGCACCGGGCCGGGACGGCCGGTCGAGGCGATGTGGAACGCTTCCATGATCGTCCGGGGGATCTCCGCCGGGTCGGTGATCAGGAAGTTGTGCTTGGTGATCGGCATGGTGATGCCGGAGATGTCGGCTTCCTGGAAGGCGTCCGTGCCGATCATCGGCGCGGCCACCTGGCCGGTGATCGCGACGATCGGCACCGAGTCCATGAAGGCGTCGGCGATCGGCGTCACCAGGTTGGTGGCCCCGGGGCCGCTGGTGGCCATGCAGACCCCGACCTTGCCGGTGGCCTGCGCGTACCCCTCGGCCGCGTGGCCGGCGCCCTGCTCGTGCCGTACAAGCACGTGCCGGACCTTGGTCGAGTCGTAGAGGGGATCGTAGGCGGGCAGAATCGCGCCGCCCGGGATCCCGAACACGGTGTCGACTCCCACGTGCTCCAGCGCCCTCACCAGGGCCTGTGCACCTGTCATCCGTTCGGTCATCGGCTCGTTCCTTGCGTGGCTACTCACTTAAGGACATAAAAAATGCCCCTTCCCACCGGCGGAGGTGGGTCTGGGGCGGCGCGCAGGTCGAAGTGCTTCGCTATCGGCCTGCGCGCCGGCGAAGTACTACGAGAATCTCACTGCGAAGCATGGCTTACACCATAGCCGCTCAGAACGCCCCGGTGTCAACTTGGCGGAACACGAGTCTCAAACAGTGAGACTCGTACGCATCAGGGTGTCCACTCCGCGGGCCGCCATCGGCCGGGCCACCAGGAAACCCTGCCCCCTGGTGCAGCCCATCTCCCGCAGCAGTTCGAGCTGCTCGGGCCGCTCGATGCCCTCGGCCACCACGATGAGACCGAGGTCGTGGCCGAGCCGCACGATCGTCCGGGTGAGCAGCGTCAGCGTGTCGTCCTTGCCCAGCCCGGACACGAACGACGGATCGATCTTGATCATGTCGACCGGGAGCTGACGGAGGAAGGCCAGCGAGGCGTAGCCGGTGCCGAAGTCGTCGATCGCCAGGCGTACGCCCAGCGCACGCAGCTCCGACAGCCGCTTGATGGTCTCCTCGGCGTCCTCGACGAGCATCTCCTCGATCACCTCAAGGGTGAGCGCGGAGGCCAGCCGGTCGCTCTCGGCCAGCGCCTCCTCGACGGTCTCGACGAACCGGGGGGCGGTGATCTGCCTGGCCGACAGGTTGAGCGACAGGCCGATGTCCCAGGAGGAGGCGCGCCAGGCGGCCACCTCGCGGCACGCCTCGCGCAGGATCCACTCGCTCAGCGGCACGATGAGCCCGGTGTCCTCGGCCGGGCCGAGGAACTGCTCGGGCGGCACGAACACCGAGCCGCGCCACCACCGCACCAGCGCCTCCACCGCGGTCACCCGCGACGTGGCCAGATCGACCACGGGCTGGTACTCGATGGCGAACTGCTGCTCGATGAGCGCCCTCTGGAGGTCGGCGGCCAGCTCCAGCCGGCGCACCACGTCGGCGTGCATCTGCGCGGCGAACACCTCGACCCGCCGCCCGCCCAGTTCCTTGGAACGCGCCATCGCCACATCGGCGTTTCGCATCAGGTCGCCCGCGGGCAGGCCGTCCTCGGTGAAGGCCACGCCCACGCTCGCGGTCAGCGCCACGTCGCGGTCGGCCACCCGGAACGGCTCCTGGGAGACCGCGCGTACCAGGCGCTCGGCCATGTCCACGGCCATCTGCGCGTCGCCGCCGGTCTCCACGAGCACGGCGAACTCGTCGCCGCCCCACCGGGCCAGCGTGTCGTCGGCGCGTACGGCCCCGCGCAGCCGCCGGGCGGCCTGGCCGAGCAGGTAGTCGCCGCTGGCGTGCCCGACGGAGTCGTTGACCGAGGTGAACCCGTCGAGGTCGAGGAAGATGACCGCGACGTTGCCGGACGTACGGCCCGACAACACCTCGCGGGTGCGTTCCTCGAAGTAGGCGCGGTTGGGCAGGCCGGTGACGCCGTCGTGGAAGGTCAGGTGGGCGACCTGGTTGCGCAGGGCCTCCTCGTCGCTGACGTCGCGGGTGGTGACGAGCATGAGGTCGTCGCCGCCGATGTGGCGGGTGGCGACGGACTCGGTGGGCCGCCACGTGCCGTCGGCGGCGCGCACCCGGCAGGCGATCAGGCAGGCGCCCGGCGCGGTGTCCTCCTCGTCGGTGGTCATGGCGCGCATCGCGGCCTGGATGCCGGGGACGTCCTCGGGGTGGATGTAGTCGAAGATCGTGCCGCCGACCAGGTCTTCGGGCAGGTAGCCGTAGGTGACCTCGACGCCGGGGCCGATCTCGTGGACGACGCCCTCGTAGTCGCACAGCAGCACCACGTCGCCGGTGCTCTCGGCCAGTTCGCGCAGTTGCCGCTCGCCCAGCGAGACGAGGCCGCGCAGCCGGATGGAGGCGGCCGAGAGCACGAACAGGCGTACGAGCAGGAGCAGCACCACCGAGACCGCGACCACCACGACGCCGGTCACCGGCTGCGCGGCACGGGCGCCCGCGAGGTGGGCCAGCAGCGTGCAGGCGGCCACGGCGACGAGCGCCAGCGGCATCATCGCGACCACGTTGCGTACGGCGGGGCCGCCGACCGGCCGCGCCCGCGGCCCCCACGGCACGGCGGCGAGCAGCAGCAGCGCGACGGGTACGAGCATGACGGTCCACGTCGGCGGCGTGTCGCCGGCCAGGCGGGCCATCGCGGCCGACAGCCCGCCCACGGTCATGGTGGCGAGCACGCCCACGCCGGCCAGGCCGAGCAGCCAGGAGCCCGCCCTGCTGGCGAGCACCGACGGGATCACCCCGCAGGTCACCAGCAACGCGATCATCGGCGGCACCATGGCGAACGCGAAGGTGGGCGCGTCGCCCGCCTCCTCGTAGTAGTGGCGAAGGGCCACCACCCAGCCGATGAGGAAGAGCGAGGCCGCGCACAGGTACGCGTCCGTGAGATGCCTTAAAACGACCTTGGCCGGGAACCTGCGGTCGGCGGCGATCAGCGCACCGCCCGCGATGATCACGGTGCCGAGCAGGACGAACAGGTCGGCGAAGCTGACCACGAAGCTCGTGGCGACCGAGCGCAGGGCCACGCCCGCCGCCCACACGACGGCGCCGCCGCCCATCCAGCGCGCGCCCACCGCCAGCGAACGGTGTTCGGCCGACCTGATCGAGACGACCAGCAGCGAGGCGACGGCGACGAGGGCCGCCACGCCTCCCGCCACGGCCCCGGTCAGCAAGGCCGGGCCGTCCGCGAGGAGCGCAGCGGCGAACGCCACCGGCCCGGCCGCGGAGGCGGCTGCCAGCGGCGCTCGTGGATCACGCCAGCGGATCACAGTCGTTGCCCATCCCGTCTTGAACCCTGTGTCAGTGACCGCCGAAGCCCGGCGGGCACATCGCCAGTGTGTGCGGTCGCGGACGCGCGGGTGGTGACAACGGCGATGTCGTCACCGATCTGATAACCACACAGACCAATTTCCGCCAAGAGTTCCTTGACAGCGAGTCAGGAACCCTCTGTAGACGCCACCGTACGTACGAAAGGTCACGGACCAGCCACGTTCCGGAATCCTCTCAATACGAGTCGGTAATGACGTTGATCAACTGCTCGCCCGCCAGGTAGCGCCCGAGCTGCTCGCGGACCAGCCGCAACGTGCGCCGTACAGACGCGGGTGTGCTGCCCGCGACGTGCGGTGTGATCAGCACGCCCGGCGCGCTCCAGAGGGGGTGGCCCTCGGGCAGCGGCTCGGGCGCGGTGACGTCGAGCGCGGCGCGTAGCCTACCGGTTTTCAGCTCGGCGATCAGGGCTTCGGTGTCGACCACGCCGCCCCTGGCCGCGTTGACCAGGACGGCGCCGTCCTTCATCCGGGCCAGGAAGGCGGCGTCGACCATGCCCGCCGTGTCGGGCGTGGCGGGCACGAGCAGGACCACGACGTCGGCCTCCGGCAGCAGCGCGGGCAGCTCCTCCATGGCATGGACGCCCTCGCGCGCACTCCTGGCCACCCGGACGACCTCGACCTCGAAGCCGCTCAGCCGCCGCTCGACCGCCGCGCCGATGGAACCGTGGCCGACGATGAGCACGGTGGAGTCGGCGAGCACGCCGGTGTGGTGGTAGGTCCACTCGCCCCTGCGCTGGGCGTCGGTGAACCCGGGGAACTCCCTGAGCACCGCGATCATCGCGCCGACCGCCCACTCGGCGGTGCCGGCGTCGTGCACGCCGCGGGCGTTGCACAACACCACGCCCTCGGGCAGGTGCGGCCGGTACGGCTCCACCCCCGCGGTCACGGTCTGCACCAGCCGCAACGAGCGCATCCGCGCCAACGTGCCCGGCACGTCGGGCACGACGACCAGCGGCGGGATCCAGACCTCCACGTCCTCGACGCCGTCCGGCATGGCCGAACCATCGTAGACCGCGCATTCGACGCCAGGCAGGTCAGACAGAACATCCGCCGCCGCCTCGGACGGAACCCAGATCTTCATGCCGAGAACCTTACGACCCGGCGGGAAGTATGGAACACATGAGGAAGCTCTGGACGATCATGATACTGGCCACGGTCACCGCCTGCTCCGGCGGCGGCGAGGTGCGCCCGACGGCCGCAGTCCCGGCCGGAGTGGCCCCCGGCGCGCCCAAGGACGTGGTGACCGGGCTGGCCGTGCCGTGGGCGATCGCGTTCCTGCCCGGCGGGGACGCCCTGGTCACCGAACGGGACTCGGCCAGGCTCCTGCGTGTCACCCCCGCTGGGAAGGTCACCGAGCTCGGCCGGATCGGCCAGGCGCGGCCCGGCGGCGAGGGCGGGCTGCTCGGCGTGGCGGTCAAGGACCGGCAGGTCTTCCTGTACTACACCACCGAGCAGGACAACCGCATCGTGCGTCACCAGCTCGGCGACCACGGCCTCGGCGACGAACAACTCCTGGTCGAGGGCATCCCCAAGGGCGGCATCCACAACGGCGGCCGGCTCGCCTTCGGCCCCGACGGCTACCTGTACGCCACCACCGGCGAGACCGGCGACCGCGAGATGGCCCAGCGGCGCGACTCGCTCGGCGGCAAGATCCTGCGCATGACCGTGGACGGCGCCCCCGCCCCCGGCAACCCGTTCGGCACGCTGGTCTACAGCTACGGCCACCGCAACGTCCAGGGCCTGGCCTGGGACACCGCGGGCCGGCTGTACGCCTCGGAGTTCGGCGCGAACACCTACGACGAGATCAACCTCGTCCGGCCGGGCGCCAACTACGGCTGGCCGAAGGTCGAGGGCAAGGGGAACGACGCCCGGTTCGTCAACCCCATCCTCACCTGGCCCACGGGTGAGGCCTCGCCGTCCGGCATGGCGTACGCGGACGGCGCGCTCTGGGTGGGCGCGCTGCGCGGCCAGCGGCTGTGGCAGGTGCCGCTGGGCCGGGACGGCTCTCCCGGCATGCCGGTGGCCCGCTTCGCCGGCCGCTACGGCAGGCTCCGCGCGGGCACCGCGGCCCCCGACGGCACCCTGTGGGTGAGCACCAGCAACAAGGACGGCCGCGGCTCGCCACGCCCCGGCGACGACCGCATCCTGTCGGTGCCGACGTCCTGACGGGCCGGGCGGGCCCGGCCCGTCCGGCCGCGCTAGCCGGCGGCGCCGCAGGTGAGCGCGGTCTGCGGCCGGTACTTCGTGGTCAGCTTCTTGTCCTTCTTGACGACCTCGCCGTCCTTGTAGAACAGGCGGGTGACGTCGATGGTGAAGCCCGGCTGGCCGATGGTGGCCACGCAGCCCGGCTCGGTGCTGGTCGCCCGGCCGAACGGCTTGGGGTCACGCCGTTCGGACTCGTCCGCCTCGATCTTGTCGTACCGCTTGGTGCTCCACAGGGTGACGGTGACCGACGTGGCGGTGGTCGCGGTCTTGACCAGCACGCCGTACTCGGAGTCGTTGCGCCACTTGAGGTCGCGGTCGGGGTAGAGCAGCGCCACGTCGCCCCCGGCGGGGTAGGAGGAGGCGTAGTAGTCCATGGGCTCGTGCTCGACGAGGTCGAACCCGCCGAGGAAGGCCGCGTTGTACATCGTGGTGGCGAACTGCGAGACGCCGCCGCCGACGATGTTCACCATCCGGCCGCCGACGATCTGACCGGCCTCGACGTAGCCGCCCTCGACCGTACGCTCGCCGGTCGCCTCGTTGAGCGAGAGCGTCTCCCCCGGCTTGACCAGCCGGCCGTCGAGGTCCTGCGCCATGCGCCGGATGTTGGTGACGCGGGCCGGGCAGCAGTCGAAGGACGTGCTGAACGTGCCGACGTTCTCCTTGATGCCGAGGCCGCGGATCTGGTTCGTGGTGACCTCCGGGGTGACCACGCCCAGCTTGACCTCGACCGTCCGGGCGCCGCCCGAGGCGAGCAGCTTCTCGACGTCGCGGGCCAGCAGCTTGGCGTTGACGCCCCTGCCCTTGCGCGCGGCCACCAGGACCGGCTTGCCGCCCACGATCTGGTATGTCGCGTCGCGCGGCTGCTGCGTGGCGTCCACCAGGCCGCCCTCCACCGGCGCGAGCGCGGCCTGGGCGTCGAACTGGGGGGCCAGCGCCCCGTCGCCGTCGGGCACGTACGTCAGGTGGGCGGCGATCATGGCCGGGGTGAGCTGGGCCTGCTTGCCCGCGAGGGTCAGCGTGACCGGCGCGGAGACGGCCTTCCTGGCATCGGCCAGGGCCGACTCGACGGCCTCTGTCGCGGTGGCGGGCTTGGCCGGGCTCATGGTGAGCGCCACCGAGCCGCCGCCGCGCAGGAACGCCTCGCCGATCCGGCGCACGGCGTCGTCCCGGTCGAGGAGCGTGCCGTCCTCGGGCATGCGGGCCTTCGGCACCAGCCCGGAGAAGGCCACCCTGCCCTCGCGGGCCTGCTTGTCCACGCCTTCGGCCAGGCCCTCGACGGTCCTGGTGAGCTGGGAGGAGTCGATGGTCACCTTGGGCTGGACGTCGGTCTTGCCGGTCAGGCCGCGCCAGACCTCCACGGGGCCCGGGAAGCCGCTGGGGGCCTGCCCGATGGTGCCGACGACGTCGAGTTCGAGTCCGGCCTCGTCGGGCTGGATCGTGTCCCTCTTGCTGCCGATGTTCACCGTGACCGGCTTGCTGAGCTTGGCGTCCAGCTCGGTACGCAGCTTGTCGGCCGCCTGGGTGACGGTCAGGCCGCCGATCTCCACGCCCGCGACCCGGGTGCCGCGCAGCACGGCCCCGGACATCATCACGGCGGGCACCACGTACGCCAGCGTGGCCAGGACGATCACGAGCACGAGCACCCCGGGCAGCAGGCGCCGCCGGCGGACGGGCTCCGGCTCGAAGGAGGGCGGCCGCCTGCCGCCTCCGCCGCCGAACACGGGGGCGGGCGGCGCGGCGGGATCCTTGTCCTTCATCGGCCACGGCTGGGCGGGCGGCGCCTTCGGTGGCAGAGCTCCGCCGGTCTGACCGCCGGGCGCGCTCGGTCCTTGGGCCGGCCGGGGCTCCTGCTGGTCCTGCGGGCCGAAGATGTCCCGGGACACACCCGGAGGTAATCCTTCGATCCGCGGCTTCTTGGAGACACCCGACGTGGGCATTGGCACCGAGGCGAACGGGTCGGTCGGTGATTCGATCGGTCCGGCGTTTCGCACGCCTCAATCTCCTCCCGGTCCGCAGCCAAGTCTCAGGCAACAGTAAGGCACGAGTATCCGACTATGTCACGAGAAATGACTACGGAAGTGTGTCAACCTAGCCACCGGTAGCGATGTTCCGGGCGTCCGGCGGTGCCGTACCTGGGGTGGAGCTCGGCCCGGCCCGAGGCGCACAGGTGCTCCAGGTATCGGCGCGCGCTGACCCTCGACAGGCCCGTCAGCTCGGCCGCCTCGGCCGCCGACAGGTCTCCCCCGGCGTCGCGCAGCGCCTCGGCCACCAGCGCGCAGGTGGCCCGCGACAGGCCCTTGGGCATCGGGGCGGCCTGTTTGGGCGCGCCGAAGAGCCGGTCGACGTCGTCCTGGCGGGCCTGGGGGCCGATCGCGGTGAGCCGGCGGCGGGTCTCGGCGTACTGGCGGAGGCGTTCGGCGAGCGCGGCGGCGGTGAACGGCTTGATCAGGTAGTTGACCGCGCCGCCGCGCATGGCCTCCCGTACCGTGGCCACGTCGCGGGCCGCGCTGATCATCAGGACGTCCACGTCGTTGAGGGACTTGAGCACCTCCAGGCCGGACATGTCCGGCAGGTAGATGTCCAGCAGGACCAGATCGGGCCGGAGCTCGGCCACGGCGGCGAGCGCGTCGGCCCCGCCATGGGCCACGGCGACGACCTCGAAGCCGGGCACCCGCGAGACGTACCCGCTGTGGATGCGGGCCACCATGAAGTCGTCGTCCACCACCAGGACCCGTACGTCGTTCACGCGCGCACCTCGGCGGGCAGCAGAGCGGTGAACACGGCCCCGCCCGCCTCCCGCGCGGCCCCGCCCGTGTCGCGCCCGGTCCCGCCCGCGTCGCGCACCCGGACCCAGCCGCCCCGGCGCAGGCACGCCTGCCGGGTCAGGGCCAGGCCGAGGCCGCGCGGCCCCGAATGGGCGGCCTTGGTGGTGAAGCCCTCCCTGAAGACCTCCTCCACCAGCTCCGGGGTGATGCCGGGGCCGGAGTCGCCGACCCGGACGTGCAACCCCCGCGCGTCGGCCACGACCGACACCTCGATCGTGCCGCCCGCGCCGTCGAGCGCATCGATCGCGTTGGCGACCAGGTTCCCGACCACCAGGACGGCGTCCTGCGGGTCACCGAGCGCGCCCTCGGGCACGGCGGAGTCCTCCGAGAGCACCAGCCGCGCCCCGCGCTCGGCCGCCTCGGCGGACTTGGCCAGCAGCAACGCGGCCAGCGTCGGGTCCTGGACGCGCTCGCGCAGGCCGGTGGCGTACGTGCCGCCCGCGGTACGGGTGATGAAGCCGATCGCGGCCTCGTGCTCGCCCAGTTCCAGCAGGCCGACGACGGTGTGCATGCGGTTGGCGAACTCGTGGGCCTGGGCACGCAGGGCCTCGGTCGCGCTGCTGGTGTCGTCCAGTTCGCGGGCCAGGCGGACCAGCTCGGTACGGTCACGCAGGGTGACGACCCAGCCGCGATGGCGGCCGCGTACGGAGACCGGGGTGCGGTTGAGCACCAGCACGCGGTCGCCGTGCAGCACCACACGGTCCTCGCCGGGGTCGTCGCCGGTCAGCACGTCGCGCATGCGCTCGGAGACCGGCATGCTGCTCACGTCGGTCCCGAGGTCGCCGAGCAGGTCGCGGGCGGCGTCGTTGACCAGCGTGACCCGCCCGGCCAGGTCGAGGGCCAGCACACCCTCCTTCACGCCGTGCAGCACGCCTTCGCGCTGCTCCAGCAGGGCGGCGATCTCCCGCGGCTCCAGCCCGAACGTCTGCCTGCGCACCCGTGCGGTGATCAGCGCGGCCAGTGCCAGCCCGGCCAGCAGCACGGCCAGCGCGGTCCAGATCAGCGGCGGCAGCGCGCCGCCGAGCTGGCCGGTGACCGTGGTCTGGAGCACGCCGACCGAGACCAGGCCGATGATGTTGCCGTATTCGTCGCGGATGGGGGTCTTGCCCCTGACCGTGGTGCCGATCGTGCCGGTCTCGGTGCCGACCCAGCTCCGGCCCGTACGCAGGACCGCCGTGCCGTCGGTGGACAGCCGCTTGCCGATCAGGGCGGCGTTGGGATGGGCGTAACGCTTCTGCTGGGCGTTGGCGATGGCCACGTAGTCGGCTCCGGTCTCGTGCTGGACGCTGAGCGCCAGCGGTTGCAGCACCGACTCCGGATTCTCCAGCCTGAAGGCGTCGCGTACCTGCGGAAGGGCGGCCACCGACTGGGCGATGGCCAGGGCGCGCTGCTGGTGCAGCGCGTCGAGCTGCTCGCGCGTGTGCCCGGCCCACACGCCTGCCGTGCCACCGACGGCGAGCAGCACGATCACCGTCTGGAGCACGAACAACTGGGTCCCGAGGGGGGCGTCAGTTACCCTGCGCACGCCCACATGGAAACAAAGCCAGGTCACGGCCAGGTCGCGACCAATACGACCACTACGACGGCAACCGTCCAAAGCCTCGACCGGGCGGGCCGGGGGCATCACCATCGCAGCCCTACGACTGTGAGCATCCCCCCTTGGAGTGATCATGCGCTTGCGCGTATTCGCCGCCGTCCTGGCGGCACTCTCCGTCACCGCCGTGTCCGGCTGCGGCGGGCCCGGCGCCTCCGGCGGCAACGCGTCCCTGCGGATCATGGCGCCCGCGGCGGCCGGCGGCGGCTGGGACCAGACCGGGCGCACGGCCGAGCAGGCGCTCAAGACGGCCGACCCGGGACGCAAGGTCGAGGTCTACAACGTGCCGGGCGCGGGCGGCACGATCGGCCTGGCCCAGCTCGCCGGCGAGAAGGGCAACGGCAACCTGCTGATGACGATGGGCCTGGTCATGGTGGGCGCCATCGAGCAGAACAAGTCGAAGGTCACCCTGGCCGAGACCACGCCCATCGCCAAGCTGACCGAGGAGTACGAGATCGTCGTCGTCCCGGCGGCCTCCCCGTTCAGGACGCTGGCCGACATGGTGGCCGCGTGGAAGGCCGACCCGGCGAAGGTCTCCGTGGCGGGCGGCTCGGCCGGCGGCACCGACCACATCGTGGCCGGGCTGATGGCCAAGGCCGCCGGCGTGGACCCCAAGCAGGTCAACTACATCGCGCACTCCGGCGGCGGCGAGGCGCTCAACGCGCTGCTGGGCAACAAGGTCAGCGCGGGCATCTCGGGCGTCGGCGAGTTCGCCGAGCACGTGAAGTCCGGCAAGCTGCGGGCGCTGGCCGTCAGCAGCGGCTCGCGCGTGGCCGGCCTCGACGCGCCGACCATGAAGGAGGGCGGTTTGGACGTCGAGCTGGCCAACTGGCGCGGCTTCGTCGCCCCCGGCGGCCTGGCCGAGGCCGCCGCCAAGTCCCTGACCGACCTGGTCACCAAGATGCACGACTCCCAGCCGTGGAAGGAAGCCGTCGCCAAGAACGGCTGGATCGACTCCTTCCAGACCGGCCCGCAGTTCGCCGAGTACCTGAAGTCCGAGGAGACCAAGGTCAAGGGCATCATCGCCGAAATGGGGCTCGTGTCCTGATGGCTCGCCGGTGGCGGCCCGAACTCGGGCTGGCGGTCGTGGTGCTGGGGCTGGGCGTGTTCGTGGTGATCGGCACGCTCGACGTCTCGGCCGCGGCCTCCCAGCTCGGCCTCGGGCCGCGCTTCTTCCCCATGCTGGTCGGCGGCGCGATGGTGCTGATCGGCGCGTTCTACGTGATCGACGTGCTGCGCGGCGGCCACGGCGACCCCGAGGAGAGCGAGGACGTGGACGCCGCCGCGCCCACCGACTGGCGCAGCGTCGGCCTGGTCAGCGGCATCTTCCTGGCCTTCGCCGCGCTCCTCGACGTGCTCGGCTGGGTCATCGGCGCGAGCCTGCTGTTCTTCGGCCTGTCGGTCGCCCTCGGGGCCGAGCAGAGGCTGCGGGCCGCCGTGGTGGCCGTGGTCCTGGGCGTGACGACGTACCTGCTGTTCGTCAAGGGCCTCGGCGTCTCGCTGCCGGCCGGCCCGCTCGGCGGGGTGATGTGAGATGGGCTCCCTCCAGCTCCTCATGGACGGCTTCGCCGCCGCCCTCACCCCCGTCAACCTCCTGTACGCCCTGATCGGCGTCACCCTCGGCACCCTGGTCGGCGTGCTGCCCGGGATCGGGCCGGCGATGACCGTGGCGCTGCTGCTGCCGATCACCTTCACCGTGCCGCCGGCCAGCGCGTTCATCATGTTCGCCGGCATCTACTACGGCGGCATGTACGGCGGCTCGACCACGTCCATCCTGCTCAACACGCCCGGCGAGTCCTCCTCCATGATCACCGCCCTGGAGGGCAACAAGATGGCCAGGCGCGGCCGGGCGGCGCAGGCCCTCGCCACGGCGGCCGTCGGGTCGTTCGTGGCGGGCACGATCGCCACCGCGCTGCTGGTGGTGGCCGCGCCCGCCGTGGTGAGTTTCGCGATCTCCTTCGGCCCCGAGGACTACTTCGCGCTGGCAATCCTGGCCTTCACCGCCGTGTCGTCGGTGTTGTCCCGCTCGGTCGTGCGCGGGCTGGCCTCGCTGGGGCTGGGGCTGGTGATCGGGCTGATCGGCATCGACCAGCAGACCGGTCAGGCGCGGCTCACGCTGGGCGTACCGCAGTTGCTCGACGGCATCGACGTGGTGATCGTCGCGGTGGGCCTGTTCGCGCTCGGCGAGGCCCTGTACGTGGCCTCCCGGCTGCGGCACGCCGTGCCCGAGGTGGTGCCCGTGGGCCGGGCGTGGATGGGCCGCGCCGACTGGCGGCGCTCGTGGTTGCCGTGGTTGCGCGGGACCGCGCTCGGGTTCCCGTTCGGCGCGCTGCCCGGCGGGGGCGCGGAGATCCCCACGTTCCTGTCGTACGCGGCCGAGAAGCGCCTGGCCCGAGGGGTGGCCAAGGAGGAGTACGGCAAGGGCGCCATCGAGGGCGTCGCGGGCCCCGAGGCGGCCAACAACGCCTCGGCGGCCGGAACCCTGGTCCCGCTGCTCACGCTGGGCCTGCCCACGTCGGCCACGGCCGCCATCCTGCTGGCCGCTTTCCAGCAGTACGGCCTGCAACCCGGCCCGCAGCTCTTCGACCACAACCCGGCCCTGGTGTGGGCGATGATCGCCTCGCTGTTCGTCGGCAACACGATGTTGCTCGTGCTGAACCTGCCGCTCGCGCCCCTGTGGGCCCGCGTTCTCCGCGTGCCCCGGCCGTACCTGTATGCCGGGATCGTGCTGTTCGCCGCACTCGGCGTCTACGCCCTGAACGGCACCGTCGTGGACCTGTTCGTCCTCTACGTCCTCGGGCTGCTCGGGTTCTCCATGCGCCGCTTCGGCCTGCCCGTCGCGCCCGCCGTGATCGGCATGATCCTCGGGCCGATGGCCGAGATCCAGCTCCGCCGCGCGCTGGCGATCGGCGCGGGCGACGTGAGCGTGCTGGTACGCAGCCCGATCGCGGCCGTGCTCCTCGCCCTTGCCCTGCTCGCCCTGCTGACCCCGCTGGTACGGCGGCTGATGGCACGCCGGGGCGTCGATGCGATCACGCCCGTGTCACGCGAGGACTGACCTGGCTCGCCGCTGGGAAGACCCCCTGATGGTTCTTGGGGTGGCCCCGCCGATATGTCCGGATCGGTGGGGCCGCTGCCTTCCCAGCGGCGGTCGGGTTACTCCGAGACGCCCAGCTTCTCCAGGATGAGCTGACGGGCCCGGGCCGCGTCGGCCTTGCCACGGCTGGCCTTCATCACGCCGCCCACCAGGGCGCCGGCCGCCGCGATCTTCCCGGAACGCACCTTCTCGGCCGCGTCGGCGTTGTCGGCCAGCACCTGGTCGATGATGGCCGCCAGCTCGCCCTCGTCGTTGACGATCTGCAGCCCGCGCGCCGCGACCACCTCGTCAGGGGTGCCCTCGCCGGCCTGCACGCCTTCGAGCACCTCGCGGGCGAGCTTGTCGTTGAGCGCGCCCGAGGCCACCAGCTCGGTGACCCTGGCGATCTGGGCCGGCGTGATGGGCAGCTCGGCCAGCGCGACACCGCTCTCGTTGGCGCGCCGCGCCAGCTCGCCCATCCACCACTTGCGGGCGTCGGCCGCCGGGGCGCCTGCCGCGACCGTGGCCTCGACCAGGTCGATCGCGTCGGCGTTGTGCATGGCCTGCATGTCGAGGTCGGACAACCCCCACTCGGTCTGCAGCCGCTTGCGCTTGACCGACGGCAGCTCGGGCAGGGCCGCCTTCAGCTCGGCCACCCACGCCGGGTCGGGCTCGATCGGCACGAGGTCGGGCTCCGGGAAGTACCGGTAGTCCTGCGCCTCTTCCTTGGACCGGCCCGACGTGGTGGTGCCGGTGTCCTCGTGGAAGTGGCGCGTCTCCTGCGTGATCTTGCCGCCGCCGGCGAGCACGCCCGCCTGGCGCTCGATCTCGCTGCGCACCGACCGCTCGACGCTGCGCAGCGAGTTGACGTTCTTGGTCTCGGTGCGGGTGCCCCACTCCGAGGCCCCGCGCGGCATGAGCGAGACGTTGACGTCGCAGCGCAGCGAGCCCTCCTCCATGCGCACGTCGGACACGCCGAGCGAGCGCATGATCTCGCGCAGCTCGGTGACGTACGCCTTGGCCACCTCCGGCGCGAGCCGGTCGGTGCCCGGGATGGGCTTGGTGACGATCTCCACCAGCGGGATGCCCGCGCGGTTGTAGTCGACGATCGAGTAGTCGGCCCCGTGGATGCGGCCGGTCGCGCCGCCCACGTGGGTGGACTTGCCGGTGTCCTCCTCCAGGTGCACCCGCTCGATCTCGATGCGCACGATCTCGCCGCCGACCTCGACGTCGACGTAGCCGTCGAAGCAGAGCGGCTCGTCGTACTGGGAGATCTGGTAGTTCTTCGGCATGTCCGGATAGAAGTAGTTCTTCCGGGCGAACCTGCACCACTCGGCGATCGAACAGTTCAGCGCGAGGCCGATGCGGATCGTCGACTCGATGGCCATGGCGTTGGCCACGGGCAGCGAACCGGGCAGCGCGAGACAGGTCGGGCAGACCTGCGTGTTGGCCGGGGCGCCGAAGGTGGTCTTGCACCCGCAGAACATCTTCGACTTGGTGCCGAGCTCGACGTGCGTCTCCAGCCCGAGCACCGGCTCGTACTTGTCGAGCGCTTCGTCATAGACCATGGTCATAGCGACGGGGCCTCCTTCAGCAGCGGGCCGCCCCAGCGGCTCTCCAGGGCCTTCTCGACGGCGGCGCCGACGCGGTAGCAACGGTCGTCGGCCAGAACCGGGGCCATGATCTGCAGGCCGACCGGCAGGTTGTCCTCGTCGGCCAGACCGCACGGCACCGAGATGGCCGCGTTGCCCGCGAGGTTGGACGGGATGGTGCACAGGTCGGCGAGGTACATCGCCATCGGGTCGTCGGCGCGCTCGCCGATCTGGAACGCCGTCGTCGGCGTGGTCGGCGAGACCAGCACGTCGACCTGCTCGTAGGCCGCCTGGAACTCCCGCGAGATGACCGTGCGCACCTTCTGCGCCTGGCCGTAGTAGGCGTCGTAGTAGCCGCTGGACAGCGCGTACGTGCCCAGCATGATGCGCCGCTTGACCTCGGGGCCGAACCCGGCGGCCCGGGTCAGCGCCATGACCTCCTCGGCGCTGCGGGTGCCGTCGTCGCCGACGCGCAGGCCGTAACGCATGGCGTCGAAGCGGGCCAGGTTGGACGAGCACTCCGACGGCGCGATCAGGTAGTACGCCGGCAGCGCGGTCGTGAACGACGGGCAGGACACCTCGACCACGGTGGCGCCCAGCGACTCCAGCAGCTTGACGACCTCGTTGTAGCGGGCCAGCACGCCCGGCTGGTAGCCCTCGCCGCCGAACTCCTTGACGACGCCGATCCGCATGCCGGACACGTCGGGGTTGCGGGCCGCCTCGACCACGCTCGGGACCGGCGCGTCGATCGACGTGGAGTCCATCGGGTCGTGCCCGGAGAACGCCTCCTGCAGCAGGGCCGCGTCGAGCACGTTGCGCGCGAACGGCCCCGGCGTGTCGAGCGAGCTCGCGAACGCGATCAGCCCGTAACGGGACGAGCCGCCGTAGGTCGGCTTCATGCCCACGATGCCCGTGACGGCGGCGGGCTGGCGGATCGAGCCGCCGGTGTCGGTGCCGGTGGACAGCGGCGCCTCGTAGGCGGCCACGGCCGCGCTGGACCCGCCGGACGAGCCGCCCGGCACCCGGTTCAGGTCCCACGGGTTGCGGGTCGGGTGGTAGGCGGAGTTCTCCGTGGAGGAGCCCATGGCGAACTCGTCGAGGTTCGTCTTGCCGAGGATGACCAGCCCGGCCTCGCGCAGGCGCGCCGTCACCGTCGCGTCGTACGGCGGCCGCCACCCTTCGAGGATCTTGGACCCGGCCGTGGTCGGCATGTCGCGGGTGGCGAAGATGTCCTTGTGGGCGATCGGCACCCCGGCCAGCGGCCCGAGCTTCTCGCCCGCGCGCAGCCGGGCGTCGACCGCCCGCGCCTGCTCAAGGGTCGTCTCCCGGTCGACGTGCAGGAACGCCTGGACCTTGGGCTCCACCTCGGCCATGCGGTCGAGGTGCGCCTCGGCCACCTCGGCGGCCGACACCTCACCCGCGGCGATCATCGCGCCGAGCTCGGCGGCGGTCTTGCGGATCAGACTCATGCCTCCTCCCCGAGGATGCGCGGCACACGGAAGCGGTCGTCCTCGACGGCGGGAGCGCCGGAAAGGGCCTGCTCGGGCGTCAGGGACTGTCGCACCTCGTCGGCACGGAAGACATTGGTCAGCGGAAGCGCGTGCGACGAAGGCGGCACGTCCTCGGCGGCGACCTCGGCCACCTTCGCGACCGACTCGATGATGGCATCGAGCTGGGTGGCGTAGTGGTCGAGCTCGTCGTCGGTGAGCGCCAGCCTGGACAACCGGGCCAGGTGGGCGACCTCGTCGCGGGTTATGGCGGACATGAGTCGTTGAACCCGTTTCGTGGATGGAGTTTGGGACACTGCCATCCTAGGGGGCCTGACGCCGCAGGCCCGAACCCTTAACCCGCCGGAAACACACTCACCCGTAGAGCTCCTTCAGGCCGATCGCCACCACGTCGCTCTCCCGGGCCGTCGCGGCGTCGAATCCCACGCCGCTGTAACACACCAGCTTGATGTCCCTGACGTCGTACCCCTTGGCGTCCAGCAGATCCCGCGCCCTCCTGAGCCGGGCCACGTGCCGGGGTCCCATGGCCTTGCCCCATTTCACCTCGCCCAGTGACAACACGCGCCTGTGCTCGCCGCGCATCGCGGGCGCGAAGACCGCGACGTCGATCTGGATCTGCTCGTGCCGTACGGGATCGACGACGGTTCCCGCGCCGATCTCGCCGGGCGACTCGCCGAAGACCTCGGGTTCCAGCGCGACGAACTGACGGCACATCTCCTCGAAATGCGGGCCGAGCACCTGGTCGCTGAAGCCGGCCCGGCCGTCCTGCCACACGTACTCGGCCCGGCCGCTCTCCAGCGGCCCCCACTGGGGCCGCATCACGACCTCGTAGAAGTGGATGAGCGGCTCACACACGCGGTAGACCGACCGCGAGGAGCGGAAGACGTCCACCTCCCTGCGCAGCAGGCTGCTGTCCTCCAGCACGTTGAGGTGGTGGCCGATGTCGGACGCCTTGCGGCCCACGTAGTTCGCGATGCCGCCTCGGGTGCCGTTCCCGGTGGCCACGGCCGCCAGCACGGACTTGTACATGGCGGAGTCCCGCACCTCCGCCTCCTCCTCGAGGAGGTAGCGGGCCTCCTTGAAGAGCGGGGTCGAGGGCGAGAGCACCGTGCGCCGCACCCAGGCGTCGAAGTCCTCCGGGCCGTCCGGCCTGTCGTCGTTGGCCAGGGGCAGGTACGCGGGGGTGCCGCCGGTGACCGCGTGCACCTTCACGGCCAGCTGCGGATCGGTGATCCCCCAGTAGCGGGCAGCGAGGCGATAGTCGAACGGCCGGACCACGAGCTCCATGGAAGCCCGGCCCCTCAACGGCGCGTTCCCTGCCAGGAGCCGGCCCATCACGGACATCGCCGAGCCGCACAACAACAGGGACGCCGGCACTTCGTCGAAGACGGCCCGGTCGACGGCCTGCTGGATGATCGAGGGCAGGGCTGGCGACGCCTTGCTGAGGTAGGGGAACTCGTCGATCACCATGAGTGCGCGACGCTCGGCGCTGACGGCGAAGAGCTGGCTGATCGCCTCGTCCCAGGTCGTGAACCGGAACGGCGCCGAAGCCCCCACGTACCGGGCCAGAGCGGCGGCGAAGAGGTTCAGCGACTCGGTCGGGGTGCCCTCCGTCGCGCCGAAGTAGAAGCCGTCCGTCTTGCGCGCGAGCGACTCGACCAGGAACGTCTTGCCCTGGCGGCGCCTGCCGCTGACGACGCCGAGCCGGGGCCGGGGCCTGGGACCGGAACGCTCGACGAAGGCGGACAGGGCCTCCCACTCGGAGTCGCGCGCGAAGATCCGTTCAGGCTTCGGGATCAAGAGCCCCCCAGAGACAGCGAAGTGTACTTCGACGAAGTGTACTTCGACGAACTAGAGACCTGTAACAGGTCATGCCGTCTGGGTGACCTCTGGTTGGTAGCCGTACTCGATCCCGGGGGCCGGGGCGAAGCGGTCGCCGAGCCAGGCGGTCGCGTCGGCGGCGGGCATGGGCTGGCAGAACAACCAGCCCTGGCCCAGGTCACAGCCCATCTCGGCCAGGCGCAGGGCGACCTCGTCGGACTCCACGCCCTCGGCCACCGAACGCAGGCCCAGCGACCGGACCAGGTCGACGATCGAGCGGACGATCCGGTCGTCGTCCTCGGAATCGGCGATGCGGCGGACGAACGAGGCGTCGATCTTGACCTCGGAGACCGCCAGCCGCTGGAGTCTGATCAGCGAGGAGTAGCCGGTGCCGAAGTCGTCGAGGGACAGCGGGACGCCGAGCGCGGCCAGGGCCTTGATGGTCTCCTGGGTGTAGGCCTGGTCGCCGGTCAGGATGCGCTCGGTGACCTCCAGCTGGATGGCGGACGGCGGCAGGCCGTACCTGGTCAGGCCCACCTCCAGTTGCTCCGGCAGCGCCGCGTCGAGCAGGTCGCGGGCGGAGATGTTGACCGAGATCTGCACCTGGAGGCCGGTGTGCCACCAGCGGGCGGCCTGCTCCAGCGCGGCCTCGATGACGTACTCGGTGAGCTGGCGCATCAGGTACGTCTGCTCGGCCAGCGGGACGAAGTCCGACGGCGGGATCGAGCCGTGCACCGGATGGCACCAGCGCAGCAGGGCCTCCACCCCGGTCACCGCGCCGCCGGCCAGGCTGACCTTGGGCTGGTAGTGGAGCTGGAGCTCGCTGTTGTCGATGGCGCGGCGCAGGTCGCCCAGCAGGTTGAGGCGTTCGGGCGAGTTACGGTCTTTGTCGGGCTGGTAGAGCTCCACACCGGTACGCCCCTCCTTGGCCAGGTACATGGCCACGTCGGCACGTTGCAGCAGCAGCTCGAAGTCGGGGGCGTGGTCGGGGTAGAGCGCGATGCCGACCGAGCCGTCGAGGTCGAAGCTCATGCCCTCCAGGCGTACGGGCTCGGTCAGGGCGGCACGCAGCCTGGCCGCCACCTCTCTGGCGGCGTGCGCGTCGCGGATCGAGGGCAGCAGCACGGCGAACTCGTCGCCGCCGAGCCGGGCCACCACGTCGCCCGGACGTACGGAATGGGTGAGCCGGTGGGCCACCATCTGCAGCAGGCGGTCGCCCACCGGATGGCCCATCGTGTCGTTGACCTCCTTGAACCGGTCGAGGTCGAGGAGGAACAGCCCGACGCGCTCGTCCTGGCGGGACTCGGCCAGCGCCTCTTCGGTGCTGACGATGAGCATCTTGCGGTTGGGCAGCCCGGTCAGCTCGTCGTGCAGGGCCTGGTGGTCGCGGCGCATGGAGAGCGTGGCGGTGAAGTAGACGGCGGCGAGGGGGGCGACGAAGAGCGGGACGAGGCCGGGCGAATGGTCCATCACCACGACGACCAGCGGCGCGAGGCCGAGCAGCGCCGTGTAGACGAGCCCCTGCGGCCCCGCGGTGACCTTCAGCACCCGGACGATCGAACGCCGTTCGTGCAGCGCGACCGCCCCGGACACCAGCGCGGCCCTGGTCGCGAAGTAGGCCACTCCGGCCAGCGTGATCGCCGGCAGGTCGCCCCCCTCGGGCGTCCACGGCACGGCCGGGCTGGGCACCACGCCGAACAGCCCGAGCATCACGGCGGCGCCGGTCAGCGCGAGAGTGGACTGAGCGACGTTGAACATGACCCGATGCCACGCCTTGCGCGTCACGACGCTGTTCATGGCGATGGCGACGGCCTGCATGAGCACGGCGGTGGGCAGCCCGAAGTGCAGCAGCACCGCGAAGGTGAACATGGTGGACGGGTAGGTGCCGCCCACCGCGGTCGCGGAGGACACCATGACGGGCCTGAGCTCGCCCAGGACCACCAGAACCGCCAGCACCCAGAACAGCGGCGTGCGGGCCAGCTCCACCAGCGCGACCGGATCCAGCCTGAGCATGGCCACGATCAGCGCGGTGAAGCCGATCACGGTGATGCCCGCGAGGAACGCCCAGAGCGGCGTGCCGACGCGCGGGCCGGTGTCGCGGGTGTCGGTTGGGTCAGTCATCGGTAACAGAACCCCCATTAGGTCACTATGGGAGGGTACGACCTTCACCCCACTTCACGAAACCGATTGCGTACGTTCCGTCACTTCTCCTTTCCGACATATACCCAAAAACCACCCTGGGTAGCGCGGACATCGACAGCGCGTACACAATTCTGATCCCCCACCCGTACCGCGCCCATCCCCGAGGCCACCAAACCAGAGCCCAACCGCAACCCCCCCTGCGGGACGCGAACCGGGCCCCGGACGCCGCTACGGCTCCTCGGTGACCGCCGCCCGCGCCGCCGCCTCCGGCCCCTCGTTCAGCAGCACCGCGAACCCCTGCTCGTCCAGGATCGGCACCCCGAGCCCGACCGCCTTGTCATACTTCGACCCGGCGTTCTCCCCCGCCACCAGGAACGACGTCTTCTTCGACACCGACCCGGCCACCTTCCCGCCCCGGCTGGTCAGCGCCTCGGACGCGGTGTCCCGCGTGTACGCCTCCAACGTGCCCGTGACCACGAACGTCAGCCCCTCCAGGATCTGGGGCTCCGTCTTCTCCGGCGCGGGACCGTCGTCCATCCGCACTCCGGCCGCCCGCCACCGCTCGACGATCTCCCGGTGCCAGTCGACCTCGAACCACTCGCGGATCGTCGTCGCCACCCGCGCCCCGATGCCCTTGACCGAGGCCAGCTCCTCCTCGGAGGCGTCCATGATGGCGTCGATCGACCTCATGGCCTCGGCGAGGTCGCGGGCCGTCGGCGGGCCGACGTGCCGGATCGACAGCGCGACCAGCACCTGCGCCAGCGGCGCGGCCTTGGCCCGGTCGAGCTCCTCGACCAGCGTGCGGGCGGCCTGGCTGGGGCCGCCGTCGAGGTTGGCGAACAGGGAGACGACCTTCTGCTCGCCGGTCTCCGGGTCGAGCTTGGGCAGGCCGGTGTCCTGGTCGCGGACGACCGACCGGATCGGCATGAGCTGCTCGATCGTCAGGTCGAACAGGTCGGCCTCGGTGCGCAGCACAGGCTCCTGCGGCGGCACCGGCTGCGTGAGCGCGGTCGCCGCGACGTAACCCAGCCCGTCGATGTCGAGCGCGCGCCGCCCGGCCGCGAAGTAGAGGCGCTCGCGGATCTGCGCGGGGCAACTGCGGGCGTTGGGGCAGCGCAGGTCGGCGTCGCCCTCCTTCTCGTACGCCAGCTCGGTGCCGCACTCGGGGCAGTGGGTCGGCATGACGAACTCCCGCTCGGACCCGTCGCGCAACGCCGTGACCGCGCCGACGATCTCGGGGATGACGTCGCCCGCCTTGCGCAGCACCACGGTGTCGCCGACGAGCACGCCCTTCTTGATCACCGTGGCGGCGTTGTGCAGCGTGGCCCGCTCGACGGTCGAGCCCGCGACCACGATGGGCTCCATCACCGCGTACGGCGTCACCCGCCCGGTGCGGCCGACCCCCACCTGGATGTCGAGCAGCTTGGTGTTGACCTCCTCCGGCGGGTATTTGTAGGCGATCGCCCACCGGGGGGCGCGCGAGGTGGACCCCAGCTCCCGCTGCATGCGGAAGTCGTCGACCTTGACCACGACCCCGTCGATCTCGTACGCCGGGTCGTGCCGGTGGACGCGGTAGTGCTCGATGAACCCGTCGACCCCGGTGAGACCGGGGACCACCTGGAACAGGTCGCTGACCGGCAACCCGAACTCGCGCAGCCGCTCGTAGACCTCCGACTGGGCGCGCGGCACGGCCGAGCCCTCCCAGAGGCCGATGCCGTGGACGAGCATGCGCAGCGGCCGCTGCGCGGTGACGCGCGCGTCCTTCTGCCGCAGGGTGCCGGCCGCCGAGTTGCGCGGGTTGGCGAACGGCGGCTTGCCCTGCTCCACGAGCTGCTCGTTGAGCCGCTGGAAGCCCTCGACCGGGATGTAGACCTCGCCGCGCACCTCGACCAGGCTCGGGACGCCCTCGCCCTTGAGCCGGTGGGGCACGCCCTTGATCGTGCGCACGTTGGCCGTGACGTCGTCGCCGACGCGCCCGTCGCCACGGGTCGCGCCGCGCTCCAGCTTGCCGTCGCGGTAGACCAGCGCGATGGCCAGCCCGTCGATCTTCAGCTCGCACAGGTAGGGACCCGGATCACGCTCGGCCAGCCGCTCGACCCGGGCCATCCAGGCGGCCATGTCGGCCTCGTTGAAGGCGTTGTCGAGGCTTTCCATGCGGTTGAGGTGGCTGACCTTCGCGAAGTCGCCCGAGACCGGCGCGCCCACCTTCTGGGTGGGCGAGTCGGGCGTCTGCAGCGGGGGGTGGGCCTCCTCCAGCGCGAGCAGCTCGCGGAACCACTCGTCGAACCGGGCGTCGCTGACCGTCGGCTGGTCGAGCACGTAGTAGCGCCAGCGCGCGTCCTCGACCTGCTCGCTCAGCTCGGCATGCCGCTTGAGCGCGGCCACGGGCACGCCCCCGACCTCGGTGTCACGCTCGCTCACGCAGGGTCTCCTTCCACGTCCAACACGCTGAGGAAACGCTACCGCCGGGCTCCGACAGGAACGACTTCGCGGGTCAGCCGCCCTGGGCCCAGACGCCTTCCCAGACCGAGCAGTTACCGGTGATCTTCCTTGCCGTGCCCCGGCAGACCCGGCCCTCGATGGAGAGCATGTAGCCGGTCGCGACCGAGAACTCGAGCGGCCGGGTGCCCGAGCAGTTGCGGTACGTCTTGTGCCCCTTGCCGCCGCCGTCCTTCTCCCAGCGGAACTGCAGCCAGGAGCACCCGGGCCGCCCGGGGAAGTCGTACAGCTTGCCGCTCACCACGAACCCGGGCCGGTCGAGCAGGACCTGCCCCTTCGCCTTCCCTGCCCGGTCGGCGGAGTAGATCGACCCCCAGCTCCACGTCTCGGGGTTGGCCGAGGCACTGGCGGGAACGGCGATCGAGGCGGACGCGATCAGCATGGCGGCACCGGCGGCCAGAGCGCGAACAATCATGAACCGGACGTTACTCACCCGCCTTGCATCCCGCTTGCCGGATCGTCCTTGAGCACCTGGGCGGCCTTCCGGCAGGCCGCCAGCGCCGCCCGCGCATATCGGGGCGAGGCCCCGGCGAGACCGCACGCGGGCGTCAGCGTGACCTTCCCGACCAGCCCGTCGGGCGCGAACCCGAGCCGCCGCCACAACTCCACCGCGGGCCTGGCGACCACGCCGGTGTCCGGCAGCGCGACGTCCCTGCCCGGCACGACGCCCAGCAGCAACGCGACGCCGGCCTCGAAGAGCTCGCCGAACTCCTCGTCGTCCCTGCGCCGCAGCAGCGCCGCGTCGACCGACACGCCCCGCACCCCGGCCCGCCGCAGCAGCGCGTACGGCACCCCCCGCGCGCAGCAGTGGACCACCGGGTCGGGGAACAGCTTCAGCGACTCCTCCACCCGCCACTCCTCCACGGCCGCCAGCCGCCCGAACCCCGAGGCCGTCGGCACCGTGCCCGCCAGCACGCCGGGCAGCCCCGGCTCGTCGAGCTGCAACACGATCTCGGTGACGCCCGGCAGCCGCCGCCGCACCTCGGCGCAGTGGTCGGCGACCCCCTGGGCCAGCGACGCGACCAGGTCGCGCACGGCCCCCGCGTCGGAGAGCATCTTGTCGCCGAACTTCAGCTCAAGGGCCCCGGCCAGCGTCCACGGCCCGCAGACCTGCAGCTTGAGCGGCCCCGAGTAGTCGTGGCCGACCTCCTCCAGCCCGTCGAGGTCGCGGCGCAGGTGATCGACGGCCCGATGGTGGTCGCGGCCCGGCCGGTCGGCCAGCCGCCACCCGGACGGCTGCACCTCGACCGGCAGGTCGACCAGCAGCCCGGCCGTCCTGCCGATCATGTCGCCGCCGACCCCGCGGGCCGGCAACTCTGGCAGGTACGGCAGGCCGGGCACCTCGCCGAACACGACACGGATCGCCTCAAGATGATCCTCACCCGGATGCGAACCGACCCCGGTGGCTTCCCACGTAGACATGGTCACAAGCGTAGGCTCTGCCGAATGGAGCTCACCAAACTCACGCACGCCTGCGTACGCCTTGAGAAGAACGGCAAGATCCTGGTCATCGACCCGGGCACGTTCTCGGACGAGCCGGTGCTCGACGGGGTCGACGCGGTGCTCATCACCCACCAGCACTTCGACCATTTCGACATCGACAAGCTGAAGGCCGCCCCGGCCGGCATCGAGGTCTGGACCTGCGAGGGCGTCGCGGCCCAGTTGACGGACGTGCCGGTCAAGGTCGAGGTGGTCCGGCACGGCGACTCGTTCGAGGCGGCCGGTTTCCGGGTGAAGGCGTTCGGCGAGTGGCACACCAAGAACCACCCGGACGCGCCTGTCGTATCGAATGTCGGCTTCATGCTCGACGACGAGGTGTTCTATCCGGGTGACGCGCTCACCCTGCCCGGGGTCGAGGTGCCCACCCTCCTGGCGCCGACCAACGCCCCCTGGATGAAGCTCAGCGAGATGGTCGAATACCTGCGCACAGTGCGGCCGGCCCGCGCGTTCTCCACGCATGACGGCCTGCTCAACGACATCGGCCTGTCGCTGGTGGACACCTATTTGGAGCTGGAGTCCGAGAAGCAGGGCGCCGACATGCGCCGGCTCAAGGTCGGCGAGTCGGTGACCCTGCCCTAGGCGGCCGAGACGATGGTGGCCGAGCCGATGACGGTGTCACCGGAGTAGAGCACCGCCGCCTGGCCCGCGGCGACGCCGGTGGCCGCGCGGTCGAGGTCGATGCGCAGGCCGCCGTCGATCTCGTCGAAGCGGCAGGCGTAGACCTCGCCGTGGGCCCTGAGCTGCACGGTCAGGTCGTCGAAGCGGGACGGGCCGTTCCAGACCGGGCGGGCGCAGGTGATCGAGGTGACCTCAAGTGCCGATCGCGGGCCGACCGTGACCGTGTTGGAGACCGGCTCGATCGACAACACGTAGCGCGGCCTGCCGTCGGCGGCCGGGCGGTCGATGTGCAGGCCCTTGCGCTGGCCCACCGTGAAACCGTGGGCGCCCTGGTGGGTGCCCACGACCGCGCCCTCCTGGTCGACGATCGGGCCCTGCTCGGCGCCGAGCCGGCCGGCCAGGAAACCGCGCGTGTCGCCGTCGGCGATGAAGCAGATGTCGTGGCTGTCGGGCTTGTCGGCGACGGTCAGGCCGCGCCGCGCGGCCTCCTCGCGCACCTCGGCCTTGGTGGAGTCGCCGAGGGGGAAGATCGCGTGGCTGAGCTGCTCACGGGTGAGCACCCCCAGCACGTACGACTGGTCCTTGCCCTGGTCGACGCTCCTGGACAGCTCGCCGCCGGACAACTTGGCGTGGTGGCCGGTCGCGACCGCGTCGAAGCCGAGCGCGAGCGCCCGGTCGAGCACCGCCTCGAACTTGATCTTCTCGTTGCACCGCAGGCACGGATTGGGTGTGCGGCCCGCGGCGTATTCGGCCACGAAGTCCTCCACCACGTCGCGCTGGAAACGCTCGGCCATGTCCCAGATGTAGAACGGGATGCCGATCACGTCGGCGGCCCGCCGCGCGTCGCGGGAGTCCTCGATCGTGCAGCAGCCTCGCGCGCCCGTACGGTGGGATTGAGGGTTGGCCGACAAGGCCAGATGCACACCAGTGACGTCGTGACCGGCCTCGGCGATCCGGGCGGCGGCCACGGCGGAATCGACGCCGCCCGACATGGCGGCAAGCACACGCAGTCCCATGACCGTTCCAGCGTACTGTCCGGCGGGGAGTGCGCGGCCATCGGCTCCGTCTGGAAGGATTCAGCGCATGCGACTGTTCGGGCGCAAGGACGAAGAGCAAGAGGCCGACGGGCCCGGCGACGGCGTCGCCGAGTTCTGGGTGTGGTGGCAGGAGGCCAGGCCACGGCTCGACTCGCTGGTGGCGGCGGGCACGGCCGAGGGCATCGAGGAGCTGGTCGCCCCCGCGGTGGCCGCGCTCGATCCCGGCCTGGTCTGGGAGGTGGCGCCCGGCAGGAACGCCGCGCACATCCTGGTGGTGACCGCGGCCGGCGACGCCGAGCTGCGTTCGCTGGCCCACCGCTGGGCCAGGGCGGCACCGCCGGCCGACCTGCTGTGGGAGTTCCACCCGTCGCGCCAGGCCAACCCGCAGGCGCTGGAGCTGACGCTCGACGTCGGCGGCTTCGAGTTCGCGCTCGACAAGCTGAAGTTCGGGCTGCGCGTGCCGCGCAACCAGCCGCGGGTCGACGTGTCCGCCTATCACCCGATCTTCGCCGAGCTCGACGAGGAGACCCGCCTGGAGGCGGCGCTGCTCGCCCTCGACTGGCTGCTGGGCGAGGACGACGTCGCCAGGTGGGTGGGCGAGATCACACCCGCCACGCACGAGCCGATCGACGCGGTCGCCGCCGTCCACGTGCCCGCCGTGGTCGCCGACCTCGCCTCGGGCTACCAGGACGAGGAGTGGGTGCTGCTCGAAGGCCAGACCGGCGAGGGCGCGCCGCTGGTCGCCACCGCCCGCTTCCCGCTGCGGCCCGTCGACCATCCGCTGTTCGACCAGCACATCGAGATCACGCTCCCGTACGCCCACCGCGACGAGAACGGCCTGCCGGTCGGCGACTCGCTGACCGCGCTGCGCGACTTCGAGGAACGCCTGGCCACCCGCCTGCTCAAGCTGCGTGACGACGCCCTGCTGGCCGCCCACCTGAGCGCAGCGGGCCACCGGGTCATCCACGTCTACGCCGACCCGACCTCCGAGGCGTCGATCCACGCCAAGGAGCTGATCGTGAGCTGGGAGGAGGGCGAGCCGCGGGTCGACGTGGCCACCGACCCCGCCTGGACCGCGGTCTCCCCCTTCCTCAGCTGAGCCCGGCCCTGCGGGCGCGTTCGACGGCCGCGGGCAGCACCTCGATCAGGCGGTCGACGTCGTCCCTGGTCGAGGTGTGGCCGAGGGTGAACCTGAGCGAGCCGCGGCCGGCGGCGGCGTCGGCCCCCATCGCGAGCAGCACGTGCGAGGGCTGGGCCACGCCCGCCGAGCAGGCCGAGCCGGTCGAGCACTCCACGCCCTTGGCGTCGAGCAGCATGAGCAGCGCGTCGCCCTCGCAGCCGGGGAAGGAGAAGTGGGCGTTGCCGGGCAGGCGGTTGACCGGGTCGCCGTTGAGCACGACGTCGGGGACCGCCTGGCGTACACGCTCGATGAGCTCGTCGCGCAGCGACGTCAGGCGGCGGCCCAGGGCCTCCTGCTCCTTCACGGAGGTCCGGACGGCGGCGGCGAGGCCCGCGATGGCGGGCGCGTCGAGGGTGCCCGAGCGTACGTCGCGCTCCTGACCGCCGCCGTGCTGCACCGACACCGGTGTCAGCCCTCTGGCCAGCAGCAGCGCCCCCACGCCCATCGGCCCGCCGACCTTGTGGCCGGTCAGCGTGAGCGCGTCGGCGCCCGAGTCGGCGAACGACACCGGCAGCAGCCCGATCGCCTGCACCGCGTCGGTGTGGAACGGGATGCCGTGGTCGTGGGCGACGGCCGCCAGCACGTGGACGGGCTGGATCGTGCCGACCTCGTTGTTGGCCCACATGACGCTGATCATGGCGACGCCGTCGGGGTCGCGTTCGATGGCGGCGCGCAGCGTGTCGGGGTGGACGCGGCCGTATTCGTCGACGTCGAGCAGCTCGACCTCGGCGCCCTGGCTGTCGGCCAGCCACGCGGCGGGGTCGAGGGCGGCGTGGTGCTCGACGGAGCTGATCAGGATGCGCCGCCGCGGCCTGCGCGCCCAGTAGAGGCCCTTGATGGCGAGGTTGTCGGCCTCGGTGCCGCCCGAGGTGAAGACCACCTCGCTCGGCCGGGCACCCAGGGCGTCGGCGATGGTCTCGCGGGACTCCTCGACGACCCTGCGCACCTGACGGCCCGCGGCGTGCAGCGAGGAGGCGTTGCCGACGCGTTTGAGTTGCTCCGTCATGGCCTCGATCGCTTCGGGCAGCATCGGCGTGGTCGCCGCATGATCAAGATAGGCCGACGGTCGTGTCACCCGCTCAGGGTATCTCGTTTGCTACTGTACCGTCCGGACGGTACAGTAGCGGTATGAGAAGGGACGAGTTGCTGGACGCGGCGGAGGATCTCCTGTGCGACCAGGGCTCGGCCGCGCTGACACTGTCCGCCGTGGCCGACCGGGCCGGCGTGAGCAAGGGCGGTCTTCTTTACCACTTCGGCACCAAAGAGGCCCTGATCAGGGGCATGGTCGAACGGCTGATCGAAGAGTTCGACGACCTGACGGCCGCCCAGGAGGGCGGGACGTACACCGAGCGCTACCTCGGCGCCACGCTGGCCGCCGTGCGTTCGGGCCGGCTGCGACGATGGGCCGTCGTCACGGGCGCGTCGGGCAACCTCTTCCTGCTCGCACCGCTGCGGGAGGCGATGGCCCGCTGGCACCGCGAGGGGCTGGGCGACGAGCCCGACCCGCTGGCCTCCCAGATCGTACGCCTGGCCTGCGAAGGGCTGTGGGACGTGGCGAGCCATGACCCGCAGCTCAACTCCGAGGCGGACCTCAAGGCCCTGGAAGCCCGGCTGAGAGCCCTGCTCAAACCGGGCTGACCCGTCCCGTTCCGCAACGTGTCGCGGGTCACTTTCGCCCCGGGAATGCGCGGGCGTCACTTCTGGTTCCGATGTCGGAGCTTCGCCCGAAGCTCCCGTGGCGGACTCGGAGTGACGGGAGGCGACCTCGCGATGACGTACCCCGGCCTGCCTGGTCCCTGTCCCCCTGCGACCGTGGTCCCACCGACCGGCCGCTGAGCCCCGCGCGTCCCTGACGGTCGCGCCCGGACGGCGTGCCCGGCCGCGCGACGTGACCCCCGACCTGCCTGAGCCGGTCGCACCCTCCCCCCGTCCGCCCCGCTCGACGAGCGGGGTGGTCCGGTGCCGCGTGGCGCCGTCCCTTCGAGTTCTCCTTCCCCCCATGGTTGTCCGGGCGCTCCCGTACGAGGAGCGCCCGTTTTATGGCGAAATAACAAGCTTGTGAGAGGTGTGCCTTATGACCCGCGACCTGAGGACGGCCCGTTACGGGGCGATCCTCACCTTCGTCCTCAGTGGCCTGATGGTGGGCACGATGACCGTGCGCATCCCCGCCCTGACCGACAAACTCGGCCTGTCCGAGTCCACGGTCGGCGCGGTGCTCCTCGCATGGGGCCTCGGCGCCCTCGTGACCATGCAGTCAATGCGACGGATCATGGCCCGCGCGGGCAGCAGGGCGGTTCTGCGGATCGGCGCCCCACTCACCGCGGTCGGCCTGCTGGCCGTCGCCTTCGCCCCCAACCTGCCCCTGCTCATCCTGGCCGCGACGTTCTTCGGCATGGCCTTCGGCACCGTGGACGTCGCCATGAACGCCCAGGGCTCCACCGTCGAGCAGGCGTACGGCCGACCGCTGATGAACGGCATGCACGCCGGCTGGTGCGTCGGCGCCATCTCGGCCGGTGCCCTCGGCAGCCTGTCGATCGCCGCCGGGTTGTCGTTCACCGCCAACCTGGCGCTGGTCGCCCTGGTCTCGCTGCCGGTCGCGGTGCTGATCGGGCGTACGTACCTGCCCGAGGCCCCCATGACGGAGGCCACGCGCACGGCCAGGAGCCGCATGCCGGCCATCGTCTACCTGCTCGGCGCGATCATGTTCTTCGCCTTCATGGTCGAAGGCGTGGTCGCCGACTGGAACGGCCTCTACATGCGCAACGAGCTCGGCGCCCCCGAGGCACTGGCCGCGCTCGGCTACCCGGTGTTCGAGGCGGGCATGCTGCTGGCCAGGCTCGGCGGTGACCGGCTGCGTTCCAGGTTCGGGGTACGCGGCATGCTGGGCGTGTCGGGCGTGGCCACGGCCGGGTTCTTCGCGGTCGTGCTGATGGCCCCGGCGGCGCTGGTGGCGGTCTCGGCGATGTTCTTCGTCGGGCTCGGCGTGGCCACGATCGCGCCGCTGACGCTGTCCCTGGCGGGCACCGCGACCGACACGCCCGGACCGGCGATCGCCCAGGCGGGCGCCATGGGCTACGCGGGCCTGCTGCTCGGCCCGGTGGTGATCGGCTTCCTGTCGGACGCCACCTCGCTGCGCGGCGCGCTCGGCATCGCGGTCGTCCTGGGTGTGCTGATCGCCGTGGCCTCGCGGTTCCTGCCGCGCAAGGAGACGCCGGTGTTCGCGGCCGTTCCCGTCCGGGAGCCGGTGAAGGTCGCCGCGTAGGACATTTGTCATGGCAAGCCTCGTACATCCGTCCATGTCTGATTCAGGGCGGGCGTGCGAGGCTCTTGCCGTGTTCAAGCCATATGTCACCGCTGTCGTGTTCGTTGTCACGGCGGTTCCCAGCCTCCTCCAGTTCGCCCTCCCGGGGCTGGAGCCCGCGTGGATGCGGGACCCGGCCGCGATCTCGGGCGGCGAGTGGTGGCGGCTGGGTACGGCGCTCGTGGTCCAGGACGGCGGCGTGTTCGGCGTCCTGTTCAACCTGGCGTTCCTCGCGGTGATCGGCTACGCCGCCGAGCGCGCGTTCGGGCCCGGCCGCTGGCTCCTGCTGTACGCCTCGGGCGCGATCGCGGGCGAGGCCGCCGGCTACCTCCTGAACGACCCCGGCGCCGGCAACTCCATCGCCCTGTGCGGCCTGGCCGACCTGCACGGCTTCGCGCTGCCGGCGGGCGTCCTTGCGGGATGGGCCGGCGCGTACGCCCGGACCACGCCCGCGAGGACCGCGTGAAACTGCCGGGAACGGCCGAAGGCGGCGCCGCACGTCGTGCGGCGCCGCCTTCGCGTGGAACCTACTTGCGCTTGTCGACCTCTTCGGTGAGCTGCGGGACGACCTGGTGCAGGTCACCCACGACCCCGTAGTCGGCCAGCTCGAAGATCGGCGCCTCCGGGTCCTTGTTGATCGCGATGATGGTCTTCGCGGTCTGCATGCCGGCCCGGTGCTGGATGGCGCCCGAGATCCCGGCCGCGATGTAGAGCTGCGGCGAGACCGTCTTGCCCGTCTGGCCCACCTGGAACTGGTGGGGGTACCAGCCGGCGTCCGTGGCGGCGCGCGAGGCGCCCACGGCCGCGCCCAGCGCGTCGGCCAGGCCCTCGATGACGGAGAAGTTCTCGGCGGAGCCGACGCCCCGGCCGCCCGAGACCACGATCGCGGCCTCGGTCAGCTCGGGCCGGGCGCCCTTCTCCTGCTTGACGCGCTCGACGATGCGGGCGGCCTTCGCGACCTCGCTCAGCGCGACCGACACCGCCTCCACCGCGCCGGCGCCCGCGGCGGCCTGCGGGGCCGTCGAGTTCGGGCGTACGGCGACGATCGGCGTGCCCTTGCTCACCCTGGAGTGGACGTTGACGCCGCCACCGAAGATCGACTGGTCGGCCACGAAGCCCTCGGACAGGCCCACGGCGTCGGTGATGACGCCGGAGTCGGTCTTGACGGCCAGGCGACCGGCGACCTCCTTGCCCTCGGCCGTAGCGGCCACGAGCACCGCGGCGGGCGACTTCTCGGCGACGAGCTGGGCCAGCAGCTCGGCCTTGAGCGTGACCACGTGGTCGACGATGTCGGCGGACGCGGCGTCGTAGATCTTCTCGGCGCCGTACTCGGCCAGCTTGGCCTTGGCGGCGTCGCCGAGGCCGGGACCGGCCCAGACGGCGGCGGGCGTGCCGAGCGAGCGGGCCAGGGTCAGCAGTTCGAGCGTGACCTTCTTGACCTCGCCTTCGACCTGCTCCACGAGAACGAGAATCTCCGACATATCAGTAAAACCCCCGTTCTCAGATGAACTTCTTGGAAGCGAGGAAGTCGGCGGCCTTCGTGCCACCGTCGCCCTCGTCCTTGACGATCGTGCCGGCGGCGCGCGGCGGCGCGGCGGCGAAGTCGACCACCTCGGACCAGGCGGCGCCCAGGCCCACCTGCGCGGCGTCGATCTCGGCGTCGGCGATGGCGAGCGTCTCGACCGGCTTCTTCTTGGCCGCCATGATGCCCTTGAAGGACGGGTAACGCGGCTCGTTGATCTTCTCGACCACGGACACGACGGCCGGCAGCGAGGCCTGGACCCGGTCGAAGCCGTAGTCGGTGAGGCGCTGGACGGTGATCGAGGAGCCCTCGACGTCGACCTTGTTGGCCAGCGTGAGCTGGGCCGTGCCGAGGCGCTCGGCCAGCATCGCGGCCAGCACGCCGGTACGGGCGTCGGTGGACTCCGAACCCAGGACGACCAGGTCGAACCCGATCTTCTTGAGCACCTGGGCCATCGCGTACGAGGTGGACAGCGCGTCGGAGCCGTGGAGGGCGTCGTCGCTCAGGTGGACGGCCTTGTCGGCGCCCATCGCCAGGGCCTTGCGGATGGTCTCGGTGGCCCTGCCCGGACCCATGGTGAGCACGGTCACCTCGCCACCGTGGGCCTCCTTGAGCTTCAATGCCTCCTCGACCGCGTACTCGTCAAGCTCGTTGACCACGCCGTCGACGGCGTCACGATCGAGCGTGTTGTCATCGGACCGCAGCTTGCGCTCGGTCGCCGTATCGGGGACCTGCTTCACGCAGACGACGATGTTCATGGCCGGTGGCCGACCTCCCGTGTTCGCGTGCGCCCACCGCGTCGCTGCGATAGGCGCCGAATGCAATGCTGACCAGACTGCCAGGTTCCCGGCGGGCTCCTGACACGGGGTGGGTCAGAGTCGTACCCTGGCTCCCGCGGTCATGTTACCCATGGGTAGCTTACGCGCAAACCGGCAGCTCCGTGCGACCGGCCCCGATAAGCCCTGTCCGTTCCCACCATACCGAACTTTATTCGGTACGGCCGTGTCACCCCGGGCGAATCAGGCGGACAGCAGGAAGACGATGCCCACCACCAGAGCCGTACCCGCGAACAGGGCAAGTGTGAACGTGCTGAACACCGCGGCCAGCCCGAAACACATCCCGACCGCCCCGGCCACGCTCGCCAGGTCGACGATCATCCGGGCCCGCCGGTGGGGCCCGCGCGAGAACAGCGCCACACCCGCGTCGCTCACGACGCCCAGCGCGTAGGCGGCCAGCAGGAAGAGCGCCACCTCCGGCAGCGGCTCGCGGGCAGCCGCGGCCAGCAGCGACACGAACAGGCCCGAGCCGATCAGCCACCGCCTGCGCACCTTCTCCCGGTGCCGGGCCCGCGACTCCTCCACCGACCGGCGATGTCCTTCGGCGCCCGGCCGCCACTCCCTGGTGCTCATGTCGTCCGCGGGCCGGGGGCGCGCCGCCGCGGCGGACGGGTGGGGGCCGGACTGGGGGACGTGCGAAACGGGGGCGACGCCCAGGCGGGCGCAGATCTGGGCGGCCGTGGGCCGGGCGGCGGGGTCGGTGGACAGGCACTCGCGTAACAGCGGCGCCAGCCAGTCGGGCACGCCGTCCAGGTCGGGCGGGTGGTGCACGACCCGGTAGGCCACCGCCGAGGCCGGACCCTGCCCGTACGGCTGCCGCCCGGTCGCGGCGAAGGCGAGCGTCGCGCCGAAGGAGAACACGTCGGCCTCGACGCCCGCGGCGCCGCCTTCGAGGATCTCGGGAGCCAGGTAGCCGGGCGTGCCGACCACCGCGCCCGAGGCCGTGACCGACAGCGAGTCGAGCGCGCTGGCGATGCCGAAGTCGATGACGACCGGGCCGTCCTCGCTCATCATCACGTTGGCCGGCTTGAGGTCACGGTGGACGACCCCGGACTCGTGCATCGCGAGCAGCGCGTCCGCCAGGCCCGAGGCCAGCGGGCCCAGTCCGGCGACGGGCACGGGCACCGCGCTGAGCGGACGCCCCTGGACGTACCGGGTCACCAGGTAGGGTCTGGAGCCCTCCAGCGAGGCGTCCAGCACCTCGGCCACGTGCGGCCCGCCGACCCGGCGCATCGTCTCGACCTCGCGCGCCAGCCTGGCGAGGGCGAGGCCGTCGGCCGCGACATGGGGATGCAGCACCTTGACCGCGACCGTACGCCCCTCGGCGTCGAGCGCCAGGTGCACCTCGCCGAACCCGCCCGCGCCGAGCCTGGAGAGAAGCTCATAAGGGCCGAGGCGCTCGCTCATACCTCACCTCTCCCCCGCCGAGCCGACGGGGACACTCAGGACCACGGAGTCAGGAACCCCAACCCCAGCCCGTCGAGCAGACTTTCGATGAGGCCGGTGATCAATCCGACGGTGCTCTGCCTGGCCTCGCTCGCCAGGTTGTCGATCACGCTCTGCGGAGCCCGCCAGGGTGCCCACACCGGGTCCTGGCCGAGCGCGAACATCACCGCGAACAGCGCCGCCGTGCCCACCGCGACGACCGCGACCAGCGCCGCTCCGGGGCTGCGCAGCACGCCGGTGAGCGTACGGGTCACGGCCTTGCGCGGCGCGCCGCCGCCCGGCAGCACGAACAGGCCACCCGCGAACGCCCCCGCCGCGAAGGCGGCGGCCTGGTTGGTGCCCATCCCGCCGGCCCAGTGGAGCGCCCCCCAGACGCAGGCGCCGAACAGCAGCGCGAGCGGCGTGTGGACCACCGTCACCAGCGCGGCCTTGACCAGCGCCCACGGCGTGCCGACCAGGGCGAGCAGCGGGTCGGCCGAGCTGCTGCCGCGGATCTGGCGCCGCTTGACCATGTCGCCGAAGAGGTATTCGCCCACCCGCAGCACCAGTGCCAGCGCGACGGCCACCGCGCCCATCACCACGGGCATCATGACGGTCAGCGCGACCAGTGTGGCCAGCAGCAGCAACCCGGTCACCTGGCTGCCGAACAGGTATCTCTTCCGCTCCGCCGGAGGCACGTGGCCGCGCGGCTGGGGCGGCGGTGTGTACGGGGGCGGCTGCCGCGGTGGCGCCGGGTAGCCCGCCACCCGCTGGTCGGTACGGGGCACCGGGCGGGCGGACGTCGGCGCGGGCACGTACGGCGGCGGCCGCTCCTCCCGCCGCGCGGGCGGCGGCGGGGGCGGTGGCGGCGCCGGCTTGCGGTACTCGACCGGCGGCAGCAGGTCCGAGAACGTGTCCATCGCGCGCGTGCCGCCGCCCATGCGCTTGGTGCCGGTCGGCCCCTCGATCTCGTTGAACGTCGTCACCGACGGGTCGAGCGCCCTGGCCATCCGCAGCAGCTCCTGCGCGCCCGGCCGGTCGGCGGGATCGACCCGCAGCGCGCGCGACAACCAGCCGCGCAACCACGCGGGCGCGCGGTCGAGCTGGGCGCGCCCCTCCATGATGTTGAAGCAGACCGCCTCGAACGTCCCGGTGCCGAACGGCGGCGCGCCCGTCGCGGCGAAGAACACCGTCGAGGCCAGCGCGTGCACGTCGGCCGCCTGGGTGATCTCGGAATCGCGGATGATCTCGGGCGCCAGGTAGCCCGGCGTGCCGACGAACATGCCCGTCTGGGTCAGCCGGGTCGCGTTCACCAGGTGGGCGATGCCGAAGTCGATGACCAGCGCCTCGCCGTCGACCAGCATGACGTTGGACGGCTTGAAGTCGCGGTGGATCACGTCGGCCGCGTGGATCCCGACCAGCGCCTGGCACAGCCCCTGGGCCAGCCTGATGACCTGCCGCGCCTCCAGAGCCCCCTCGCTCAGCACGGTCTCTTCCAGCGTGCGACCCGGGGCGAAGCGGGTCACGACGTACGGCTGGCCCCCCACCAGCTCGGCGTCGATGACCTCGGCGACGTGCGGACTGCGCACCCGGCGCATGGTCTCGACCTCGCGCGTGAGCCGGTCGCGGGCCTTGAGGTCGGCGGCGACATGGGGGTGGAGGACCTTGATGGCGACCTCGCGGCCCTCACCGTCGAGACCCAGGTGGACGACCCCCATGCCGCCCTCGCCGATCTTCCTGACGATGCGGTAGGGGCCGAGGCGTTCCGGCGCTTGGATGCTCATCGCCACCTTCCTCGGCTCAGCCGCCCGTCTTCAGGCTGGTGAGCTCCTTCGTCACGGGTGTGACGTCCAGCGGACTCCATACACTCCCCCTTGGCGTGTCCCCGAACGTGCCGTAGGCGAGGATCAGCGAGAGCGCGGCGCCCGCCGCCAACACTCCCGCCATCGCCATGGCCGCTGTTCTCGAGGGTACGAGCGATGAGAGCGTTCTGCGCATCTGCCGCCCCGGACCCTCGACGCCCGGACCGGCGCAGACGGTCCAGAGCGCGACCGCGGCGCCCCACGCGAGGGCGTTGGCCGAGTCCATCTTGACCACCACGCTGAGCAGTAGCGTCACCGGCAGTCCGAGGATGAGGGCGTACAGGACGAGGGCGAGCGTGATGCCCACCGACTTGGCCAGCGCCTGGGGCAGGGCGAAGACCCTGAGCACGTCGAGCGCGGCGGCCCCGGCGGGCCTGCGGCTGTTGAGTGCGGGCTGGGCCAGGTCGGCCGCGCGCAGCAGCACCGCGATCGGGATCGCCACCGCCGCCACCAGGACGGGCGCCGTCACGGCCGCCACGATCAGGAGGATCAGCAGCATGGCGCTCGCCACGCCGTACGCCTTCGAGCGCTGCAACGGCTGCCCCGGACGGGCGCCCTGGGCGTACGGCTCGTGATTGGCCTGCGAATCTTGGGGCGGATACTGCTGCTGCTGCGCCGGGATGTAGGGCGGCGGCTGCATGGGGATCGGGCCGGGCCTGCCGTAGTCGGACTGGTCGGGGCCCGCGTTCATCCGGCCGTGGTCCAGATGGTCGGGACCGGCGTTGAGGCGGCCGAACTCGGCCGAGTCCGGGCGTACGCGCCGGGTGGGCACGTCGGCCTCGTAATGGTTGACCTGCGGCTGCGGCTGCGGCTGCGCGTACGACTGCTGCGCGTGCGATTGGGAGTGCTGGTGCGGCGGGGGCTGCTGTTGCGGCCAGGGCTGGCTGGGGCCGGCCTCGCGCTGGATCTGGCGCAGTTCCTCCGGCGACACCCGGCGGGTCGGCCACGGGTCACCGGCGCCCTGGCCCGGCAGCGCCTGGCCGGGCAGCCCCTGGCCGGGCAGCCCCTGGCCGGGCACCGCCTGGTTGGGCACCGCCTGGCCGGGCGACCCGGCGCCCTGGTTGGGCAGCAGGGAGACGTAGTGCGGGTCGGCGGACGGCGGGACGGGCTGCTCCTGGCCCTCGATGAGCCGGCGCGGCGTCATCGGCGGCGTGGAGATGTCGTAGGAGGGCTTCTCCCCCAGGAACGGCGGCCGCCTGGTCGGGTAGTCCTCGGCCGGGGGCGCGTCGGGCCGCGGCACGGTGGAGATCTCCTCGGGCGCGCCCTGCGGCGGCCGCGGCAACATCCGGGCCGTCTGCTCGGCCAGGTCGGCGGCCTTGGGCCGCTTGGCCGGGTTGCGCTGGAAGCCCGCCTTGAGCAGCGGCTGAAGCTCGGACGGCACGCCGCTGATGTCGGCCTTGCCGGCGGTGATGTTGTAGAAGATCATCTCCAGCGTGCCCTTGCCGAAGGGCGGCTGGCCGGTGCCGGCGTAGAGCAGCGTGCCCGCCCAGGCGTGGATGTCGACCTCGGGGCCCGCCTCCTGGCCCTCGATGATCTCGGGCGCGAGGTAGCCGGGCGTGCCGATGAACATGCCGGTCTGGGTCAGCCTGGTCGCGTCGACCGCCTGCGCGATGCCGAAGTCGATCAGGACGGGCTCGCCGTCGAGGATCAGCACGTTGCCCGGTTTGAGGTCGCGGTGGATCACGCCGACGGAGTGGACGACGGCCAGCGCCGAGGCCACGCCGTGCGCGACCCGGACCAGCGCGGGCAGGTCGAGCGGCCCGTCGTCGTTGACGATCTCGTCGAGGGGACGGCCGGGCACGTAACGGGTGACGATGTAGGGACGATGACCGGTCACGTCCGCATCGAGCACTTCCGCGATGAATTTGCTGCGGACCCGGCGCATGGTCTCGACCTCACGCGAAAGCCGTCGCCTGGCGACCTCGTCGCCGGCGACCTCTCCGCGCAGGACCTTGACCGCCACCTGCCGCCCCTGAGGGTCGACAGCGAGGTGGACAACGCCCATCCCGCCTTCACCGAGCCGCCTGAGCAGCCGGTAAGGGCCTAGTCGGTCATCGTTCATGGCATGAAGCACCATACCGGCTTAATCCCCGCCCACGAGATGAACCATGAGGCCACATTCCCAGTCGTACAACGTCCGATACGGCCTCATCGGTTTCCCATCCAACGGTCTCGAATTGGCTTCAGTTCGGCTTCGGGGCACCTCAGGTCGTCAGGGACAGCACCTCGGCGCCCTTCAGCCCGGCCAGCGTGGCTCCCGGCACGGCGAGCTTCGACCTGCGCAGGCCGCTGCCGATCACCACTCTGGGATGGCCGGCGACGTGGGCGTCCACCAGGATCGGCCAGTCGCCGGGCAGCCCGATCGGCGTGATGCCGCCGTATTCCATTCCGGTCAGCTCGACCGCGTCGGCCATCGGCGCGAAACTCGCCTTCCGGGCGTCGAGGTGCTTGCGCACCACGCCGTTCACGTCGACGCGCATCGTCGCGAGCACCATGCACGCGGCGTAGCGCGTCTCACCGCCGCGTCTGGCGGCCACGACCACGCAGTTGGCGAACTCGTCCAGCCGTATGCCGTAGCGCTCGCAGAAGGCGGCCGTGTCGGCCAGGTCCGGGTCGATCTCCGTCACCTCGGCACCCTCGATGCCTGGCACGGCGAGCGCCACCGGATCGGCCAGCAGGTCGCCGCGGTCGGTCGCGGGCACCCAGTGCAACGTCATCCTCGTCTCCTCGATCGCTCTCCCCGACCGACCCTATGCCGGTCCCGGGAGCAGCGTGCGACGTCACGTGGACTGCAACACCCGCTGGTGCAGCAGGGTGACGGCGCTGCGGGCCGACTCCATGGCGCCTGCCTGCCAGGCGATCAAGTGGGTGAGCCAGTCGCCCGCGAAGTAAACCCTTCCGGCGGGGCGTTGCAGAAGAGTGAAGGACGAATCAAAGGACGGCCAGTACATCCAGCCTCCTTGGATGTGCTCCTGGCGGTGCCAGGCGATCGAGACGCTGCCGAGGAGGTTCTGGCGGTATTTGTCGCCGTGGATCTTCCTGCCCTGGGTGAGGGCCTTCCTCCTTCTGTCCTCGGGGGTGAGGGAGCCGTACAGGTCGGCGTTCTGCTCGGTGTTGTAGTAGCCGACGATCAGGCCGCGTTCGGAGTGGTAGCCGTGGGAGGGGTACCAGATGTGGGTGATGTCGAGGTCGGTCTCGGTGACGCCGCCGTAGATGCGGTCCTCCAGTTCCCACCAGCGGCGGCCGTACTCCAGCCCGATCTTCCCGGCCGAGACCGGTATGGGGGTGCTGAGGGCGCTGGTGACCTGGGCGCCGAGGTTGTGCGGGATCCTGGCGAGCAGGTGCGGCGGGAGGGTGGCGACGCAGTAGTCGGCCTTGACGCTGCCGCCGCTGTAGGTCACCTCGACGCCGTCGTCCAGGGTCGTGATCTTGGTGACCTTGGCGCCGGTCCTGATCCGGTCGGCCCCTACGGCCTCGGTCAGCTTCCTGACGATCGCGTCCATGCCGCCGACCGGCTGGAACATGGGGGTGGCCATGTCGTAGCCGAAGTCGTTGGTGATGGCGCGGCCGGTGGCGGCGGCCAGGACGTCGTGGAGGCTGCCGGGGGGCGGGATGGGGGTGCCGGTGTCGAGCGCCGGATATTTGGTGAAACCGCGCCGGGTCGAGCCCTCGTAGTCGAGCTTGGGCCCCAGGTCGCCGAACCGGCGGAGGAATTCGAGCAGGCGTTGCTGGTCGTCGGCGGTGATGACCTTGTCGAGCGCGCCGATATTTGTGGCTTTGGCCAGCAGTTCTGCGACATATCCGTACATGTCGGCTCGGGCGGTGCGGGCCCGCACGGTCCGGCCGTTGGTGTGGACGTACGCGGAGGCGTTGTTGTTGACGAACGTCTCGATCGGGACGCCCAGCTCCCGGCAGTAGTCGAGGGTGACCATCCAGGGGGCGATGCGGCCGGGGCCGGCGTTGAAGTAGACACCCTCGCCGAACTTCACGTCCTGGGCCGGGCCGTTCAGCTCGGTCAGCCGGTCGCCGCCGCGCAGCGTGAGGTTCCGGCCGCCGGCCTTGTCCCTGGCTTCGAGCAGCGTGCAGTCGTAACCGGCCTTGCCCAGCTCGTACGCGGTGGTCAGCCCGGCGACGCCCGCGCCGAGTATCACCACCTTGGCCGCGCCCTTGCCGCGCAGGGAGAAGTCGCCGGGCCGTGGCGCGGCGAACTCCTTGTTCTGGTCGGAGGGGGCGGGCCCGAGCGCGCCCATGGCGGCGTACATGGCGCCCGCGCCGCCCACCGCCCCGATCCCGACGAGCAGCCCCCGCCGGGTCAGCGCCGCGCCTTCCACCGTCACCCGCTCCCTAGATCAGCAGTTACCGACATCTCAGCCGTAGGGCCCGCCGCAGCTCAGCCGTACGGCCCGCTGCCGCAGGCCACCTGGCCGCCGATGGTGGCGAAGATCCCCAACAGCGCCATGATCTGGCGGAAGTCGTCAGTGGTGAACTCGATGTGCCGCGAACCGACGGACTTCACACCGGGCACCAGCGCCACAGCGGCGGCGATGGCAGTGGAGTTCCACTCCACCCCCAGCGTGTACGGCGCCTCCACCCGATAGGGCGTGAAGTCGCTCAACCGCGAAAGCCCGCGCGCCGCCGCCTCACGAATCTTTGCCTGGGCGACGCTCGGCGGCAGCAACTCGGCCGAGAACTTGTCGATCCCGCTCTTCACCGCGACCGTCTCGACGTCGCCGAGCAGCTCGCGCGCCTCCTCGCCGACGGCCTCGTCACCGGTCACCAGCACGACGGGCACGCCGTGGAAGCCCGCGCACGCGGCGACCAGCCGGGTCTCGCCGCACACGTCGCCGTTGAGGTAGACGTTCTGGATCTCCTTGCCCATCCACGTGTGGTTGAGCACGCCGTGCTGGACGCCGGCCCTGGCGTGGTAGCCGACGAAGCACGCGGCCTGGAACGTCCCGTCGATGCCCTGGGCCATGCGCTGGGCCTTGCCCGGCCCGCGGATCAGGGTGGCCCTCGGGTCCAGGAGGTCGATCCGCAGGTTCTTGGTCGAGCCGTGCGCGTCGTTGACCAGCACCGATCCGGCGCCCGCGTCGAACGCGCCCTGGACGGCGGCGTTGGCGTCGGCGGTCATCAGCTCGCAGCCGCGGTCGTAGCCGCGCCCGCCGGCGTGCATCTCCTCGGGGTCGGTCAACCCCGTCACGCCCTCCATGTCCACCGACAGATAGACCTTCACGCAGTCAACTCCTCGCACTTCGCCGGATCCGCCCCGAAAGCGGTCACGCGCCCCAAGTCTCCACCCGCCGCACCTCGGCCTCGGTCATGAGGCCGACCTGAGAGGTCAGGAAGGCGGCCGCCTCCGCGCGCCACGGCTCGGGGATCTCCTCGATCGCCGGGGGGTAGCAGTGGTCGAGCCAGCTCGTGGACTCCTCGGTGGCCTCGAAGTGGTCCAGCGCCTTGGCGAACAGGGACCGTTCGATGCCGGGGACGCGGGCCAGGCCGTACTCGATCATCTCCTGGCCGCCGTACGGGGGCGGTTGCAGCCACTTGCGGGCGACGGGCCGGTCGGCGGTGACGGGGGTGTCCAGCGGGCGGCGCTCGACGGCCGCCTGGATCAGCTCCTTGTACAGGCACTTGCCGCAGGTACGGCAGGGGCCCTCGGTGCCGCGCAGGCACCAGCGGACCTGCTCCTTGAGCTCGGAGTTCAGGGCCAGCCGCATGGTGACGGCCTCGCTCACCCCGCCCACCGGGAGCACGATGTGCACGCCCGCCGCGGCGAACAACCGGCCCCACGCGCCGTGCGGTGCCCACATGGGGTTGTCAGGCGTGAAGCGCAACAAGTAGCGGTCACCGCCGAGCCAGCGTGAACCGAGTTCATAGCCGAAGGCCAGGCCACCGAGGTTCATGCGGTCGGCGAGCAGGAGGGCGCCCGCCGCGACGGCGTGGTGCTCGGGATAACCCGGACGCGGCTCGGCGAGGGTGAACTCCAGGTCGGAGGTGACGGTGGTGAGCTCGCGGCCGGTGCGCTCGGCGAGCTTGGCCAGCACGTCCGAGCGGTAGTGCGGCCACCGGTTGGGCACCCTCGGGTGCGGCACCCGGCGGAAGTGCACGAACGGCGCGGACGGGTGGATGGCCGCGGCGGCCACGGAGTCCGCGCCGCCGCTGTAGGAGATCGCGAGCCGGGCACCGGTCCTGCGCGGTTCGGCGCCCACCGGCCCGGCCTCGATGCCCCACCCGTTGTACAGGGCGGCGGCCACCTCGGCGGAGACGGCCCGGTCGAACGTGATCCGCCGCCTGGTCCAGGGCGCCACGATCGTCCAGGCGGCCACGGCGTACAGGTCGGGGTGGGCGTCGGCGGGCGCGCCGCCGATCGAGCAGGAGTTGGTGGCCAGCTTGACGGGATGGTCGTCGGCCGCCCTGCCGGTGATCTCGTCCTCGGCGTCGAGGCGGAAGGTCAGCCTGCCGCCGGACCAGGTCACGCGCACGGCCGGCCCCCCTCGGCGGCCCCCGGTACGCGGGCCCTCAGGTCGTCGATCGCCTGCCAGACGAGGACCTCGTTCTGGAGCACGTTGTCCAGCGCCTTCGCGGTCTCCTGAGCCAGCCGGTACGTGTCGTCGGCCCTGGCCTTGTCGGCCACCGGCGGCCGGAGGTTCCGCAGCCGCTCGACCTCCCCCTGGAGGGTCGCCATCTCCCTGCGCAGGGTCTGGACCTCCCAGAGCGCGTCCCGGATGTCCTGCCGGTGGTCGGCGACGGAGATGTAACGGGAGTCGAACCACGTACGCACGGCTTTACGCAGCCGGGCGGGGACCGGGACGCGCATCATGGAACGCCACCATACTGGCAAACCCGCTTCCCCTTGGACGAGCTACGCCAATGGGACGGATTCGTACGGTGGGCCGGCGGTCACCGTCCGGTGAACTTGGGCTTGGCCTTCTCCGCGAAGGCCCGCATGCCGATCCTGGCGTCGTCGGTGGCGAACAGGCCCGCGAACTGCAGGCGCTCGATCTCCAGGCCCGAGTCGAGATCCACCTCGACGCCCTGGTCGACGGCCTGCTTGGCGGCACGCAGCGCCACGCTCGGGCCGCCGACGAAGGTGGCCGCCCATTCCAGGGCCGCCGTGTACACCTGCTCGTCCGGCACCACCCGGTCGACCAGGCCGATGTCCAGGGCCTCGGCGGCGGGCACGTGCCGGCCGCTGAAGATCAGGTCCTTGGCACGGGCCGGGCCGACGAGGCGGGGCAGGCGCTGGGTGCCGCCCGCGCCCGGGATGAGCCCGAGCAGGACCTCCGGCTGGCCGAGCTTGGCCGACTCGCCCGCGACCCTGAAGTCGGCGCACAGGTCCAGCTCGCAGCCGCCGCCCAGGGCGTAGCCGGTGACGGCGGCGATGACCGGCTTGCCGATGCGGGCCACCGTGGTGAAGCACGCCTGGAGCGTACGGGAATGGGTGGACATGTCGGCGTAGGACATGTCGGCCATCTCCTTGACGTCCACGCCGGCGGCGAAGACCCGCTCGCCGCCGTAGAGGATCACCGCCTGCGTCTCGGCGTCGGCGTCGACCTGGAGCGCCGCCTCGACGAGCTCCCGCTGCACCTGGACGTTGAGCGCGTTCATCTTCGGACGGTCGAGACGGATCGTGGCGATCTGGTCGGCCACCTCGACGCTCACAAACTCAGCCATGATGCGAACCTAACAGAGCGCTCCCCGCTCACCCCGCCGCGGCAGCCCGTACCTCGTCGGCGGCCTTCCTGTCGTGCGAGACGCGCACCAGCGCCGCCGACAGGCGGACGAGGTCGTCGCCCGAGCGGGCCAGGCGGGCCAGGCCGCGTTCCTGGCGGGGCAGCCCGAGCCGGGCCGCGCCGTCCAGCACCCGCCGGTCCAGGTGCGGCGCGACCTGCGGCCACACGCCCTGGACCTCGCGCAGGAAGATGTCGGCGCCGGTCGGCCCGATGCCGGGGAACTCCCGCAGCAGCTCGCCGATGCGCCCGGGGTCGCCCCCGGCCTCGTCCCGCAGCCTGCGCAGGTCGCCCTTCCAGCGGTCGAGCAGCAGTTCGGCGCCGTCGCCCAGCATGGTCGAGGTGCGTTCGTCGTACCGTCTGTAGTGGCCGCGGCCCAGGGCGTCCACGCGGTCCTGCCAGCTCGCCCGTGCCATGTCACGCGGCGTACGGCAGCCGGCCGCGAACAGCTCACGCGCCGCCGCCACCGCCACCCCGGACGAGATGCGCGCGCTGAGCAGCGTGGCCAGCACGAGGAGCTGGTAGAGCGGCCTCGGCCGGTCGGCGAGCCTGATGCCCGCCTCCGCGGCGAACGACTGGCCGCACCGGTCGAGCAGGGCGTCCAGCACGTCCTTGTCCTTGACGGCGTTCTTCTCAGCCATGACGTCAGCCATGACGGTCCGCTACCCCGGCGCCCCGCGCTCATCCCCGCCCGCGGGCGTTTGCCGCCCTGGTCACAGGGGAGGCGGGGGGTCTCAGGGAGAAGGAGCGCAATCGTGCTGACATTGACTGACAACGCCGTGGTCGCCATCCGTGACCTGATGGTCGGTGAGGACGTGCCCGCGAACGCCGGCCTGCGGATCGCTCCCAAACCGGACGAGGCGGGCACTTTGGAGGTGTCGCTCGCCAGCACGCCGTACGCCGGCGACCAGGTCATCGAGCAGGAGGACGTCCGCGTCTTCGTGGCCGAGGACGCCGCGCCCATCCTCGACGACAAGTCGCTGGACGCCCAGCCGGGCACGCCGGGGCACCCGACGTTCCGGCTGGACCGGCGGACCTGACCGAGACCGTCCCGGCGGCCCGCCTCACATCCGGGCGGGCCGCCCGGACGCCGTCAGCCTGCGCCGTCAGCCCGCGCCGTCAGACCGCGTCGCGGCCCGCTCGTACGGCGTCGGCCAGCTCGACCAGCAGGCGCTCGGTCTCCTCCCAGCCGACACAGGCGTCGGTGATGCTCTGCCCGTACGTCAGGCCCTCCACCGGACCGGGCTCCTGCCGCCCCGGCAGCAGGAAGCTCTCCACCATCAGCCCGGCGATGCCCTTCTCCCCCGCCGCGAGACGGCCGGCCACCTCACGCACCACCGCCGCCTGGCGCACGTGGTCCTTGCCGCTGTTGCCATGGCTGGCGTCGATGATCAGCCGCTCCGGCAGCCCGGCCTTGGCCAGCAGCGCGAGCGCGTCGGCGAGGGGCTCGGGGCCGTAGTTGGGGCCGGTGCGCCCGCCGCGCAGGATGATGTGGCAGTCGGGGTTCCCGGTGGTCGAGACGACCGCGGCCCGGCCCTCGTCGTCGATGCCGAAGAACACCTGCGGGTGCGAGGCCGCCTTGACGCCGTCGATGGCCACCTGCACGTCGCCGTCGGTCGCGTTCTTGAAGCCGACCGGCATGGACAGGCCGGAGGTGAGCTGGCGGTGCACCTGGCTCTCGGGCGTACGCGCGCCGATCGCGCCCCAGGTGACCGCGTCGGCGATGTACTGCGGGCTGGTGGGCTCCAGGAACTCGCAGCCCACCGGCAGCCCGGTGTCGAGCACGTCGAGCAGCACCGTCCTGGCCAGGCGCAGCCCGCGGTGGACGTCGTGGCCGCCGTCGATGTCCGGGTCGTTGATCAGGCCCTTCCAGCCGATGGTGGTGCGCGGCTTCTCGAAGTAGACCCGCATGACCACGCACAGGGCGTCGCCGAGGTCGCGGGTGGCGGCGGCCAGGCGGCGGGCGTAGTCGAGCGCGGCCTCCGGGTCGTGCACCGAGCACGGGCCGACGATGAGCAGCAGGCGGTCGTCATCGCCGGCGAGCACGTCGCGCACCGCGCTCCTGCTCGCCGCCACCAGGGCCTCGCGCTCGGGGCCGAGCGGCTGTTCACCGATCAGGTCGTGGGGCGTGGGCAGGGGTTCGAACGAGGTGATGCGCAGGTCGCTGGTCGTGGTCATGGGCTGTGTCCTCCGCTTTCGACAGGAGTTCGAAGGCGGTACGGCCCACGTCCGTGGCCCCCGGAACCGTCCGCCTGAACGACGAAAGGCAGAGACGGGACGTCTCTGCCTTTGGCTCCGGGTGATCAGTAAGTCAGCGCATGTGACCCTCGGCTCCACCCGGAGCCGGCACATAGCGCCAAAATCGGCTGATCACTGACATGGTGTTGACGCTAGCAGACGCCGGGTGACCGCTCCAAATCCGGTCCGCTATCCGAGATCGGATTCCCAGCCGGGTTCGCGCAGGTCCCCGAGCCCGTACAGGCCGACCAGGGTGCCATCGGCACGGGTGACGACGACGTGGTCGACGTTCGCGCCCTCCATGCGCCGGGCCAGGTCGTCGAGCTGTTCGCTGGGCCGTACGGTGGTGACGCCGGTGTTCATGGCGGACTCGGCGGTGCCGGTCAGGTCGGCGCCCTTGAGCTCGCGCGACCCGATGACCCCCTGGACGACGTCGTCCCGGTCCACCACGACCGCGAGCCCGGCCGGGTCGGCGACGATCCGCTCGGTGAGCTCCTCCAGCGGGTCCTCCAGTCCGGCCGTGACCGGGTCGCGCCGAGTGCCCGAGGCGACCAGCACGGCCTCCCCCTCGTACGGCAGGTCGGCCGACAACCAGTCCATCTTGCCCAGGCCGTAGTCGTGCACGTCGGCGAAGCCGAGCCGGGTCAGCCGGTGGGCCGCGCGCGGGCTCAGGTCGCAGAGCCAGTCGTGGCAGTAGACGACGACCGGCCGCGTGCGGTCCAGCAGGTCGCCGGCCAGCCGGTCGAGCGAGCCGAGCGGCAGGTGCACGGCTCCGGGCAGGTGGGCCCAGGCGTACTCCCGTTCGGGCAGCACCTCGGCGAGCTGGGCCCCGCGGCTCGCGAGCAGGTCCTGGACGCCCTCGCGGTCGATGATGTCCGTCATCAGGCGCTCAGCCCTCCCCCCGGCGGGGCCGTTCGGACTTGGGTCCTTCGGCGCGGTCGCCGCCCACCTTGCGCGGGCTCTTGTCCGGATCCGACTGCAGTTTCCTGGCCACCCGTTTCTTGAGCTCCTGCTCGCTCATCCCCTGCCGGTCCAGCTGCTTGCGGAGCCGGCGGCGCTCGTTGTCGTACGCGTGACTTCCGGGTCGAGGCATGACAGGTCCCCCTCTCCTCCCGATGCCCCGCTACCCCGCCCCCCACCCGGTAGTCCTTCGCCCTCCGGGCTGATCGGACCCCCGTTAAGGGATGAAAAATATCTTCGCAAAGTTCTCGCCAGCGAAGGAAAATGTTGAGACGCTGATCTCGCACCACGCCCCCCCAGTCAAGGAGCGGTTCATGCGCAGAGCGCTGGCGATCGCGGTCGTCGCCTTGTTGCCCTTAACCCAAGTTCCATCGGCCAACGCCGAAGAGCCCGCCGACCGGCAGCAGGCGTTCGCCGCCGCCGCCGACGAGTTCAAGGTCCCCGAGAGCGTGCTGCTCGGCGTCTCCTACCTGGAGTCCCGCTGGGACGCCCACGCGGGCCAGCCGTCCAGCGACGCCGGCTTCGGCCCGATGCACCTCACGGACGCGGCCGCGTACACCGACTCGAACCACCACGGAGACGGCGAGGAGGACGCCCGCGGCGACGAGAGCAGGCCCCTCGCCCCCACCCCGGTCCCCGCCACGGCGGACATCCCCGCCTCGCTGCGCACGATGGAGCGGGCCGCGCAGCTCACCGGCGAGAGCCACGAGCGGCTGCGCACCGACGACGCGGCCAACATCCGCGGCGGCGCGGCGCTGCTCGCCGACTACCAGAAGAGCCTCGGCGCGCCTCTGAGCGCCAACCCGGGCGAATGGTACGGAGCCGTCGCCAAGTACTCCGGCGCGGAGGAGTCCGACGCGGCCAAGTTCTTCGCCGACGAGGTCTACGCCACCATCCAGGAAGGCGCCGAGCGCACCACGGACGACGGGCAGAAGGTCACCCTGCCCAAGGTCCCGGACCTGGAGAAGATCGAGAAGTGGCTGGAGAAGCTCGGCCTGAGGGCCCCGCGCCGCGACGGCGTCGAGTGCCCGGCCTCGATCTCCTGCGAGTGGATCCCGTCGGCCTACCAGGAGCTCCCGCCGGACGACTACGGGCACTACGACCTGGCCAACCGCCCGGTCAGCCAGAAGGTCGACTACATCATCATCCACGACATGGAGGGCTACTTCCTCCCGTCGATCAAGCTCAACCAGGACCCCAACTACGGCGCGAGCTGGCACTACTCGGTCCGTTCCACTGACGGGCACATCGCCCAGCACATCAAGACCAAGGACGTCGGCTGGCAGGCCGGCAACTGGTACATCAACGCCAAGTCCATCGGCATCGAGCACGAGGGATTCCTGGCCGAGGGTGCCACCTGGTACACCGAGGCGATGTACCGCTCGTCGGCCCGCCTCGTGCGCTACCTGGCGTTCAAGCACGGCGTGCCGCTCGACCGCGCCCACATCCTGGGCCACGACAACGTCCCGGGCACGATCCCGAGCACGGTACGCGGCATGCACGAGGACCCGGGGCCGTTCTGGGACTGGGCGCACTACTTCCAGCTCATGGGCGCGCCGCTGCACCAGCTCGGCGGCCCGAGGTCCGGCTCGGTCATGATCAAGCCGGACTTCGCCACCAACAAGCCCTACTTCTACGGCTGCGACCGCAAGAACCCCGAGGCGGCCTGCCCGCCGCTCAGCGCCGGCACGGTGTGGCTGCGTACCGAGCCCCGCGAGGACGCCCCGCTGATCAAGGACATCGGCAAGCACCCGACCGGCGGCTCGCTCTACAGCGTGTACGACCACAGCGCCAGGGCCAGCACGGGCCAGCGCTTCGCCGTCGCCGACCGGCAGGGCGACTGGACGGCGATCTGGTACCTCGGTCAGAAGGGGTGGTTCCACAACCCGGCGGCGGCCCCGACCGCGGTCCCGTCCATGGGGCTCGTCGTGACCCCGAAGGCGGGCAAGGCGACCGTCCCGGTGTACGGCCGGGCCTACCCGGAGCAGGAGGCCTACCCGGCCGACATCCCGTACCAGGCGGTGACGCCGCTGCAGTACACGTTCTCGGCGGGCGAGAAGTACACGCTGGCCGGGCCGGCCGCCACCGAGTACTACCGGGCGGTCACCTTCAACCTGGCCGACCACAAGGTGGTCAAGGGGAAGACGAAGTACCTGGAGATCCAGTTCGGGCACCGGGTGATGTACGTCAAGGCTGACGACGTGCAGGTGACGTTCTCCGGGTGAACTCCTTGACGGCGCGCCTGGTGCTCGCGAGCGCCTCCTGAGAGGAGTCGAACGTACGCTGGGCGACGCCGACGAACACGCAGTCGACGACGAGGAGCTGGCTGATCCGGCTGGCCAGGGCGCCGGGACGGAACTCCGTCTCGCGCCCGGCCGAGATCAGCACGTGCTCGGCCAGCTCCGCGATCGTCGAGCGCGGGTTGTTGGTGACGGCCACCGTGGTGGCCCCCGCCTCGCCCGCCCGGCGCAGCGGCTCGATCACGTCGGGGGTCTCGCCGGAGGTGCTGATGCCGATCGCCACGTCACCCGTCTTCAGCAGGACGGCGCTGGTCAGGGCCAGGTGGGCGTCCTGGAAGGCGTGGCTGGACAGGCCGATGCGCAGGAGCTTCTGGGCGACGTCCTCGGCGACTAAGCCCGAGGCGCCGACGCCGTAGGCGTCGATGCGCCTGGCCCCCACGATCGCGTCGACGACCAGCCCCAGGCGTTCGCTGGTGAGCTGGGCGACGGTGTCGTTGATGGCCTCGGACTCGGCCCTGGCCACCTTCTGGATGACCTCCGACAGCGGGCCGTCGGGCGCCAGGTCGCCGGGCACGAGCCGGTCGGGCTGCGCGGCGGCCGCCGCCAGGGCCAGCCTGAGCTGCGGATATCCGGCGAAGCCGAGCAGCCGCGCGGTGCGTACGATCGTCGCCTCGCTGGTGCCGGAGGCGGCCGACAGCTCCGTGATGGTGCTGCGCGCGACCGTGGCCGGATTTTCCAGGATGAGGCGGGCGACGGTCTGCGCGGCAGGCGTCAGGGACGGCAGCACACCGCGGACCGTGGCCACCAGATTGTCGGCCCGCAGGCCGTTCCCGCTGTCGTCCACGGTCCTGATTATGCACCGCCCGATCGCCGGGCCGGGCTGGTCCGGCGATCGGACATATCAGCGCAAGGTCCCGTTCGTCATCCCCACAGGCTCCTCAGGAACGGCGATCAGCCCCAATTCCGCAGGAGTGGCGGCATACGGGTGATACGGAACAACCCGAACGGTGTACCCGAAAGCCCCCGTACGGTCGAGCGGAACCCGGCCCGTCCAGTGGGCCCGGCCGTCGTCCTCCAGGGACTCCAGGGACAGCCGCGCGTACCGCGGGTGGACCAGCTCGTCGTGCGGACCGACCTTGCCGTACGCGGCCTCGACCAGCACGTCCCCGGGCTCCAGGTCGCCGAGCGCGATCGTGGCGCGCAGCTCGACCGAGGCGCCCACCTCGGGGGTGTCCCCCACGCCCGACGCCTCGACGTGCTCGACCCGCACACCGGGCCAGGCCCTCGCGACCCGGACGCGCCAGGCCGCGAACGCCTTGGCCGGGGCGTAGGAGTCGGCCGACAACGCGCGGGCCGACTGGGCGGCCGGCGTGTAGAGGCCGACCACGTAGTCGCGCAGCATGCGCCCGGCCAGCACCTTGGGCCCGAGGGAGGCCAGGGTGTGCTTGACCATCTCCATCCACCGGCGCGGCAGCTCGTCGAAGGGCCGGTCGTAGAAGCGGTCGGACACCTCGTGCTCGATCAGGTCGTACAGGGCGCCGGCCTCCAGCTCGTCACGCCGGTCGGGGTCGCTCACCCCGTCGGCGGTCGGGATGGCCCAGCCGTTGGTGCCGTCGTACCACTCGTCCCACCAGCCGTCGCGGATCGACAGGTTGAGCCCGCCGTTCAGCGCCGACTTCATGCCCGAGGTGCCGGACGCCTCCAGCGGGCGCAGCGGGTTGTTCAGCCACACGTCGCAGCCCTGGACCATGAGCCGGCCGAGGGTCATGTCGTAGTCGGGCAGGAAGACGATCCGGTGGCGCACGTTGTGCTGGTCGGCGAACTTGACGATCTGCTGGATCAGCTTCTTGCCGCCCTCGTCGGCCGGATGCGCCTTGCCCGCGATCACGATCTGCACCGGCTTGTCCGGATCGAGCAGCAGACGGGCCAGACGCCGCGGATCGCGCAACATGAGCGTGAGCCGCTTGTACGACGGCACCCGCCGGGCGAAGCCGATGGTCAGCACGTCGGGGTCGAGCGCCTCGTCGATCCAGCCCAGCTCGGCGACCGACGCGCCGCGCTCGCGCCACGACCTGCGCAGCCGTTCGCGGGCGCCCTCGACCAGCCGCCCGCGCAGCTTGCCGCGGATCTCCCAGATCTCGCTGTCGGAGATCTTCTGGATGCCCTCCCAGCCGCGGGCGCGCTCGATCAGCGAGGGCAGCTCGCGGCCCGCCAGCTCCATGAACTCGCGGCCGACCCAGGTGGGCGCGTGCACGCCGTTCGTGATCGAGCCGATGGGCACCTCGTCGAGGTCGAAGCCCGGCCACAGGTCCTTGAACATCTCCCGGCTGACCTCGCCGTGCAGCTCGGAGACGCCGTTGACGCGCTGGGACAGGCGCATGCCCATGACGGCCATGTTGAACCGGCCGGGCTCGGCCTCGGCGCCCAGGGCCAGGATGCGTTCGACGGGCACGGTCGGCCAGGCGGCCTCGCCGCCGAAGTGGCGTTCGATCAGGTCGCAGGGGAAACGGTCGATGCCCGCGGGCACCGGCGTGTGCGTGGTGAAAACCGTGCCCGCGCGTACGGCCTCCAGCGCCTCGTCGAACGACAGGCGCGACTCGGTCAGCTCGCGGATGCGTTCCAGGCCGAGGAAGCCGGCGTGGCCCTCGTTGGTGTGGAAGACCTCGGGCGCGGCGTGGCCGGTGATGCGGCAGTAGGCCCGGATCGCGCGTACGCCGCCCACGCCCAGCAGCAGCTCCTGCATGAGCCGGTGGTCGGTGCCGCCGCCGTAGAGGCGGTCGGTGACGTCGCGGGCGGCGGTGTCGTTCTCGGCCACGTCGGAGTCGAGCAGCAGCAGCGGCACCCGGCCCACCTGCGCCACCCACACCTGGGCGTGCAGGACGCGGCTCTCCGGCAGGCCGAGCCGGATCTTGACGGGTTCGTCGCCGTCCTTCAGCAGGGTCAGCGGCAGGCCGTCGGCGTCGAGCGCCGGGTAGTGCTCAAGCTGCCAGCCCTCTGGCGAAAGCGACTGGGTGAAGTAGCCGTGGCGGTAGAGCAGGCCGACCGCGAGGATCGGCACGCCCAGGTCACTGGCCGCCTTGAGGTGGTCTCCGGCGAGGATGCCGAGACCGCCCGAGTACTGGGGCATCGCGGCGGCGATGCCGTACTCGGGGGAGAAGTAGGCGATGGCGCGGGCGACGTCGGGCAGTGTCTGGTACCAGCGCGGCGACGTCATGTACTCGCGCAGGTCGTCGACCGCGTCGGCGAGGCGGCGCAGGAAACGGCGGTCGGCGGCCAGCTCGTTGAGCCGGGCCGGTGTGACGGCGCCGAGCAGGGCCACGGGATCGTGACCGACCTGTTCCCACAGGGCCGCGTCGACCTCGGCGAAGAGGTCGATCGTCTCCGGGTGCCATGACCAACGGAGATTGTGCACGAGCTCGCCCAGAGCGGCCAGCTCCGCGGGCAGGACGGTGCGGACGGTAAACCGGCGGATAGCTCTCACGTTTCTGCACCCTACGGGCTAGGAGGGACCTCTCAGTCCTTCACCCCCACGAAGCCCCTTCAAACCCCTCCAGGAAACAAGCATGAAGACGGACGATTGGGGCAACTTTCCTCTTTGTTGGCTCTCCCGGGAACACACTCGGGAGGTCTATCCGCTGCTGTCCACTATTTACGTGCAAGGATCGTTACCGGCGGGGTAGGCCGTATCCATCGGCCCCTCGCGGTTGCGAAATCTTGCACCTACGGAAAGCCTCCGGCGGCACCGAGCGCGCCGCCGCAAACCCTGCGAATGCGATGATCGGACGAATTCCCATCACGGACATCTCCCCCGTCGTCGACTGCGGGCAGTGGCCCGCCAAGGCGGTCGCCGGCGAGACCTTCCAGGTCTCGGCGACCGTGTTCAGAGAAGGCCACGACGCCGTGGCCGCGGGTGTGGTGCTCACCGCGCCCGATGGACAACGTGGTCGTCTGAGACGCATGCGCGAGCTCGCCCCCGGCACCGACCGCTGGGGTGTCGACGTGAGCCTGCCGGCCGAGGGCGACTGGCTGTTCCGCGTGGAGGCGTGGAGCGATCCGATCAGCTCGTGGCTGCACGACGCGGAGATCAAGATCCCGCGCGGCCTCGACGCCGACCTGATGTGCGAGGAAGGCGCCCGCCTGTTCGAACGGGCCGCCAAGGCCGTCCGTACGGCCGACTGCCCGGTGCAGAACGGCCAGACGGGCGCCGGCAGCGGCCACACCAGGAACGGCATGGGCAACAGCAAGGGCAACGGCAACGGCGACAGCGCGTGCGGCCACCGCGCGGCGCTGCTGTCGGTCGCGGCCACGCTGCGTGACGACGAGCTCGACCCGCGCGCCAGACTCTCCATCGCCCAGCTCCCCGAGACGGCCGCGCTGCTGGACGCGCATCCGTTCCGCGAGCTGGTGACCAGGGCGAAGCCCTACAAGGTACGGGTCGACCGGCGCCGGGCGCTCTACGGCTCCTGGTACGAGTTCTTCCCCAGGTCCGAGGGCGCGGTCGTCAGCGAGCTGGGCGTCGCCAGGTCGGGCACCTTCCAGACCGCGGCGAAGCGGCTGCCCGCGATCGCCAAGATGGGCTTCGACGTCGTCTACCTGCCGCCGATCCATCCCATCGGCCAGACCTTCCGTAAGGGCCGCAACAACACCCTCAGCCCGGAGCCCGACGAGCCCGGCTCGCCCTGGGCGATCGGCTCCGAGGACGGCGGCCACGACGCGGTCCATCCAGATCTGGGCACCCTTGAGGACTTCGACGAGTTCGTCGGCCAGACCCGCGCGCTGGGCATGGAGGTCGCGCTCGACTTCGCCCTGCAGTGCGCGCCGGACCACCCGTGGGTCAAGGAGCACCCGGAGTGGTTCACGATCCGGGCGGACGGGACGATCGCGTACGCCGAGAACCCGCCGAAGAAGTACCAGGACATCTATCCGATCAACTTCGACCGGGATCCCGAGGGGATCTTCGCCGAGGTCCGGCGGGTGCTGCGGCACTGGATGGACCACGGCGTACGGATCTTCCGGGTGGACAACCCGCACACCAAGCCGGTGGCGTTCTGGGAGCGCATGCTGGCCGACATCCACACGACCGACCCGGACGTGATCTTCCTGGCGGAGGCGTTCACCCGGCCCGCGATGCTCCAGACGCTGGCGAAGACGGGATTCCACCAGTCGTACACGTATTACACGTGGAAGAACTCGAAATGGGATGTGGAGACGTACCTCTCCGAACTCGCGCATGAGACGTCCGCTTTCCTGCGGCCGAATCTGTTCGTCAACACCCCCGACATCCTGCACGAATACCTGCAGCACGGCGGCGGGCCGGCGTTCCGGATCCGGGCCGTGCTGGCGGCCCTCACGTCACCGACCTGGGGGGTCTACTCCGGGTACGAGTTGGGGGAGAACGTCCCGGTACGTCCCGGCAGCGAGGAGTACCTCGATAGCGAGAAATATCAGTACAAGCCCCGCGACTGGGTGGCGGCCGAGCGCGAGGGAAGGACCCTGGCCCCGCTCATCACCCATCTGAATTTGTTCCGAAGAGCGCATCCCGCGCTGCAGGAATTGCGTAACCTACGGTTCCACAGGGTCGACCATCCGGACATCGTCTGCTTCTCCAAACGACTTCCGGGCGCCTACGACACGGCCACACGAAGGCACGGGCTGGGCGACGTCGTACTGGCGGTTGTCAATCTTGATCCTCACCACACCCACGAGGCGACGGTAGATCTCGACCTGCCCGCCATCGGTCTCGACTGGAACGCCGAGTTCGTCGTGGACGACGAGCTGTCAGGCGAGTCCTACCGCTGGAGGCAGACCAACTATGTGCGTCTCGACCCTCACATCCAGCCTGCCCACATTCTCACCGTACGAGCCGCGCCACGGTAGAACAGAATTCAGCGGGGAGTCTTCAACGTGTGTGAAAGCGCCCTCCTCATGAGCCCCTCGTGGGGGAGCCCATGAGCTCCACACCCATTCCCAACACCTTCGACGAGGAGAAGCCGCGCGATCCTTACTGGTACAAGCGCGCCGTCTTCTACGAGGTCCTGATCAGGGGGTTCGCCGACTCCAACGGCGACGGCACCGGGGACATCAAGGGCCTGATCAGCAAGCTCGACTACCTGCAGTGGCTCGGCGTCGACTGCCTCTGGCTGCTGCCGCTGTACGAGTCGCCGCTGCGTGACGGCGGCTACGACATCGCCGACTTCATGAAGATCCTGCCCGAGTTCGGGGACCTGGGAGACTTCGTGAAGCTGGTCGACGAGGCGCACAAACGCGGCATGCGGGTGATCGCCGACCTGGTGATGAACCACACCAGCGACGCCCACCCCTGGTTCCAGGCCTCCCGGCACGACCCGGAGGGCCCGTTCGGCGACTTCTACGTGTGGTCGGACACCGATGAGAAGTACCAGGACGCCCGGATCATCTTCGTCGACACCGAGACGTCCAACTGGACCTACGACCCGGTGCGCGGGCAGTACTACTGGCACCGCTTCTTCCACCACCAGCCCGACCTCAACTACGAGAACCCCGACGTGCAGGAGGCCATGCTGGAGGTGCTGCGGTTCTGGCTGGACCTCGGCATCGACGGCTTCCGCCTGGACGCGGTGCCCTACCTCTTCGAGGAGGAGGGCACCAACTGCGAGAACCTGCCGAAGACGCACGAGTACCTCAAGCGCACCAGGAGCGAGGTCGACCGGCTCTTCCCGGACCGGGTGCTGCTCGCCGAGGCGAACCAGTGGCCTTCGGACGTGGTGGAATATTTCGGCGACCCGGTAGGCGGCGGGGACGAATGCCACATGGCTTTCCATTTCCCCCTCATGCCCCGCATTTTCATGGCAGTCCGTCGGGAGTCCCGCTACCCCATTTCGGAAATTTTGGCACAAACGCCGAAAATTCCGGAACACTGCCAATGGGGGATTTTCCTCCGCAACCATGATGAGCTGACGCTCGAAATGGTGACGGACGAAGAACGCGACTACATGTACACCGAATACGCGAAAGATCCGCGTATGCGGGCAAATGTCGGCATCCGTCGCCGGCTGGCGCCCCTGCTGGAGAACGACCGCAACCAGATCGAGCTGTTCACCGCCCTGCTCCTGTCGCTGCCGGGCTCCCCCGTGCTCTACTACGGCGACGAGATCGGCATGGGCGACAACATCTGGCTCGGCGACCGCGACGGCGTCCGAACCCCTATGCAGTGGGACCCCGACCGCAACGCCGGGTTCTCCGACTGCGACCCCGGACGGCTCTACCTGCCCGTGATCATGGACCCGATCTACGGCTACCACGCGATCAACGTCGAGGCGCAGCAGAAGAACGCGGGCTCGCTCCTGCACTGGACCAAGCGCATGATCGAGATCCGCAAGCGCCACCCCGTCTTCGGGCTCGGCGAGTTCGCCGAACTCAACTCCTCCAACCCCAGCGTGCTCGCGTTCGTCCGGGAACTGGGCGACGACCGGATGTTGTGTGTCAACAACCTGTCGCGCTTCCCGCAGCCGGTCGAGCTTGACCTGCGCAGATTCGTCGGCGTCTCCCCCGTGGAAACCATGGGAGGGGTCCCATTCCCGGCAATTGGCGAACTACCGTATCTTTTGACGCTTCCCGGGCATGGGTTCTATTGGTTCACACTCCCACCGGCACACACCCAGGAGGAGTAGGGCGTGATAGACGAGCTCCTTGCTGCATGGATCGGCCGCCAGCGTTGGTTCGGCGGCAAGGGGCGCCCGATCGACGATCTGTCGATCGACGCGGACGTCGAGCTGACCCCGGGGCTGAGACACCTGATCGTGGCCGTCTGGCAGGAGGGCTCGCGGGACCGCTACCAGCTCCTGATGGGCGAGCGGCACGAACTGCCCGACCGGCTCACCCACGCCCTCATCGGCACCGTCGGCGACACCTATCTGTACGACGCCGTCCATGACGCGGACCGGATGAGCTGGCTGCTGGAGGGCATGGCGGGCGACGAGACCCGCAGCGGGCTGCGCATGCGGCACGCCCCCGGCGTCACCATCGACACCTCCCAGCGCAGCCTGGTGCTGGGGGCCGAGCAGTCCAACACCTCGCTCGTGTACGGCGACTCCTACATCTGCAAGCTCTTCCGCCGGCTGATCCCCGGCATCAACCCCGAGCTGGAGATCATCAGCGCGCTGGCGGCCCGGCGCGCGCCGCACATCGCGCAGCCGTACGGGTGGATCGAGGCCGACGTGGACGGCACGGACACCACGCTCGCCTTCATGCAGGAGTACCTGTCCAACGCCAACGACGGCTGGGACCTCGCGCTGGCCAGCGTCCGCGACCTCTACGCCTCGCTGCCGGGCGTCACCGCCGCCGAGGCGGGCGGCGACTTCGCGGCCGAGTCCGTACGGCTCGGCGTCGCCACCGCCCGCGTCCACCACGAGCTGGCCGAGTCCTTCGCGACGGAACTCGTCGAGATCCACGAGGTCAAGCGCATGGCCGAGGGCTTCAGGCGGCGGCTGGGCCGGGCCGTGGCCGAGGTGCCCGAGTTGCGGCGTCACGTACCGGCCCTGGAGAACGCCTATCACCAGGTGGAGTTGCTCACCAGGGAAGTGCCCGTGCAGCGTGTTCACGGCGACTACCACCTCGGCCAGGTGATGCGCACGCCCACCGACTGGGTCGTGCTCGACTTCGAGGGCGAACCCGGGCAACCATTGGCCGAACGCCGGGCGCTGTCGTCGCCGCTGCGGGACGTCGCGGGCATGTTGCGCTCGTTCGACTACGCGGCCCGGCACCTGCTGGCCGACCACTCGCAGGCCGCCGAGCTGGAACCCCGGGCCGAGGCGTGGGCCGACCGCAACCGCACCGCCTTCCTGGACGGGTATCGCGAGGGAGGCGGCGTGATCACGGTGGGGGACGCCGCGCTGCTGCGGGCGTTCGAGCTGTCCAAGGCGGTGTACGAGGTGGTCTACGAGGCCCGCAACCGCCCGTCCTGGGTCTCCATCCCCCTGGCTGCCTTCCGCCCCCGCCCCACCTGACCCACCCGGACGCCGGGGGTTAGCGGAGTTCTTCGATCAGGCTGGGGAGGCCTTCGGTGGCGTGGCCGCGGGCGGTGCGCTGGTCGATGATGGTCTTCATGGGCAGCAGGAGGTCGGGCTTGACGCGCTGCTCCCTGAACGTGCGGACCAGGGTCTCCAGGCCCGCCCTGTTGACCTCCAGGTTCGACACCAGGGTCGTGTAGTCACCCGACTCGATGGACTGCACCCACTCCGGTTGCCCAGCGGCCATCGCGTTGAGCCAAGGGACCAGAAGGGTGCTGGTGAACTCGCTCAACGGGTAACTGGCCGACTCGACGAGCGCGACCGCCTCCAGGAAGCCGGCGATCTGGCCGTACATGCCGGTCAGCATCGCCAGCGCGAGCAGCGGGGCCATGCCCGGGTCGTCGCCCACGTACCGGACGCCGGCCAGCGCGCCGAACACCGCCTCGAAGCGGTCGTACGCCTGCCGGGAGCCGCTGTAGAGCACGAGCGCGCCGGGCCGGCCGATCATCTGCGGCACGGCCATGATGCCGCCGTCGAGGTAGTCGCCACCGCGTCCGGTCACCCAGTCCGCCGCCTCGCGGGCCTCGACGGGCCGGCCGGTGGTCAGGTTCGCCACGACCCGGCCCTCCAGCGGCACGTCGGCCAGCACTTCGTACACGGCCGGGTAGTCGAGCACGCAGACGATCACCCGCAGCCGCGCCGCGACCGCCTCCGCCACCGTCGCGGCGCGGGTGGCGCCCTTGGCGACCAGGGGCTCGGCCTTGTCCGCCGAACGGTTCCACACCGTGACCCGGTGCCCGGCGTCCAGGAGGGCGCCGGCCAGCGCCGCGCCCATGAGGCCGAGTCCGATCACCGAAATATCTGCTGACATCTCACGATTCCTTAGGTTCGACTGATGCGTTCACCCTGCACGCGGGGGGTTATGGTCTGATTCGGAGTTGCTTATGGGGGGCGAGTTGCGGTTCGAGGTGCTGGGGGCGCTCGCCGTGTGGGGGCCAGGGGGCGAGCCGGTCCAGGTGCCGGAGGTCAAGGTCCGGGCGCTGCTGGCCGACCTGCTGGTCCACGCCGGGCGGCCGGTCTCCGCCGATCGCCTGGTCGAGGACCTGTGGGGCGGCAGGCCGCCGGCGAACGCCCTGGCCGCGCTGCGGGTGAAGGTGTCGCAGTTGCGCCGGGCGCTGGGTGACCGGGAGCTGGTGGCGTACCGGGCGCCGGGTTACGTGCTGCGGGTGGAGCCCGAGGACGTGGACGCGGGACGGTTCGCGGCCCTGGTCGCGCAGGCGCAGCACAGCGCCGACCCGCGAGCCCGCGCCGGGTTGTTGCGGCAGGCCCTCGACCTGTGGCGCGGGCCCGCCTACGCCGAGTTCGCCGACGAGGAGTTCACCAGGGCGGCCGTGGCCAGGCTGGCGGAGCAGCGGCTGGTCGCCGTGGAGGAGCTGGCCGAGGCGCGGCTCGGGCTGGGCGAGCACGGGCTGCTCGCGGCCGAGCTGGCCGACCTGGTGGCCGAGCATCCGTTCCGCGAACGGCTGCGGGCCGCGCACGTACGGGCCCTGTACCGGGCCGGGCGGCAGGGCGAGGCGCTGGCCAGTTACGCCGACCTGCGGGCGCGGCTGGCCGATGAGCTGGGGCTCGATCCCGGTCCCGAGCTGGTGGCGCTGCACCAGGCGATCCTGGAGCAGGACCCGGCGCTCGACGGACCGGCGCGGCGGCGTACGAACCTGCCCGCGCCGCTCACCGGCCTCGTGGGGCGGGACGAGGCGGTCGCGGAGGTGCGCGACCTGCTGCGGGCCAACCGGCTCGTCACGCTCACGGGCCCCGGCGGGGTCGGCAAGACCCGCCTCGCGCTCGCCGCGGCGGACACCCCCGGCCCGGCCGGGTTCGGCGGCGGCGTGTGGCTGGTCGAGCTGGCGGGGTTGCGTGCCGGGGCGCCCGCAGTCGAGGTGGCCGAGGCGGTGGCCGGGGTGCTCGGCCTGCGGGACGACGTGGCCGGCGCCGAGGCGGACCTGACCGCCCGGCTGGCGGGAGTTCTGCGGGGCGTTCCGGAGGGCACGGGGACGCTGCTCGTCCTGGACAACTGCGAGCACGTCGTCGACCAGGTCGCCGCGCTGGCCGGACGGCTGCTGCGGGCCGCGCCCGGGCTGCGCGTCCTGGCCACCAGCCAGGAGTCGTTGCGCATCGAGGGCGAGGCCCTGTGGAGCGTGCCGCCGCTCGGACGGGAGGCGGCGGCGAAGTTGTTCGCCGCGCGCGCGGGCATCGAGCCCGACGACGACGTCGCCGAGATCTGCGAACGCCTCGACGGCATCCCGCTGGCTCTGGAGCTGGCCGCGACCCGGATGCGCGCCCTCACCCCGCGCCAGCTCGCCGAACGGCTGGACGACCGGTTCAGGGTGCTCGCCTCCGGCCGGCGGGGCGCGCCCGCGCGGCAGCAGACGTTGCGGGCGATGATCGACTGGAGCTGGGAGCTGCTGGGCGAGGATGAGCGCGTCGTGCTGCGGCGGCTGGCCGTGCACGCCGACGGGTGCACGCTGGAGGCGGCCGAGGAGGTCTGCGCCGAGCCGGGTGTGGACGTCCTGGACGTGGTGGCCCGGCTGGTGGACCGTTCACTGGTGGTGCGGGCGCGGGGCGAAGGGGGGCCGCGGTTCCGGCTGCTGGAGTCCGTGGCGGCGTACTGCGTGGAGCGGCTGGGCGAGGCGGGTGAGCTGGAGGAGGTCAGGCTCCGGCACGTACGGCATTACACGGGGCTGGCCGAGCGGGTGGAGCCGTACCTGAGGGGGCACGGGCAGCGGCTCGCGGTCCAGCAGCTCGACGCGGAGGGCGGCAATCTGCGGGCGGCGCTGGAGACGGCGGTGCGGCTCGGCGCGCCGGCCGAGGCGCTGCGCCTGGTGAACGCGCTGGCCTGGTACTGGATCCTGCGCGGCCGCCTGGGCGAGGGCAACCGCGCGCTGGAGACGGCGCTCGCGATCCCGGCGGGTGAAGGAGCCGCAGGTGGGGGGCCCGGGGTCGCGGTCGCGCGGGCGTGGCTGGCGGGGATGCGGCTGCTGGTGGGGCAGCCGCCCGGCCCGGACGTGACGGAGTTGTTCGCCGCGATCACGGACCCGCGGGAGCGGGCCAGGGCGCGGTGGTTCGTCGGTTTCGCCCTGTTCGGGTACGACGACCTGTCGATCAGCACCGGGATGATCGAGACCGCGCTGTCGGAGTTCGGCGGGCTGGACGACGAGTGGGGCATGGCCGCCGCGCTCGTCATCAGGGCCAGGTGGGCGGGGATGCGCGGCGACCTGGACGGCATGCGGCGCGACGGCGAACGCGGCCTCGCGCTGTTCAGGCAGACCGGGGACCGCTGGGGCGAGTTGCGGGCGGCGGAGTCCCTGGGCAACCACGCCGAGATCATCGGCGACTACGACCGCGCCGCCGGGCTGCGCGCCGAGGGCCTGCGCATGGCCGAGGAGCTGGGCCTGTGGAGCTCGGTGTCCGACGCCCTGTCGCGCCTGGGCAGGCTCGCGATGTTGCGCGGTGACCACGCCACGGCCGAGGAGCACCACGAACGAGCCAGGCGGCTGGCGGTGTCGCAGTCGAACCGTCCGGCCGAGGAGTTCGCCGAGATCGGGCTGGCGCTCGGCGCGCGCCGGCAGGGACGCCTCGACGAGGCCGAACGTCGGCTGCTGCGCTGGCTGGACTGGGTGGTGGACGTGTCCGGCGAGCCGGGGGCGGCGCTGATCCTGGCGGAGCTGGGCTTCGTGGCCGAACTGCGCGGCGACGCGGCGGGCGCGCCAGCGTACCAGCTTCGCGGGCTGGCGGCCGCGCGCCGGGTCGGCGACCCGCGCGCGACCGCGCTCGCGCTGGAGGGCCTGGCGGGGGCGCGGGCGCTCGGCGGCCGGTACGCGGAGGCCGCACGGCTGCTGGGCAAGGCCGCCGCGCTCAGGGAGTCCGCGGGCGCGCCGCTCCCGGCGGGCGAGCGGGGCGACGTGGACCGCATCACCATGGCCGTGGCTGCGGCGCTGGGAGACACGGCACTGGCGGCCGGACGTACCGAGGGGGCCGGCAGCTCCGTGGACGACCTTCTCCAGGCCGTACCGGGCCACGACACGCCCAAGGATCATCCATGACGATCCTGCATCCTTCTGGGATCATCCCGGGATTTTGCACTTTCGGTGATTGTCACCGTGAAAGCGGGCAGTGCCTGGGATGGACGGTCATCATAAGGCAGGGTTGGGAGCATGCCCATGAGGACAGAGCTCGACCGCCTGGCTGGCGGGGCACACCACGATCCGCACTCCGTGCTCGGAGCGCATCCCGTCTCGGGCGGCGTGGTGTTCCGCGCGCTGCGCCCGCTGGCCGAGCGGGTGCAGGTGGTGCTCGACGACGGCACGGCCCATGACATGAGGCACCAGGCCCACGGCGTGTTCGAGACCACCGTCGCGGGGCTGGACAAGGTGCCCGACTACACGCTGCGCGTCCGCTACACCGGCGGGGAGCCGTACGAGGTCAGGGATCCCTACCGCCACTGGCCCACGCTCGGCGAGGTGGACCTGCACCTCATCGGCGAGGGGCGGCACGAGCGGCTGTGGGAGGTCCTCGGCGCCCGCGTGATGGAACACCAGGACGTGGACGGCACCGCGTTCGCCGTCTGGGCGCCGAACGCGCGTGGCATCAGGGTCGTCGGCGACTTCAACCACTGGGACGGCACCGCCTACCCCATGCGCTCGCTCGGCCGGTCGGGCGTGTGGGAGCTGTTCGTCCCGGGGCTGGGCACGGGTGAGCGGTACAAGTTCCAGATCCTCGGCGCGGACGGGCTCTGGCGCGACAAGGCCGACCCGATGGCCCGGCGCACCGAGGTGCCGCCGATGACCGCCTCGGTGGTCGACCAGTCGTCCTACGCCTGGGAGGACGACGCCTGGATGACCGACCGGCGCGAGCGGCCGGCGCAGCTCGGGCCGATGAGCGTCTACGAGGTGCACCTGGGCTCGTGGCGGCCGGGGCTGTCGTACGTGGAGCTGGCCGACCAGCTCTCCGAGTACGTGGCCGACATGGGGTTCACGCACGTCGAGCTGCTGCCGGTGGCCGAGCACCCGTTCGGCGGGTCGTGGGGCTACCAGGTGACGTCCTACTACGCGCCGACGGCCAGGTTCGGCACGCCGGACGAGTTCCGGCACTTCGTGGACCGCATGCACCAGCACGGCATCGGCGTGTTGCTGGACTGGGTGCCGGCCCACTTCCCCATGGACGACTGGGCCCTGGCCCGCTTCGACGGCACCCCGCTGTACGAGCACGCCGACCCGGCCAGGGGCGAGCACCCCGACTGGGGCACCTACGTCTTCGACTTCGGGCGCAGGGAGGTCAGGAACTTCCTGGTCGCCAACGCGCTCTACTGGCTGCAGGAGTTCCACGTGGACGGCCTGCGCGTGGACGCGGTCGCCTCGATGCTCTACCTCGACTACTCGCGCCGCGAGGGCGAGTGGACCCCCAACGTCTACGGCGGCCGGGAGAACCTCGACGCGGTCGAGTTCCTCAAGGAGATGAACTCGGTGTGCTACCGGGAGGCTCCGGGCATCTCGACCGTCGCGGAGGAGTCGACGGCCTGGCCGGGCGTCTCGCGGCCGGTGCACCTGGGCGGCCTCGGGTTCGGGTTCAAGTGGAACATGGGCTGGATGCACGACACGCTCGAATACCTGCGCCGCGAGCCGATCTTCCGGCAGTACCACCACCATCAGATGACGTTCTCGCTCATCTACGCCTATTCGGAGAACTACGTGCTGCCGCTGTCGCACGACGAGGTCGTGCACGGCAAGGGCTCGCTGCTCGGCAAGATGCCGGGCGACGAATGGCAGCGGTTCGCGCAGCTCAGGGCGTTGCTGGCGTTCATGTGGGCGCATCCGGGCAAGCAGTTGCTGTTCATGGGCGGCGAGTTCGGCCAGGGCTCGGAGTGGTCGGAGGAGCGCGGGCTCGACTGGTGGGTGCTGGAGTTCGACGGGCACAAGGGTGTGCAGCGGCTCGTCCGCGACCTCAACCGGATCTACAAGGAGACCCCGGCGCTGTGGGAGCAGGACGCCACGCCGGACGGGTTCCGCTGGATCGACGCCGACGACGCCTCCGGCAACACGTTCTCGTTCGTCCGGTACGCGGCCGACGGGTCGGCGGCGGCGTGCGTGGTCAACTTCAGCGGCGGGCCGCACGAGAGTTACCGGCTCGGGCTCCCGTACGGCGGTCATTGGGCGGAGGTCGTCAACACCGACGCCTACGACTACTGGGGCAGCGGCGTGGGCAACATGGGCGGCGTGGAGGCCGAGGCCGAGCCGTGGCACGGGTTGCCGTTCTCCACGACGCTGCGGGTGCCGCCGCTCGGCGCGGTATGGCTGACCAAGGAGGCGCCGGCCGCGGCCAAGGAGACACTGGCCGAGCGCACCGAGACACCGGCCGCGAGCGGCGAGGCGCCGGCCGAGGTCGAGGGGACACCGTCCGGTTCGTTGGACGTTTGAGGTGTGTGCGCTGAAAGTTCAATGAGAAACCGGGCTGGGGCCTGTGCCAGCGGGATAAATCGCCCTAAACTCCGAGATCATCCCCCTCGGAGGACGTGTGCGATTTCGCCCCCTGATCGTGTGCTCGATCGTCCTGGCCCTGCTGCCGGCCTCGGTCCCGGCGTTCGCCGACGACCCCACCACGACGCCGACTCCGACGCCCTCCCAGAGCAAGCTGGAGGAGGGCCTCGCGCTCGACGGTGACACCACCCGGGCCATCGTGGAGCTGACCGACGCCGCCCAGCACGAGCCCGTGGCCGGAACGGCGGCGGCCGAGAGCGTGGACGTGCTGCTGCAACCGCAGAGCCAGCCGTTCATGGTGGTGGAGGGCACCGCCGAGGAGCTGGCCAAGCTGGCCGAGGACCCGCGCGTGACCTCCATCCACCGGGACCGGACCTACGCCCCCGCCGAGGTGAGCTCCAACCTCACCCAGATCGGCGCGGACAAGGCCCACGAGAAGAACTTCACCGGCGCGGGCCAGAACGTGGTCGTCCTGGACACCGGGATCGACCGCGACCACCCGTACTTCGGGGGCAGGCTCGTGGCCGAGGCGTGCTTCTCGGCCGTGGAGAGCGGCGTGGAGTCGCTGTGCCCGAACGGCCAGCCCCAGCAGACCGGCGAAGGCGCGGCCGACGCCACCACCGCCAAGTGCCTGGCCGACGGCGTGAACCTGTGCGAGCACGGCACGCACGTCGCCGGCATCGCGGCGGGCAGCGGCGGCGTGGCCGCCGGCGCCGGGATCATCGCGGTGCAGGTGTTCAGCCGGGTCAACGACGAGGACACCTGCATGGGCGAGTCGTCGTGCCTGCTGGCCTTCGAGTCGTCGCTGCGGCTGGCCATGGACTACGTGGGCACGCTGACGCAGCCCATCGCGGCGGTGAACCTGAGCCTGGGCGGCGCGCTGTCGGAGGGCGACTGCGACGCCACCGAGGAGGGCACGGTCTTCAAGCCGAAGATCGACGCCCTGCTGGCCAAGGGCATCGCGACCGTGGTCGCCGCCGGGAACGAGTTCTTCGAGGGCGCCTCCTACCCCGCCTGCGTCTCCTCCGCGGTCGCGGTCGGCGCGAACGACGGGTCCGACACCATCGCCGACTTCTCCAACCGGGGCTCGCTGGTCGACTTCTTCGCCCCGGGCGTGGACATCGAGTCCTCGGTGCCGGACAACCAGATGGCCGTGCACAGCGGCACCTCGATGGCCACGCCGCACGTGGCGGGCGCGCTGGCGCTGATGAAGGCGGCCTCGCCGCAGACGCCGATCGCCGACCTGATCAACACGCTGAAGACGACGGGCCGCCCGTACCAGTACGAGGCCAACGGAGCCCAGGTCACCACGCCGCGCCTGGACGTGGGCGCGGCCCTGGCCGGCACCGGCACGCAGCCGCCGATCACCCAGGCGCCGACGCAGAACCCGGTGCCCGACCCGACGGACAGCAGCGGCCCGGCGCCCGAGCCCGACCCCACGGACGAGGAGCGGCCGGCGCCCGCTCCGACCTCCTCGGCCACGCCGGTCCCGCTGCCGACGGTCACGGTGACGGTGACCGTCACGCCGACCCCCGCCCCGTCGTCCGCCGCCGTCTGCACCCGCGGTACGGCCGGCGCCCGGATGAACGCCGGGAAGTGGGCCGTGGAGATCCACCGCAGCAGCGGGACGATCCCCGACAACACGCTCAACTGCTATCTGAAGCTGATCGGCAAGGCCAGCAAGATCTTCCCCGAGCTGACGAAGGCGTCGTCGCTGGGCAAGGCGTACCGGGTGTTGAAGGGCACGAAGACGACCAGGGACAAGCTGGACAGCGCGTTGCTGACGGCCTGGCTGAACTGGGCGCACGGCACGAACGGCACGACCGTGCTGACCGCCGCCGAGAAGGTGCGGCTGAGCAGCACGGCGTCGAAGGCGTCGCTGAAGAAGGCGACGAAGAACGTGCTCAAGTCCCTCTGAGCACCCTCATCGCGGATAGGGCCGGTCATTTTCGACCGGCCCTCTCCATTTCCCCTGACCAGGCAAAAAGCCGCTCAGCTTTCTCCGGTTTCACATACGTCACTGACATCACACTTGTCACACCCGGGGATGCACACCTCACACCGGACGGTCTGACCTCGGAGGACTAAGTGAGGCTACGGTTCCTGCTGGCCGGCGCCACAGCGCTGGCCGCGACATCCGCCGTGCTCTGCGCGACACCACCGCTGCACGCCGACGCGCACGACACCGGCGACCCCATCATCAGCCCGGCCCTGGTCGCGGAGGTCCAGGCGAAGAGCAAGGTCCGCTCGATCATCCAGCTCAAACCAGGTCAGAACGTGCAGGCCGTGGCCAAGGACCTCGAACTCGCCTCCGAGGGCAGCCGGGTCCTGGAGACGACCCAGTCGCCGCACTTCTTCGTGGCCGAGCTGGACGGCAAGACCCTGGCCCAGCTCGGGAAGGACGACCGCGTCCAGGCGGTCTACAAGGACGAGCTGCGCCCGGCCCTCCTGGACACCAGCACGCGGGTGATCGGCTCGGACCGGGCCAACCAGGCCGGCTGGACGGGCAGGGGCACGGCGGTCGCCGTCCTCGACACCGGCATCGACCGCGACCACCCGTTCTTCGCCGGCCGGATCGTGGACGAGGCGTGTTTCTCCTCCTCCGACGCCAGTGACGGCTCGGTCTCGCTCTGCCCGAACAGCCAGCCGAGCCAGACCGGACCGGGCGCGGCGGACGCCGAGACCGCCCAATGCCTGGTGAACGGCGTCAACGCGTGCTCGCACGGCTCCCACGTGGCCGGCATCGCCGCGGGCCGGATGACGCCCGGCGCCCCCTCCGACGGTGTCGCGCCCGCCGCGGGCATCCTGCCGATCCAGGTCTTCAGCCGCATCGACAGGGCGATGACGTGCGCGATGATCGGCACCTCCGCGCCCTGCTTCCTGAGCTACACCTCCGACCAGAAGCTGGCCCTGGAGTACGTCGCACGGGTGGCCACGGCCCAGCACGTCGCCTCGGCGAACCTGAGCCTGGGGGGCGGGGGGCCATACCAGCAGAACTGCGACGCCGATCCGAGCGCGGCGGCGCTCAAGCCGGACTTCGACGCGCTCATCGCCCTCGGCGTCGCGCCCGTGGTCGCGGCCGGCAACAACGGCTTCGTGAACGGCGTCTCGGCGCCCGCCTGCATCTCCTCCGCCGTCGCGGTGGGCGCCACCGACGACCGGGACGCGGTGGCCGACTTCTCCAACCGGGGCCCGCTGCTCGACCTGTTCGCGCCGGGCGTGAACATCAGGTCCTCGGTCCCGGACGACGCATACGACGACAAGAGCGGCACGTCGATGGCCGCGCCGCACGTGGCGGGGGCGTTCGCGCTGATGCGGCAGGCGTACCCGGATCTCACGGTGGCGCAGACCCTGGAGCGGCTGCAGGCCACGGGCCGCAACATCGACTACTCCACCGGCGGCGGCCAGGTGCGTACGGCCCGCATCGACCTGGCCAGGGCCACGCCGGCCGCGCGGGCCACGGGCGATCCCCGGGCCTGACAGCAGCACGAAGGACGGGCCGGATCGGGATGATCCGGCCCTTTCGCGTATCAGAACAAGAAGCGATAACAGAACACAAGCGCCTCTCTGACATCCCTTGTCCAATATCTACACTTCTTTACACAAACACCCCCTGAACCCCCGGAGGATCAGTTGAGACTCACGTCTCTGCTGGCCGGTGCGATCACGCTCGCCGCCACCGCTGCGACGCTGATCACCACACCCGCCCTGGCCGACCCCGAGTCCAAGATCGACCCGGCGATCACGTCGACCGGCGAGCACCGTGTCATCGTCCGCGTACGCCAGCCCGCCCAGGTGCGGTCGGCCCTGGCCGGCGCGGAAGGGGTCAGGCAGGACAGGCGGAACGTCGAGGCCACGCCGCCCGCCGAGGTGGCGGACAAGCTGGACTTCTTCGTCTACCGCGGCACCCGCGCCGAGCTGGAGAAGGTGGCCGAGCAGCAGGACGTCGTCTCCATCCGCAAGGACCGGCTCAACGAGCCCTCGCTGGCCCAGAGCGTCCCGCTGATCGGCGCCGACCGGGCGCACCGGCAGGGCTACACCGGCAAGGGCACGGCCATCGCGATCCTCGACTCCGGCATCGACAACGACCACCCCGCCTTCGGCCGGCGCATCGCGGCCCAGGCGTGCTTCTCGGCCACCGACCCGGCCGACGGCTCGACGCCGCTGTGCCCGAACGGCAGCCAGTTCCAGATCGGCGACGGCGCGGCGAACTCCGAGACGCAGGCGTGCGTGAAGGACGCCCCGCAACCCCAGTACGGCCTGTGCTACCACGGCACCCACGTCGCCGGCATCGCCGCCGGCCAGGCCACCAAGGACTTCCCGAACCCCGGCGTCGCGCCCAAGGCGAAGATCATCGCGATCCAGGTCTTCAGCCGCTTCGACAACTCCCCCTACTGCGGCGCCGCGAAGTCGTGCGTGCTGGCCTACGACTCCTCGGTCCTGACCGGCATGGCGTACGCGAACGTGCTGGCCGACCAGTACGACGTCGCCTCGGTCAACCTGAGCCTGGGCGGCGGCAAGTACGACGCGTACTGCGACGAGGGCGACGGCGCGGACTTCAAGGCCGAGGTGGACAAGCTCCAGGCCAAGGGCGCCGCCACCGTCGTCGCCTCGGGCAACAACGGGTTCGACGCCTCGGTCTCCTGGCCCGCCTGCGTCTCCAACGTGGTGACCGTGGGCGCCACCGACAAGCAGGACGCCGTGGCCTCCTTCTCCAACCGGGGCGCCCTGATCGACCTGTTCGCCCCCGGCGTCTCGATCACCGCGGCCATCAGCGGCAACGCGTACGCCACGCTGAACGGCACCTCGATGGCCTCCCCGCACGTCGCGGGCTCGTTCGCGCTGCTGCGGCAGAAGCGCGCGCACGCCACCTCCGACCAGCTTCTCGACGCCCTGAAGCGCACCGGCAAGCCCATCGCCTACACCAGCGCGGGAACCCAGGTCACCACTCCCCGCATCGACGTTCACGCCGCCCTCCGCAACCGCCACTGACCTCACCGGCGCGATTCCAGGCGGACGCCGTCACCCGCGCGTCCGCCTGGACGTCTCCCTTGGGCACGATTCGAAATGTGTCGCTTAGGGTGGCTGTATGGACGCAGGCAGGGCGATCTTCGAAACCGTCGACAAGCTTCGCCAGCGGCGCACCGGCCCGCTGGTCCTGGAGCTCGATCTCACCGAGGGCCTCATGGAAGGACCGCCGGCCGACCCGGTCGCCGCGGTGTTGTCCATGCGCAAGACCCGCCTTTCCGACGTGCTGTCCGGGCTCAGGCGGGCCCGGCGCGACTCCCGGGTCAAGGCGCTGGTGGTCAAGCTCGGCGGCAACCCCCTGGGCCTGGCCATGGTGCAGGAGCTGCGCGAGGCCGTGACCGGCTTCCGCGCCTCCGGCAAGCTGACCGTGGCCTACGCCGAGACGTTCGGGGAGTTCGGCGGCGGGACCGTGCCCTACTACCTGGCCGCCGCGTTCGAGCGCGTCTACCTCCAGCCGAGCGGCGACGTCGGGCTCACGGGCGTGGCCATGGAGCAGCGCTTCCTCAAGGGCGCGCTGGCCAAGCTGGGCGTGGAGGTCGAGGCCGGGCAGCGGCACGAGTACAAGACCGCGGTCAACACCTTCACCCAGCACCACATGACCGATCCCCACCGCGAGTCCATGACCCGCATCGTGGAGTCGGTCGCCGAGCAGCTCGTACGGGGCATCGCCGAGAACCGCCGGCTCGATCCCGCCAAGGTGCGCGAACTCCTCGACCGCGGCCCCTTCACCGCCGCCGAGGCGCAGGAGGCCGGCCTGGTGGACGGGCTCGCGTACCGGGACGAGGTGTACGACGAGGTCAAGCGTGCCGCGGGCGGCGAGGCCCACCTGCAGTTCGTCTCCCGGTACGCGCGCGGCGCGGCCGTACGCAAGCTGCCGCACCCCATGGCCGACGGCATCGCGCTCGTTCACGGCAGCGGCCAGATCAGGGCCGGCCGCAGCGGACGCAGCCCGCTCGGCGGCGGCGGCGCGATGGGCTCGGACACGGTCAGCGCGGCCCTGCGCGCGGCCCGCCGGGACGAGCACGTCAAGGCCGTGGTCTTCCGCGTGGACAGCCCCGGCGGCTCTTACGTGGCCTCCGACACGGTGTGGCGCGAGGTGATGCTGACCCGGCAGGTCAAGCCGGTGATCGTGTCCATGGGCGACCTGGCCGCCTCCGGCGGTTACTTCGTCTCGATGGGCGCCGACGTGATCGTGGCCCAGCCCGGCACTCTGACCGGCTCGATCGGCGTATATGGCGGCAAGCCCGTCATGACCGACTTGCTCCGAAAAATCGGGATAAATTCCGAACTGGTGGCGGAAGGGGCCAACGCCGGCATGTTCTCCACGGCCCGCGGCTTCTCCCCCGAGCAGTGGGACCGGGTGAACGCCTGGCTCGACCGCATCTACGACGACTTCGTGGGCAAGGTGGCCCAGAGCCGCGACCTCACCCGCGAACGTGTGCACGAGCTGGCCAGGGGCCGCGTCTGGACCGGCGCGGACGCCCACGCCAACGGCCTGGTCGACGAGCTGGGCGGCCTTGAGCACGCACTCGGCCTGGCCCGCGAACGCGCCCGGCTGGCCGACGACGCCCCCGTGCGCTCCTACCCCAGGCTCAACCCGCTGGAGCGCCTGCGGGGCCCGGAGTCCAGCGAGGACAGGTCCGCCGCCCTGGCCAGGATGCGCCTGGACGCCTGGGGCCCGCTGGCCCGCCTGTCGGCCGAGCTGGGCCTGCCCGCGGCCGGTCCGCTCTCTCTGCCCGGTTGGTACGTGATCAGGTAGCGCCGAAGAAGGCCGCGGCCCGTTCCAGGGCGCCGGTGTCGTGCAGGATGTCGCCGGGGCGGTTGGCGTAGCCGACGAGCGTGCCGCCCCACGACCCGAAGTACTCGGCCGAGCGGCGCAGCGTGCCGACCAGCGGATCGGCGACCGACTCGTCCTCCTCACTGATCGTGGTGACCGCCCAGGTGGTCTTGCCCGCCATGCGCGCCTTGAAGTCGTACCCGGGCACGCGCATCCAGGCCGACCAGTAGTCCAGGTAGAGCTTGGTGGCGGCGGAGACGCTGTACCAGTAGAGCGGCGAGACGATCACCAGGTCGGTGGCGTCGAGGGTCGCCTCGGCGAGCAGCCTCTCGTTGCCCTCGGGGACGGGGTAGACGCCGTCGCCGGAATGGCGGATGTCCCGGAAGGCCGGGAGCGGGTGGTCGTCGAGGCGCAGCCAGCGTTGCCGTACGTCCGGCGGGAGCGCGGCGGCGGCGTGCCTGGCCAGGGTCTCGGTGTTGCCGTCGAGACGGCTGCTGCCCAGGAGGAACAGGAAACTGCGCATTCAGGATCCCATCGGCCGGTAGCGGGCGCGCAGCCGTACCAGCGGCTGGAGCGCGGGGGCGACATAGGGGACGGCGAGGACCTGCGCGATGAAGAGCGTGTGGTCGCCGGCCGGGACGACCTGGGTCGTCTCGGCCTCCAGGGCCGCCACGCCGCCCTCGATCACCAGCGCCTCGGTGTGCGTCCCGCGGTGGTGGGGGGTGCCCGCCACCAGGAGGCGGGCGCTGGGCCGGCCCGGGGTGGCGAAGCGGCTGGCGACCGCGGCCTGGCCGCAGGACAGCAGCGAGGCCGCCCACCGGTCCTGCCGGAGCAGCACCTCGCTGAGATAGCCGCTGGAGGCCAGGCTGACCACGACGAGCGGCGGTTCGGCCGAGACCGACATCAACGCCGACACGGTCACGCCCAGGTCGTCGCGCCCGTCGCGAACGGTGATCACCGCGACGCCCGCGGCCAGTTGCGCCATCGCCTCCGTGAACTCGCTCACAGCGGAGGCCCCCATCCGGAGGCCCCCGCCGCGGGCGTCAGGCGAGGCCGTTGGAGGTCAGCCATTCCTTGGCCACCGTGGCGGGCTCGTCCTTGTTGACGGAGATCTTCTGCATCATGTCGAGCAGGGACTGCGTGCTCAGCTTGGCCGAGACGGCGTTGAGCGTGGTCCTGATCGCGTCGTTCGCGCCCGCCTTGAACAGCAGGGGCGTGACGTTCTGGGCGGGGAAGATGTTCTTGGTGTCCTGCAGCGGCACCAGGTTGTTCGCCAGCATCTTGGGGTCGGTGGTGAACACGTTGCCGACCTGGATCGAGCCGTCCTTCAGTGCGTCGGCCGTGGCCGGGCCCTTCGGCTCCCACTGCTTGAACTCGATGCCGTAGACCTCCTTGAAGCGTGCCTCCCACCGCTTCTTGAACTCGGGCGGGCCGCCGACGACCATGTTCTTGGAGACCTTGGCGAGGTCCTCCATGGTGTTCAGCGACTGCTTGGTCTGGGTGTCCTTGGTGACCGAGAGGCTGTCCTTGTCCTCGGCCGGGGAGGAGTCGAGCACTTCCAGCTCGGCCGGGAGCTTCTCCTTCAGCGCCGCGTTGACCTCGTCGGTCGTCGAGGCGGTGTTCTTCAGGTCGATGAAGGCCAGCAGGTTGCCGTTGTACTCCGGAACGATGGTCAGGCCACCGCTCTTGACCTGGTCGTAGACGGCCTCGCGGCTGCCGATGCGCGGCTTCTCCTCAACCTGCACGCCCTTGGCCTCAAGCGCCTGGGCGTAGATCGACGCGAGCAGCACGCTCTCGTCGAAGTCGAAGGATCCGATGACGGCCTTGCCCCCGGCCGCGGAAGCCGTCCCACTGGGCGCCGCGCTCGTGGTGTCGAGCGGGTTGCCCCCACCGCCGCCACCGCCACCACAGGCGGCCAGCGCCAGCATCGCCGACATGAGCACCGCCGCGGTGCCGATCATGCGTCTCATTTTCGAATTTCCCTTCTAAAGCGGGAGGTAATACCGGAGACTATCGGACCTTCAGTCTCTGGCTCACCCCCGGCGAAACGGTCACCCTCTGGATGAGGGCGAACACGATCTGCACGACAAGCGCGAACAGCACGATCAGTACTGAACCCCCCACAACGCTCGCGTAATCCTTGGTCGCGAAACCGTCGATCACGAACCGGCCGAGGCCGCCGAGCCCCGTGTACGCGGCGACCGTCGTGGTGGAGACCACCTGGATCGCCGACAACCTGAGCCCGAGCAGGATCAGCGGCAGCGCCACCGGCACCAGCACCCGGCCGAGCACCTGCCCGCCGCGCAGCCCCATCCCGTACGCCGCGTCGCGCAGCTCGGGATCGACGCCCCTGATCCCCTCGTAGGTGTTGACCAGGATCGGCGGCACCGACAACAACACCAGCGGGATGATCACCGGCCAGATCGAGGACGTGCCGAGCAGCAACACGAACAACACCAGCAGGCCGAGCGTCGGCAGCGCCCTGGCCAGGTTGGCCGAGATCACCACGACGACCTCGCCGCGGCCGGTGTGCCCGATGGCCAGCCCGAGCGGCACCGCGATCAGCATCGCCAGCACCAGGGCCAGGACCGAGAACTCCAGGTGCTCCAGCAGCCGCGCCGGGATGCCGTCGGGGCCGGTCCAGTTGGCCCCGGTGCCGAAGAAGTCGGCCAGCCAGCCGAAGAACGCGCTCAACCAGTTCACGACGTCCCCTTCCGCGCGCGTACCCAGGGAGTCAGCAGGCGCTGGGCGAGGACCAGCAGGCCGTCGGCGACCAGGGCCAGCGCGACGATCAGCACGATGCCGGTGACCACCGGCGGCATGAACGGGTTCTGGTAGGCCCGGGTGAACAGGCCGCCGAGCCCGCCCTGGCCGATCAGCGCGCCCACGCTGACCAGGCTGATGCTGGAGACCGCGACCACGCGCAGCCCGGCCAGCACCACCGGCGTCGCGATGGGCAGCTCGACCTGGAGCAGGCGGCGCGTGGGCGTGAACCCCATGGCGACGGCCGACTGGCGTACGTGGTCGGGCACCGAGTTCAGCCCGTCGACCACGGCCGGGATGAGGACGGCCATGCCGTAGAAGGTCAGCGGGATGATCACGGTCGTCTGGGACAACCCGGTCACCGAGATCAGCAACATGAACACCGGCAGCGACGGCAGCGCGTACACGACGTTCATCAGGCCCGAGGTGGGCTGGTAGAGCCAGCGCCAGCGTACGCAGGCCAGGCCGAGCGGCAACGCCAGGACCAGCGCGGCCAGGATCGGGACCAGGGACATGGTCAGGTGGTCGGTCAGCAGGTTCCTGATGCTGTCGGCGCGGCCGGTGTCCCAGTTGCGCGCGATCCATTCCCAGATGCTGGGCGGACCTTCACGCATCGGCGGCCTCCGCCAGGGCTTCGTCCAGGGCCTCCCGGGTGGCCACGCCGACGACCTTGCCGTCCTCGTCCACGGCGACCGCGCAGCCGGAGGGCGACAGCAGCGCGGCGTCCAGCGCCGACCGCATCGAGTCGCGCCCGAGCACGAACGTCCCGTACGGCTCCAGTTCCTCGGGCCGCGAGCCGGCGTACCAGCCGACGGGCCGGTCGTCGGCGGTCACGACCAGCGACCACGGCTCGTCGCTCGCCACCCGGTCGTCCACGGTCAGGTCGGTACGCAGCCGCAACCCCTTCGTGGAGACGAACTGCAGCCGCCTGATCCCCCGGTCGTGGCCCAGGAACTCGCGGACGAAGTCGTCGGCCGGTTCCGACAGCAGCGTCTTGGGGTCGGCGAGCTGGGCCAGCCGCCCGCCCACGCGCAGCACGGCCACGCGGTCGCCGAGCTTGATCGCCTCGTCGATGTCGTGGGTGACGAACACGATGGTCTTGTTCAGCTCCGCCTGCAGCCTGAGCAGCTCGTCCTGGAGGCTGGTACGGACGATCGGGTCGACCGCGCTGAACGGCTCGTCCATGAGCAGCACGGGCGGATCGGCGGCCAGCGCCCTGGCCACGCCCACACGCTGCTGCTGCCCCCCGGAGAGCTGGAACGGGTAACGACCGGCGAGCGCCGGGTCGAGCCCGACGCGTTCGAGCAGCTCCATGGCTCGCGCGCGGGCCTTCTTCTTGTCCCACCCCAGCAGGTACGGGACCGTCGCGACGTTGTCGACGATCTTGCGGTGCGGGAAGAGGCCGGCCTGCTGGATGACGTACCCGATGCCGCGGCGCAGCGTGGGCGGGTCGATGCCGCTCACGGGCACCCCGTCGAGGAGGATCTGTCCCTCGGAAGCGTCGATCATGCGATTGATCATCCGGAGGGACGTCGTCTTCCCGCAGCCCGAAGGGCCCACCAGCACGGTGATCTCGCCGGTGGGCGCCTCAAGGGTGAGGGCGTCCACGGCGGTCGTGCCGTCTGGATAGCGTTTGGTGACAGCGTCGAAAGTGATCACGCGTGACCTCTCGCTCGATGGCAGGGCCGCGGCCCCCCTGCCACGACCGCCGCATGATCTCGTTGGCCCACAAGACTACGGCGGTCCCCACCTCCATGTCCCCTCCGGGGATCGCTTAAGCGTTTCACTGACCAGGGAGATTTACTGAAATTCTCGATCGAGTGGTGCGCCGGACCTGGGAAAGTTGGCATGATTACCTCCACAATCTCCTGACGCGTACCCCTCGCCCTAGCGCCCGCACATTTAGCAAGAGGATCGGCCCCGTGTCCCAGCCGCTCACCGGTCAGCGCCCCCGAGCAGAACTGATCGCAGAGCTCTACGACCGCCATTCCGCCGGGCTGTTCGCGTACTGCGCGGACCAGCTCGGCGATCCGGGCACCGCGTCCGACGTGCTGGTGTCCGTGCTCGGCGGCGTCCCCGACGCCGTCCCGCCCCGCGCCGCCCTGTACGCCTACGCCCGCCGCCAGATCCGCCGCCGGGACGTCGTCTACGCCCCTCCCGTCGTGGACCCGCTCGTGGACCCCGCCTCGGCGCTCGTCGAGCGGGTGCTGCGCGAGCTTCGTCCGCAGCAGCGCGAGGTGCTCGTGTTGTGCGCGGTGTGCGGGCTGAGCATGGCCGAGCTGGCCTGGGTGCTCGACGTCGCGCCCGACACCGCCGAAGAGCTGGCCGTCGGCGCGGGTCAGCGCTTCCGCCAGGTCCTGGGCATGGCCCTCGCCGCGCTGGCCGAGGGCCGGGTGCCGCAGCCGGTCGCCGACGTGTACGGCGCGCTCGCCGTCGCGCCGCTGCGGGACGTCCTCGGACGTCTGCCCTGGCCGGAGCCGCCCGCGATCCTGCGCGTGCACTTCGCCGGCTCGGTGCCGGCCGAGCCCGGGCCGCTGTTCGTCAAGCCGCTCTGGCCCGCGCCGCCCGAGTGGCCGCAGCCGCTCGCCGAGGCGGACCCGGCGACCAGCACCGGGATCTTCCCGGCCGACCTGCTCGTGCCGCCCTCCCCGGGGCGGCCGTCCGTGCACGAGGCGACGACCGCGCCCATGCCCAAGCTTCGGGACCCGCTGGGGGCGCTGGACTCTACGAGCCTGCGCGACCCGGCCGCGCGGGCGGCGTCCGTACGGCCCTTCCTGCCCAAGTCCCCGCCCCAGCCCCAGCCTGAGCCCCAGCCTGCGCCTCCCGCCGTCCAGCCGTTCAGTACGGGCGACTTCACCGCCTCGCCCGCTCCGTGGCCCCGGCCTGCGGCGCCGGCCGGCCGCGGGGAGGGTGCCGTCGTTCCCCCGCCCGGGGAGCGGCCCTTCTTCCTGGCCGCACCCGTGCCCGCGGACGTGCTGGACGACGAGCCGGTGACGCAGGAGATGCCCGCCATCCGGGACGTGCCGGCCATCCGGGACGTGCCGGCGGACAAGGGTCCGGCCCGCGCCGCTCAGCGTCCCTTGGCGGGAGAGCAGCCGGGCAAGGAGGCCGCGCCGCTGTTCACCCCCAGGTCCAGGGCCGCCGCCGAGCCGGTCTACCGCATGCCGCTCCCCGAGCCCTCGTCCGAACCGGCCCCGTACGAACCGGCCCGGTCTGAGTCGGCCGCGTCAGACTCAGCCCTGGCCACCCCCGGCCCGTCCGACCTGGCCACCGGCCACAGCCGTGCCGCGGACTTCGCCTGGGAGCTCGCCCGCGAGCTCGAGGCCGACCGCGAACGTTACCCGGCCCGCGACCTCCAGGACCCGTCCCGCCGCGGGCCCCGCGCCAAGCCGGGCGCTCGCAAGCAGCCGGCGGGCAAGAAGGCCGCGGCCAGGAAGAAGGCGGTCAAGCGGCGCCGGCAGCGGCACCACGACTGGGCCTGGGAGCTGATCGGCTTCCTGATCTGCGTGGCCATCGCGATGATCGTGTTCTTCTCCGTGCCGACGTTCCTGGGCCCGTGAGCACTACATGGTGTTCACGATCAGGCCGATGTGCGTGAAGTAGTTCAACGCGCCGAACAGCAGGAACGCCACCCCGGCGATCCCCCAGCACACGCCGGTGACGGTCGCGACCGGGCCGCCCCTGGCCCGCAACACGAACGGGAACAGCACTGCCCCCACCCCGACCAGCACGTACAGGCCGGAGATGAAGGTGGCCTCCAGCAGCGGCATGCCGGCGAAGGCCCCCGAGATGGGTTCCTGCGGCGGCGCGGCGAACAGCGTGTACGTCCACCCCGCCGCCGCGATCCCGAAGCAGGCCAGCCCCATGCCGAAGACGAACAGCGAGATCGGCCCGGCCGTACGCGCCACGACCTTGCGCCGGTCGGGCGCCACGGTGACCAGCCCCCAGCGTTTCCACAGGTAGAGCGCGGCCGCCAGCAGCAACACGCCGAACGCCAGCGAGGGCTCGCCGAAGATGATGTTGTCGAACGGGAAGCCCTGCCCCGCCAGCGGCCAGGTGAGCGTCATGTGCAGCCCGGTCACCGCGAGGATGGCCCCGACCGCGCCGAACGCCAGCGCCCACCCGTCCACGTGCTCCATCGGGTCGCCGCGGAGCAGCCGGCGGCCGAAGGCGACCACGAGCAGCAACCCGACGCCGGCGGCGACCGCCATGATCGTGTTGTACGTGGGCATCCTGGTCCAGTCGATCTTCAACTCCGGCTGGGCCAGGATCCCGCAAAATCCACTCATACAGGCACGATTACCCTATGTGGCCAAAAACGAACCGATAGTCACGCCGCCGACAGGATCAGCCCGCTCGTCGGCACGCCGGTCCCCGCCGTGACCAGGACGTTCCGCACGCCGGACACCTGGTTGGCGGCCGTGCCCCGGATCTGCCTGACCGCCTCGGCGATGCCGTTCATGCCGTGGATGTACGCCTCGCCCAGTTGTCCGCCGTGCGGGTTGACCGGCAGGCGGCCGTCCAGCTCGATGCCGCCGTCCCGCAGGTAGTCCGGGGCCTCGCCGCGTCCGCAGAAGCCAAGCTCCTCCAGCTGGGCCAGGACGAACGGGGTGAAGTGGTCGTACAGGATGGCCGTCTGGATGTCGCGCGGGGACAACCCCGACATGCCCCACAGTTTCCGCCCGACGACGGACATCTCGGGAAGGCCGCTCATGTCGTCGCGGTAGTAGCTCGTCATCATGAGCTGGCCCGCGCCCGAGCCCTGCGCGGCCGCCGTGATCAGCGCGGGCGACCTGCGCAGGTCGTGGGCGCGTTCGGCGGACGTCACCACCAGGGCCACCGCGCCGTCGCTCTCCTGGCAGCAGTCGAGCAGGTGCAGCGGCTCCACGATCCACCGGGACGCCTGGTGCTCGGCCAGGGTGATCGGCCGCCCGTGGAACCAGGCGGCCGGGTTCGTGGCGGCGTGCCGGCGCATGGCCACCGCCACCCGGCCGAAGTCCTCCGACGTCGCCCCGAACTCGTGCATGTACCGCCGCGCGAACATGGCGACCCACGCGGCCGGGGTCATCAGCCCGTACGGCACGTGCCAGCTCATCTCCAGGCCCTGTGAGGTGGGCTCGCCGGTCAGCCGGGCGTTCGGCTGGCCGAACCGGCGGCCCGAGCGCTCGTTGAAGGCCCGGTAGCAGACCACCGTCCTCGCCATGCCGGTGGCCACGGCCATCGCCGCGTGCGCGACCGTGCCGCAGGCCGCGCCGCCGCCGTACTCGACGCGGGAGAAGAAGGTGAGGTCGCCGATCCCGGTCTCCCGGGCGACGGCGATCTCCTGGTTGGAGTCCTGGGTGTAGGTCACCATGCCGTCCACGTCGGCCGGCGGCACCCCGGCGTCGTCCAGGGCGGCGAGCACGGCCTCGGCCGCCAGCCGCAGCTCCGACCGGCCCGAGTCCTTGCTGAACTCGGTGGCGCCGTTGCCCGCCACCGCGGCCCGCCCGCTCAGCATCACGCGCTCCCGGGCAGGACGAAGGTGACGGTGCCGGTCGCGTGGTCGCCCAGGCTCACCCGGCCGCGCACCTCGGCGGTGTACCGGTCGCCGTCGCGCGCGACGATCACGCCGCTGAAGCTCAGCCGGTCCCCCGCGTACGCCGGGACGCCCAGCCTGACGTTGATGCTCGTGATGACCGCCTCCGGGCCCGTCCAGTCGGTGACGTAGCGTTGCACCAGGCCCATGGTGGTGAGGATGTTCAGGAAGATGTCCTTCGAGCCCTGGGCGCGGGCCTTGGCGGTGTCGTGGTGCACGGGGGTGAAGTCCCTGGTGGCCAGGGCCGTGGAGATCACGGTCGTGGGTGTCAGGTCGACGGCCAGCTCGGGCAGGGCCGTTCCGGTGGCGGGCGTCACGGCTCCTCCGGCGTCCACATCGGCAGGACGAGCTCGTCGTCCATCGGCCGGTACGTCACACGCAGCGGCATCCCGACCTCCACCCTCTCGACCGGGCAGTCGATGACATTGCCCACGATCCGTACTCCTTCCGGCAGTTCCACCACACCCACCACGAACGGGACCTCCCGCCCCGGCACCGGCGGGTGGTGGTGGACGACGTAGCTGTAGAGGGTGCCGCGACCGCTCACGACGACATGGGAGCGGTTGGCCGAGCGGCAGTTCGGGCACATCGGGCCGGGCGGGTGGCGCAACTCGCCGCAGTCCGCGCAACTCTGGACGCGCAGCTCGCCGTCGCGCACGCCCTCCCAGAAGAACGCGGTGTCCCTGTTGACGGCCGGCCGCAGCGGGTACGGCTCCCGCGCGCGGGCGGCGGGCGCCTTCGGCCGGAACTTCAGCACCCGGAAGAGCATCTCGGCGACCGGCCGGTCGTCGTCGCCGTACCAGGTGACGTTCCAGGTGGCGAAGAAGCCGTCGCCCAGGGCGGTGCGCTTCGGCCCGGCGAGTGAGGTGAAGCGGGTGGCGGGGGTCAGCAGCTCGCCGATCCTGGCGTACCGGTGGTAGGTCTGCTCGCAGTTGGTGGCCACGACCCCGGTGTAGCCGCCGGCGTCGAGCGCGGCCATCAGGTCGTCCACCGGCGAGCGGTCCTTCGCCCGCTCCCCCGGGCCCTGCATGGTCCACACCTGGGCCATCGCGGGCGGCGCGACACCCTCGTCGAGGTAGCGGGGGTTGGCGTCGCCCATGGCCGCCAGCCAGTGCCGGATCATGGGGGCGTTCACCGGGTCGGCGGCCGGGGTGCCGCGCAGCTCGCCCATGGCCACCTGCTTGGCGGCCAGCTCGTGCAGCTCCTCGTCGGCCATCGCGGCGTCGGTCATCGCGGCGTCGGTCATCGCGGCGTTGGTAATCGCGGCGTCGGTCATCGCGGCGGCCTCGGCAGGCTCAGGCCGAGCATCGCGATCAGCTCCCGCTGCACCTCGTTGACCCCGCCGCCGAACGTGAGCACCACCGCCCCCTTGACGCCGTGGTCCATGCGCTCGGCCAGCTCGGCCGTCGCGGGGTCGGCCGGGTCGCCGTACCTGGCCAGGATGTCGCAGACGACCCGGCCGATCTCCTGCATGCGCTCGGAGCCGTAGATCTTGGTGGCCGAGGCGTCGGGCGCGCCCAGCCAGCCGAGGTCCATGTTCGCCGCCACCTGCCAGTTGAGCAGCTCGTTCGTACGGAAGGCCGCCCGCACCCGGGCGAGCGCCCGCCGGACGTCCGGGTTGTCCGTCAGCCCGGTACGCCTGGCCCAGGCGAGGAAGCGGTCGTAGGTCTGGCCGAGGTTCCCGGCGGGGCCGAGGGTGACCCGTTCGTGGTTGAGCTGGTTGACGATCAGGTCCCAGCCGCGGTCCACCTCGCCGACGACCATGTTCACCGGCACGCGCACGTCGGAGTAGTAGGTGGAGTTCGTGTGATGGCGGCCGTCCATGGTGACGATCGGGGTCCAGGAGTAGCCGGGGTCGTCGGTGGAGGCGATCATCATGGTGATGCCCTTGTGCTTCTTGGCCTCGGGGTTCGTCCGGGCCGCCAGCCAGATGTACTGGGCGTAGTGCGCGCCGCTGGTGAAGATCTTCTGGCCGTTGACGACGTAGTGGTCGCCGTCGAGCACCGCCGTGGTGCGCAGGGAGGCCAGGTCGGTGCCGGCCTCGGGCTCGCTGTAGCCGATCGCGAAGTGGCACTCCCCGGCCAGGATGCGCGGCAGGAACAGCTCCTTCTGTTCCTGGGTGCCGTACTGCATGAGCGTCGGGCCCACCGTCTGCACGGTGATGATCGGGTACGGCACACCCGCACGGGCGATCTCGTTGGCGAAGATCTGCTGCTCCAGGGGGCCGTAGCCGCCTCCGCCGTACTCCTTGGGCCAGCCCAGCCCGAGCTTGCCGTCGCGGCCGAGCCGGCGGCAGTGCTCCATGTACGCCTCACCGAACGGGTCGTCGGCGATCTTGGCGCGGTCCTCGGCGGTGAGACAGTCGCGGAAGTACGCCCGCAGCTCGTCGCGCAGCGCGCGCTGCTCGCGGGTCAGGTCGATCAGCATCAGGCGAGGGCTCCGATCAGGTCGAGCTGGGCGTCGGCGCCGCCGAGCAGATGGGACAGGTGCTTGGCCTGCGCGAAGTAGCGGTGCAGCGGGTAGGTGACGTCGAGGCCGAGGCCGCCGTGCAGGTGCTGGCAGGTGTAGAGGGCCTTGACGGCCTCGCACACGTGGAACGCGGCCAGCGCCACGTCCTCGTCGGCGGGCAGGCCCTCGGCCAGCCGCCACGCCGCCGACCACATGGCCACGTCGAGGGCCCGGCCCGCGATGTAGACGTCGGCGATCTGCATGGTCACGGCCTGGAACTCGGCCAGCGCGCGGCCGAACTGCCGTCTCGTCCTGATGTAGGTGGTGGTGAGGTCGACCGCCCCGGCCAGGACGCCGCTCGCCTGCGCGGCCACGGCCACGGTGAAGATCAGCCCGGCGTCGGCGGCGGCCTCCGGCCCGCCCAACCGCTCGGCCGGCGTGCCGTCCAGGACGATCGTGCCGGCCGGCTCGCCGGTCGAGGTGAACTCGTGGCTCACGGGCGGCGACGACACCAGGAACAGCCCCTCGTCCGCCGTGACCAGCACGTCGTCGGCCGGGTACGGCACCGAGACCTTGCGTCCCGTCAGCGACCAGCCGTCCCCGTCGGGCCGGGCGGCCGTCGCGGGCGGATCGGCGGGGGCCCGGCCTGGCTCGCGGCGCGCGAGGGTGGCCCGCGTGACGCGCCGCCACTGGCCGGGGTTGCCGTGGCGGGCGAGGGCCAGCGTGCTCACCAGCACCGGCAGCGCCGGTACGGCCGCCGCCCGCGCCCCGGTCTCGCGCCGCACCACGGCCATCTCGACGGGCCCCAGCCCGGCGCCGCCCGCCTCCTCCGGCACGCACACGCCCATGAGCCCGGCCTGCCACAACCCGGCGTCGGCCGCTCCACCGGCGCCCGCCTCCTCCCTGGTCAGAACCTCGGCGGTCAGTTTCTTCAGGTCCTGCTGGGTTTCGTCCAGATTGAAATCCATCAGCTCTCCAAGAGGTGGTGCCTGCCGTGCCGAACGAACTCCTCCTCGATCGCCTTGACGTCCACACCGGTCAGCGGGCGTAACCCGGTCGGGGAACGCCACCAGACGGGGTCGCCGGTCCGCCACGCCTCCTTGACCAGGATGCGCTTGATGACCTTGTGAGAGGGAGTAAGCGGAAATTCCCGAGAAATCCGGATATAGCGGGGTAACGACTTGATCCCCAGGTCGGTGCGCCCGGCCAGGAACGCCGTGAACGCCTCGGCGTCGAACGCCCCCTCCATGATCAGCGCCGCCATGACCTGGTCGCCGGCCGCCGCGTCCGGCACCGGGTAGACCGCCGCCTCGACCACGCCGCCGAACTCCCGCAGGGCGGCCTCCACGGGGGCCACGGCCAGGTTCTCGCCGTCCACGCGCAGGCGTTCGGTGCCGCGTCCGGCGAAGAAGACGTGGCCGCCGGGGTCGGCGTAGGCCAGGTCGCCGGACCAGAACGCGCCGTCCCTGATCCGTTCGGCGTCGCCGTCCGGGTCGTTGTAGTAGCCCTCGAACAGGCCGGGGCCGGAGGTGTTGACCAGCTCGCCGACGGCCTCGTCCGGGTTGAGCAGGCGGCCGCCCTCGATGCGCGCGGGCGGGCAGGCGTGCCCGGTCAGAGGGTCGAGGATCCGTACGCCTTCGCCCAGCCGGCCGAGGCTGCCGGGCGGGCCGCCGGGGTCGGGGGTGAAGGAGATGGCCGTCTCGGTGGAGCCGAAGGCGTCGATCACCCGGCAGCCGAACCGCTCGCCGAACCGCCTGGTCGCGACCGCGCTGCCCTCGTTGCCGAAGGCGATGCGCAGGGGGTTGTCGGCGTCGTCCGGGCGTTCGGGGGTGGCCAGGACGTAGGAGAGCGCCTTGCCGACGTAGTGCAGGTACGTGCAGCCCTGCCGCCGTACGTCCGGCAGCAGGCCGGAGGCCGAGAACCGCCTGCGTACGGCCAGCGCCGCCCCCGAGGCCACGGCCGGGGCGTAGGCGGCCATCAGGGCTCCGGAGTGGAACAGCGGCATCGAGCAGTAGACGACGTCCTCGGGCGTGAGCAGCGCCGCCAGGCTCAGCCCCGGCAGGGCGAGCTTGCGCTGCGTGATCCGTACGGCCCGGGGCCGACCGGAGGTGCCCGAGGTGAAGATCAGCATCACCAGGTCGCCGGGAGCGGCCGGCGCCGGCCGCCCCTCGCCGTCGGCCGGCACCGTGGACAGCGCCATGCTCTCCAGGCCCAGCGCCTCGGCGACCGGACGGGCGACGTCCGCGAACGGGGCGTCCCACAGCAGGAGGTCCACGTCGGTGGCGCGGGCGTCGCGGATCAGCTCGTCGATCGAACGGGTCGGGTTCAGCGCGACCAGCACGTGCCCGCCGATGACCGCCACGCCGAGCAGGAACAGCAACTCCGGGACGTTCTCCCCCAGCACGCCCACGTGCAGGCCGGTCCCGCGCCCGCTCAGCCAGGCCCCGGCGGCCCGGCAGCGGGCGACGTGCTCGCGCCACGACCACACCGCGCCCTCGAACATCAGCCCAGGTCGGTCGTCCTGCGCCCGGTCGAGGAGCAGGGCCGCCAGCGTCTGCGCGATCATCGAGCCTCCAGCAAGCGCTAGGTAAGCCGAATGGCAAACTAGAACAGATTCTAATATCTGTCCAGTACCGGCCTCCTTTGATATGTGGGGACATAGTCCTGTAACGCCTTAGACATGGGCCGATACGGCGTGTTTGTGACTCGCGGGTAACAAGCCGGGTTATCGAGAAATCAGATAACGTGTTCTTATGCGTACCTCGCCCGGGTCATTCTCCGCGCCCCCCAGCGACACCGAGGGGGCCACTGAGGGCCGCGCCGCGCCGGGCGGACGCAGTGTCCGCACCCGCAGCCAGCACCAACGCCGCAAGCGCATCGTCCAGGCCGCCGCCGCGCTGGCCTCGCGCGGCGGCGTCGAGGCCATGCAGATGCGCACGGTCGCCGAGCGCGCCGGCGTGGCGCTGGGGACGCTCTACCGCTACTTCCCGTCCAAGATGGACCTGGTCGTGGCCGTCGTGGGCGAGGAGATCGACCTGCTGGAGAGCAGCATCGAGCGCCGCCCGCCAGGGGCCTCGACGCCCGCCAGCAGGGCCGTCGACGTGCTGATGCGGGCGACCCGGGGGCTCATGCGCGAGCCCGAGCTGGCCGACGCGCTGATCCGGTCGCTGATCATGGCCGAGGTCCAGACGCCGTTCGGCGACCGCATGACGGGGCTGCTGCTGCGCGTGTCGGCCGACGGGCTGACGGTCGACCAGGCCGGCGAGGAGCAGCTCGACCTCGCGGGCTCGCTGGCCAGCGTGTGGGTGCAGGAACTGCTGGAGATGTTGCGCGGGCGGCGCACGTACGACCAGATCCAGCGGCGCATCGAGACCGCCGCGAACCGCCTTCTATCCGACATCTAGCACCTTCCCGACATATCCGTCACGCCCCAAAACGAGCCGGGCCGCCGCCGAAACCCGGTGTTTTGTCAGTGGCGACGGCTATACAGGGGGCATGAGCGAGAAGCCGACGAACGAGGACTTCCTCCGGCTGGCCGATCCGATGCGGCGCGAGCTGCTCGCGCACTGCTACCGGATGCTGGGGTCGGTGCACGACGCCGAGGACCTCGTGCAGGAGACGTATCTGCGGGCGTGGCGGGGCTTCGAGGGGTTCGAGGGGCGATCGTCGTTGCGCACGTGGCTCTACCGCATCGCCACCACCGCCTGCCTGACCGCGCTCGACAGCCGGGGCAGACGGCCCCTGCCGACCGGCCTCGGCACTCCCAGCACCGAGGCGAGCGCGCCGCTGGTCCAGGACGGCGAGGTGCCCTGGCTGGAGCCGGTGCCCGACACACTGGCCGGGGTCGAGGCGGGCGGCGACCCGGCCTCGATCGTGACCTCACGCGAGAGCGTCCGGCTCGCGCTCGTCGCCGCGCTGCAACACCTGCCGCCCCGGCAGCGCGCGGTGCTGATCCTGCGCGACGTGCTCAAGTGGCGGGCGGCCGAGGTCGCCGAGGCGGTCTGCGTCTCCACGGCGGCCGTCAACAGCATCCTCCAGCGGGCCCGCGCCCAGCTCAGCGAGGTGTCGCCGAGTCTCGACGACCCGGTCGAGCCGCTGTCGGCCGAGCAGCGCCACCAGCTCGACCGCTACGTCGCCGCCTTCGAGAACTACGACGTCGACGAGCTGGTCTCGCTGTTCACCAAGGACGCGATCTGGGAGATGCCGCCCTACGTGGGCTGGTACGAAGGCCCCGACGCGATCGGCGAGCTCATCTCCACGCAGTGCCCCGCCAGCCGGGCGGGCGACCTCAAGCTGTTCCCGGTCGCCGCCAACGGCCAGCCCGCGTTCGCGGTCTACTTCCGCGAGGACGACGTCTACCGCCGCTTCGCGATCATGGTGCTGGCGCTGCGCGAAGAGGGCATCAGTCACGTCGCCATGTTCTTCGACCTGCAGCTTTTCGACACGTTCGGGCTGCGTGGCGAGTTCCCCGCCGGAAGCGAGGCTTCCGCGACAAAGTAGAACGCGTTACAGTCGCGGCCAGAGCAACGTTCTGGAGGCGACTGTGGGCACACCTGTGATCGTCGAGGCCGTTCGCACGCCCATCGGCAGGCGGGGCGGATGGTTGTCGGAGCTCAAGCCGCAGCAGGTGCTGGCCGCGGCGCTCAACGGGCTGGTCGAGCGGGCCGGCCTCGATCCGGCCACCGTCGGCCAGGTGTTCGCCGGATGCGTCACCCAGGCGGGCGAGCAGGGCGGCCACGTCGGACGCCACTCCTGGCTCTACGCCGGCCTCCCGTACCAGACGGGGGTCACCACCCTCGACGCCCAGTGTGGCTCCTCCCAGCAGGCCGTGCACCTGGCGGCGGCGATGATCAGGGCGGGCGTCATCGAGGCGGGCATCGGGTGCGGCGTCGAGGTCATGAGCAGGGCGCCGCTCGGCAGCAACGTACGTCCCGCCAAGCCGCGTCCCGACGACTGGAACATCGACCTGCCCGACCAGTTCACCGCGGCCGAGCGCATCGCGCGGCGGCGCGGGCTGACCAGGGAGCGACTCGACTGGTTCGGCGCCCGGTCGCAGCGCCTGGCGGCCAAGGCGTGGGCCGACGGGCGGTTCGACCGGGAGATCGTGCCCGTCGGATCCGTACGCAGGGACCAGGGTCTACGCGAGACCACGGTCGAGAGCCTGGCCGGGCTCAAGCCGGTCGCCGAAGGGGCCATGCACACGGCCGGGACGTCCTCGCAGATCTCCGACGGCGCCGCCGCCGTGCTGGTGATGAGCGAGCAGGAGGCCCACCGGCGCGGGCTGCGGCCCAGGGCGCGCATCCTCGCCCAGGCGCTCATCGGGGCCGAGCCGTACTATCACCTCGACGGTCCCGTGGAGGCGACCGCGAAGGTGCTGACGGCGGCCGGGATGACCACGGGCGACATCGACAGGTTCGAGGTGAACGAGGCGTTCGCGTCCGTGGTGCTCTCGTGGGCCGGCGTGCACGAGCCCGACCTCGACCGGGTCAACGTCAACGGCGGGGCCATCGCGCTCGGCCATCCCGTCGGGGCCACCGGCGCCCGGCTCATCACCACCGCCCTGCACGAGCTCGAACGCTCCGACGGCGCCACCGCGCTGGTCACGATGTGCGCGGGCGGTGCCCTGGCCACGGCGACGATCCTCGAACGCGTCGCCTGACCTACCATTCAACGCACGTGCTCGATCGGGGGACCCGGTGGCGAAGACCAGGCGCAGGCCGTACTCGGAGCAGCGGCCGCAGGAGCTCGGCGGCGGGGTGTGGAGCGTGCCGGTGCCCATCCCCGGCAATCCACTCGGATACACGCTCGTCTACGCGGTCGATTCGCCGCGCGGGCCGGTGCTGGTGGACGCCGGCTGGAACCACCCCGACGCCTGGGAGGCGCTGAGCGGCGGGCTGGCCGCGCTCGGGCTCGACGTCGCGGCCGTGCGCGGGGTGGTCGTCACCCACTTCCATCCCGACCACGCCGGGCTGGCCGGCCAGGTCAAGGAGGCGTCCGGGGCCTGGATCGCCATGCACGAGGAGGACGCCGCGCTGGTCCGGCTCATGCACCGGTTCGCCGCGGAGGAACACGCCAGCTTCCAGTCCGACATGCTCAGGCGGGCCGGCGCCGATCCCGGCGAGGTACGCGAGGCGATGGGCACCCGGCCGAACCCGCCCGCGCTGCCCGACCGCGAGCTGCGGGACGGCGGCCTGACCGACCTGCCCGGCCGCAAGCTGCGGGCCGTGCACACCCCCGGTCACACGCCGGGGCACATCTGCCTGCACCTGGAGGACGCCGACCGGCTGTTCACCGGCGACCACGTCCTTCCCGACATCACCCCGCACATCGGGATCTACCCGTACGACCGGGACGACGTCGATCCGCTGGGCGACTTCCTGGACTCCCTCGACCGGGTCGGCGAGCTGGGCCTCCTCGACGCTTTGCCAGCACATGAGTGGATATTTCATGATGTTGCCGCGCGCGCCGCCGAGATCCGCCACCATCACGAGGAGAAGCTGATCCGGTTGCGCACCCTCATGGCCGAGCGGTCGCGACCGCTGACCATCTGGGAGGTCGCCGCGATGATGACCTGGAACCGGCCATGGGACGACCTGGCCCCCGTGCTGAGAAGCATGGCGGCCGGCGAGGCCGCGGCCCATCTGCGCACCCTGGAGACCAGGGGCCTGATCCGCCGCGTCCCTGAGGTCGATCCCGTACGCTTCCAGGCTCTAGACTCCTAGACATCCGATGTCTAGGGAGAAAAGCGTGGCGGTTACCGACGCGGCCATCGACAAGATCAAGCAGATGATCCTCTCCGGCGAGCTGACTCCGGGCGATCGTCTGCCGAAGGAGGCCGACCTCGCCGAACGGCTCGGCCTGTCGCGCAACTCACTGCGCGAGGCCGTGCGCGCGCTCGCCCTGATCAACGTGCTCGACGTACGCCAGGGCGACGGCACGTACGTCACCAGCCTTGAGCCGCGCCTGCTGCTCGACACCATGTCGTTCGTGCTCGACCTGCACCGCGACGACACGGTGATCCAGTTCTTCGAGGTCCGGCGTATCCTTGAGCCGGCCGCGACCGCCATGGCCGCCGAGCTGATGGGCGACGACGAGATCGCCGAACTGCGGGTGATCCTCGACTCCCTGCCCGCCGAGCCGACGATCGAGGAACTGGTCGCCAACGACCTGGAGTTCCATCAGCGCATCGCGCGCGGGTCGGGCAACAGCGTGCTCTGCTCGTTCATCGAGAGCCTGTCAGGTCCGACCACTCGGGCCCGGGTGTGGCGCGGCCTCACCCAGGGAGGCGCGCTGGAGAAGACCCGCGAGCAGCACACCGCGATCTACGAGGCCATCGCCGCCCGCCAGCCGGACGTGGCGCGTTCCTGGGCCACCGTGCACGTGGCGGGCGTGGAGGCGTGGTTGCGCAAAGCCCTCGACTGATCGGCGCGCTCTGCCCGGGTAGTAACCGGGTCGTGGCCGACAAACTGGAGCGATACCGCAAGAAACGCGACCCCAGCCGGACCCCCGAGCCCGTCCCCGAGACTCCCGCCGAGGATCGGGGCGGCGCGGCGTTCGTCATCCAGGAGCACCACGCCCGGTCCCTGCACTGGGACCTGCGGCTGGAACGCGACGGTGTCCTGGCGTCCTGGGCGGTGCCCAAGGGCCTGCCCGCCGACCCCGGCACCAACCACCTGGCCGTGCACACCGAGGATCACCCGATGGAGTACCTCACCTTCCACGGCGAGATCCCCAAGGGCGAGTACGGCGGCGGCACCATGACCGTCTGGGACACCGGCACGTACGAGATCGAGACGTGGTCCGACCGCGAGGTCAAGTTCGTCCTGCACGGCAGGCGGGCCTCCGGCCGGTTCGTGTTGTTCCGGACGCGGGGCGAGAACTGGATGATCCACCGCATGGACGCCCCCGTCCGCGCCCCGTTCCCGGACGTGCGGCCCATGCTTCCGGCCGAACGCGCCCGGCCACCCAAGGACGCCGCCGCCTACGCCTTCGAGTTCGCCTGGGGCGGACGCCGCCTGCTGGTCGCCATCGACGGCGGACGTACGACGGCCGCGCGCGAGCATCCCTGGCTGCGCCCGCTGGCCGAGTCGTTCGGCAGCCGTACGGCGGTGCTGGACGGCGAGGTGGTCACGCTGGGCGGGGCCGAGATCCTGGTCTGCTACGACCTGCTGTACGACGAGGGCCGCTCGCTGGTGGACGAGCCGTTCACCGGCCGGCGGGCCGCCCTGGAGGCGCTGGAGCTGGCCGGGGCCCGCTGGCAGACCGCGCCGTCGTGGCCCGGCGAGGCCGGCCCGGTCCGGCGGGCCGCCCGCGAGCAGGGCCTGTCCGGCGTGGTCGCCAAACGCCTGGACTCCCGCTACGAGCCCGGAACGTCCAGGTCCTGGCTGTTCATCCCCTCCTGAGCGGCGACCTGGCCGCCGCTCAGGTCAGCAGGCCCTCGGCCGTCAACTCCAGCCACAACTCCTCCGGGACCGGACGGGACCACAGGTCCGCGTTCGCCAGGACCTCCTCCGGCGCGCGGGCGCCCAGGACGATCGAGGCGACCGCCGGATGGCGCAGCGGGAACGCCATGGCCGCCTGCGGCAGCGAGACGCCGTGGCGCTCGCAGACCTTGGCGATCCTGACGGCCCGGTCGAGCAGCGGCGCCGGCGCGGGCGCGTAGTCGTAGGTGCCCGACGGGGTCGAGGTGGCCAGGACGCCGCTGTTGAAGACGCCCGCGGCCAGCACCTTGACGCCGCGCCGCGCGCACTCCTCCAGCAGCGGCAGGCCCGACTGGTCGAGCAGCGTGTAGCGGCCGGCGAGCATGACGACGTCGATCCCGGTCTCCTGGACGAAGCGCAGCGGCGCCCGCCACTGGTTCATGCCGACGCCGATCGCCCGCACCACGCCCTGCTCCCGCAGCTCGGCCAGCGCCGGGTACGCCTCGGCGATCGCCTGGTCAAGATGGTCGTCGGGGTCGTGGATGAGCGCGATGTCGATGCCCGGCATGCCGAGCCTGGCGAGGGAGTCCTCCAGGGAGTCGCGTACGCCGTCGGCCGAGAAGTCCCATTCGCGGCCCAGCCCGACGGGGACGTCGAACATCTCGTCGTCCTCGCGGACCTGCGAGGGCACCACCAGCCGGCCCACCTTCGTGGACAGGACGTAGCCCGACCGCCCGGCGAGCGCGGCGCCCAGGCGGCGTTCGGACAACCCCAGGCCGTAGTGCGGCGCGGTGTCGTAGAGGCGCACGCCGCTGTCCCAAGCCGCGTCGACGGTGGCGCGCGCCTGCTCGCCGGAGATCGCCTGATAGAGGTTGCCGATCGGGGCGCCGCCGAAGCCGACGCGGGGCAACTCGATCACGTCATCTCCCAGACTCGCCTCATGCCGCCCGACGACTTGTCGAAGTCGCCGTCCAGCAGGCGGTTCATCTGCCGCTGCCATGCCTGGTCGGCGGGGTCGTCCTTGAGCGCGGCCTGCAGGGCGGCGTAGTCCTCGACCTCCACGAAGTGGAACAGGTCCAGGCCGTCGCGGAAGATACGCCACGAGCGCACGCCGTTGGCGCGCATGGCCGACTCGAGAGCCGGCGGGATCGTGGCGTGCTCCCTGTCGTAGGTCTCCTCGCACCCGGGCCTGAGCCTGGTGTGGAGGGCGAGGCGTTCCATCAGTCCTGCGCCTTTCCGCCGGCGATCCTGCTGATGATCAGGGCGATGAGAATGATGCCACCGTAGATGACCGGTTGCCAGAACCCGGAGACCCCGATGAGGGTGAGAATGTTCTGGACCAGGCCGATCACCAGCACACCGGTCAGAGCGCCGAGGACGGTGCCCTTGCCGCCGTCCATGCTGACGCCGCCGATGACGGCTGCGGCGAACACCATGAAGATCCAGCCGTCGCCCATCTCGTTGCCGATCGCGCCGAGGCGGCCGGTCTCCAGGATGCCCGCCACCGCGGCGAGGATCCCGCCGAGGACGAACACGCCGAACAGCACGCGGTCCACCCGGATCCCGGCGGCGCGGGCGGCGTCGGCGTTGCCGCCGATGGCGTACAGGGAGCGGCCGAGCCTGAGGTAGCTCAGGCCGAAGATGCCGGCGGCGAACAGCAGCGCGGCGATCCAGATGGCGGCGGGCAGGCCGAGCCAGGTGGCGCTGCCGAGGTAGAGCATCGAGTCGGGGAGCTGGAACAGCGTCTTGCCCTGGGTGAGCCCCTGCTGCAGGCCGTCCACGATGATCAGCATGGCCAGCGTGACGATGAACGCCGACAGCTGGAACCTGATGATCAGGAACCCGTTGAACGCGCCGATGGCCGCGCCCACGAGCAGGGCCAGCGGGATCACCAGCCATCCGGGCAGCCCGAGGCCGAACCCGCCCGCCGAGGCCGGGACGACCAGCATCACGGCGATGCCGGGCGCGGTGCCGACCGTCGACTCCAGCGACAGGTCGAACTTCCCGGCGATCAGGATCATCGCCTCGGCCAGCACGAGCAGCGAGATCGCCGCCTGCTGCTGCAGGACGTTGGTCAGGTTGCCCGCCGTCAGGAAGGTCGGGTCCAGGAACGCGCCCACGACGAGCAGCAGCACGATCACCGGAACCAGGGTCAGGTCGCGGAACCTGGCCAGCCGCACCCGGGGGGCCGGCGCAGTCAATGTGGTCACTCTTGTATGCCTTCCATCACGGCCACGAGCTCGTGGTCGGTCCAGCCACGCGGCACGTCCTTGACGACCTTGCCGTGGAACATCACCAGCACCCTGTCGCAGATGCGCAGGTCGTCCAGTTCGTCGGAGACCACCACGGCCCCCGCGCCCCGCTCGACCGCGTCCTCGACCGCGCCGAGCAGGGCCTGCTTGGCCTTGACGTCCACGCCCGCGGTCGGGTTGATCACGACGAGCGCCTTCGGGTCGTCGACGAGCGCCCGCGCGAACACGACCTTCTGCGCGTTCCCGCCCGACAGGTCGCCGACGGGCTGGTCGGGCCCCTCGGTCTTGATGTCCAGGCTCTCGATCATCTGTACGGCCCGCTCCCGGCGCCTGGCGGGCGAGACGATACCGAAACTGCCCAGTTTGTGGGCGATCGGGATGGTCGCGTTCTCCCCCACCGACAGCAGCGGCACGAAGCCCTCGTGGTGCCGGTCCTCCGGTACGAACCCGAGCCCGGCCCGCATCGCGGCGGGCACGTCGCCCGGCCTGACGCGGGTGCCGTCGATCGTGACCGTGCCCGCGTCGGGCCTGCGCAGCCCGACCAGGGTCTCGGCCAGGCCGACCTTGCCGCTGCTCGCCGAGCCGGCCAGGCCCACGACCTCGCCCGCTCTGACCGAGATGTCCACGTCGTGGTAGCGGCCGGCCAGTGACAGGCCCGCGCCGGACAACACGACCGCCTCGCCCGGCGTGCGCCGCCTGGCCTCGTAGGCGGCCGTGGCCTCGCCGGTCATCGCGGCGACCAGCTCGTCGTGCGCGAACCCGGCCACCGGCCGGGTCACGATGTGCCGGGCGTCGCGGAAGACCGTGACGCTCTGGCAGATCTCGTACACCTCGTCCAGGTGGTGGGAGATGTACATCATCGTGACGCCCTGTTCGCGCAGCGAGCGCATACGGGTGAACAGCCGCTCGATGGCCGGGCCGTCCAGCCTGGCCGTGGGCTCGTCGAGGATGATGAAACGCGCGCCGAACGACAACGCCCTCGCGATCTCCACGAGCTGCCGCTGCTCGACGCTCAGCTCGCCGGCCAGCGCCCGGGGATCGACGTCCACTTCGTACGTGTCCAGCAGCTCGCGCGCCCTGGCCCGCAGCGCCCGCCAGTTGATCATCCGGCCGCGCTCGGTCTGGCGGTTGACGAACAGGTTCTCGGCGACCGTCAGCGCCGGGATGATCGTGGACTTCTGGTACACGCAGGCGACACGCTGCCGCCAGGCGTCGCGGTCGGCGAGGGCGGGCGCCGTCTCTCCCGAGAACAGCACCTCGCCCTCGTCGGGCCGCTGGAGCCCGGTGAGGATCGACACGAGGGTGGACTTCCCCGCGCCGTTCCTGCCGACGAGGGCGTGGGTGTGGCCCTCGGCGATGGCGATCTCCGCGCCGTTCAGCGCGGTGGTCGGGCCGAAACGCTTGACGACACTTCGGGCTTCAACGTGATATTTCATCACTTGACCTGGTTACCCCAGAGGTTCTGGTCGTCCACGTTGTCCTTCGTCACCAGCGGCGCCGGGAGCTGGTCCTCGAAGCCGTTGGGCAGCTGGATGATGTTGCTGCCGTGGTCCGTCGGGCCCGCCTGGAACGTCTTGCCGTCCACCGCCGCCTTGGCGTAGAAGATCGCGTACCGGGCGTACAGGTCGGCCGGCTGCGACACCGTGGCGTCGATGTTGCCCTTGCGGATCTCCTCGAACTCCTGCGGGATGCCGTCGTTGGAGACCACGAAGACGTGCTTGGGGTCGGCGGGCGGGACCAGCAGGTTCTTCTGCTTGAGCACCTGAAGCGTCGGGGCCAGGTGCACGCCGCCCGCGTGCATGTAGATGCCCTTGATGTCCGGATTCTGCTCCAGGCGGGTCTGGAGCATGGACGCCGCCTTGCTGCCCTCCCACTCGGTCGGCTCGCTGAACACCGTGATGCCGGGGAACTTCGTCTTCATGCACTCGGTGAACGCCTCGGACCTGTCACGGCCGTTGATCGAGCTGAGCGCGCCCTCAAGCTGCACGACCTTGCCCTTGCCGCCGAGCTTCTCGCCGAGGAACTCGCACGCCTTGGTCCCGTACGCGCGGTTGTCGGCGCGGACGACCATGTAGACCTTGCCCTTGTCGGGGCGGGTGTCCACGGTCACGACGGGGATCTTCTTGTTCTCCAGCTGCTGGAGCGTGTTGGCGATGGCGCCGGTGTCCTGGGGGGCCATGACGATCGCCTTGGCGCCCTGGCCGACCAGCGCCTGCACGTTGTTGACCAGCTTGGAGACGTCGTTCTGGGAGTTGGTGGCGGGCATGAGGTCGACCTTGAGCTCGGTCGCCATCTGCGGGACGTACTTGATGTAGGAGTTCCAGAAGTCGGAGTCGGCGCGCGGGTGGTCGATGCCGACCTTGCCGCCGCCTCCCCCTTCCGCCGCGGAGCCACTCGTACCGCTGGAGCCGTTGGAGCCGCACGCGGCGACGACCGCCAGCAGGGCCGCGCTCGCGACCACCGGACCGATCTTCATGGGGGGTTACCTTCCTCTAATTGGTTGGCCGGAGCCGCAGCCCCTGCATGCCGCCGTCGACCGCGAGCGCGGTGCCGGTGGTCGCGGCGGACTCGGGGCCCGCCAGGTAGGCGATCGCCGCGGCGACCTCCTCGGCGCTGACCAGGCGGCCCATGGGCTGCCGGGCGTTCAGCGCCGCGCGTTCGGCTTGGGGGTCGTCGGCCGCGTCGAGCAGCCGCCCCACCCACGGGGTGTCGGCGGTGCCCGGGTTGACGCAGTTGACGCGGATGCCCTCGCGTACGTGGTCGGCGGCCATGGCGAGGGTCAGCGACAACACCGCGCCCTTGGTCGCACTGTAGAGCGCCCGGTTCGGCAGCCCGGCGGTGGCCGCGATCGAGCAGGTGTTGACGATGGCCGCGTGCTCCGACCCGCGCAGGTACGGCAGCGCCGCCCGGCTCACCCGGACCATGCCGAGCACGTTGACGTCGAAGACCTTCCGCCACTCCTCGTCCGGGTTGTCCTCGACCGTGCCCTGGGCGCCGATGCCCGCGTTGTTGATCACGATGTCGATGCCGCCGAGACGTTCCGCCGCCTCGGCCACCGCCGCGCGTACGGACCCGTCGTCCGACACGTCCGCCTTGATCCCGATGAAGGGGTCGCCGGGCGGGTTGAGGTCGAGGCAGGCGACCTTCATGCCGCGCTGCGCGAGCAGGGTGGCGGTGGCCAGGCCGATGCCGGAACCGCCGCCGGTCACAATGGCTTTGAGCGTCATGCCGTGGTCCTCCAGATCTCGCCGCCGGGGAAGGTGTGGGCGGCGATCGACGCCGCGTGCATCTCGGCGCTGAAGCCGGGTGCCATGGGAGCGGTGTAGCGGCCGTTGTCGATGACGACCGGGTGCACGAAGTGCTCGTGGAGGTGGTCGACGTACTCGATCACGCGGCCGTCCATCGTGCCGGTGACCGCCACGTAGTCGAACATCGACAGGTGTTGCACCAGCTCGCACAGCCCGACGCCGCCCGCGTGCGGGCAGACCGGCACGCCGAACTTGGCCGCGAGCAGCAGGATCGCCAGGTTCTCGTTGACCCCGCCGACCCTGGCCGCGTCGATCTGCAGGTAGGAGATCGCGCCGGCCTGGAGGAGCTGCTTGAAGACGATGCGGTTCTGGACGTGCTCGCCGGTGGCGACCGGGACCGGCCTGATGCCCTCGGCGATGGCGGCGTGGCCGAGCACGTCGTCGGGGCTGGTCGGCTCCTCCACCCAATGCGGCTGGTACGGGCTCAGCGCGCTGACCCACTCGATGGCCGAGGCGACGTCCCAGCGCTGGTTGGCGTCGATCGCGATCGGGTAGTCGGGGCCGCAGACCTCGCGGGCCACGCGGAAGCGGCGCAGGTCGTCTTCGAGGTCGGCGCCGACCTTGAGCTTGATCTGGCCGAACCCCTGGTCGAGAGCCTCCTTGCAGAGACGTCGCAGCTTGTCGTCGTCGTAGCCGAGCCAGCCGGGAGAGGTGGTGTAGGCGGGGTAGCCGGTTTCGATCAGCCGCTGGATCCGCTCTTCCTTCCCCTCTTCCGCATTTTTCAGGATCTGGAGGGCTTCGTCCTGGGTGAGCGCGTCGCTCAGGTAGCGGAAGTCGATGAGCCCGACGATCTCCTCCGGGGACATCTCGGACAACAACCGCCACACCGGCTTGCCCGCCCGCCTGGCCTTCAGGTCCCACAGGGCGTTGACCACGGCGGAGATCGCCATGTGCATGACGCCCTTCTCCGGCCCCAGCCACCGCAGCTGCGAGTCGCCGACCATCTCCTTGTAGAGCGCGCCGAGGTCCTCGACGTCCCGGCCGATCACGTACGACTCCAGCGCCCTGATCGCCCCGGTCTGTACGTCGTTGCCGCGCCCGATCGTGAACGCGAACCCGTGCCCCTCGACCCCGTCGTCGGTCTTCAGCACCACATAGGCCGCGGAGTAGTCGGGATCCGGATTCATCGCATCCGACCCATCCAGGTCCCGCGACGTCGGGAAGCGCACGTCGTGCGTCTCCAGCGCGACGATCCTGTACGACATCAGGCCTGCCCCACCGTCTGCCGCTGGCGGCCGAGCCCGTCGATCTCCAGCTCCATCACATCCCCCGCACGCAGGTACGGCTGGCCTGGAATGCCCATCGCGACCCCGGCGGGAGTGCCGGTGTTGATCACGTCACCGGGTTCGAGCACCATGAACCGGCTCAGGTACCGCACGATCTCGGCCACATCGAAGATCATTTCCTTGGTGTCGCCGTTCTGGCGCGGCTCGCCGTTCACCCAGAGGCGCAGCCCCAGGCTCTGCGGGTCGCCGGCCTCGTCCGCCGTCACCAGCCACGGGCCCAGCGGGTTGAACGTCTCGCACGACTTGCCCTTGTCCCACTGGCCGCCGCGTTCGAGCTGGAACTCACGCTCCGACACGTCGTTGGAGATCGCGTACCCGGCGATCACGTCGAGGGCCTCCTCCCGGCTGTCGAGGTAGCGGGCCCGCTTGCCGATCACGACCGCCAGCTCCACCTCCCAGTCGGTCTTCACGCTGTCGCGCGGCACCAGCACCTCGTCGTACGGGCCGATCACGGTGTTGGCGGCCTTCATGAACACCACGGGCTCGGCGGGCGGCTCCGCGCCGGACTCGGCGGCGTGGTCGCGGTAGTTCAGCCCGATGCAGACCACCTTGCCCGGCCGGGCGATCGGCGCGCCGATCCGCAGCCCGGCGGCGTCGACGACAGGCAGGTCGCCGCGCTCCAGCGCGTCACGCACGCGCGCCACTCCCCCGGAGGCGAGGAAAGCCCCGTCGATCTCGGGCTCCCCGATGTCGCGGAGGTTGCCGGAGGCATCCATCACCACCGGTCGCTCCTGCCCGACAGGTCCAACTCGCAGCAGCTTCACACCGCACCCTTCGCTTTATTCATCGGATGTCTGCGCTACCGATGCTGCTGGGCAGCGACAGTGCCTGTCAAGGGCACCCAGCCCGATACATCCGATCCGTAACCCGAAATCCCCCCTCGAACCACGCCACCCCTCCCCCTGGACCCCCCACAGCTCCGACGCCTCCCCACCCGCCACCTTCCTCCCCACCTTGCAAAACATCGGAGGTACCCTCCAAACCCCACCACCTCACCTCCGCCCCATCGCCCGACCCCACCACCCGATCCCTCCACCCGAACCGTTCGCTCAACCCCACGGCCGCACCACTGCACCCGACCACCCGCCCCCTCGACCCGACCCCGCCGCCCCCAAGCCCCGAACCCGGAAGTCAGAAGCCAGAGGTCGGAGTCCACTACTCGGAGCAAAAAGCTGGGACCCGACGCATGGAACCCGGGGCCTGACGCCCGGGGCCCGACGCCCGACGCACGCGGGCCCTTGGGGGCCCACTGCCCGCTGCCTGCCGCCCGGAGGCCGGAGGCCGGAGGCCAGAACCCAGAGGCCGGAGGCCAGAACCGAGGGGCCAGGACTTGCCCCCCAGAGACCTAGTGAGCCGGCTTTGAGATTCGGTCGCAGTAGCGACAGATACGGTCGATGATCTGGTCGGCGGTCTTGGTCCAGCGGAACGGCTTGGCGTTGTCGTTCCAGAGCTCGATCCATTCCTCCAGCGTG